>NZ_CP054856.1:2692283-3340924 GCF_018417475.1 Novosphingobium decolorationis
GAGCCGGCAATACGCGCCACGATGTTGTCCTGCGGCGAGTAGCGCAAGGTCAGGCTGGGCAGCCAGTCGGTATAGCTGCGCTTGTAGCGCAGGGCTTCGACCGGAGGCAGCTCGAAGTTGTCCTCGTCGTCCGTGACGGTGCTGCCTTCAAGCGTGTTCTTCGTGTGCTCCATGCGCACGCCGCCCACCACGCGCAGGTCGCTCGAGTCCCAGCGGGCAAGTGCATAACCGGCGTAGATGTCTTCCTTCACGCGGTAATCGCTGACCGCCGAGTCGTAGGCCGAGCCGTAGGTGTCGATTTCCAGCGTGTCGCCGTACTGCGCGAGGAAGTCCTTGCCCGCACCCTTGTAGCTGACGGGGCCCAGGTCGATGTCGGCGAGGCGATAGGTCTGCTCGCCCGTCCAGCCGTCCATCGTGTAGGGAATGTCGCCGTCCTTGTAGGTGGTGACATTGAAGTCATAGGACTTCGTGCGCCAGCGCGCCTTGCCGCCTGCCTGCAGGGTCAGGTCGCCGGTGCCCATCGCGAAGGTGCGCGCAAGGTCGGCCTTGATCGCCCATTCCTCGTCCTGGCTGTCCGAGAGGGTGGTGTGGTCGATCTTGTCGAATTCATAGGAGTCCGGATCGTTGAGCAGCGCCGCACCGCTCGAGGCGGTGTAAGTCGGCACGCGCGGATCCGAGTAGTCCCAATCGATGGTCAGGCCATCGCCTTCGAAATCGCGCTTGAAGCGGATCGGGTCGACCGAGTTGTTCTCCAGTTCGGTGGACTTCGACCAGCTGGCAACCCAGTTGAACTTCCAGGTGCCGGTGTCGGTGTCGCTGCCCAGGGCAACGGTGCGGATACGCTGGCGCTCGAAGCGGTCCTTGAGATCGCGCTCGACGGTGATCTCGCCGTCCTCGTCGCTGAAGCTTGGGCCGTTCGCACCGAAGGCGCTCGGATCCTCGCCGAAGTCGAAGGTGGTGCGGTTGCGGTACTCGTGGTCGTCGAACTGGCTCCACACGCCCTTGATGTAGGCGGTGGTGGTGTCCGAGGCGCGCCAGTCGAAGTTGAGGTTGGCGTTGAGGCGCTTACGCTTCACGTCGTAGTCGCGGTACTCGACCGTCGGGCTGAACGCCTCGCCGTCGGCCTCGTCCCAGAAGTCGGACTCGACGTTGTCGGTCTCGAACTTGCGCTCGTAGTAGCTCACGCCGCCCGAGATACCGAAGCTGTCGCCGACAGGCGCCGAGAAGCTGAACGCACCCTTGGGGGTGACCGTGTCGGCATAGTCGTTGTAGCTGCCCTCGGCGGTGACCGTGAAGGTCGGCTTCTTGAGGTCGAAGGCGCTGGTGGTCTTGATCTCGATCGAGGCGCCGATGGTGTCGGCGTCCATGTCGGGGGTCAGCGACTTCTTGATGGTGACCGATTCGATGAGGTCGGAGGAGACCACGTCGAGCGCGACGCCGCGCGAATCGGATTCAGGCGCAGGCACGCGCACGCCGTTGAGCGAGGTCGCGTTGAGATCGGGAGCCAGGCCGCGCACCGAGACGTAGCGCCCTTCGCCCTGGTCGTTGAGGATGTTGACGCCGGGCAGGCGGCGCAGCGATTCCGCGACGTTCTGGTCGGGGAACTGGCCGATGGCATCGCGCGTCAGCACCGAGGAGACACCGTCCGCCGCCTTCTGGCGCGAGAGCGAGCTGGCAAGGTTCGCGGTCTGGCCGACGACCAGGATCGCCTCGCCGCCGATGCCGGCAAGCGCAAAGTTGCCCTCGACCCGGCCGGTAGCGGGGACCGAGACGGTCTTGGTCTCGACGATCGCGCCCACATAGGTCACCTCGAGCGTGTAGTCGCCGGCGGGCACATCACCGAAGATGTAGCTGCCATCGCGGCTCGTCTCGACGATGCGGTTGAGCTCGACGATGCGCACGCTCGCGGACTGCAGCGCCCGGGTGCCGGTGGCGTCCGAGACGTGACCGGCGACCTCGCCGGCGTGGGCCATGGCCGGAAATGCGGCGGTGGCGAGCAGCCCTGCAAGAATGCGGACGGAATTTTTCATAAGGAAGAGAGCCCCTGTGTACCCTGATCAAACGTGTTTGAAGGGCCCCCTAAGCGCGCAATATGACAGGCGAATGCTGTTATTCTGTCAGTTCCATGACAGGTGCGACACACTTGCATGACAGCAACCTGCGGGAAACAGGCAGGAAAAAGACGCACTGCAGATGCTGCAATGCGTCATACAGATATATCTGGAAAAAGGAGGAATGGTGCTGCTGGGGAGGATTGAACTCCCGACCTCACCCTTACCAAGGGTGCGCTCTACCACTGAGCTACAGCAGCGCCGAACCGGGCGCTGAAAATTTCAAAGCGCCGTCCTGGAAATGGGCCTCTCTTCGCGGAGAAGTGAAGCGTCCCGAGGACAGGGGGGCGCTATTGGTCGCGCCGGAATGAATTGTCAAGCGCTGCTTGCACTTTCTCGTGCGCAGGGCCATTGCACAGGCCATGAGCGGTCCCGACAAATCCTCTCCCAAGCCCGACAAGTCTGCGGTTTCCGGGGGGAAGAACCTGACTCGCGAGGAACGCCTCGCGGCCAAGCTGCGCGAGAACCTGCGCCGCCGCAAGGCGCAGGCCCGCGCCACTGCCATACCCGAATCGGCCGGATCCGACAGCGAATCGGCAAGCGACTCGCCCTCTCCGCGCGCCGGACACGAATCAGGCAGGCTTCCCAAACCGCCCCCGGAAAGCTAGGGGCTTGCGCCAAGACCCGTAGCCTTGCCCGCGCGGGGCATCAGCCGGATGCCACCGGGGCGACGATACCAGCAAAGGATACCTGCCTTGCCCCGTCTGATCCTTGTCCGCCACGGCCAGAGCCAGTGGAACCTCGAAAACCGCTTCACCGGCTGGTGGGACGTCGATCTTACCGAGAAGGGCGAAGGCGAAGCCCGCGCGGCGGGGCGCCTGCTCAAGGACAAGGGTATCCTGCCTACCGTCGCGTTCACCTCGCTGCAGACCCGCGCGATCAAGACGCTGCACTTCGCGCTGGAAGAGGCGGGCATCCTGTGGATCCCGGAGACCAAGGACTGGCGCCTGAACGAGCGTCACTACGGCGGCCTCACCGGCCTCAACAAGGCCGAGACCGCCGAGAAGCACGGCGAGGACCAGGTCAAGATCTGGCGCCGCAGCTTCGACACGCCCCCGCCGGTGCTCGAACGCGGCAGCGAGTTCGACCTCGCCTCCGACCCGCGCTACGCCGGGATCGACGTGCCCCAGACCGAGAGCCTCAAGGACACCATCGCGCGCGTCCTGCCCTATTACGAGAGCTCAATCGTGCCGCACCTCAAGACGAGCGCGGACGCCTGCGTGATCGTCTCCGCGCACGGCAACTCGCTGCGCGCGCTGGTGAAGCATCTGTCGGGCATCTCCGATGAAGAGATCACCGGCCTCGAGATCCCGACCGGCCAGCCGATCGTCTACGACCTCGACACCGACCTTGCGGTTCTCGACCGCTACTACCTCTCGGAGCGTTGAGATGAGCGAGAAGCCCCGCGTCGCCATCATCATGGGCAGCCAGTCGGACTGGCCGACGATGCAGCGCGCCGCCGACATGCTCGACACGCTCGAGGTCACCTACGATGCCCGCATCGTCTCGGCCCACCGCACGCCCGACCGCCTCGTCGACTTCGCCAAGAGCGCGGAAGAGGAAGGGTTCAAGGTCGTGATCGCAGGTGCCGGCGGTGCCGCCCACCTGCCGGGCATGGTCGCCTCGATGACCCATCTTCCGGTGTTGGGCGTTCCGGTCCAGAGCCGCGCGCTCTCGGGCCAGGACAGCCTTCTCTCGATCGTGCAGATGCCCGCCGGCATCCCGGTCGGCACGCTCGCCATCGGCGAGGCGGGTGCGGCCAATGCCGGCCTGCTCGCCGCCTCGATCCTCTCGACCTCGGACGAGGGCCTCGCCGACCGGCTCAAGGCCTTCCGCGCAAAGCAGACGCAGAGCGTCGCCGAGCGCCCGACGTCCGACTGATCCACCCCTCTCCCCCCCACGACCGCAAAGGCAGATACGACAGCGCATGATTGCTCCCGGCGAAACCATCGGAATCCTTGGTGGCGGCCAGCTTGGCCGGATGCTCGCGATGGCCGCCGCGCGGCTTGGCTACCGCTGCCATATCTACGCGCCCGAGGACCACTCGGTCGCCGCCGAAGTGAGTGCGGCGCACACCCAGGCCGCGTTCGACTACGCGGCGGGCCTTTCCGCCTTCGCGGCCGACTGCGCGGTGGTGACCTACGAGTTCGAGAACGTGCCAGTAGCCCCGCTCGCCGCGCTGGGCGAGGTGCCGGTCTTCCCGCACCCGCGCGCGCTGGAAACCGCGCAGGATCGCCTCGCCGAGAAGACCTTCGTCACCAAGCTGGGCGGCACCCCTGCCCCCTTCGCGCCTGTGGATTCGCCCGAGGACCTGCGCGCCGCGATCGCCAGGATCGGCACGCCCGGCATCCTCAAGACCCGGCGCGACGGCTATGATGGCAAGGGCCAGTGGCGGATCATGTCGCCCGAAGACGCCGAGGGCCTCGACCTGCCCGACCAGCCGCTCATCTACGAGGGCTTCGTCCACTTCTCGGCCGAGTTCTCGGTGATCCTGTGCCGCGGCCAGGACGGCGAAATCCGCTATTTCGATTCCGCGCACAACCGCCACGAAGACGGCATTCTCGCGCTCAGCACCGTGCCCGCACCCGATGCGATCACCGCGCAGGTGCCTGCCGCGCGCGACCTGGCCGCCAAGGTCGCCGACGCGCTCGACTACGTCGGCGTCCTGACCCTGGAGTTCTTTGCGACCGAGGCGGGCCCTGTCTTCAACGAGATGGCCCCGCGCGTCCACAACTCCGGCCACTGGACCATCGAGGGCGCGGTCACCTGCCAGTTCGAGAACCACATCCGCGCGATCTGTGGGCTGCCGCTAGGCAGCACCGAACTTGCCGCGGACGCTGTGGAAATGCGCAATCTCATCGGCGAGGCTGCGAACGACTGGGCCGAAATTCTCAAGGACCCGGCCAACCACCTGCATCTCTACGGCAAGGGCGATGTACGCCCCGGCCGCAAGATGGGCCACGTCACCCGCCTGACTTTCGACTGAGCGGGCAGGTGCAGGACATCTTCCTCATCACCGCCCGCGCGGCGAACGGCGTGATCGGCCTCGGCGGGCAGTTGCCCTGGCGCCTTCCAGCCGATCTCAAGCGTTTCAAGGCGCTGACCATGGGCAAGCCCATGGTCATGGGCCGCAAGACCTTCGAGAGCTTCCCTTCGCCCCTTCCCGGCCGCCGCCACATCGTGCTCACCCGCGATACCAAGTGGCAGGCCGAGGGCGCCGAAGTGGTCCACACCGTGCACGCTGCGCTGGAGCTGGCCGGTGAGTGCGAAATCGCGATCATCGGTGGGGGCGAGATCTACGCGCTGTTCCTGGAACACGCCCACCGCATCGAGCTGACCGAAATCCACGAGGACTACGTCGGCGACACGCATTTCCCGATTCTGGACGACACCTGGCGCGAGACCGCGCGCGAGGAACATCCGGCAAACGGCAATTTTCCGCCTCACGCTTTCGTGACCCTCCAGCGCAACCTATAGCCGCCAGACATGATTCGCCTCGACAACCGCGTACCCGTCCCCGATTCGCTCCATGGCGCCATTGTCGCGCTGGGCAACTTCGATGGTTTCCACCAGGGCCACCAGGCCGTCGTCGGCGAAGCGATCCGCTGGGCGCGCGCCGAGGGCCGCCCGGTCATCGTGGCGACCTTCGATCCGCACCCGGTGCGCCTGTTCCAGCCCGACGCGGCGCCCTTCCGGCTGACCACCCTCGACCAGCGCGAGGACCTGTTCGGCGCGGCCGGGGCCGACGCCATGCTGGTGCTCCACTTCGACCGCCTGATGGCGAGCATGACCGCGGCGGAATGGATCGAGGAAGTCCTCCACCGCCAGCTTGGCGTGGCCGGCGTCGTCACCGGCGAGGATTTCACCTTCGGCAAGGGCCGCGGGGGCAATCCGGACGTGCTGCGCGAGATCGGAGCCCGATTCGGCGTCACCAACCGCACCGTCCCCGCCGTTCACGACCAGTATGGACCTATCTCGTCGAGCCGCGTGCGCGAAGCGCTCATCGCGGGCGACTGCGAGGCCGCCGCACGCCTCCTCACCCGCCCCTTCGCGGTGCGCGGGCCCGTCCAGCACGGCAACAAGTTCGGACGCCAGATGGGCTTCCCCACCGCCAACATCGACATGGCAAGCTACCTGCGTCCGCACTACGGGATCTACGCGGTGATCGGCCATTTCCCGGACGGACGCCGGATTCCGGGCGCGGCGAACCTGGGCATCCGCCCCACGATCCAGCCGCCTGTCGAACTCCTGGAGCCGCATTTCTTCGACGTGTCGGAGGACATGTACGACCTCGTCATCGAGGTGGAATTCCACCACTTCATCCGCCCCGAGGCCAAGTTCGCCTCGATCGAGGAAATGATGACTCAGATCGGGCGCGACTGCGTCAAGGCACGCGAACTTCTCGCTCCCCTGACCTGATCGGCAAAAGAGAGTCCATTCATGGACTCTTCCTCCCTTCCAAGAACCGCGCAATTGCTCTAGTGGCGGCCGGTCATGACTGAACAACGCGACTACAAAGACACCGTCTTCCTGCCGAAGACCGATTTCCCCATGAAGGCCGGCCTCGCCCAGAAGGAGCCCGGTATTCTTTCGCGTTGGGAAAGCGAGCGGATTTACGACCAGGTTCGCGCCGCGCGCGCAGGCCGGGAAAAGTTCATCCTCCACGACGGCCCGCCCTACGCCAATGGCGACATGCACATCGGCCATGCGCTCAACCACATCCTCAAGGACATGGTCGTGCGCACGCAGACGCTGCTGGGCAAGGACGCGCCCTACGTGCCGGGCTGGGACTGCCACGGCCTTCCCATCGAGTGGAAGGTGGAAGAAGCCTACCGCAAGAAGAAGAAGAACAAGGACGAGGTTCCCGCCGAGGAATTCCGCGCTGAATGCCGCGCCTACGCGCGCCAGTGGGTCGATACCCAGCGCGAGCAGTTGAAGCGCCTGGGCATCAACGGCAACTGGGACCAGCCCTACCTGACGATGGACTTCGACGCCGAAGCCACCATCGTGACCGAACTCCTGAAGTTCGCGCAGAGCAACATGCTCTACCGCGGCGCCAAGCCGGTCATGTGGTCGCCGGTCGAGAAGACCGCGCTCGCCGAAGCCGAGGTCGAGTACGAGGACATCGTCTCGACCCAGATCGACGTCGCCTTCGAGATCGTTGAATCGCAGGACCCCGACCTTGTCGGCGCCTACGCAGTGATCTGGACGACCACGCCCTGGACGATCCCCGTCAACCAGGCGCTCGCCTACGGCTCCCACATCGATTACCACCTGATCGAGGCCGATGGTCGGCGCTACCTCATCGCCGAGCCGCTGGTCGACGCCTTCATCAAGCGCCTGGGCCATGAAACGCACGACCTGCACTTCTTCATGAAGGGCGCAGGGCTCGAAGGCACCAAGGTGCGCCACCCGATGCATCACCTGGGCGGCTTCTACGCCGAACTGCGCCCGATGCTGGCGGGCGATTTCGTCACCACCGATTCGGGCACCGGCCTTGTCCACCTCGCCCCCGATCACGGCGAGGACGACTTCGAGCTGTGCAAGGCCAACGGCCTCAATCCCAAGTTCGTGGTCGAAGCCGATGGCCGCTACCGCGAAGACTGGCTGTGGCTGGGCGGTCAGGGGTCGGTCATCAACCCCAAGTTCACCGCGCCTGACGGCCCGATCTGTTCGGACCTCAAGGAGGCTGGCGCGCTGCTTTCGGCCTCGGCCGACTACAGCCACTCCTACCCGCATTCGTGGCGCTCGAAGGCCAAGGTCATCTACCGCTGCACCCCGCAGTGGTTCGTACCGATGGACAAGCCCTCCGCCACCTCGGGCATGCCCGATGGCATGACCCTGCGCGAAACCGCCGAGATGGCGCTCGCCCACACGCGCTTCGTGCCCGCCAAGGGCCGCAACCGCATCGGCGCGATGGTCCAGGGCCGCCCCGACTGGGTGCTCTCGCGCCAGCGCGCCTGGGGCGTGCCGATCACGCTCTTCGTCGACCGCACAACCGGCGAATACCTCGTCGACGAGGCGGTCAACGCGCGCATCATCGCGGCCATCCGTGAAAGCGGCGTCGATGCCTGGTCGGACGAGCGCGCGCAGGAATACCTGGGCGGGGCCTACAAGGCCGAGGATTACGAGCGCGTCGTCGACATTCTCGATGTCTGGTTCGATTCCGGCTCGACCCACGCCTTTGTCCTCGAATCGGGCAAGTGGCCCGAACTGCTGCGCCCCGAAGGCTATGAAGGCCCGCACGCGGACCTCTACCTCGAAGGCTCCGACCAGCACCGTGGCTGGTTCCAGTCCTCGCTGCTCGAAGCCTGCGCCACGCGCGGCCATGCGCCCTACAAGGCGGTGCTCACCCACGGCTTCACGATGGACTCCAAGGGCTTCAAGATGTCGAAGTCGCTGGGCAACACGATCAGCCCGATCAAGGTCATGGAAACCAGAGGCGCAGACATCATCCGCCTCTGGGCGCTCTCGGTCGACTTCACCGAGGACCACCGCATTGGCGATGAGATCCTGAAGGGCGTGGGCGACCAGTACCGCCGCCTGCGCAACACCTTCCGCTACATGCTCGGCGCGCTCAGCGATTTCGCCGAGGATGAGCGTGTGGCCCTCGCCGACATGCCCGAGCTCGAACGCTACATGCTCGCGCTGCTGGCCGATCTCGACGCGGACCTGAAGCAGGCCGTCGCCGACTATGACTTCAACACCTACGTGCGGCGTCTCCTCGACTTCTGCAACGAGGACCTCTCGGCCTTCTTCTTCGACATCCGCAAGGACCGTCTCTACTGCGACGATCCGGCCAGCCTGGAGCGCCGCGCCTACCGCACCGCGCTCGACACGCTGTTCCACGCACTGGTGCGCTACGCGGCCCCTGTCACCGTGTTCACGGCCGAGGAAGTATGGACCTCGCGTTATCCCGAAGGCGGCAGCGTCCACCTTCTGGAATGGCCCGAAGTGCCCGCACCGGATGCCGACAAGGACACCTGGACGGCCCTGCGCACCCTGCGCGAGAAGGTCACGGAAGCCATCGAACCGCTGCGCCGTGAGAAGACCGTGCGCTCCAGCCTCGAGGCCGAAGTCACCGTTCCCGCCAGCGCCGTGCCCGAGGGCTTCTCGGACGAGGATCTGGCCGCGCTGTTCATCACCGCGACAGTGAGCCGCGGGCAAGGCGAGGACGTGACCGTCACCAAGACCACCCACCACAAGTGCGGCCGTTGCTGGCGCCTGCTTCCCGAAGTTTCGGAAGACGGCGCGCTGTGCGGGCGCTGCGAGGACGTGGTGGACGCGCCGGAGACCCCCGCGTGACCCTCATGCGCAAGCGCCTGCTCGGCCTTCTGGCCGCAGCCCTTGTGTTCCTTGTCGACCAGGGCGTGAAGTCCTGGGTCACGGGCCCGCTCGGCATCGACCGGGTGGGCGACGTGCAGGAAATCCTGCCCTTCTTCGCGCTGCGCTTCACGCAGAACTTCGGCGTCTCGCTCGGCCTCTTTACCGCGGGCTCGCCCGAGGGGCGCTGGGCGCTGGTGGCGATGACCGCGGGAATCGCGCTGTTCGTCTTCGTGTGGCTGCTGCGCGAGCGCAAGCTGCCCGAGATCGGCGCGCTCGGCCTGGTGCTGGGCGGCGCGCTCGGCAACATCCGCGACCGCTTCAGCTTCGGCTACGTGGTCGACTTTGCCGACCTGCATTTCGGCGAATGGAGGCCCTTCCTGGTCTTCAACATCGCCGATGCCGCGATTACCCTGGGCGTCCTGATTATCCTTGCCCGCACGCTCCTTTCGCGCGACAAGCCCGAAACCACAGCAAGCCCCGCTCCGGAGAGTTGATTTGATGTTCGTTAAGAAGACCGGCGCCCTGATCCTTGTCACGAGCGGCGCATTCCTGCTCTCGGCCTGTGGCAGCAGCGGCCTGTTCAACCGCGCGCGGCCGGACGAATTCGCCGTCCAGCGCCAGACGCCGCTGGTCGTGCCGCCCGACTTCTCGCTGCAGCCGCCCAAGCAGGGCGAACCGCGCCCCTCCGACGGCGCGCTTCAGGAGCAGACCCTTGATGCGCTGTTCGGCGGCCCGCAAGCCCGCAGCGACGTGGAAACGGCAACCCTCGCCATGGCCGGCAAGGCGGAGCCCGGCATCCGCTCGACCGTGGGCGATCCCGACACCTACACCGTGGCCAAGGGCCAGGTGACCCGCTCGATCCTGTCCGCCCCGGAAGGCGACGGCCGCGAAGCCCAGGTCGCCGTCGGCGGCTGAACCCGGCTTCCAGAGTTACGAAAAGGGCCGGGAGGGCGATGCTCTCCCGGCCCTTTTTGCGTGTGAAGTCGGGAAAGAAGAAAAGCCCGATTCAAGGGGCCATCGCCCCTTGCCCCCGAAATCGGCGACCTCACCGCACTAAGGCCGCGTGAACAAGTTCGGCATTGATCGGAACGACTGGAATGGGTCGATTCAAGACGGTTGGGTCTTGGTGACGAAGCTATGGCTTGCCTCGTTCAATCCTCAACAACGCAGCCCCAGCCATCGTAGTCGCCATTGCTCACCTTCGCATTGCGGTAGAGATCGATCGTTATTTCGTCGATCTGGTCTGGCCTATCTGTTCGATCGAACTCGATCCCGTATTCGAACTCGCTTGCATCTCTTTCTTGTGAAACCGAGTAGCCCTGTGCGAGAATATATCGAGCAAACTGGTCGCGATCAGTCGGTGTTTTGAACACTGCAAAGTGATCTATTTTCCGGGGACGGTCGATATGATCACCGTTTTCGAGCAGCCGATCAATTACGTCACGGTTCCCAATTCTCTGCAAATCCTCCGGCGAGGGATGGAGGAACCCCCAGTAAGTTGACCATTCGCGATCTAAGCGAGTGCCAGTCTGGAACTGGAAAGAAGGCCAGTTTTCCATTGCCTCGATTAGTTTCGCCTCAATGGAGGGGTCATTCGTATAGAAGTAGAAATCGCGATTTCCGCTTGATGTGTTGCGGCCAACATAGAGCGCTCTACCGTTGCTCCCGATAGTTTTGGCAACGTCCTTTTCGAGCGCAACCAGCGTGTCGAACTCTTGCTGGCTCGACAGGCCATCTTCGCGGGGATGATTCATTCGCACACGAAGATAAGCCATGTTCGGGAATTTGGCCACTGGCGCGACCCTGGCGATACCGAGATCGACAAAGATGGATGCAGGTTCGCCATCTACGAGAAGCGGATAAAAATTCCAGTGGTCCGACATCAACATATCCCGGTGCTGTTCACCTGCACGATAGCTTTGCACCGAAGGCTTTCAACAACGGGTTCTAGTGGATTGACCGCAACGAAAGAGTCCGTCTGGGGATTCCCACCGGCTTGCAGGCGTGCCAGTCTCGGAGGATGCGCGATGGGATCAGCTTCACCGTTTCGGCTTCCGACCGTCAACGCCTGGACGACATCGTGTCGGCTCCCTTGAGCCCGCAGAAACATGTCTGGCGCGCCCGTATCGTGCTTTTGAGCAGCGATGGCCTGGGGACCTCGGCGATCATGGCGGCCACAGGCAAGTCGAAGACCTGCGTGTGGCGCTGGCAGGAGCGCTTCATGCACGAAGGTGTAGATGGTCTTCTTCGCGACAAGTCCCGTCCGCCCGGCAAGGCGCCAGTGTTGCCCAAGCGCGTGGCCGAGATTGTCCGGCTGACGCAGGAACCGCCGCCGCATGAGGCAACCCACTGGACGGCGCGCGCGATGGCCAAAGCGGTCGGGCTTGCCGTTTCGACAGTGCAGTCGATCTGGAAGGCGCATGGGCTTGCTCCGCATCGCTGGCGCAGCTTCGCTGTCGAACGATCCGGCTTTCGCCGAAAAGCTCACCGAGATCGTCGGCCTCTATGTCGATCCGCCCGCCCATGCGGTGGTCCTGTCGATCGACGAGAAATCGCAGATACAGGCGCTCGACCGCACCCAGCCCGGCCTGCCGATGAAGAAGGGCCGCGCCGGTACCCTGACCCATGACTACAAGCGCCACGGCACGACCACGCTGTTTGCTGCACTCAACGTACTCGACGGAACCGTCATCGGGCAGAACATGCAGCGTCACCGCCACCAGGAGTTCATCCGCTTCCTCAATCGGATCGAGCGCGAAGTGCCCAAGGATAAGGCGATCCACGTGATCCTCGACAACTATGCCGCACACAAGAAGGACAAGGTCCAGGAGTGGCTCGCCCGCCATCCGCGCTGGACTTTCCACTTCACGCCAACTTCTTCCTCATGGCTCAATGCCGTCGAGGGCTTCTTCGCAAAGCTGACCAGGCGGCGCCTCAAGCACGGCGTCTTCCACTCCGTCGTCGAGCTCCAGGCTGCCATCAACCGGTTCATCCGGGAGTACAATGCCGATAACCCCAAGCCCTTCATCTGGAAGGCCAATCCGGATGACATCATCGCCGCTCGAAATCGAGGGTTCCAAACGTTGGAGTCAATCCACTAGAAATATCGTTTGGTTTGATGAATGTCCGTCATGGGGCGAAGCCCGAGGTACGAATCTGCCCACGCCGCCTGAATCAAGGCTAGGCATGTAAGGTGCGCTCGACAGTTTGGGGAGCCCGAGGGCGATGGCCCTCGGAAAGCTGCTTCTGGTGGCATCTCACCCCTCGCCGGTGACGCCGTCGCCTTCCGCCTCGTCGCCCTGCCGGTGGACGAGGATCTTGTCGATCTTGAGGCCGTCCATGTCGACCACCTCGAAACGCCAGCCCTGCTCGGTAAAGTGTTCGCCCTCCCCCGGCACCTTCTTGAGGACGGCGAGGACATAGCCCGCGGCCGTTGCGAATTCGCGGTCTTCGGGCAGCGTCATGGCAAGGCGGTCGGCCAGCGCATCGGCGGGCATCGCGCCCGAGACGAGCATCGAGCCGTCCTCGCGGTCGATCACCAGCGGCGCATCGCCCACGTCCTGATGGCTGGCGAAGTTGCCCACCAGCGCCTCAAGCACGTCGGTGGGTGTCACGATGCCTTCCAGGTGCCCGTATTCGTCGTGGACGAAGGCCATCGCCACGGGCGCGCTCTGGAGCTTGCGCAGCGCGTCCATGGCATCGAGCTGGTCGGGAATGACTTCGGCGCGCGTCATCATCTTAGCAATGTCGACGCGCTCGCCTGCGACCAGCGCGGCGAGAACTTCGCGCACCTTGAGGACGCCGACGATGGTGTCGCGCGATTCCTCCTGCGCCACGGGCAGGAGGGAGTGCGGTGTCTCCTCGATCCGCGCGCGCAGCTCCTCCTCGCTGGCGTCGAGAACGATCCAGTCGAGCTGGTTGCGCGGCGTCATCAGTTCGCGCACCGGACGGTCGGCCAGACGCATGACGCCCGCCATCATCGCGCGCTCCTCTTCCTCGATCACGCCCGAACGCGTGGCCTCGGCGAAGATCATCTGGAGTTCCTCGGAGGTCAGTCGCTCCTGCGCGCCGCCTCGGATCGCCAGGAGGCGCAGGATCAGGCCTGAGGAGCGGTCGAGCAGCCACACGAACGGCGCCATGATCCGCGCCATCCAGGCCATTGGCAGGGCCATCACGATGGCCACCGGCTCGGCAGCGCGCAGCGCGAGCTGCTTGGGGACCAGTTCCCCCGCCACCAGGCTGGCGTAGGTCGTCGCCACGATCACGAGAGCAAAGCCCGCTTCGTCGGCATAGGCGGCGGGCATGCCCAGCATGGCCAGACGCTCGCCCACCGGACCGCCCAGGCTCGCGCCCGAATAGGCGCCCGCGACGATGCCGATGAGGGTGATGCCGATCTGGACGGTGGAGAGGAACTTGCCCGGGTCCTGCGCCAGCGCGATCGCGGTCCGGGCCGCCGCATTGCCCTTGTCCGCGCTGACCTGCAGGCGCGGGACACGCGCCGACACGATCGCGAGCTCGGACATGGCGAAAAGGCCATTGAGCAGGATCAGCCCAACGATGACGAGAAGGTCGGTCCAGGGAAATGGCGTCACAATGGCTCAGCGCTAGCAGAGTTCGACGGCGGCGCGAAGCGGTTGCGTAGCCCTTGTCTCGCAAAAGCGACTTTGACCCTGCCTGCGGAACACCCTGACCCATTGTTCGTTGTGGGCAAGGTGGACAGGAGGGATTAATGTGCACGACAGCACAGACCTCCTGCAGGCATGCGGATCTAGGAAAGGCATCGTTATGAAAAAATCGCGTTTGTTCATCAGTGCAGCGGCCGCACTTTCGCTGGTAGGCCTCTCGGCCTGTGTCACCGATCCCAACACGGGCGAGCGCAAGGTGTCGCGCACGGCCATCGGCGGTGCCGGCGGTGCGGGCCTGGGCTACCTTCTGGGCAGCGTCATCGGCGGCAAGACCGCACGTATTGTCGGTGCAGGCATTGGCGGCGTCGCAGGCGGCGTGGTCGGCTACCAGATGGACAAGCAGATCAAGGAGCTGAAGGAAGACACCGCGGGCTCGGGCATCGACGTGACGCAGGAAGGCGACGGCATTCTCGTCAACCTGCCCGACGTGACCTTCGCCGTCGATTCGACCGCGATCAGCCCCTCGTTCCAGAGCTCGCTCGACAAGGTCGCGCAGTCGATGGTCGAGTATCCCAACAGCCTCGTCGACGTCTACGGCCACACCGATTCGACGGGCGCGGCCAGCTACAACCTCGACCTTTCCAAGCGCCGCGCCGATTCGGTCGCGCGCTACCTGATCAGTCGCGGCGTCGCTTCGGCCCGTCTGCAGACCCAGGGCATGGGTGAGGATTACCCCGTCGCCGACAACACCACCGCCGAGGGCCGTGCGCTCAATCGCCGCGTGGAAATCAAGATCACCCCGGTCACGACCGAGGACGCCCGCTCGGCGAATTGATCGCCCCGACATGCGAAGCGTGCGTCCCCAGGGGCCGCACGCTTCCCTATCCGCCCCCGCGCCGGGCAAAAAAAAGGCCGGTCCATGTCGGACCGGCCGTTTTAGTTCATTTGGGAGAGGATGCCTGAAAGGCGTTTCCTCTTTAGGTGCAAGCCCGGATGCGGGCAAATGACGAAACGGCGAATGTGGTTGCGCAATGCGCAACAATAACGCTTTTCCGGGGCCTAGGGAATCAGGCTCCAGTTGCGCCTGACTCACCCGCCCTCTCTCGCTTCTTGTTCTTTTTCCACCACATTGACGCTTAATCAGGCCTTCCTCCACCATACGGGCCCACCTCTTAGTAATTACACTTATACTCAAATCACTATTGGTTATCCATTACGTGAAATACGAACTCAATTCATTCCTGATTTTATGAAATTTATTGAGAGAGATTGTTTTGAGTATGGAGGATAAAGTGGAAAGAGCGCAGGTTGTATTGATAGACAGCGATGTTCATCGGCGCGCGCGAATCGCATATGAGCTGACAAATCTAGCAAGTTACGTAATTCCACTTGAACATTATTCGGAGCTTACACAATATTGGCCAAGGGATGCTGTCCTGCTGGTCGAGGATTCCGGAGGCACCGTCGATTCTCTGTGCCGCCTCCTCAAGATGCACCAGAAGGACTTACCCTTCGTTGCCTTCTCGGCCGACGCGAGCCCGCAGCGCCGTTCCGCAGCGCTCCTGAAGGGTGCGGGCGCCTACCTGCCCTGGCCCTGCGGCGCCGAGGAACTGAAGTCGACGCTGCTCTCTGTGGCCGCAGCGCACTCTGCCAAGGCACTGGCGACCAGCGAACCGGAGAGCGTCTTTCCCCAACTCGCCCCGAGCGTGATCCAGCCTCAGGAAGATGCGGGTCTTCGCCAGATGCGCGAGCTGTGGCGGGCCTCGAACGAAAGCCACGCCCCCCAGGCTTACGCCGAGTAACGCGCGGCCCGGTCGGCGAGGCGGGCCACCGCCTCGCCGTGCATCGCGCTCGAACAGCACAGGACGCCGAAGGCACGCGGATCGTGCTTGTTGTAGTTGAGCGGCTTACCGAAGGCATCGGTCACAGCCGCGCCCGCTTCGCGGGCAATCAACCCAGCGGCGGCAATGTCCCATTCGAACCCCCAGCGCAGCGTAGCCAGCAGGTCCGCCTCGTCGGCCGCGACCATCGCCATGCGCAGCGCGATCGAGTTGGGCTGCTCGATGCGCAACAGATCCGCGTCTTCGGGCGCGAGCTTGCGCGCAGGCACCCGCGCCCCCGCCAGGGCGGGACGTGCGCTCGCCGTGAGAGGGATGCCGTTGCGCGTGGCGCCCCGCCCCAGTTCACCTTTCCAGAACTCCCCGCCTTCCGCGCGCCGGCGCGCGGGCGCGTAGAGATAGCCGAAGAGCGGACGGTGGCGGTTGACCAGCGCCACGGAAACCGCCCAGCCATCGCGCCCGCCGATGAAGTCGCGCGTGCCGTCGATGGGATCGACCAGCCAGACCAGGTCCTGTGCGCAGCGCGCGCCGCTGTCGAGCGTCTCCTCGCTCAGCCATCCCGCAGCGGGCAGCAGCGCGCGCAGCTCGCGTTTCAGATAGGCATCCACGGCGAGGTCGGCGGCGCTGACCGGACTGCCCGGGTCCTTTTCCCAGTGCGCAAGGACGTGTCCGTCGCCCGGCCAGGCCGCAAGCGCAATACGCCCGGCCTCGCGCACGATCGCTTCGAGACGTGCGCGGTCGATCATCGTGGGAAGCCCTCCGGCGTCGATCTATTGATATTGCTTCGCATTATGCCGAAACTCCCTCGCGATTTGCCGACAAAGTCGCCCGGATGTCCATTTCCCACGTCATGCGGAGCCTTAGAGGCCTTTTCAAGCGCGCAGGGATATGCTTAGGCGGCGTTGCAAAAATCACCATTCGCGCCCTCCTTCGAGGAAACTCCAGCAGAAAGCGACTGACCGATGAACATTCACGAATATCAGGCCAAGGAACTGCTTGCGAAGTACGGCGTGGGCATCCCCGCCGGCATCCCCGCCCTGACCGTCGAAGAAGCCGTTGCCGCCGCCAAGCAGCTCCCCGGACCGCTCTACGTCGTCAAGGCGCAGATTCACGCCGGTGGCCGCGGCAAGGGCAAGTTCAAGGAACTCGGCCCCGACGCCAAGGGCGGCGTGCGCCTCGCCAAGTCGATCGACGAGGTCGAGGAATTCGCAAAGGAAATGCTCGGCAACACCCTCGTCACCATCCAGACGGGTGATGCCGGCAAGCAGGTCAACCGCCTTTACGTGACCGACGGCGTCGACATCGCCAAGGAATACTACTTCTCGATGCTCGTTGACCGCGCCACCGGCCGCGTCGCGATGATCGCCTCGACCGAAGGCGGCATGGACATCGAGGAAGTCGCCCACTCGACTCCGGAAAAGATCACCACGATCACGATCGACCCGGCCGAAGGCTTCCAGCCCCACCACGGCCGCGCCGTCGCCTTCGGTCTCAAGCTGACCGGCGATCTCAACAAGCAGGCGCAGAAGATCGCCAAGCAGATCTATGAGGCCTTCATGGACCTCGACTGCGACATGCTCGAGATCAACCCGCTGGTGGAAAGCGCCGACGGCCAACTGCTCGTCCTCGACACCAAGATGAGCTTCGATTCGAACGCGCTGTACCGTCACCCCGACGTGCGCGAACTGCGCGACGAGACCGAAGAAGATCCGGCCGAGATCGAAGCTTCGAAGTACGACCTCGCCTACATCAAGCTCGATGGTGACATCGGCTGCATGGTGAACGGCGCAGGGCTTGCCATGGCGACCATGGACATCATCAAGCTCAACGGCTCGTTCCCCGCCAACTTCCTCGACGTGGGCGGCGGCGCCACCACCGAAAAGGTGACTGCGGCGTTCAAGATCATTCTCGGCGATCCCAACGTGAAGGGCATCCTCGTGAACATCTTCGGCGGCATCATGAAGTGCGACGTCATTGCCGAGGGCATCGTGGCCGCGGCCAAGGAAGTGAACCTGGGCGTGCCGCTCGTGGTTCGCCTCGAAGGCACCAACGTGCAGCAGGGCAAGGACATCCTCGCCAACTCGGGCCTGCCGATCGTTCCGGCCAACGACCTGGGCGATGCGGCCAAGAAGATCGTCGCCGAAGTTCAGGCGGCCTGATCGGCCCCACAGGCACCGATACGACATGCAAAGCGGCGGGGGCCTCGGGCTCCCGCCGCTTTCTTTTTGCCCTTCGAACAGGGCCCGGCCCCGCTCTGTACGCCGGGAGCAGACCTCCTCATGCACTTCGCGGGCCAATTGCCCGGCGCGACTAAAGCCCCTCTTGGGGCGATGGAACAATTGCGGGGGTTGACGTCTTGAGCGTGGGGCGCGATGGCATCCACCGCGCAATTTAATCGCATGGCTAAACAGCCCTGCAGCAGAGTTTGAGAGGACATATTCTCATGAAAATCCTCGTGCCCGTGAAGCGGGTGATCGACTACAATGTGAAGCCGCGGGTAAAGGCGGACGGGTCCGGCGTGGACCTTGCCAACGTGAAGATGAGCATGAACCCCTTCGACGAGATTGCCGTCGAGGAAGCGCTGCAGATCAAGGAAGCGGGCAACGCCGAAGAGGTCATCGTGGTCTCGATCGGCCCGGCCAAGGCCGCCGAAACCTTGCGCACGGGCATGGCGATGGGCGCGGACCGCGCGATCCATGTCGCCACCGACGAGGAAGTCGAACCGCTCGCGGTCGCCAAGATCCTCAAGGCCGTGGTCGAGGAAGAGAACCCCGGCCTCGTGATCCTGGGCAAGCAGGCGATCGACGACGATTCCAACCAGACCGGCCAGATGCTCGCGGCCCTGCTCGGCCGTCCGCAGGGCACCTTCGCCTCCAAGGTCGTGGTCGAGGGCGATAGCGTGGCCGTCACCCGCGAAGTCGACGGCGGTCTCGAGACCGTCAAGCTCGCGATGCCCGCCATCGTCACCACCGACCTTCGCCTGAACGAGCCGCGCTACGCATCGCTGCCCAACATCATGAAGGCCAAGAAGAAGCCGCTCGATGCCAAGACGCCCGCCGATTACGGCGTCGACATCGCGCCGCGCCTCAAGACGCTCAAGGTCGCCGAACCGCCGGTGCGCAGCGCCGGCATCAAGGTCGAGAACGTCGATGCGCTTGTCGCCAAGCTCAAGGAAATGGGAGTCGCGTAATGAAGACGCTTGTTTGGGTCGAACACGACAACGCCGCCGTCAAGGACGCGACGCTCTCCACCGTCACCGCCGCTGCAAAGCTGGGTGAAGTTCACCTCATCGTTGCAGGCGCAGGCTGCGCGGCCGTCGCCGACGAAGCCGCCAGGATCGCTGGCGTCGCCAAGGTGCACCTCGCCGACGACGCGGCTTACGAGCATGGCCTCGCCGAGAACGTCGCCCCGCTCATCGTCGAGCTGATGGGCGATCACGACGCCTTCCTCGCGCCCGCCACGACCACTGGCAAGAACATCGCGCCGCGCGTCGCCGCCCTGCTCGACGTCATGCAGGTCTCGGACATCCTCTCGGTCGAGGGCGAGAAGACCTTCACCCGTCCGATCTATGCCGGCAACGCGATCGCCACGGTCGAGAGCACCGACGCCAAGCTCGTCATCACCGTGCGCGGCACCGCCTTCGAAAAGGCCGATGCCGAGAGCGGTTCGGCCAGCGTCGAGGCCGTCTCGGGCAAGGGCGATGCGGGTCTCTCCAGCTTCGTGGGCCAGGAGATCGCGACCAGCGAGCGCCCTGAGCTCACCAGCGCCAAGGTCATCGTCTCGGGCGGCCGTGCCCTCAAGGACGCGGACACCTTCGAGGCCACCATCCTGCCGCTCGCCGACAAGCTCGGCGCCGCCGTGGGTGCCAGCCGCGCGGCGGTCGATGCGGGCTATGTCCCCAACGACTACCAGGTCGGCCAGACCGGCAAGATCGTGGCGCCCGAAGTCTACATCGCGGTCGGCATCTCGGGCGCGATCCAGCACCTTGCGGGCATGAAGGACTCCAAGACCATCATCGCCATCAACAAGGACGAGGACGCCCCGATCTTCCAGGTCGCAGACATCGGTCTTGTCGCCGACCTCTACGACGCCGTGCCGGAACTTACCGGCAAGCTCTGAGGCTTCGGCCCGAAGGTTTGAAAAGCCCTCGTCCGGCTCCGGCCCGGCGGGGGCTTTTTCGTAGATCGACGCGACATTGCTTCCCCGCAAGAGTCTTGCCCCCTACCCTGCCTCATGCCATTCTTGGTCAACTGGATAGGGGGATATCGAGATGCGCAGAACAGGTTGGGCCATCGCGGCGGTATGTGGGCTGCTGACGGCGCAGGGCGCTCAGGCCAAGCCGGACACCTTCGTTCTGGAAGCCTCCTCGCCCTGGAACGTGGACTGGGCCGACAACGCCTGCGTCCTGCAACGCATGTACGGCGAAGGCGACGAAGGCGTCCTCCTGCGCTTCCTGAACTTCACGCCGGACTACACCTACCAGATCCAGCTCACCGGAGGCCCGGCCAAGCTCAACCTGCCGCACCGGGACATCGAAGTCGCCTTTGCACCCTTCCCCTCCTACGAAGCCGATGCAATCGCCGCGAAAGTCGATGACACTTATGACTCCCTGCTCTTCACCACCGAGATCGCCATCGATCACGATGAACTCGATCGCATGGACGCCGATCAGCGCACCTCGGCCCTCGCCAAAGGCGAGGAGCCCGATCGGCATTTCGTCCGTCCCGTCGCCGGCGAGGTCGATCACTTCGATGTCGACCTCGGCCCCCGCACGCTCAGATTCAATACCGGCGCTCTCGAGAAGCCTCTGGCCGCCTTGCGCACATGCACTCGGGATCTCTTGCGCCAATGGGGCGTCGATCCCGATGTGCAGGATCAGGTTGCCTACGAAGCTCGCCCGGCCGGAGATGGTGAACTGCGCCGGCAGATGGGATTGAAATTCCCAAGCAACCTCATTCGAAAAGGCGCACAAGCCCGCGTCAACGTCGTCGTCACTGTCGATCCGCAAGGGAAGATGCAGGGATGCCGCGTCCCCCTATCCCAGAACGATCCCAGGTTCGACGAACTGGTATGCGAACGGATGACGAATCTCACGTTCGAGCCGGCGCGGCTTGCCGATGATACCCCGGTGACGAGCTACTGGGCTGTCACGACCATCTTCCGGCTAAACTAGGGCAGGTCTCAAGGCTGACGCTCGTAAAGGTTGAGCGCGACCGGGTCCTCGGCGTCGGGCTCCTTGCGGTCGTAGGCGACAAAGCCCAGCGCAGCGGCAAGACGCTCGGACGCAAGGTTGCCCTCCTCGATCATGCAGACCATGCGGCGCGGGCCATGGCGTTCCTCGAACCAGGCGAGGCTCGCCTCCATGACCTCGCGCGCAACGCCTTGGCCCCACCAGTCGCGCGCCACGATCCAGCCCGCCTCGGTGGCATCGTCGAACCCCTTGCCGAAGCCCCGGTTGGAGTGAAACAGGCCGCAGCTCGCGATCATCGCCTCCGATCCGTGGGGGCGCACCGCGAAGAGCCCATAGCCGTGCTGGAGCCAGCTTTCGGCATGGCGGATCAGACGCTCCATGTGCTTTTCCGGGTCGGGGGGCGTGGGCGCGAGATAACGCGTCACCTCCGGATCGGCGAGCAGCGCCATGTGCGCCACCAGATCCCCCACCCGCGGCTGCCACAATTCAAAGCGCGTGGTAGTAAGAAGGGGCGCGGTCAGGCCCTCGGGCCACGGCTCCTGGCTCACAGGAAGCGCTCCACGGTGTGGATGGCAAGGCCGAAGAGGCCGCCCACCAGCGTTCCGTTGATGCGGATGAACTGGAGGTCGCGGCCGACCGCCCCCTCGATCCGGGCCGACACCGTCTGCGCGTCCCAGCGCTTCACCGTCTCGGAGACGAGCCGCACGATCTCGCTGCCGTAGCGCGCACTCACGCCGACGAGCGTGCGGCGGGCAAAGCGGTTGACCATGACCTGCAGGCGCGCGTCGCCGCCAAGCGCCGCACCCAGCTGGCCAAGCCCCTGCCCCAGCGTTGCGCCGAGCGAGCCGGAGAGCGCGGCCTCGGGGTTGCGCATGGCTTCGAGCAGCGCGGTGCGGCCCCGCTCCCACATCGCCTCGATCCAGGCGCCCAGCGCCGGATTGGCCAGCAGTTCGGCCTTGATGCGCGCCACCCGCGCCTGCATTTCAGGATCGCTGCGCAAGTCGCGCACGAGGGCCGTCAGCGCCTCGTCGACCTTGCCGCGCAAGGGATGGTCGGGCTGCACGATGATTTCGGCAAGAAGGCGGTAGGTTCCGTCGAGGACCCCGTTGGCAAGGCGCTCATCAAGGCCGGTCCAGCGCATGATCGTGTTGGCGCGCGCGTGGATCATCTCGCGGATCATCGGCTCGTTGGCCTCGATCACCTCTCCCACCTTGCGCAGCATCGCCTCCAGGACAGGCAGGTGGCGCTGGTCGGCAATTGCGTTCTCGAGCATCTGGGCAAGGAGCGGCGCGGCATCGATCCGCGCGAGCTGGGACTTGAGGCCGGTCTTGACCATGCCTCCCATCTGCTCGGGGTCGAGCGATTCCAGCACATCGGCAAGGAGATTGGCCGCGCCCGCCCGGATCCTCGGATTCTCGCCCCGCGTCGGATCGCCGAGGAAACCGCCCAGGCTCGCGGCAAAGTTGAAGCCCTGCAGGCGCCGGGCGACGACCTGCGGGGTCAGGAAATTCTCGCGCAGGAAGCGCGCCATCGAATCGGCGATCCGGTCCTTGTTCTCCGGAATGATCGCGGTGTGCGGGATCGGCAGGCCCAGCGGCCGGCGAAAGAGCGCGGTGACCGCAAACCAGTCAGCCAGCCCGCCCACCATCGCCGCCTCGGTAAAGGCGATGGCGTAGCCCAGCGGCGTGTCCCAGGCGGGAAAGAGCCCGTGCAGGCGGTGAAGCGCCAGGAACAGCGCGGCCATGGTCAGGAGAAGACCGGTCGCGAAGAGGCGCATGCGGCGCGCCCTGTCGGCCTTGCCGATACCGGCGCCAATCCCGGCGCCGATCTCCCTGAATGTACTGTCCTGCGCCAAAACTACGCGCCTTTCCCTTATTCGGCGGGAAGCGCGGTCCCCCCTTGCGAACGGGCGTGCGCCTCCTCGGCATGGTGCGGCTCGAACGTCAGCAGCGTCGTGCGCAGCTTGGGTCCGATCCGCTTCTCGAAACCATCGGCAAGGCTAAAGGCTGCGGGCACAATTACCAGAGTAAGCAAGGTGGAAAGGAGGAGCCCGCCGATCACCACGAGGCCCATCGGCGCGCGGAAGGCCCCGTCGCCCGAGATCGACAGCGCGGTCGGCACCATGCCCGCCGTCATCGCGACCGTGGTCATCACGATCGGCTGCGCGCGCTTGTGCCCGGCATCGATGATCGCGGTCACCTTCTCCACGCCGCGGTGCATTTCCTCGATCGCGAAATCGATGAGGAGGATCGAGTTCTTGGCGACGATGCCCAGCAGCATGAGAATGCCGATGAAGACCGGCATCGAGATCGGTTCCCCCCGGATCGCGATGGCCAGCAGGCCGCCGAGCGGCGCCAGGAGGAGCGAGGCCATGTTCACCAGCGGCGAGACGAAGCGCTTGTAGAGCAGCACTAGCACCGCGAAGACGAGGAAAATGCCGCTGATCACCGCGATGATGAAGTTGGTGATCATCTCGGCCTGCCACTGGTCCTCGCCCACCGGCGCGTTGGAGACGCCCATCGGCAGGTTCTGCATGATCGGCAGCTGCTGGATCGCCTCCATCACCGTGCCCTTGATCTGCCCGGGCCCAAGGTCGGCGCCAACGAAGACGCGGCGCGCCTGGTTGTAGCGCGCGATCTCGGTCGGACCTGCGCCAAAGCGGATTTCAGCCACGCGCTTCAGGGGAACACTGCCCCCTGCGCTGGTCGTCACCGGCAGGTTCTCGATGGTCGAGAAGTCGCGGCGCGAATCCCGGTCGAGCACCACGCGGATCGGCACCTGCCGGTCCGAGAGCGAGAACTTGGCCGCGTTCTGGTCGATCTCGCCCAGGGTCGCGATCCGGATCGTCTGGCTGAGCGCGGTGGTGGTCACGCCAAGCTGGGCAGCGAGGTCGAGCCGGGGCACGATGACAAGTTCAGGGCGCTGGAGGTCGGCCGCGATACGCGGCGCGACGACGCCCGGGATCGAACGCATCTGGTCGACCAGGATCTGTGCGGTCTTGTTGAGCTGGTCGGAATCGCTGCCCGACAGCATGACCGAGATGTCGCGGCCCGACCCGAAGCCGCCCGACTGGGTGGCAAAGCTCACGCGCGCATCGGGAATGCGCTGCAGTTCGGGCGCCAGGCGGCGTTCGAACTCGATGCTGGTCGCATCGCGCTTATCGGCAGGCTTGAGCGTGATGTAGAGCGTCGCCTCACCCTCGCGCGAGGCGGCCATGACCAGCTCCACCTCGGACTGCGCCTCGATGATGTGGGTCACCTCGTCGGCCACGGCCTCGGTCTGCTCGAGCGTGGTGCCGGGCACCATCTCGATATTGACCCGGCTCGTGTCGGAGTTGTTGGCCGGCATGAACTCCTGCGGCAGGCCCAGCAGCAACGCGAAGGTCACCACCAACGCGTAGACACCGGCGAGGAAGGCGTAGAAGCGGTGATCGCGTGTGCGTGCGGCCACGCGGTCGTGCCAGTAGCGGTACCATTGGCCAAAGGTGCCCATGAGCCCCCAGACCAGTCGGAACACCTTGCCCAGCCCGAAGATCACGAGCGGGACGGCCAGCGGGGCAATAAGCGAGGGCAGGACGACCTGCGCGCTGTTGCCAAGCCCCAGCGCGGCCACGCCTGCGGCCAGCGCCTGGAACGCGGCGACGGCCCCCGCAATACCGGCAAGGAGGAGGACAAAGAGCAGCGCCACGGCCGGGAGCGCATACCAGCGGCCATGCTCCGGGCGCACCAGCGCGGCCTTGCGGCGCAGCGCCTCGCGGCTGTCGAGCGTCCAGGCGAGGATCTTCACGTAAAGGTCCATGATCCGCCCGCCGCCGTGCTCGGCATGGCCATGCGACTTCAGGAAATAGGCCGCGACCATCGGCGTGATCATGCGCGCGACCGCAAGGCTGATCAGCACGGCCACGACGATTGTAAGACCGAAGGCCTTGAAGAACTGCCCCGAAATGCCCGGCATCATGCCGACGGGGAAGAACACCGCCACGATCGAGAAGGTGGTGGCGACAACCGCGAGGCCGATCTCGTCGGCCGCGTCGATCGAGGCCTGGTAGGCGCTCTTGCCCATGCGCATGTGGCGCACGATGTTCTCGATCTCGACGATGGCGTCATCGACAAGGACACCGGCCACCAGGCTCAGCGCGAGCAGCGAGAGGAAGTTGAGCGTGAAGCCCATGAGATCCATGAACCAGAAGGTCGGGATCGCGGAAAGCGGGATGGCGATGGCGGCGATGAAGGTCGCGCGCCAGTCCCGCAGGAACAGGTAGACGATGACGATGGCCAGCACCGCGCCCTCCACCAGCATCTCCATCGAGCTGGTGTACTGCTCGCGGGTGTAGTCCACCTGCGAGAACAGGCGGGTGAAGTGGACCGACGGGTTGGCCTTGCGGATCGCGTCGAGCTTTTCCATCGCGCCGTCGTAGACCGCGACGTCCGAGGCGCCGATGGCGCGGTCGAAGCTGAAGGTGACGACCTCACGCCCGCGCAGCTTGGCCATGCGGTAGCGCTCGGAATAGCCGTCGTAGACCTTGGCCACATCGGAAAGCTTGACCTGGCGGCCATTGCCCAGGTTGATGCGCGTCTGCGAAAGGTCGTAGGCGCTGTCGGCATTGCCCAGCACGCGCACCGACTGGCGCGAACCGGCAATTTCCGCCTCGCCGCCCGCCGCATCGGTGTTCACCTGGCGCAGCACTGTGTTGATGTCGCGCGCGGTCACGCCAAAGGCGATCATCTTGTCGGGATCGACCACGACGCGGATCTCGCGGTCCACGCCGCCGTTGCGGCTGACCGAGGCAAGCCCCTGGACCGAAAGCAGGTTCTTGGAGACGGTATCGTCGATGAACCAGCTCAGCTGTTCGATGGTCATGTCATCGGCGCTGACCGCGAAGACCGCAAGGGTCCCCCCGCCGCCCGCTTCGACCTTGGAGATCTGCGGTTCGAGAATGCCATCGGGCAGGTCGCCGCGCACCTGGTCGACCGCGTTCTTCACCTGGTTGGTGGCCACGTCCGCATCGGTGCCGATGGCAAAGCGCACAAAGGTGACCGAACTGCCTTCCGAGGCGTTGGATTCAATCTCCTCGACCCCGCTGATCGAGCGGGCGGCGCCCTCGACGATCTGGGTGATCTGGGTCTCGATCTCGGTCGGGGCGGCGCCGGGCTGGCTGATGCGCACGACCACGCCCGGGAAGTCCACATCGGGCATGTTGTTGACATTCATGCGCCCGAACGAGACCATCCCCGCGATCATCAGGCCGATGAAGAAGACGATCGGAATGATCGGGTTGCGGATCGACCAGGCCGAGATGTTGCGAAAGTTCATGTCTGTCCCTGCCCGACGCGTCAGTCCGCGGTCTTGGCCATGCGCGGCTCGACGGTGTCCTCGGGATTGAGGAAGCCACCGGCGCGCAGGACGACCGTCTCGGTGCCGGCAAGGCCCTTGGAGATGACGATGCCATCGGCGGTAACGAGCCCGGTTTCGACCCCGCGCCGCGCCACCTTGTTGTCCTTGCCCACGACATAGACAAAACTGCCCTCGGCATCGCTCTGGATCGCCGATTCCGGAAGCATCGGCGCCACCACGGTGCCGCTGGTCAGCGTGGCGCTGGCAAAGCCCCCCGGACGCAGCGCACGGTCATAGGCCAGCGCGATGCGCGCGGTGCCCTGGCGCGAGGTCGGGTCGATGATCGGCGAGACCTGCCAGACCTGCCCGGTGAAGGCGCGCTCCGAGCCGACCGGAGTCACCTCGGCCTGCGCACCGACGCGCACGCGCGCCAGGTCGTCCTCGCTGAGATTGGCGAGCAGTTCCATCTCGCCGCCCTTGGCAAGGCGGAACAGTACGCTCGAGCCGCCGCCCACGACCTGGCCCGGCTCGACATTGCGTTCAAGCACGAGCCCGGCGGCGGGCGCGACGATGTTGAGGCGCGCGGCCTGGGCCTGAAGCTGGCGCAGCGAAGCGCGGGCCAGTTCGACCTGGGCCAGTGCCGCATCGCGCGTGGCGGTCAGGCGGTCGACGTCGGCCTTGGAGATGAAGCCGCGATCGACCAGCTGGAGCGCGCGGTCGAGATTGGACTGGGCGAGCCGCGCGTCGGCCTGCGCGGCCTTGATCTGCGCGGCCTGGCTGGCCTGCTGCTGGACCTGCACCGAACTGTCGACGACGGCGAGCACCTGGCCGGCCTTCACCCAGTCGCCCGGTTCGACGAGGACGCTGCGCACCTGCCCGCCTTCACCCACCGAACCGATCGGCATGGCGCGGCGCGCGGCGAGCGATCCGGTGGCGGTGATCGTGCCCACGACGGTCGAGCGGCCCGGCTTGACGACGGTCACGACCGGCACCTGTGCCGCCTCGACCGGGCCGGTTTCCGAACCGCTGTGGAGGTAGAACCAGATTCCCACGATGAGCACGAAAGCCCCGGCAACGCCAAGCCAGATCAGCCGCGAGGAGCCTTTTTCGGGCCCTTGCGTCTGCGCCTCGTGCGCCTCGAAAGCCCCGTCCGCGCCCGTCTGTGCGCCCAGGTCCTCCTTGCTCACGACTTCGGCGCGATCCTTGTCCAACTTGCTCGTGTAATTCATTCCGTCACCGCACTGGCCGCATCGTCCCGGCACCCTCACAGGTCCCCCAGTTTCCCGTGCAAGGTCACGCATCGCCCCGCACGGCCCGGATCATGGCCGTTAATCCCTGATCCTGACGTATACGTGTGCCTACGACGGGTGGCAACGCGATCTGGCGCCAGATACGCCCCCGGATCGACCAACGACTTCTCGCCTCGTTCAACGGCATGAAAACAACAGGCACAGAAAAACGGCGACAAACCCGGAAGGTTCGTCGCCGTTTGTCGGTCCCGCGGAACTGATCGGGGGGTGATCAGTACTTTTGCTGGCGCTCGTAGAGATCGCGGTAGTGCTGGATGCGCGTGACGCGCAGCCCCTGCATTCCAGAGCGATCCACGGCCCGCTGCCAGGAGGCGAATTCCTCGAGCGTCAGCTGGTAACGTTCACACACTTCGTCGATGGTCAGCAGACCGCCATTGACGGCGGCCACGACCTCGGCCTTGCGGCGCACGACCCAGCGCGTGGTATTGGCGGGGGGAAGCGACTCGAGAGTGAGCGGTTCACCCAGTGGCCCGATTACCTGCGCGGGTCTGATTTTCTGATTTTCGATCATCTTAGCCCTCGCCCACCGGTTTTGCTGGAGCCGGTGGTGAGCCTCTCTTTGTCCATGCGGACTTGCCATTGCTTGAAGCAGTACGGTTAACGAGCATTAGGGACTCTTATTAAGGATTTTCCACGGGGCGTTTGGGGGCTTTCATCAAGTAGGAAAAACTCGAGCTTTCATTAAGTTGCATCGTCATTCCTGCCTCCCGCACCTCCGGCCCGACGCACATGGCCAGTCAAGGAGCCCTTCGGCGCAGGCAACCTTCCCGTCGCGCCAAGGCAGGACCACACCGAAACGACCTGGCTTATGGCGGCAGGATAGGGCTCACATGGTCAATGGAAGATTAATGACAGGCCTGGTGCGATCCCAATGGCCCTGCCTTCGCGCCGATCGGGTAGGAATTCGCGACAAGGCGCTGTATGAGCGCTGCCCATGTCCCCTGACGCAGATCTCTTCAACGGCCTCGATCCGGCCGACCTGTTCCAGTTGCCCGCGCCGCTCTCGGCGCGCCGCATCGTCGTGGCCATGTCGGGCGGCGTCGATTCCTCGGTCGTCGCCGCGCTGGCCGCAGCCACCGGGGCCGAGACCATCGGCATCACGCTGCAACTCTACGACTACGGCGCAGCCACGGGCCGCAAGGGCGCGTGCTGTGCGGGCGACGACATTCGCGACGCGCGCGCGGTCGCCGACCGCCTCGGCATCGCCCACTACGTCTTCGACCACGAGAGCGCGTTTCGCGAAGAGGTCGTCGACCGTTTCGCCGACGACTACCTCGCCGGCCGCACCCCCATCCCCTGCATCCGCTGCAACATGGGGCCCAAGTTCACCGACCTCCTGCAGATGGCCCGGGACCTTGGCGCCGATTGCCTCGCGACCGGCCACTACGTGCGCCGCGTGGAAGGCCCGGCGGGCTCCGAACTGCACCGCGCGGCCGACCCGGCGCGCGACCAGAGCTACTTCCTCTATGGCACGACCGAGGCCCAGCTCGACTTCCTGCGCTTTCCCCTCGGCGGCCTGCCCAAGACCGAGACACGGCGCCTCGCCGAAGCGGCGGGCCTGCGGGTCGCGGACAAGCCCGACAGCCAGGACATCTGCTTCGTGCCCGATGGCGACTACGCCAAGATCGTGCGCTCGGTCCGTCCCGAGGGGGCCGCGCCCGGCGATATCGTCCATGTCGAGACCGGCGCAGTCCTCGGATCGCACCAGGGCGTCATCCACTACACCGTAGGCCAGCGCCGGGGGCTCGAGATCGGCGGCCAGCCCGAGCCGCTCTACGTCGTGGGGATCGATGCGCCCTCGCGCCGGGTCCTTGTCGGCCCGCGCCATCTGCTGGCGGTCGCCTCGGCCCGGATCATCGAGACCAACCGCATCGGCCCCCTCCCCGAGGAGGTGCCGCTCACCGCCAAGGTCCGTTCGCTGGCCAAGCCCGTGCCCGTCACGCTCGAAGGTCCGCTCGGCGAGGGCGCGGAGACCACCTTGCGCTTCGCCAATCCCGAATACGGCGTCGCGCCGGGACAGGCCGCGGTGATCTATGCGGGCGAGCGCGTGGTCGGCGGAGGCTGGATCGAGGACACCACGCCCGCCACTCCGCTCTGAGCAACGCGTCGGATCACTCGATCACTCGTCCCAGGGTTCGAGACGGCAGCCATGGCGGCTGTCGTAGCGCGCACTCTGGTAGCCGAGCAGCGGTAGCCCGGCGCTGACGCTGCGCGTCTCGGTATCCTCGCTCAGCCAGACGCGCCCCGCGATACCGCCAAGCGGGGCCACCGCGAGGTCGGCCTCGCAGCTTTTGAGATCGCGCTGCGAGACATGGCGGCACACGCAGCCGAGCCGCGCGGCATAGGCGGCGCCAATACGTGTCCGCTCGCGCAGGTCCGCCCACTGCCAGGCCAGGAGCCCGGCCCCCACCAGCAGCGCAAGGACCACCAGGTTACGCAGCCAGCGCGAAGGCTGGCGCGCAGCGTGACGCGCACGCGCAGCCCCGGAAGCAGCCTGTCCATCCGGAGCGCGCCCGCGCCAAAGCCCACGCGATGCCTGCCGCTGCTGCCAGGCCTGCCGCAGCTTGTCCCCGGCTCCCGATTTGGGCGGTGTTGCCATTCCCGATCTTCTCGCACACTACACCGCGCGTCATGCCGGTGCATCCGATCCGCCTTATCCTCCCGCTGCTGGCCCTGCCAAGCCTGTGGGCCTGTGGAGAACCCGCGAGCGAGGGCCCGCCCCCGCCCAGCACAGAGGCCGAAGCCGCCATCGCCGACGACGGCGGGGCACCCCACGCCGAACTCGGCCGCGCGATCGACGGATTGTTCAACACCGATGCGGTCGGCCCGACGCACGCGCTTGTCATCATGAAGCGCGGGTCGGTCATCGCCGAGCGCTATGGCCCCGGTATCTCCGACACGACGCGCCTGCCGGGATGGAGCGCGGGCCAGTGCCTCACCAGCCTGATGATCGGCCAGCTCGTCAGCGACGGACGCCTGCGCCTCAACGAATCCGCGCCTGTCCCCGAATGGCGCCGGCCCGGCGATCCGCGCGGCGAAGTGACGCTGCGCCAGCTTCTCCAGATGCGCTCGGGCCTGCGCTTTGCCAAAGGCCGCCCGGGGCGCGAAGGCGGCATCGCGGAGCAGTCCGATGCGATGCGCCTCCTCTACCTCGACGGGCGCGACGACATGGCCGCCTACGCCGAGGCACAGCCGCTCGAGTCCCCTGCGGGCCAGACTTTCGCGGATTCGGGCGCGAACGCGATCATCCTCGCCGATCTTGCCGCACGGGTCCTCGCCCCCGACGGATCCCCCGAAGCGCGCCGAGCCGCGGTCATGGGCTACCTGCAAAGCCGCGTCCTGACCCCCATCGGCATGGAATCGACCCAGGCCGGGTTCGACCGGGCGGGCACCTTGATCGGCTCGGGCATGATTCACGCCAACGCGCGCGACTGGGCCAAGCTCGCCGAATTCCTGCGCCACCGTGGGTCGGTCGCTGGCGCGCAGATCCTGCCGCGCCGCTGGATCTCGTTCATGCGCGAGCCGAGCCCGCGCAACGCGGCCTACGGCGCCGGGGTCTGGCTCAACACCGCGCCTCCCGGTGAAACCGCAAGGCTCTGGCCCGCCACCGCACCGGCCGACGTCTTCGCGTGCCTGGGCGAGTACGGCCAGTACGTCGTAAGCTCACCCGAACAGCTCCTGACCGTGGTGCGCCTGGGCCGCAGCGCGCCCAACCAGGAACGCGCCGTGCACGAGCGCATCGGAGCGCTTCTGGCGTTGTTTCCGGGCGGGAAGTAACAGTTCACAGAGCAGGAAAGACGATTCCGAGGGCCATCGCCCTCGGGCTCCCCATACCGTCTACCTCACCTTCCGTGCGCCACGTTGGCGGCGCAAGGTGAGGTCGCCCATTTGGGGGTCAAGGGGTGATGACCCCTTGAAAAATATTCATTTCTAAAGCTTCACGTCCTGCTCCAACCCGACACGGATCGGCGGCAGCACGTCGCGTCCTGCCTCGCCCTTCTCATCGACCAGGCCATCGGGATCGGTGTGGATGAGGATCTCCACGCCGGGGAAGTCGGCTTCGAGGCGGTGCTCGATCCCGTCCATCACCCGGTGCGCCTCGCGCACGGTCATCTGCGGGTCGACCCAGATATGGAACTGCACGAAGTCCTTGTCGCCCGAGGTCCGGGTGCGCAGGTCGTGGACCCCGCTGATATCTGGAAACGTCGCCAGAAGTTGCAGGAAGCGTTGCTTCTTCTCCTCGGGCCACTCGTGGTCCATGAGTTGGTCGAGCACCTCGTCCGAGGCGCCCCAGGCCCCATAGGCGAGCCAGGCCGCGATACCGAAGCCGAACACCGCATCCGCGCCCGCAAGCCCCACATAGGTTTCAAGCACCAGGCCCACGATCACCGCGAGGTTGAGAAACAGGTCCGACTGGTAGTGCACGCTGTCGGTGGTGATCGCGAGGCTGCCAGTGCGGCGGATGACGTGGCGCTGCCAGGCCAGCAACGCAATCGTCACCACGATGGCCGCAATGGAGACGCCGATGCCCTGCTCGGCGGCCTGCACCTCGTTGCCCACGAGCAGCCGCTCCACCGCGCGCGCCGCGATGCCCAACGCCGAGATGACGATCAGCACGATCTGGAACAGCGCGGTGATCGCCTCGGCCTTGCCGTGCCCGAAGCGGTGCTTGTCGTCGGCCGGCTGCGCGGCGATCCACACACCCAGCAGCGTCGCCAGGCTGGCGACGAGATCGAGCGTGGTGTCCGCAAGACTGCCCAGCATCGCGGTCGAATCGGTGGTGATCGCCGCCCAGATCTTGAGCACGAGCAGAAACAGCGCCGCCGCGATACTGGCGAACGCCGCACTGCGGGTCAGCATTGCGCGGACCTGGCTGCGTCCATCGCTCATGAATCAATTCCCATCGTAACCAGAGACATCAGGGGTAGAGCAGCGTGCTCGACCAGGGCCCCTCGCCCACCCGCTCGAAGCGGCGGCGTTCGTGGAGACGGTAGGGACGGTCCTGCCAGAACTCCATGGCGACGGGCACCACGCGGTAGCCGCCCCAGTGCGCGGGGCGTTCGACCTCGCCGCCCTCGAAGCGCGCACGCACCTCTTCGTAGCGGGCAAGGAAGGTCTCGCGGCTGTCGAGCGGGGCGGACTGGTCGGAGGCCACCGCACCCAGCTGCGAATCGCGGTGGCGCGAGTGGAAGTACGCGTCGGCCTCGGCGGGCGTCACCGGGCTCAGGGCTCCCTCGATGCGGATCTGGCGGCGCAGGCTCTTCCAGTGGAACAGCAGCGCAACGTGCGGGTTCGCCGCGATCTCACCGCCCTTGCGGCTGTGGCCATTGGTGTAGAACACGAAGCCATCGGGGCCATGGCCCTTCAGGAGCACCATACGCACCGAGGGAACGCCGTCGGGCGTTGCCGTTGCCAGGGCCATCGCGTTGGAATCGTTGGGCTCGGTCCCGCGCGCCTCGTCGTACCAGGCGCTGAACAGGGCAAAGGGATCGCCATCGGGGATGACTTCGCGGGTCTGTTCGGATTCCATCGTATCTCGTCCTGTTGCTGTGGCCGTAGGCTCCACGTCGCCAGCAAGGTACACCCGTACAGGGAAGCGACCTTGATCGGCGGCACGTGGCCGCTTCGCGCCGCCGAATAGCCCGCCCCGCCGCGCCTGGGAAGGTCCGGGGCGGGTATTGCAGCCACAGCAAACGAAAAAGCACCGCCCGAGCATCGCGAAGAACTTGTCGGAACGCGCTCTACAACCTAGCTAAGTGGCATTATGGCAACAGATCCTTACACCACTCTCGGCATCGCACGTGGCGCTAGCGAGAAGGACATCAAGTCCGCCTACCGCAAGCTCGCCAAGGAGCTCCATCCCGACCGGAACAAGGACAACCCGAAGGCGGCCGAACGCTTCTCGGACGTGACCCGCGCCTACGACCTTCTCTCCGACAAGGAAAAGCGCGCCCAGTTCGACCGCGGCGAGATCGACGCGGAGGGAAACCCTACCATGCCCTTCGGGGCCGGTGGTTTCGGCGGTGGCGGCGGTCATCGGTCCGGCATGGGCGGCGGCGCGGGCGGTTTTGGTGGTTTCGGCGGAAACGACGGGATCGACCTTGAGGACCTGTTCGGCGGCATCTTCGGCGGCGGCGGCCAGCGCGGCGGCCCCGGAGGCATGGGTGGCGGAATGGGCGGAGGCTTTGGCGGCGGACGTTCGCGCTCGGCCCCGCGCGGCGCCAACGTCAACTACCGCCTCTCGGTCTCGCTGACCGACGCGGCCGAACTCGCCAACCAGCGCATCACCCTGTCCGACGGCAAGACCATCGACCTCAAGCTGCCCAAGGGGGTCGAGGACGGCACCCAGATGCGCCTTTCGGGCAAGGGTGAGCCGGGTCCGGGCGGCGCGGGCGATGCGATCATCACCATCTCCATCGCGCACCACCCCTATTTCGAGCGCGACGGCGACGACCTGCGCCTCGACCTGCCGATCACCCTCGACGAGGCGCTCAGCGGCGCCAAGGTGCGCGCGCCCACCGCGTCCGGCGCGGTCATGCTGACGGTGCCGGCCGGGTCCAGCTCCGGCAAGACCCTGCGCCTCAAGGGCAAGGGCATGACCCGCAAGGACGGCACGCGCGGCGACGAGCTTATCCGCCTCGAAATCACCCTGCCCGAGGGCGACGAGGATCTCGCAAAGCGGCTTGAGGGCTGGAAGGATGCCCGCAACGTGCGCGAACGCATGGGTGGCTGAATGCGCCGCGCCTGATGGCGGGCGGGCAATCCCCTGCTCGCCCCCCCTGCTAGCCCTCCCTGCCCGGCTCCCACACCTGCGCTATGGGCTCTGCGCGCTCCGATTCGGCCCCTCCAGCACCGATTTTGCGCGCAAATCGGGCGCTAGTCCTTGCCCAACGCGCAAAACTCACCTAAGTCGGGCCGGTACGGCCGCTCCGCGAAGGGGCGGCCCTTATTGTTTCCGCCGGAGATAGAGACATGAGCCAGCCCACTCCGCTGATGCCGCACGCGACCGCCTCGTGGCTGGTCGACAACACGGCGCTCTCGTTTGAACAGATCGCGGATTTCTGCGGTCTGCACATGCTTGAAGTCCAGGCCATGGCCGACGATCTGGCCTCGGCCAAGTACACCGGCCGCGACCCCGTACGCGCGGGCGAGCTGACGATGGAAGAGATCGAGAAGGGTCAGGCGAATCCGGAATACCGTCTGCGCATGCACCGCGCACCGGTAACCGTCAGCCGCACCAAGGGCCCGCGCTACACGCCGGTGTCCAAGCGCCAGGACAAGCCCGATGGCATTGCCTGGATCCTGCGCAACCACCCCGAGGTCTCGGACGCGCAGGTCGGCAAGCTGATCGGCACGACCCGCAACACCATCGCGGCAATCCGCGACCGTTCGCACTGGAACATCGCCAACATCACGCCCAAGGACCCGGTCACGCTGGGCCTGTGCTCGCAGCGCGAGCTGGACGCGATGGTCTTCAAGGCCGCCAAGAAGGCCGGTATCGAGAACGAAGGCGCGACCGACGAACGCCTCGTCGATGACCGCCAGGCCCTCATCGAGGAACTGCGCGCCGAACGTGACGCCGCCGCCAAGGCCGCCAACGAAGCCGCGCAGGAAGCCGAAGCCGCCGCCTGGCTCCAGGCCAAGCGCGCCGCCGAAGCTGAGGAACGCGGCGAATAAGCCCGTCCCCCGCACACGCGCATACGAAAAAGGCCCGTACGAAAGTGCGGGCCTTTTTCGTTGGTAAGACAGAGAAAGAAGGTTTTGATTCAAGGGGCCATTGCCCCTTGCCCCCCAAACGGGCGACCTCACCTTTCTCAACCGCCACTGCGCGCGGGGCGTGAGCCAGACAGTTTGGGGAGCCCGAGGGCGGTGGCCCTCGGAACTTGTTTCAAGCCGGAACGGCGTCCTTGACGTCGTCCGCCACGACACCGATCGCAGGCGGCATGCCGCCGCCGTTGGGTGCCAGGCGTCCCTCGATGCGCGCACCCTGCTCGACCGTCAGCGTGTCGTAAGCCACATCGCCCTCGATCTTGCCCGAGGCGAGAATGACGATCTCGCGCGCAGCGACCGTGCCGCGCACGGTGCCCGAAATGCGCACGCTGTCCGCCTTGATCGCGCCCGTGATCTCGCTCTCGACGCCCTGCACCAGCGCGGCGCAGGTAATGTCGCCGGTCACCCGGCCATCGATATGCAGATCGGCGCTCGCCTCGATGTCGCCGGTGATGAGCGTGTCACTGCCGAGCACGGAAAAGGTCGCGGAGCCGCTCGAACGCGAGGTGGCAACGGGCTTGGGCATGGGATCGGCCTTACTGCTTTTGAACATGGGCGGAGGCCTCGAGGAAGGGACGTGGATTGACCGGCTTTCCGTTGAGGCGCACTTCGAAGTGGAGGTGCGAGCCGGTGGAACGGCCGGTGCTGCCCATCAGGGCGATGGTCGAGCCGGCTTCCACCTTGTCGCCCACCTTGGACTTGAAACGCGAAAGGTGCGCATAGCGGGTCATCAGGCCGTTGCCGTGACGCACCTCGATGCAGTTGCCATAGCCGTGGCGGCGCCCGACGAAGGTCACCTTCCCCTTGGCCGCGGCGTAGATCGGCGAGCCCAGCGGTCCGGGAAAGTCGAGCCCGGCGTGGAACGCAGCGCCGCCCGTGAACGGGTCCGAGCGGTAGCCATAGCTGGACGAGACATAGGCGACCGAAGCGGGCTTCACCTGCGGGATCGAGGCAAGGCCATTTTCCAGCGCATCCATCCGCGCGAGGCTGACGCCCAGGCGCTGGAAACGCGGATCAACGCTTCCATCGGCGCGGGTCGCGAGCTTGATCAGCGGACCACCGCGCGCCGAGGCGCGGCTTGCCGGAGCATTGGCCACCATCGTCTTGGGATTGAGGCCCAGCTTGCGGATCGCCGCACTCGCGCTTTCGGCGCGGCGGTCGGCATAACGGGTGAGATTCTCGACGAAGGCGAGCTGGCGCGCTTCGAGATGGGCCAGTTCGCTTGCCTCGGGAACGGCCGCGCTGACCTTCTCGATGGTGCGCTTGGCTTCCGCGTCGCTGTTGGAGACGGTTTCACCAGCCTTCGTGTCGCGCGGAAGGTCACCGATGTGCGCCTCGACCATCTGTTCGATGAACTTCTGGCGGCGGGCGAGGTCGGAGGCGACCTCGTCGATGCCATCGCGGTAGTTCTCGACGCGGTCCTCGGCGCGGGCGACCCGGGCCTCGCGGCTGAGCAGTTCGGCCTCTTGCGACGACGCGCTCAGGCGCTCGATCGCGACCGCGCCCATCGACCCGAGCCAGACGGTGGCAAGCGCACCAGCGGCGCCCGCGGCGACCATCTGGGTCCGCGACGAAATCCGGATGAAATGGACATGCCCCTGAGAACGCATGATAAATTCGCGATCCGGGAAGCCTGCCCGCAGGCGCGACCATAGCGCCCTGACAGATGTAAGCTTCAAAACGACCCCACGCTGTGGCTTATTACCAGTCCCCGGCAGACCGGCTAGCAGGGGAGGGTTAACAAGGCGAATCGAGCCGCCGCGCACCATGCGCATTTCAGGGTGAACCGTTCATCGAAAGCGATGAACCGAAGGAACCATTTGCGCTCCCAGTCCTTGTTTGAGTAATGCGCTCAAGATTGCACGTTCATGAATGTACACTTCGTACAAACCCTAGGTGAACGCAGAAAAACCGGCGCAGGCGGGCCAATCGGGCCTCCTGCTTGCCGGGCGCGACCGTGACACACTGCAATACAGATGGTAGGCCGCACCCTATGACAGTTGAAACTCTTTCCGCCGACAGCAACGCTGTCGAAACCCCCGAAGCCCTCGTCGCCCGCATTGCCGCCGACGGCCGCGCCGCCCAGCGCGTGCTCGCCCGCATGAGCGATGCGCAGAAGGCCGAGGCCCTGCGCGCCGCCGCCAAGGCGCTGCGCGCGGATGAAGCCGCAATTCTCGAAGCCAACGCCAAGGACATCGCCGCGGGCGAGGAAAAGGGCCTCTCGGGCGCCATGCTCGACCGCCTGCGCCTCGACGCCGAACGCCTCGCCGGGATCGCCGATGCGGTCGACCAGGTCGCCTCGCTCCCCGATCCGGTGGGCTCGGTGATCGAGGAATCGAGCCGCCCCAACGGCCTCAGGATGAGCCGCGTGCGCATCCCCATCGGCCTCATCGGCATCATCTATGAAAGCCGCCCCAACGTGACCGCCGACGCGGCCGCGCTGTGCCTGCGCTCGGGCAACGCCGCACTTCTGCGCGGCGGCAGCGAAGCGGTGCATTCCAACCACGCGATCCGCGCCGCCTTTGCCAAGGGCCTGGAAGAGGCGGGCATTCCCGCCGCCGCGATCCAGCTCGTGCCGACCCAGGACCGCGCGGTCGTGGGCGCCATGCTGACGGCGGCCGGCCTTATCGACATGATCGTCCCGCGCGGGGGCAAGAGCCTTGTCGCGCGCGTGCAGTCGGACGCCCGCGTCCCCGTCCTCGCGCACCTCGACGGGATCAACCACACCTACATCCACTCCGCCGCCGACCCCAAGGTCGCCAAGGAAGTGGCCGTCAACGCCAAGATGCGCCGTACGGGCATCTGCGGCGCGATGGAGACGCTGCTGCTCGACGCGCAGTTCCCCGGCTCGGCCGAGGTCGTCTCGGCGCTGATCGAGGCGGGCTGCGAACTGCGCGGCGATGCCCGCGCCCGCTCGCTCGACTCGCGCATCCTGTCGGCCGACGAGGCGGACTGGGATACCGAATACCTCGACGCCATCGCCTCGGTCGCCATAGTGGACGGCCTCGACGCGGCGCTCGACCACATCGCCGCGCACTCCTCGGGCCACACCGACGTCATCATCACGAAGGATGACGAAGCGGCCGAACGCTTCCTTGCCGAAGTCGACAGCGCGATCGTCATGGTCAACGCCTCGAGCCAGTTCGCCGACGGCGGCGAGTTTGGCCTGGGCGCCGAGATCGGCATCGCCACGGGCCGCCTCCACGCGCGCGGCCCGGTCGCCCTGGAAGGCCTCACCACCTACAAGTGGCAGGTGCGCGGAACCGGACAGGCACGTCCCTGATCTAGGTGCCTCCGGGCGCTGAAATGGACTGCACGAGCGGCCGCGAGCTTTGCAGCTTCGCGGCCGCTTTCCTATCTGAAGATCATGAGTTCAGCCCCCAGGAGCCATGAAAGGCAGAAGAGGAAATGACCTTCTCAAGGGGTTATCGCCCCTTGACCCCAGAATCGGCGACCTCACCTTTCTAGGCTCTGTTGGCGCGCGTAAGGTGAGGCGCACCATTCGGGGAGCCCGAGGGCGATGGCCCTCGGATTCATCTTTCGGCTTGTTTTTCGATTTCTGGGAATTCGGATTGCGCAGAAGCTCAACCCTATAGATCCGAACCGATCCCCCCTTCTCAAACTGAGTTCAAGGAGCCCGCTCCCATGAAGTACAACCGCCTCGGCCGCACCGGCCTGCTCGTTTCCGAACTGTGCATGGGCACGATGACCTTTGGCGAGAGCGAGGGGATGTGGTCTGTCATGGGTGGGCTGCAGCAGGAGGCGGTGAACGGCCTCGTGCGCCAGGCTCTCGATGCGGGCATCAACTTCATCGATACCGCCAACGTCTATGCCGAGGGGCGCTCCGAGGAAGTGACCGGCAAGGCGCTGAAGGATCTTGGCATTTCGCGCAGCGAGGTCGTGATCGCGACCAAGGCGCTGGGTCCCATGGGCGAAGGCGTCAACCAGCGCGGCGCCTCGCGCTACCACATCCTGGACCAGATCGACGCGAGCCTGGCGCGTATGGGGCTCGACCATGTCGACCTCTACCAGATTCACGGGTGGGACCCGTTGACGCCGGTCGACGAGACCCTGCGCGCGCTCGACGACATCGTGCGTTCGGGCCGGGCGCGTTACATCGGCGTGTCGAACTGGGCGGCCTGGCAGATCGCCAAGGCCTTGGGCATCTCCGAGCGCCTCAGCCTCCACCGCTTTGCCTCGCTCCAGGCGTACTACTCGATCGCCGGGCGCGACCTTGAGCACGAGATCGCGCCGATGCTGGAGAGCGAACGCTTGGGCCTGATGGTCTGGAGCCCGCTCGCCGGCGGCTTCCTCTCGGGCAAGTACACCCGTTCGGGCGAGGCCGAGAGCGGCCGTCGCACCAGCTTCGACTTCCCCCCCGTCGACAAGGAGCGCGCCTTCGACGTGATCGAGACGATGCAGGCGATGGCCACCGACAAGGGCTGCAGCGTGCCGCAGATCGCGCTGGCCTGGCTGCTCGCCAAGCCCGCCGTCACCAGCGTGATCGTCGGCGCCAAGCGGCCCGAGCAGCTTGCCGACAACCTCGGTGCAAGCGACCTCGAGCTCACTGCAGACGAGATGGCCACGCTCGATTCAGCGATGCCCCGCAGCCCCCTCTATCCGGGCTGGATGATCGAGCGTCAGGGCGGCTACCGCCAGGGCGCCAAGGCGGGCGAGGCACCCCGTTCGTGATTCGGATACGCCAATGACGAAACAGGGCCCCGTCACCGGCCTTCTGGGGGGCAGCTTCAATCCGGCGCACGGCGGGCACCGGCGCATCAGCCTTTTTGCGCGCGAGGCCCTGGCCCTCGACGAGGTCTGGTGGCTGGTCTCACCGGGCAATCCGCTCAAGTCTGCAAAGGGCATGGCGCCGCTCGCCGCGCGCTACGCCTCGGCCCGCGCGCAGAGCCGCCGAACGCGGATTCGCCCGACCGCGATCGAGCGCGAGCTGGGCACCCGGTTTACCGCCGACACCCTGCGCGCGCTGGTCCGGCGCTACCCCAAGCGGCGCTTCGTCTGGCTCATGGGCGCCGACAACCTCGCGCAATTCCATAAGTGGAAAGACTGGCGCGGCATCGCGCGCACCATGCCGATTGCGGTTATCGCCCGTCCGGGGTATGATGGCCCTGCTTTCGCGAGCCCCGCGATGGCCTGGTTCAGGCGCTACCGGACGCCCGTTGCCAGTCTCAGACGTCCGGTGAGATGGAGCGCACCCGCGCTGGTGACATTGCGATTCGACCCCGATACGCGGTCGGCCACGGATATCCGCAAGGCCGATCCGGACTGGGCCCGGAAGTCCCTGAACGGCCAATCCGGCCACAGGCTTTCGCGCGATGCCGTCACGCACCGCCCCATTGGTGGAGATGCTGCGTGAGCAAGGCGCCCCGCCTTTCCCGCGTATCTTCCGGCCAAACCCGCAAAACCGATCGTGCTTCCAGCCTGGCCACCCTTTCGGGGTGTCTGCGCCGGTCCTGCATGGTCCCCTGAAAGGAGCAGTAAACCCCTAGATGCCACAGGCACATGTACAGCCGGTGCCGACCGGCGAAACGCCCCCGGCCGTGACGGACAACGACGATCCGCTTCTGGCCGTAGTCCTGCAGTCGCTCGACGACGATCAGGCGCAGGATCTTGTGACGATCGACCTTGAAGGCAAGTCGAGCATCGCCGACTTCATGGTCATCGCGTCTGGCCGTTCGACCCGCCAGGTCGCCGCCATGGCGCAGAAACTCGGCGAAAAACTGAAAGCAAACGGCTTCGGCAACCCCCGCATCGAAGGCCTTCCGGCCGCCGACTGGGTGCTGGTCGATGCCGGCGGCGTGATTGTCCACCTGTTCCGTCCCGAAGTGCGCACGTTCTATAATCTGGAGCGCATGTGGGGCTTTGACGGACCGTCCGGCGCGGCTTGAGGCCGCCCGCCCACGCCGAAGACGATCACCCGGCCCGCTGACAGGGCCGGACAACCGCGAAGGGATTGCCGCAGGGTGCGTGGACGCACGCCCGTGCGCCAACCTGCCCTTTGCGCCTCCGGTGCCGCGCGCTTGCACGCCCACCGAGGGCCAATCCTCCCCACACGGGGCAGGGCTGTTCACAGGCGCCCCGGCGCTCTAGAACACGCGCCATGCTCCTTCACATCATCGCGCGCGGCAAGATCGCCCGGTCACCCGAGGCCGAACTGCTCGAACGCTACGCCAAGCGCCTGACCTGGCCCTTCAAGCACACCGAACTGCCCGATGTCGGGGGCAAGATTCCTGCTCCGGTGCAGACACCCGTGCGCGAGGTTCTCCTCGATGAACGCGGCAAGGCGATGTCCTCCGAAGACTTCGCCGCTCTCCTTGGCCGCTGGCGCGACGACGGGGTGCGCGAATGCCGCTTCCTGATCGGTGCGGCCGATGGCCACGGCGACGAAGCCCGCGCCAAGGCCGACCACCTGCTGTGCTTCGGCAAGATGACCTGGCCCCACCTCATGGCCCGCGCAATGCTGGCCGAACAGCTCTTTCGCGCGACCGCGATCCTGGCCGGGCATCCCTATCACCGTTCGGGGTGAAGCGGGGAAGAGAAGGATTTGATTCAAGGGGCCATCGCCCCTTGGACCCCAGAATGGGCAAGCTCACCATTCTCAAACAACCTGGCGCGCGCACGGTAAGGTCGACAGTTCGGGGAGCCCGAGGGCGAGGGCCCTCGGATTCATCTTCCTGCCTGTCAGGTCCTGTCCTGAAATTTCAGGCCCGATGATCCGAGCACAATCTCGTGACTCATCGCCCTTATGGCTATCTGCCTTTCCGATTCCCATGGCTCTTCGCCATCAGGAACATCGCCACGGGCATCAGGCAGCCGACCAGGAAACCGATGCCTGCCCCCCACATCGATCCGCTGTTGCCCCCGAGAATCGCTCCGAGGATGGCGCCGGCCACGAACAGGACGGCGGGCATGAGGCACCCGATGGCAAACATGTCTGGTCTTCACTTCTATCCGCTTCTGCCCGCGCAGATAAGTATTTTCCTGAGAATGTCAGCCCTTGCGCCGCCTCTCCCCCTTCCGCCCTGCCCCGCTCTGGCCTAGGAAACCGGGAATGACCCGCACGCTGCGCCTGTTCCTGATCTCCGGCATCGCCGCCGGAGGCCTGCTCGCAGGCCATGCGCTGTCGCAGACGGATCCCTTCTCGGACGCCGCGCCCAGGCTCGATGCCGCGAAGACCCGGGAGGAAATCCGCGCCGCCGAGCGCGAGGGGGCCGAGGTGCGCAAGCGCGCCGAAGCGCTGGAAAAGCGGGCCCGCGCTGCCTCCGAAGCGGTGGAGAAGACCGCCCGCGAGGCCGCAGCTCTCGCCGCGCGCATCCAGGAGAACGAGGCCGAGATCGCGGTGCAGGAAGGCAAGGTCGCGCTGGTGACCGCGCAGCGCCGGGATCTGCGTGAACGGCTCGCCACGCGGCAGGGGCCGCTTGCCCGGCTGACCGGCGCGCTGCAGCGCCTCTCGCGCCGCCCCACCCTGCTGGCGCTGCTGCGCCCGGGATCGGTGCGCGATGCGGTCTACATGCGCGCCCTGTTTGACACGATGCTGCCCGAAGTCGAAAAACGCACCGTGGCACTGCGGCGCGAGATCGAGGAAGGCCGCAAGCTTGAACGGCAGGCCCAGGCGGCCGAAGCGAACTTGCGCAAGGCCCACAAGGACATGCTCGCCAAGCGCAAGGAACTGGCCGCGCTCGAAACCCGCCAGCGCCTTGCCAGCCATGAAGTCGGCGGCAACGCCGCGCGCGAAAGCCGACGCGCCCTGGCGCTCGCCGAACGCGCGAACGATCTTGGCGAGCTGGTCGCGGCAATGGACTCGCGCGGACGGCTGCGCGATGAGCTGGCCGCTCTGCCCGGTCCGCTGATGCGCCCCGCCGATCCCAATGCGCCGCGCGTCATCGACGCCTCGCAGTTCGTACCGCCCCCCGAAGGCCTGTCGAGCTGGAGCCTGCCAGTCATGGGCCGCCTCGTCACCGGGTTCGGAGAAGATGCGCCGGGCGAAATTCGTGCGCGCGGCATCACGCTTGCGACACGGCCCAACGCGCAGATCGTCGCGCCCGCGGCGGGACGCGTTGCCTTCGCCGGGCCCTACCGGGGACACGGACGCATCGTCATCCTGGAGCACGACGGCGACTGGATTTCGCTGGTAACGGGCCTGGCCCGACTCGACGTGGAGGTGGGCGAGACTCTCGTTGCAGGTGCACCGATGGGCATTGCCGGACCGCGCGATCCTGAAGTCATGGTTGAATTGCGGCGCGGCGGAGAGCCGGTGAATCCGCTCCAGTTCATCCGCGAACTCTGAGCGCCGCCACCGTCTGCCGGGTCATCCCCCGGGCATCAGGCGGCAGATGCGCGAGTGCCCCTTCCATAACTCGACCTCATGCTCGAGCGAGGCGTTGCGGGTCTGCAGAAAGGCATCCGAGACACTCACCGCCTTGAAGGCCTTGCGGCGCCCGGGGCCTCCGGCTGCGTCCGGAAAGACCATCGTGTATTTCTGAAGAGCCATCGTCCTCGTTCCCTGCCACCAGCCATGCGCAAGGATGTGTTCATCCTGTCCCTGCCATGAACGCCGGGTTGTCCCTCGTTCAATGCGACCCGTACAGCTTTGGTTCCCCGGCCCTGCCCCCTCCAAATGCCTGCAAACGCGTTTATATGGGAGGGACGCGCAATTGCGTGAGAGGAGCGCCCCCGGTAGGGTGCATCCACAAACCGGCGGTGGCCACGGCCCCGCCACGAAGAAGAGGCAGACGCCCGATGAAGTTCGCACCCCTGATGCGCGCCGCCCTGCTGGTTTCGGCCGTTGCCGCCGTACCCGTCGCGACATCCGGCCTTGCCGCGCTCGACAGCCAGGTGAACCCCGAGTTCGACAAGCTGTTTCACATCTACGCGCTGATCAAGGACAACTACGTCGACCAGGTCGATGACGACAAGCTCCTGAAGGGCGCGATCGACGGCATGCTGGCAAGCCTCGACCCGCATTCCAACTACCTCGACGGCCCCTCGCTGCAGCGCCTCGAGACAATGATCGACGGCAACTATTCAGGGCTCGGCCTCTCGGTCGTGGAAGAAGACGGGGCGGTCAAGATCATCTCTCCGTTCAAGGGCAGCCCCGCTGACAAGGCGGGCCTGAAGGCGGGCGACTACATCACCCACCTCGACGGCGTGCTCTACTACGAGCGCGACCTCGACGAGGCGGTCTCCAAGATGCGCGGTCCTGCGGGGAGCTCGATCACGCTCACGGTCTACCGCCCGGGCCGTGACGAGCCCTTCGACGTGACCGTGACGCGCGGCGTGATCGAACTGGAGCCGGTGACCTGGGAGCTCAAGGACAACGTGGGCTACATCTCGGTCAACGAGTTCTCGCGCGATGTCGGCAACGACGTCGCCAAGGGCATCGCCGATCTCAAGAAGCAGGCGGCAACCACCGGCACCGGGCCGCTGGTCGGCCTCGTCCTCGACCTGCGCTCGAACCCGGGCGGATCGCTCGACGAGGCCATCGCGCTCTCCGATATCTTCCTCGAGAAGGGCGTGATCGTCTCGCAGCGCGGCCGCCGGGCAAGTGAGAACCAGTACTATCGCGCCGAATCGATGTTCAAGGGCGATGCCGTGAAGGGCCTGCCCATCGCCGTCCTCGTCGATGCGGGCTCGGCTTCGGCCTCCGAGATCGTTGCGGGCGCGCTGCAGGACCAGCACCGCGCGGTGGTCATGGGCGAGCGCACCTTCGGCAAGGGCTCGGTGCAGTCCTTCCTGCCGCTTGACCGCGAAAGCGCGATCAAGCTGACGACGGCGCGCTACTACACGCCCTCGGGCCATTCGGTGCAGGAAGGCGGGATCGAGCCCGACATCGAGGTGCCCCAGCTCTCCGACCCCGACGCGCGCCGCCGCGCCGAGCGCGCGGTGCGCGAGTCCGATCTTCGCGGCCACCTCATCAACGAGGCCGGGCTCGAGGACAAGGACCTGGAAAGCGACAAGGCCACCGATCCGCGCTTCTCGGCCACGCCTGAGGAGCTGGAGGAGCAGGGCATCGAGGACTTCCAGCTGCACTACGCGATCTCGACGCTCCAGCGCACCGCAGGCAAGCCCGCCGCGCTGGCCGCCGTCGCCGCCAAGCCGGCTGCGGCCAAGACTCCCGAAGCTGCGGCCAAGCCCGCCGCCTCAAAGCCCAAGAAGAACTGAGACCTTCGCGCCATGAGCGTTCCCGTTCCTGCCCCGGTGCGCGCCGCACGCGCCCTCGCCTTCCTCGTGCCCGCAGGGCTGCTGGGGGGCGCCTACATCAGCCAGTACGTCTTCGGCCTCTATCCGTGCGAGATGTGCTGGTGGCAGCGCTACCCGCACTTCTTCGCGCTGGCCCTCGCCGCCCTCGCCTTCGCGCGCGCGCCGGTCCGCCCGCTTGTCGCGGTGGCCGCGCTGGCGATCCTGACCTCCGGCCTGATCGGCGCGTTCCACGCAGGGGTCGAACTGGGCTGGTGGGAAGGCGTGACGTCCTGCGCAACGACGGCAGCGGGCGGTGGCAACCCGCTCGATGCGATCATGGCCGCACCCGTGATCCGCTGCGACATCGTCCAGTTCAGCTTCCTCGGCGTCTCGATGGCAGGCTGGAACTTCCTCATCTCGACCGCCTCGGCGCTCGCCATCCTTTTCCTGATCGGCTTTGGCAGAAAGGCCTGAACGACATGACTTCTCCCTCCCGCCGGGCGCTGGCCCGCGAAGCGCTGAGCGACCGCATGATCCGCGTGGACCAGGCCGGCGAGTACGGCGCGGTGCGCATCTATGCCGGGCAGATGGCCGTGATGGGCAACCGCACGGCGCTCTCGCAGGAAGTCGTGCACATGGCCGAGCAGGAGGAGGTCCACCGCGAGCGCTTCGATGCGTTCATCGCCGAGCGCGGCGTGCGCCCGACGCTGCTGCAACCGATCTGGAAGGTCGCGGGCTTTGCGCTGGGCGCTGGCACCGCGCTGATCGGCCCGGAAGCGGCCATGGCCTGCACCGCCGCGATCGAGACCGAGATCGACAAGCACTACACCGAGCAGCTCGACCAACTGGGCGAGGATGACCCGGAGCTGGGCGCGGCGATCCGCCAGTTCCGCGACGAGGAGCGCGAGCACCGCGATACCGCACTGGCCTCGGGCGCGGAAAAGGCCCCCGCCTATCCGCTCCTGTTCAACGCCATCCGCATGGGCTGCCGCGCGGCGATCAAGCTCTCGGAACGAATCTGAACGCGCCTGCATTTCCGGACAGGAGAGAGGAATGGAACTCGCTCCGTCCGTCGGGGTGTCGTTCCCCGTCCCTGCCGGGTATAGAACGAGAATGGCGGAGCCCATCCGCCGCAAACTGGAGTTCGAGACGATGACCCGCCTTCTGACCGCCGCCGCAGCGCTTGCTACCCTGGGCGCAGGGCTTTCCCTCGGCGCCGTCCCCGCCGCCGCGCAGGACGAAGGCGGCGACCGCGTGAATCAGGTCATCGTCTATGGCGAGGACCCCTGCCCGCAGTCCTCCGACGCCGAGATCACCGTCTGCGCGCGCAAGCCCGAGGAAGAGCGCTATCGCATTCCCGCCCCGCTGCGCGGCGTCGACAACCCCACCTCGCAGGCCTGGACCAACCGCGTCGAGGCTTACGAGACGGTCGGCGCGTTCGGCACGCTGAGTTGCTCGCCGGTGGGCCCGGCCGGCCAGGAAGGCTGCACCCAGCAGCTCATCAACCGCGCCGCCTCGGAACGCGACAACGGCAGCGACGTGCGCTTCTCCGAACTGATCGCCGAGGAACGCGCCAAGCGCCTCTCGACCATCGATTCCGAGGCCGAAGCGCAGCAGGAACGCGTCGAGGAAGCCGAAGAAGCCTACTTCGCCCGCCAGCGCGCACAGGAAGAGGCCGAGGACGGCGAAACGCCGCAGCCGTAGGAAGGAAGGAGGATTTCCGAGGGCCATTGCCCTCGGGCTCCCCAAACTGTCGACCTCACCTTTCGCCCGCCACCTTGGCTGAGAACCGAGAGGTCGCCGATTCCGGGGTCAAGGGGCGATGGCCCCTTGAATCATCTCTTGTTCCCCTGAACCCACGAAAAAGGGGCCGGAACGTCACCGTTCCAGCCCCTTTTTCGTGTGCGTGTTCCCGCCTTAGCTGAGCGCGATGTCGGGAGCGTCTTCCTGCTTCATGCCGACCAGGTGGTAGCCCGAGTCGACGTGGTGGACTTCGCCGGTCACGCCCGAGGACAGGTCCGAAAGCAGGTACAGGCCCGCGCCGCCCACGTCATCGATGGTGGTGTTGCGGCGCAGCGGCGAGTTCAGCTCGTTCCACTTGAGGATGTAGCGGAAGTCGCCGATGCCGCTCGCAGCCAGCGTCTTGACCGGTCCGGCCGAAATCGCGTTGACGCGAATGCCCTTGGGGCCAAGATCGTTGGCGAGATACTGCACCGAGGTCTCGAGCGCGGCCTTGGCCACACCCATGACGTTGTAGTGCGGGACGACCTTTTCCGCGCCGTAGTAGGTCAGCGTCAGGATCGAGCCGCCTTCCGACATCATCGGCATCGCGCGCTTGGTGACGGCGACCAGGCTGTAGGCCGAGATGTTCATCGTCATCAGGAAGTTATCGAGGCTGGTATCGTAGTAGTGGCCCCGCAGCTCGCTCTTGTCCGAGAAGCCGATGGCGTGCACCACGAAGTCGATGGTCTCCCAGCGCTCGGCGAGCGTGGCAAAGGCGGTGTCGAGCGCGTCCATGCTCGACACGTCGCAATCGATCAGGAAGTCGCTGCCCAGGCTCTCGGCCAGCGGCTTCACACGCTTGAGCAGGGCATCGCCCTGATAGGAAAAGGCGAGCTCGGCGCCCTGTTCGTGCAGCTTCCTGGCAATACCCCAGGCCAGCGACTTGTCATTGGCGAGGCCCATGATCAGGCCGCGTTTACCCTGCATCAGACCGGTCATTCGTTGTCTTCCCGTGTTTCGTTGTCGCGTGCACCATCGGTGCGCGCGCCTGAATCGCCCCTGTCTCGATCTTCGGGCGATTCCGCAAGTGCTGCATTCAATTCCGCCCCGACGACCATCCCTAAGCCGACCAGCCAGAAAAAGAAAAGTGCGATCATCACCCCCGCGAGGCTTCCATAGGTGAGATCGTAGACGAAAAAGTTGCGCAGAACGCGCGGGAGCGCCCAGGCAACGAGCAGCCACCATCCGGTGACAAGCGCGGCACCCGGCCACTTGGGATATTCTCGCGCCTGATAGCGGCCCGGCGTCAGAAGGTAAATAAGCCCGTAGATCGAGCCGAACAGGGTCAGTGCGCTGACACTGCGGGTCACGAGGATGCGGTCAAGTACGCCGTCGAGCCGGGGGAACAGGATCGCAACGATCTCCTGGATCGCGCTGATGAGCACCTGCGAGGAGAGCGAGACGAGCAGCAACAGCACCGATCCGAAGATGAGACCCGTCGAATAGAGACGATAGTGCCAGTAGGCGCGGCGCTTGGGGCTGCCATAGGCGCGATAGAGGATGTCCCGGATCGTCTCGATGAGGCTGGTCGCGGTCCATAGGCCGAACAGGCCGCCCACCCACAAAAGCCAGCCATGGCGCGCGGCCACCACGTCGCGCGCGACAGGCGCGAGAACCTCGGACACGCGCGGCGGCATGGCCAGAAGCACCGTGTCGATCGAGGCGTCGAGCCGCCCGGCCTCGCCCAGTACCGAAAAGATCGCCGCCAGGCAGATGAAGAAGGGAAAGAGCGCCAGCAGTGTCATGTAGGCGAGGTTTCCGGCGTGGATGAACCCGTCGTTCCACGCCCCGGTCAGCACCCGGCTCGCAATCGCGAACGTGCGCGTGCCCGGCCCCGCGCGCTGGCGCAGGGTCTCGGCAAGGCCCGGATCCGCGGCCTGCCCAGCCTTCGGCCGATCCGCTCGCGGGCGCCCATGGTGTGTCGGGGGGTCGGTTTCCACGCCCACTTGATAGGGACGGAAAGCCCCGTATTCAAACCCGATTGCACATTATGCACGCCAACCATGCGGCGCGCTGACCATCAGGATCAGGGCGAATCCATGGCGACGAAACCCGGGAGAGCGGCGACACGGTGCAGCCAGGCGCAGATCGCGGGGTAATCGGACAGGCGAAAACCGCCCGCCTCGGCGACATGGGTATAGGCGAACAGAACGATGTCGGCGAGCGAGACCGCCTCGCCCACGAACCAGTCGCGCGTGGCCAGGTGCTCGTTCATCTGGCGCAGGGCCTCCTCGCCGCCCGCGCGCTTCATCAGGATCTGCTCACGCTGCTGGGGCGCCAGATTGGCTTCGCCCACGTAGAGCAGCCAGAAGCGCAGCGTCGCGATGTTGGGCTCGTGGCTGTACTGCTCGAAGAACATCCAGCGCAGCATTTCCGCGCGCGCGAAGCGATCCTCGGGGATGAGCCCCACCCCTTCCGTGCCCTCACGCTCGCCCCCATCGGCCAGGTACCAGCAGGCCGCGTTGCTCTCGGGCAGGAAGCGGGTGCCCACCTGCAGGACGGGAATGCGTCCATGGGCATTGATCTTGCTCAGAAAATCGGGCGTGCGGGTCTCACCGCGCAAAATGTCGTAATCGACACGCTGCAGGGGCAGACCCAGCAGGGCAGCCGTCAGCCGGATCTTGTAGCAGTTGCCGCTACGGGGATCCTCGTGGAGAACCAGTTGTTCGCGCATGGCGCATCCTTTCCCGCTTCGGGGCCTTGGCCCGCAGGTCCCGGCCGATCGCTGTCAGACCTCCAGGACGATCTTTCCGACGTGCCCGCCCTCTTCCATGTGGCGGTGCGCCGCGGCGGCTTCAGCCAGAGCGAAACGGCGATCCATGACGGGCCGCAGCTCGCCCGAAGCCACCAGCGGCCAGACCTGGGCGCGCAGCTCCTGGGTCAGCAGCGCCTTGAACGTGTCCGAGCGCGCGCGCAGCGTCGAGCCGGTGAGAGTGTAGCGCCGCATCATCACGATTCCCATGTTGATCTGCGCCTTGGCCCCGCCCTGGATGGCAATGGTGACGTGGCGGCCGTCCATCGCGAGGCATTTGAGGTTGCGCGGCACGTAATCGCCCGCGACCATGTCGAGCACGACATCGACGCCGCGCCCCTGCGTGATCGCCTTGACCTCCTCGACGAAGTCGCTGGCCTTGTAATCGATGGCATGGTGTGCCCCGATTTCGCGCGCGCGATCACATTTCTCGGGTGAGCCGCAGGTGACGATCACGGTCAGGCCGAACAGGCGTCCCAGGCGCGTCGCCATCGACCCGATGCCGCTGGTCCCGCCATGGACAAGGAGCGTCTCCCCCTCACGGGCATGGCCGCGTTCAAAGACATTGTGCCACACGGTAAAGAGCGTTTCGGGAAGCGCGGCGGCCTCCTCCATCGCCAGCCCCTCGGGCACCGGCAGGCAGTGGTCCGCGCGCGCCAGGCAATAGGTGGCATAGCCTCCCCCGCCCACCAGCGCGCAGACCGCATCGCCCGGCGCCCAGTCGGTCACGCCTTCGCCCAGCGCCGCAATCCGGCCCGAAACCTCGAGCCCGGGAAGCGGCGAAGCGCCCGGCGGTGCGGGGTAGTTACCCTGGCGCTGGACCACGTCGGGCCGGTTGACCCCGGCAAAGGCGACTTCGATGAGGACCTCGCCGGGTCCCGCCTCGGGGACCGGCACGGCCATGCTCTGGAGAACCTCGGGGCCGCCGGGCGATTCGAATCCCACCGCGGTCATCGTCTTGGGCAAAAGGGAAATCATGGGCCTCGTGTTGCCACATTCCCATAGACCTTGGGAACAGTTTTCGAAGGCATTGACACGGGCCCGTCATGGTCCGATGCTGCTGGCAATGGACGACGACGAGCGACCTCGCCCCCCGGCGTCCGAACAGAAGTTCGGCGCGGCCAGTCTCCTCTCCCAAGAGAGTCTGGACAGCTACTCGCTTGATGAACTCGACGGCCGTAAAGCGCTCTTGGAAAACGAGATTTCGCGGATCACCGCGCACCGTGCACAGGCGGCCTCGCATCGTATCGCCGCCGAAGCGCTCTTTGGAAAATCCCCTGCCCCCGCAACGCCCCCGGTAACGGCGGGCGACGAAGGTCCCGGCACACCGCCCGATCCATTCAGGCCGCAATCATGAATGCCGCCTCAGGATCAAGATCGGTTGCACAACGCGACCTCGTAAGCCTCCTGAGACTGCCTATATTGAATTTGCAACGACGATCCATCACCCTTCACCCGCAAGAGGAGCTATCCTCCAACTGGAAAGAGTCCTAAATGCCCAGTTTCGCCCAAAGCCTTGAAAAGACACTGCATTCGGCCCTGTCCCATGCGTCGGAGCGCAGCCACGAATACGCGACGCTCGAGCACCTGCTGCTCGCGCTGATCGACGACACCGACGCGGCGCAGGTCATGCAGGCATGCGGCGTGGACCTCGGCGACCTGGGCGATGTGGTACGCCAGTACCTCGACCAGGAATACCAGTCGCTCAAGACCGAGGACAAGGGCGACCCCTCGCCCACGGCCGGGTTCCAGCGCGTGATCCAGCGCGCGATTCTCCACGTCCAGTCCTCGGGCAAGGACACCGTGACCGGCGCCAACGTGCTGGTCGCCCTATTCTCCGAGCGTGACAGTTACGCGGTCTATTTCCTGCAGCAGCAGGACATGAGCCGCCTCGACGCGGTGAGCTACATCAGCCACGGAATCGGCAAGGGCGGCAAGCGCATCGAGGACCGCAGCACCAAGGGTGCCGAGGACGCCGCTCCGCAGCCCGAGGAAAAGGCCGAGACCAAGAGCGCTGGCAACAAGAAGGACTCCGCGCTCGACCAGTTCTGCGTCAACCTCAACGAGAAGGCGCTGAACGGCAAGGTTGACCCGCTGATCGGCCGCGGCCCCGAAGTGGACCGCACGATCCAGATCCTGTGCCGCCGCTCCAAGAACAACCCGCTCTACGTCGGTGATCCGGGCGTGGGCAAGACCGCCATCGCCGAGGGCCTGGCGCGCAAGATCGTCGAGGACGAAGTCCCCGAGGTGCTTTCCGAGGCCGTGATCTATTCGCTCGACATGGGCTCGCTGCTGGCGGGCACGCGCTACCGCGGCGACTTCGAGGAACGCCTGAAGCAGGTCGTCTCCGAACTGGAGAAGATGCCCCACGCGATCCTCTTCATCGACGAGATCCACACCGTGATCGGTGCGGGCGCGACCAGCGGCGGCGCGATGGATGCCAGCAACCTCCTGAAGCCCGCGCTGTCGGGCGGCACGATCCGCTGCATCGGCTCGACCACCTACAAGGAATTCCGCAACCACTTCGAGAAGGACCGCGCCCTGCTGCGCCGGTTCCAGAAGATCGACGTGAACGAGCCCACGGTGGAAGACACGATCAAGATCCTCAAGGGTCTGCGCTCGGCCTTCGAGGACCACCACAAGGTCAAGTACACCCCCGACGCGATCAAGACCGCGGTCGAGCTTTCGGCGCGTTACATCAACGACCGCAAGCTGCCCGACAAGGCGATCGACGTGATCGACGAGGTCGGCGCGATGCAGATGCTGGTCCCGCCCAGCCGCCGCAAGAAGACGATCGGCGCGCGCGAAATCGAGCAGGTCATCGCGACGATGGCGCGCATCCCGCCCAAGTCGGTGTCGAAGGACGACAAGAAGGCGCTCGAGAACCTCGAACGCGACCTGAAGCGCGTCGTCTTCGGCCAGGACAAGGCCATCGACGTCCTCTCGACCGCGATGAAGCTCAGCCGTGCGGGCCTGCGCGATCCGGACAAGCCGATCGGCTCGTTCCTGTTCTCGGGCCCCACCGGCGTCGGCAAGACCGAAGTTGCCAAGCAGCTGGCCTCGATCATGGGCATTCCGATGCAGCGCTTCGACATGTCCGAGTACATGGAGCGCCACTCGGTCTCGCGCCTGATCGGTGCGCCTCCGGGCTATGTCGGCTTCGACCAGGGCGGCCTGCTCACCGATGCCATCGACCAGCAGCCGCACTGCGTGCTCCTCCTCGACGAAATCGAGAAGGCGCACCCGGACCTGTTCAACATCCTCCTGCAGGTGATGGACAACGGCAAGCTGACCGACCACCACGGCAAGACCGTCGACTTCCGCAACGTGGTCCTCATCATGACCACCAACGCGGGCGCCTCGGACATGGCGCGCAACGGCATCGGCTTTGGCGATATCTCGAAGGCGGACGCGAGCGAGGAAGCGGTCAAGAACCTCTTCACCCCCGAATTCCGCAACCGTCTCGATGCCATCGTGCCCTTCGCCTACCTTGCCAAGGACACCATCAGCCGCGTCGTCGACAAGTTCATCCTCCAGCTCGAGCTCCAGCTGGCGGACCAGAACGTGCACATCCAGTTCGACGCGGAGGCCCGCGCCTGGCTGGGCGACAAGGGCTATGACCGCCTCTATGGCGCGCGTCCGATGGGCCGCGTGATCCAGGAGAAGGTCAAGCAGCCGCTCGCCGAGGAACTCCTCTTCGGCAAGCTCGCCCACGGCGGCGAGGTCCACGTGACGGTGAAGGACACGAACGGCCTCAACTTCGAGCTGACCCCGTCCGCGCCCAAGGTCTCCAAGACCCGCAAGCGCAAGCCGGCCGCAAAGAAGGCCCCGCCCAAGACGACCGATCCGGACTCCTCGGCCGATCCCAAGCCCGAGGCCAGCTCGGACGACTGATCCGGCCCGGCTCGCCCGGTCCCCAACGCAACACGAAGAGCCCGGCCTCCCGCGAGGTCGGGCTCTTCTGCATGTGGAGGCCTATCCGCAAGGCGATCACTCCCACCCGTTCGGGCCGTCCCCCGACCAATACCCATAGCCTGCCCCCACACGACCAACGGGGGAACCATGCACATTTCCAAGATCCTGATCGCCAGCTCGGCACTTGCAGGCACAGCCCTGCCCCAGCAGGCTCTGGCCGGCGAAACCGGCCCTGCCGACATGGTGGCGATTCCCGCAGGGACTTTCCTGATGGGTTCGACCAAGGCCGAGACCGACGCCGAACAGGCCCTCACCCACCACACCGGCCTTGCCGTCGACGATGATTTCGCGCCGCGCGAGAAACCGCAGCACGAAGTCCACGTGCCCGCCTTCGAGATCGCCGCGACCATGGTGACGCGCGGCCAGTTCGCCCGCTTCGTCGCGGCGACCGGCTACACGGCCAAGGGCTGCTACGCGTACCTCGGCACCAAATACGGCATGCGCGAGGACGCCGACTGGCAGTCGATCGGCTTCCCCCAGTCCGACCAGCACCCGGTTACCTGCGTCAACTACGACGATGCCAGCGCCTACGTCTCCTGGCTCTCGCAGGAAACGGGCACGCCGTATCGCCTGCCGACCGAGGCCGAATTCGAGTACGCCACCCGCGCGGGCACCACGACCTCGCGCTACTGGGGCGATGACATCACCCTGCAGTGCACCTACGCCAACGGCGCGGACATCACCGTGCAGGAACGCGACAGCGACTGGATCACGGCCCAGTGCCATGACGACTATTACGGCCCCTCCCCCGTCGCGACCTTCGCGCCCAATGCCTGGGGCCTCTACGACATGATCGGCAACCTCTACCAGCTGGTCGAGGACTGCTGGCACGACACCTACGAAGGCGCCCCCAGCGACGGCAGCGCCTGGACCGATGGCACAAAGGACGGCTCGGCCTGCGAAATGCACCCGATCCGGGGCGGCTCGCACAGCCCGCACCCGGGCTCGATGCGCTCGGCCAGCCGCGTGATGACCAACGCGACCCGCTCCGCCTTCGTGGGCTTCCGGGTTGCGCGTTCGGTGGATTGAGAAGGAGGCAGTAAAAGGGTTCCGAGGGCCATCGCCCTCGGGCTCCCCAAACTGTAGACCTCACCTTTTGCGCGCCACCCTGGTTGAGAAAGGTGAGGTCGCCCATTTGGGGGTCAAGGGGCGATGGCCCCTTGGATAGGTTCTTCCTCTTCTCCCATGTCCGAGAATCCCGACCTGAAGGGAACAAGCGCGCGCGCCTTCCATTGTGCTCGGGTGGCGCGCGCGTTTTCCTGGATACGCCCCGAACCCTGGGGGATTCACGTCGTTCCAGCCGATTGCTGGATCGACCCGGCGCGCGCGGTCGACCGGGCCCTTATCACGCATGGCCACGCCGACCACGCCCGCGGCGGCCATGGACAGACGTTTGCCACGCCCGAGACTCTCGCGATCATGAAGTTGCGCTACGCAACTTCGGACGGCGCGGTGCCGGTCGCCTACCACGAGACGATCACGCTTCCCGGCGGGGTACAGGCGACCTGGATTCCCGCCGGGCACGTCCTGGGCTCGGCGCAGATCCTGCTCGAACACGCAGGCGAGCGCATTCTCGTCACCGGCGATTTCAAACGCCGCGCCGATCCGACCTGTCCGCCCTTTGAAGTCACGCCCTGCGACGTCTTCATCACCGAGGCGACCTTTGGCCTGCCGGTCTTCCGCCATCCCCCCACGCAGCACGAGATCGCCAAGCTGACCGATGCCCTGGCCGCAGAGCCCGAGCGCTGCGTGCTGGTCGGTGCCTACGCCCTGGGAAAGGCGCAGCGGGTCATCGCCGAACTGCGCGCAGCAGGCCATACCCAGACCATCTGGCTTCACGGCGCGCTGGAGAAGATGTGCCGCCTCTATGAAGATTTCGGCGTCGATCTGGGGGCCTTGTCCCTCGTCAGCGACGCGCCCTCGAAGGAGGCCATGGCAGGCCATGTCGTGCTGGCCCCGCCGTCCGCTCTCAACGACCGCTGGAGCCGCCGCCTGCCCGATCCGCTGACCGCGATGGCCTCGGGCTGGATGCGCGTGCGCCAGCGCGCCCGCCAGCGCGGGGTGGAGCTCCCCCTCATCATCTCCGACCACGCCGACTGGGACGAGCTTACCCGCACCGTCACGCAAGTTGCTCCACGTGAAACATGGATCACCCACGGCCGTGAGGAAGCCATGCTGCGCTGGTGCGAGCTGCACCAGAAGAAGGCCCGCGCCCTGGCCCTTGTGGGCTACGAGGACGAAGGGGGCGACGACTGATATGGAAGCCTTCGCCGCGCTCCTCGACACGCTGGTCTATACCCGCAGCCGCAACGCCAAGATCGCCGCCCTCGCGCGCTACCTGCGCGACACGCCCGATCCCGACCGGGGCTATGCGCTGGCCGCCTTGTCCGATGGACTCGACTTTGCGGCCGTGAAAGGCAGCACGATCCGCGCGCTGATGCGCGAACGGGTCGATCCCGAACTCTGGACTCTCAGCCGCGATTACGTGGGCGACAGCGCCGAAACCGCCAGTCTGCTCTGGCCCGAACCGGAGGAAGCTCCCGGACCGCCTCCAACGGTTGCCGAGGCCGTCGACGCGCTGGCCGCGATGACACGCTCCACGGTCGCAAGCGAACTTCCTGCCCTTCTCGACCGGCTTGACGCCGAGGGACGCTACGCGCTCCTCAAGCTGGCCACCGGCGCCATGCGCATCGGCATCTCCGCGCGCCTCGCCAAGACGGCTTTCGCGCAAGCCTTCGATGTGGCGATCGAAGACGTGGAGGAGCACTGGCACGGGCAATCGCCCCCCTATACCGCCCTGTTCGACTGGGCCGCCCACGGCTCAGCCCCGCCCGACACCGAGAACCTGCTCCTTTTCCGCCCCTTCATGCTTGCGCATGCCTTCGAGGCCGACGACCTCGACCTCGACGCCTACGTGGCCGAATGGAAATGGGACGGTATCCGCGTGCAGGCAGTCCATGCCCCCGGCGAGAGCGGCACGGGCGAGAGCCGTCTCTACTCCCGCTCGGGCGACGATATTTCGGCCAGCTTCCCGGAAATCCCGGCCGCGCTCGACGTGGCCTGTGTCCTGGATGGCGAACTGCTCGTGCGCGGCGAGGCGCAAGGCGGCAAGGAGGGCGGCGCAGCCAGCTTCAACGCGCTGCAGCAGCGCCTCGGGCGCAAGACCGTCTCGAAGAAGATGCTGCGCGAGGCCCCCGCCTTCGTGCGGCTCTACGACGTTCTGCAGATCGAAGGCGAGGATCTCCGCCCTCTGCCCTGGTCCCGGCGCCGCGAAGCCCTCGAATCGCTGCTGCACCGGCTCGACCCGGAACGCTTCGACCTCTCACGGCTGATCGACGTGCCCGGCTTTGCCGAACTGGCCGCCTTGCGCGAGAACGCCCGCGACGCGGCCATCGAAGGCGTGATGCTCAAACGGCGCGACAGCCCCTACGTCGCGGGCCGCAAGACCGGCCTGTGGTACAAGTGGAAGCGCGATCCCCTGCTGATCGACTGCGTGCTGATGTACGCCCAGCGCGGATCGGGCAAACGCTCCTCGTTCTATTCCGATTTCACTTTCGGCTGCTGGGACGGCGATCCCGACGGCGAGGGCCAGCTGCTGCCTGTCGGCAAGGCCTACTTCGGCTTCACCGATGCCGAGCTGAAGGACCTCGACCGCCACGTGCGCCAGCACACGGTCAACCGCTTCGGCCCGGTGCGCGAGACCGACAAGTCGCTGGTTCTCGAGGTCGCCTTCGATTCGGTTCACGCCAGCGCGCGCCACAAGTCGGGCCTTGCCATGCGCTTTCCGCGCATCCACCGCATCCGTTCGGACAAGCCCGCGCACGAGGCGGACCGGATCGAATCTCTCAGAGCCTTGATACGGGACTGACCAAGAAAGTGCCTTTCAAGGGGCCATCGCCCCTTGACCCCGGAATCGGCGACCTCACCCTACTCAGCCACGGCAACCGGATAAAGGTGAGCCAGACAGTTCGGGGAGCCCGAGGGCGATGGCCCTCGGAGCTGTCTCTTTGCCTTTTCCAATTGACCAACATCAAGTTCGGCTTGGCCCTGCACGTGTACTCTCACACCATCCCGCACGCTGTCTGCAAAGGATGTCGCTCCGTGTCTGCCCCTGCTCCGACTGCCGAAGCTCCCGCGCCCGAGACCCCGCGCACGCCCTTCTACATACTGGGCGGCATGCCGGTGTTCGAGGCCATCGCCCAGCGCTTCTACGACCTCATGGACGAAGACCCGGCCTACGCCGAACTGCGCGCGATGCATGCCGCCGACCTCTCCCCCATGCGCGAATCCCTGCCGCAGTTTCTCGCCGGATGGGCGGGCGGCCCACGCGACTGGTTCGAGGCGCACCCGGACCGCTGCATGATGAGCATTCACAAGCCGTTTCGCATCACCGCTTCGGCCGCCGACCAGTGGGCCGGCGCCATGCAGCGCGCGATTGCGGACGTTGCCCCCGAACCCAAGCGCGTCGCCGATGCCATGGGGGAGATTCTCGCAGACCTGTGCGCGGCCATGGCCGCGCGCCCGCCGCAGAACCCCGTCACCTCCTGAAAAGCAGGCTCCCGCCTAGCGGGTAAGGCGAAACTGCTTCTCACGCGAAGTTGCGCCGCGCAACAGTTCCAGCCGCGAGGGCGCTACCCGCAGCGCGCTGGCGACGAGCGCGCGCACCGCCTCGTTCGCCTTGCCGCCTTCGGGCTTGGCGCGGACCTTGGCAAGAAGCCGCCCGGATTCGATGGTCAGCCCCTCCCCCTTGGCGCCGGGAGTCACGCGTACAGCAAGGCGCCCCTCGGCATCTAGCAGGGCTTCGACATCGTCCGCCTCGGGCAGATCAAGCTTGGGCCGCGCCATGGCAGGTCAGGCGCCGCGCAGCGCGGCCGCGTGATCCTTCGCGTTCTGCACGTAGCCGCGCACCCCGGCCTGGTTGGCGGCCTTGGTCGCCTCATCGAGATCGCGGGCGAACTTGGCCGGACGGCCCATCCACAGCTGCCCGGCCCCGATGCGCTTGCCGGTCAGCATCGCGCCGCCCGCCAGCATGCCGTCACTCTCGATCACGCTGCCGTCCATGACCACCGCGCCCAGGCCCACGAAGGCGCGGTCCTCCAGCCTGCAGCCGTGGAGCATGGCCATGTGGCCGATCAGGCAGTCGGCGCCGATGATCGTCGCGTGGCCCTCGGGGCGTTGCGGCTTGGGACTGTCGCAGTGGATGACGGTTCCGTCCTGGACATTGGTGCGCGCGCCGATGACGATCCGGTTCACATCGCCGCGGATCACGCAGTTGTACCAGATCGAGGCCTCGGGGCCGATCTCGACATCGCCGATGATGCGACAACCCGGTGCGATGAAGGCGCTCTCGTGAATCCGGGGCACCTTGCCGTGGATCGCGGCGATTGTGATGTCGGGGCGGGAAATCTCGGTCATGGCGTTCCTGTCAGCTGGGACCAACGGATATAGGGCAGGATCGAGGCATGGTCATCCGTCCATGGGACCCCTTGCGCCTCGGGCAGCGCAGTCCAGGCCATGTCAGGGCGCTGCGCGGCAAGGTCCTCGAGGATCTGTTCGCTGCGCGAGAGCGCGATCCAGCGCGAGGGAGTGTAGCGTTCGCGGTCCTGCGGGAGGTCCAACCGCGACTTCGCTGCCAGCCCAGCATCCTTTGCCAGCGCGGCAATCACCGGGTCGAGATCGATGTAGCGGTTGGAGATATGGACCAGCAGCACGCCATCCTCCGAAAGCGCGCGGATATAGACCGCCAGCGCCTCGCGGGTGAGGAGATGGAGCGGGATCGAATCCGAGGAGAATGCGTCGATCACCAGCGCATCGAAGCGCCCGGGGGCAACGTCCTCCAGTTTCAGTCGAGCATCGCCGATCACCACTTGCGCCTCCGGCGTGCAGTCCCTCAGAAACGTGAAGGTGCCATCGGTCGAATAGCGCCGGATCACCGGGTCGATCTCGTAGAAGGTCCAGTCCTGGCCCGGACGGGCAAGGCACGCGAGCGAGCCAGTGCCCAAGCCCACTACGCCCACGCTGGCCCCCGCTCCGTAGAGCCGGGGCAAGGCCCTCAGCCCAAGGCCGACACCCGAACCGGGACCATAGTAGGTGAGCGCTTCGTGGGCCTGGGCCGGGTCGAGCGACTGCTTGCCGTGAAGCGTTGTCCCATGCGCCAGGGTGCGTGTCCGGCTCTCGGGGTAGTCGCGCAGGGTGTAGATGCCGAAATAGCTGCGCGTACGCTCACCGCGCCAGGATGAGAGCACCGTCCAGGCTCCGCCCTGCCCGATCATCGCGATCAGCACGAGGGCAGTGAAGGCCGCGCGCGAGGCCATCAGCAGAACACCGATACCGACAAGGAACACGGTCAGGAGCACGCTCCAGATGCCCGCGGCCGGATCGACCACCAGGTCCTTGAGCTGCCAGGCCAGGAATATGGCCAGCGCCAACAGGATATTCTGCGCCAGAACTGCCATGCCCGGCTCGATATCGTCCCGCTCGCGCCAGCCGAGCAGCGGGCGCAGCGGCATGAGCAGTGCCGCGGCAAGCACCAACAGGGGATGCTCCCAGCTCCAGTCGAAGATCATGGGGGCGACCAATGCCGTGAACAGGCCGCCAAGTGCGCCGCCCGCCGATTGGACCAGATAGAACTGGGTCAGCCGCTCCGGCCCCGGGCGCAAGTCATAAAGGCGCGTGTGAAGCGCAACCGCGACGCAGAACAGGAGCAGGCATGAAAGCGCCACCGCGCCCAGACCACCGATCCCGTTCGAGGCCATTGCATAGCCACCACCCAGCACCACGACGACCGGCGCGAGCCGTGAAATCAGGCGGGCAGGTGCGCGCCAGTCCGCAAAGGCGACGGTAAAGCTCAGCAGGTAGAGGCCGAGCGGGATCACCCAGAGCAGCGGCGCGGCGAAGATGTCGGTGGTCAGATGCGTCGTTGTCGAGAGCATGAGCCCGGAGGGCACCGCGGCCAGCGCCAGCCACACGGCAATGCGCCGCGCCGAGGGGGCGGATGCCTGCGCCGTGTCCTCGCCAAAGCCCCGTTCACGCCCCGAGCGCGCGCGCCGTACATAGACACAGGCCAGCACGCACAGGACGAGCAGGCCATAGCCCAGCGCCCACCCCAGGCTCTGCGTTTGGAGCGAAAACAGCGGCTCGGCCAGCAGAGGATAGGCGAGAAGGCCACCGAAGCTTCCCAGATTCGAGGCAGCGTAAAGGGCCCAGGGCTGCCCGGCCTCGGGATCGGCGGCAAACCAGCGCTGGATCAGGGGGGCCTGCGCGGAAACGGCAAAGAACACCGGCCCGACACTGAGGCCCAACAGCAGCGGCACCCAGAGCACTTCGCGGCCTTCGGGCGCCGGAGGTAGATCGACAAGGCCGATAGGCAGAGTCAGTCCGGCCAGCACCAGCAGGCCGCCGTGAATCCACCCTTGCGTGCGCAGTTCAAAACGCCCCAGCCAATGCGCATAGGCGTAGCCGCCCAGGAGCAGCGCCTGATAGACCAGCATCGCGCTGTTCCAGACATTGGGTGCGCCCCCCAGCAAGGGCAGCGCCATGCGCGCCACCATCGGCTGGACCAGGAACAGCAGGAAACTGCCGACAAGGATCGTGACGAGGAAGAGGATTCGGTCGCTATGGGAGCGGCGCGGCGTGGAACTCATGCCGGGGCAACGCCCGGCCGTGCCGAATGGTCCCCCCGCGCCAGGCGATAGGTCACATGCGGGCAGAGCGGGCTGTAGTGCGGCACGTCAGGATGCGCGAAATCCAGGTCAGGCTGATAGGTCATGCCCAGGCGCTCCATCACCGCGCGGCTGCGCACGTTGCCAAGGCTCGTGATCGCGTAGAGCGCATCATCGCCGAGGTTGGCGAAGGCCCAGTCCCGGCTCGCGCGCGCGGCTTCGCTGGCATAGCCCTGCCCCCAGCAATCGGACGCGAGCCGCCAGCCCAGTTCCGCCTTGCCGGCCACCGGCCCGGTGCGACCGCGAATAAGCCCGCACCAGCCGATCAGACGTGCATCCTCGCCGCGTTCCACCGCCCAGAAGCAGTGGCCATGTTCGGCCTGCATTGCCTCCATCCGGGCGATGGCCGCGGCCGTCTCTTCCCGTGTCAGAGGCGTGCCGAGCGTGGCCATCACGAGGGAATCGCTGCAGATCGCATGAAATGCCGCCAGATCACGCGCGGCGTCCCAGGCCCGCAGGACCAGCCGCTCGGTCCGGATCGGCAGCGCGTCCCCCATGTGCCCGCGATCAGCCGTTGAGCAGGCGCGCGGCGTGCACCGCATGATAAGTCAGGATTCCCGAGCAGCCCGCACGCTTGAAGGCGAGCAGCGTCTCGAGCACCAGCGCATCGCGGTCCCCCGCGCCGGCCGCGACCGCCGCCTCGATCATCGCGTACTCACCCGAGACCTGGTAGGCGAAGACCGGAACCTCGAAAGCCTCCTTCACCCGGCGCACGATGTCGAGGTAGGGCAGGCCCGGCTTCACCATCACGCTGTCTGCGCCCTCGGCCAAGTCCAGTTCGACCTCGCGCAGCGCTTCCTCGGTGTTGGCCGGGTCCATCTGGTAGGTCTTCTTGTCGCCCTTCAGAAGCCCGCGCGAGCCCACCGCATCGCGGAACGGGCCATAGAACGCCGAGGCGTACTTGGCCGCGTAGGACATGATCTGGACGTTGATGTGCCCCTCGGCCTCGAGGGCGGCGCGGATCGCCTCGATGCGCCCGTCCATCATGTCCGAGGGGGCGATGATATCGGCCCCTGCGCGCGCCTGGTTGAGCGCCTGGCCGACCAGCGCCTCGACCGTATCGTCGTTGAGGACATAGCCCTCGGCGTCAATCAGGCCGTCCTGACCGTGGTCGGTATAGGGATCGAGCGCGACGTCGGTGAGAAGGCCGATCGAATCCCCGCAGGCCTCGCGGATCGCGCGGATCGCACGGCACATGAGATTGTCGGGGTTGAGCGCTTCCTCGCCCTTGGCGCTGCGGCGCTCAGGCTGGGTGTTGGGGAAGAGGGCCAAGCACGGAATGCCCAGTTCGACCGCTTCCTTCGCCCGCTCGACCAGAAGATCGACCGACCAGCGCGACACGCCGGGAAGCGAGGCAATCGGCTCTTCCACACCCTCGCCGTCGGTGACGAAGACCGGCCAGATGAGATCGGCAGGCGTGAGAATGGTCTCGCGATGGAGCGCCCGGCTCCAGGCCGTGGCCCGCGCGCGGCGCAGACGGGTGTGCGGATAGGTCATGGGCGCAGGAGATGCCGCAATTCGCAAGGCAATTCAATTGCCCTCACCGGGACGGACTTCCGGTCACATGCAAGATAAAGAGAGACACTCCGAGGGCCATCGCCCTCGGGCTCCCCGAACCGACGACCTCAGGCTTCTCGCGCCGCCCTGGCCGAGAAAGGTGAAGTCGCCCATTCCGGGGTCAAGGGGCGATGGCCCCTTGAATCAAACTCGTATTTCTCTTGCCTTCATCCAACCTGCTGCGGCGCGAGCCGGTCGATCTCACGCGTGGTCTCCGCCTCGGCATCAGCGGGCGGGGCGATGTCCGCGAGCGCCGCGCCCGGTTCGAGCGTGAGCAGGTTCTGCAGGCGCGTCTCGAAGGCCGCGCGTTCGCGCTTGTCGAGCTGCGGGCTGGCGAGAATCTTGAGCCCCGCCGGGTTGATCGTACGCCCGCCGCGGTAGGCTTCGAGGTGGAGGTGAGGCCCCGTCGAAAGACCCGTCGAGCCGACATAGCCGATCACCTCGCCCGCCTTCACGCGCTCCCCGCGCTTCACCGCGATGCGGCTCATGTGGCCATAGCCCGTGGCAAGACCGCCCGAATGCTCCAGCCGCACGTAGTTGCCGTGCCCACCGTGGCGCCCGGAAAAGCTGACCCGGCCCGCAGCCACCGCGTGAATCGGCGTGCCATGCCGCGCGCCGTAGTCGATCCCGGCGTGCATGCGCTTGTAGCCCAGGATCGGGTGGCGGCGCATGCCGTAGTTGGAGGTGACCCGCCCGGCGACCGGCGCGCCGATGGGCACTTCGCGCGCCTTGCCCGCCGTATCGGCGGCCAGCATCTGGCCGTCCTCGCCCCAGCGCAGCAGTTGAAGGCGCTTCTTTCCCTCATGCGCGATTCCCGCATAGAGCAGCTCACCCAGCTTGCGGTCGCCCTTGGCCGAGCGCTTGTAGGCGAGGATCATGTCGAACTCGTCCTGTGAGCCGATGTCGCTGTCGAGGCTGATATACTTGTCGATGGCGCGCAGGTAGGCCTGGATCGCGGCCACAGGGGCTCCGGCGGCACGCGCCGAGCGGTAGAGGCTGGAGCCGACCTTGCCGCGAATGCGCAAGGGCGTCGCATCCACATGGATGGGATGGCGCACCAGCCGCAGCGGCCCTTGTGTATCCCCCTCCCCGCGCTCGACCGAGAGATCGAGATCGAAGCGCGCCCGGAAATTGAGCGATTCCAGAACGCGCGGAGAGCGCGGCCCCGGCCGCTGGCCCAGCGTGATGTCGAACTGGGTTCCCGACTCGATTTCGGAGGGCGACAGCGTGCCTTCGATCAGATTCTCGACTTCGGCCACGTCGAGCGCACCGACACCGGCCCGGCCAAGCATGCGCGAGAGACTGTCACCGCGCCCCAGCGTGGAAACGAGATCGATGCGCGGACGCTCGGGCACGCTGGCGAGCGGGCGCACCAGCGGACTGGCGCCCATGTGCCGTCCGCTGTCCGCGCCCAGCGCAAGCGGGGCAATGGTCTGGCTGCGAAATTCGTCGCGCACGCGCTCTTCGAGCGGGGTGAACGTCGCGGCTTCCACGGCGGAGAAATCGGGCCAGAAGGCAAAGGCGACCGCGCCGAGCCCCACCAGTGTCGCAAGCCCACGGAACCAGCGGCGGCTGCCGATGTCGCTGGCAAGATCCGGGGCAAGATCGACCCGTTGGCACCAGGCCTCGACGCCTGCGCGCAGACCGGCGCGCGCGCTCCTGGTGCCCGCCCTGTCCGCACCGATCATCTGGTCATGTGACAGACTGGCAGGCGTGCGCGTATCCTGCGCCCCGTCCTGCGATCCCCTGCCATGGCCCTTGAACACCCGCACCGTCCCTTGTTGCCTTGCGTCAATCTACCCGAAAGGCGCCACCCCATGTGGCACCTGCGGGGCGCTTTACGCCGAAATCCGCGAAGCGTCGTGCCTGCCCAAGGTTAATTCCAGCCTTACATTGTGGATTATAACCGGCATTGGGGGCGAGACGCCTCTTGCGAGCGGTAAGCGGCAGTGCCACACTTGACCCCATAATGCTTACCCCCCCACCTGCGATGGTGCGCAAAGACACCTCAGACGGGGTGAAGGCGGTCCTGGGACCGACCAACACCGGCAAGACCCACCTGGCGATCGAAAGGCTGTGCGCGCATTCCAGCGGCATGATCGGCTTTCCGCTGCGCCTGCTCGCGCGCGAGGTCTATGACCGTGTGTGCAAGATCAAGGGCGAGGCCAACGTCGCCCTCATCACCGGCGAAGAGCGGATCGAGCCGAAGAACGCGCGCTACCTCCTGTGCACCGTCGAAGCGATGCCGGTGACCGACCGTCAGACTGCCTTCGTCGCCGTCGACGAAGCCCAACTGGGCGCGGATCGCGAACGTGGCCATGTCTTCACCGACCGCCTGCTACATGCCCGTGGCCGCGAAGAGACGATGATCCTGGGCTCCTCGGCGCTCGAACCGATGGTGAAGGCCCTGATCCCGGGTGTCGAGGTCATCACCCGCCCGCGCTTCTCCACGCTCAGCCACGTCGCCCCCAAGAAGCTCAGCCGTGTACCGCCGCGCAGCGCCATCGTCGCCTTCTCGGTCGAGCAGGTCTACGCGCTTGCCGAAATGCTGCGGCGCTTCCGGGGCGGTGCAGCCGTCGTCATGGGCGCGCTCAGCCCGCAGACCCGCAACGCACAGGTGGAACTCTACCAGTCGGGCGAAGTCGACTACCTCGTCGCCACCGATGCTGTGGGCATGGGCCTCAATCTCGACGTCCAGCATGTCGCGTTTGCCGGACTCGCCAAGTACGATGGCCAGCGGCACCGACGGCTGACCTCGGCCGAAATGGCGCAGATTGCCGGGCGCGCCGGGCGCCACCAGACCGACGGTACCTTCGGCACGCTTGCGGGCATGCACCGGGGCGGGCGCGGCGGTGAGGAGATCGAATTCGAGCCCGAGGAAGTCTACGCAATCGAGGAGCATCGCTTCCCGCCGCTGACCAAGCTGTTCTGGCGCGATCCCGAACCGCGTTTCGACAGCCTCGACACGCTCATCGCCGACCTGGAGACGCCACCCGAGCGCCCCGAACTGCGCCTTGCGCCCGAGGCCATCGACCTCGCCGTCCTCAAGCGTCTCGCCGAAGATCCCGAGATCGTCGATTCGGTGCGCGGCCGCGCCCGGGTCGAGCGCTTCTGGGACGTGTGCCGCCTGCCCGACTTTCGCCAGCAGGGCACCGAGACCCATTCGCGCTTCGTCGCGCGGCTGTGGCAGGACCTCCGACATGGCGAATTGGGCGCGGATTTCGTCGCCCAGCAGATCGCCCATCTTGACCGCACCGGCGGCGAAATCGACACGCTTCAGGGGCGGATTGCCGCAATCCGATCCTGGGCCTATATCGCGCAGCGACCCGACTGGGTGCTCGCACGCGATGAGATGGCCGCGCGGGCACGCGCGGTCGAAGCCCGGCTTTCCGATGCCCTGCACGGCAAGCTTACCGAACGTTTTATTAATCGCAGGACTGCGCTGCTCATGAAAAAACTGGGACCGGACACAGGGTTGCTCTCTGTACGGCTCGAAGACGAAGAAGTTCTGGTCGAGGGCGAGCATATCGGCTCGCTGCGAGGCTTTGCCTTCCAGATCGACCCGCAAACCCGTCTGACCGACCGCAAGCTCCTGCTTTCGGCCGCCGAAAAGCACCTGCCCGGCCTTCTCGAAGCCCGTGCAGCCGAGCTGACCAAGGCGATTCACGAAGGAACGGCCACGCTCGCGCTGACGGGCACGGCGATGACCTGGGACGGCGAACCGCTGGGCGCGCTCGGCGCCGGACGCGGTCTGCTGGCGCCCGTGTTCGTGCCCGACCGTCTGCTCGATGCGATCCCGGCTCCTGCGCGCAAGGACCTCGTCGCCGCGCTCGAAGTCTGGCTCGAGAAGCAGCTCGAACCGCTCGCCCCGCTGGGCAAGCTGGACGAGGCGAGCCGATCGGAAGAAGCCGGCCCGGACCTTCGCGCCCTTCTCATCCTTCTCGTCGAACGCGGCGGGATTCTCGCGCGCGAGCAGTCGGGCCTTGAGAAGCTCGACAAGGAACGCCGTACGATGCTGGCGCGCCTAGGCGTACGTGTCGGCGCGCTCGACCTGTTCGTGCCCGCCATGCTGCGCCCGAACCCGATCAACCTGTGGCGCGAACTGGCCCGCCTCGCCGGCAAGGCCCCGCGCGGCGGCGCTCCCGACGAAACGATGCCCCCGGCCCTGGCCGCCGGGAAGCGCGACCGCCTGCCCGGCTACCGCAGTCTCGGCAAGCAGCTGATCCGCATCGACATGGCCGAAAAGCTCCTGCGCGAAGCGCACACCCAGCGCGAGGACGCCGCCAAGGCACCGACCCCGCCCGCAGCGACCACGGACGCCCCGACCGACACGGCGGCGGTCGAGGACGAAGCGGCGGCAACGCCCGCGCAGGATCAGCCCGAAACCGCCGACGTGCAGGCCTCGGCCGACACCCCGGCCCCCGCGGGCGATGCGGCTGCGGACGCTCCGGCTGAAGTCCCCACCGAGGCACCAGCCCAGGTTGCGGCCCAGGATGCGCCCCTGGCCACCGAAGCAAAGGATGGCAAGGGTAAGGGCAAGACCAAGGGCAAAGATCGCGGCCGCGACAAGGGTCGTGGCCGGGGCCCGCGTCCCAACTTCCCGCTCGATCCCGCCCGCGCGATCTCGATGGGCCTGACACCCGAGAGCTACGAGCGCCTGCTGCGTCTGGGCGGCTTCCAGCCGGTCGAACCGCGCGGCAAGCCCGCCAGGGAGGACAAGGCACAGGAGGCTCCCGCCGAGGGCGAGACCGCCGCGCCCGAGACGGCAACGGCCAAGACCGATGCCGCGCAGGGACCTGCTCCCACACAGCTGTGGACCTGGCGCCCTCCGCGTCGCCAGGCCCCCCAGCAGGCTCCCTCCAAGCGTCCCGCGCGCCCGCGTGAAGGCAATGCCTTTGCCGCGCTCGCGGACATGGTGCGCTAAGCGCGATGCGCGTCAGCTGACCCGGACCGATCCCGGTGCGCGTCGACAAGCTGCTCTGGTTCCTACGCCTCGCCAAGACACGGGCGGTGGCGCAGGGCCTCGCGCACGACGGGCACATGCGGCTCAACGGCCGGCGCATCGAACGCGCCCATCAGAAGATCGCTCCGGGCGACATCCTGACCGTGCCGATAGGCAGAAACGTGCGGGTGATAGAAATTCTTGCCCTCCCCGAGCGCCGTGGACCGGCTCCCGAGGCCCAGGCCTGTTACAGAGTGCTTGACGTCAACCCGACTCATCCCGTAGCGGCTCCACTTTCAGCCGTAAGTCTCTCAAAAAGGATTTCGCCGTCATGACCTACGTCGTCACCGACGCCTGCATTGCCTGCAAGTACACGGATTGCGTCGAGGTTTGCCCGGTCGACTGCTTCTATGAAGGCGAGAACATGCTCGTCATCAATCCTTCCGAGTGCATCGACTGCGGCGTGTGCGAACCGGAATGCCCGGCCGAGGCGATCATCCCCGACACCGAAAGCGGTGTGGAACAGTGGATCGAACTCAACGCCAAGTACTCGGCCGAGTGGCCCAACCTCACCACCAAGAAGGACGCGCCCGACAACGCGGACGAGATGAAGGACGTCCAGAACAAGCTGGAAACGCACTTCTCGCCCGAGCCCGGCGAAGGCGACTGATCGCGCCCAGTGCCTGAGGGCCCGCTGGACAGGAATTTCCAGGCTGAACGGGCCCCAAGGCAAATAGCGCTAAAATAAATGGGCGAGGATAGACGCCCGGAAACGCAGGCGAATCTGCCTGTCATCGTCTCGAATCGGGACCTCACAGGAGGCTAGCGCAGGAATCCTGCGGCTGCCACTGGATATTTTGTCACATCGGTGCTATATAATACGGCAACTGCCCGAGTCTTCCACTCGTCCGGCAGAGATTTTTCATGACGAGGCAGGGTTCGAAAACAAGCGGTAAGAGCGTGATCTGACCGGTCGGCGAAAGGCATTCGTGCCACAGGTCGCAGCCTACCGGGACACCGACTCTCACCGCCTGTTTGCTCGCATCCACCCTGCAGGTGAAAGGACGATACATGGCAACCAAGGCCGATGCCTTCGATGTTGGAGATTACGTCGTTTATCCCAAGCACGGCGTAGGCCGTGTGATCGAGTTGCAGAAGCAGGAAATTGCCGGGATGCAGCTCGAACTCTACGTGCTGCGTTTCGAAAAGGAGCGCATGACGCTCCGCGTTCCGGTGAACAAGGTGGAATCGATCGGCATGCGCAAGCTGTCGTCCGACAAGACCCTGCGCGAAGCTCTCGACACGCTCAAGGGCAAGCCCAAGGTGAAGCGCACCATGTGGTCGCGCCGCGCCCAGGAGTACGAAGCCAAGATCAATTCGGGCGATCTCGTCTCGATCGCGGAAGTCACGCGCGACCTGTTCCGCGCCGACGACCAGCCCGAGCAGAGCTACTCCGAGCGTCAGATCTTCGAGGCCGCCTCCTCGCGCCTCGCACGCGAACTGGCCGCGATGGAAAAGACCGACGAACCGGCCGCGCTCAAGAAGATCCTCGCGATCCTCAACGAGCATGCGCCCAAGTACTACGACACGGCCGAGACCGCCTAAGCGCGTTTCGCCGTATCCGGCAGGATGAAGGGCCGCTTCGCCGCAAGGTGAAGCGGCCCTTTCCCTTTGCCGCTTGCGAAGGAGCTGCGGGCATGAGACCTCTTGCACGTCATGTCTCCTGCTGTGCGCCCTGCCCCCCTTCTGGCCCTCGCCCTGCTTCCTGTTCTGGGCGGCTGCGTCGCCAGGACCGCGGTCGATGTGGCGACGCTGCCCGTACGCGCGGCGAGCCAGGGCGTGGACTGGGCCACAACCAGCCAGTCGGAAGCGGACGAGAAGCGTGGCCGCGCGATGCGCGAGCACGAGGAAAAGCTGCGCGACCTCCAGCGCCGCTACGAGAAGCACTTGCGCAAGTGCGACGCGGGAAGCCAGAGCGCCTGCCTGGATGCGCGCGACGATTACGCGCAGATGCAGATCCTCCAGGCCCCCCAGAACCGGCCATATTGACGCTGCGGCACGCGGGTGGAATACCCCTCCCATGGTGACGAGATGAGCTGGTACGAGAGGCGCGAATCCTGGGCCGCGCAAAGCGAGGACGCGCGCGAGGACGGCGATATCGACTACGCCCGCGTCGTCCATTCCGCCTCGTTCCGGCGGCTCCAGGGCAAGACCCAGATCCTCAACCTGGGCGACAGCGACTTCTACCGCACCCGCCTCACCCATTCGCTTGAAGTGGCGCAGATCGCAGGAGGCCTCGCCCGCCAGCTCAACAAGAGCTTCCCCGATCATCCGGCGACCGCGCACCTGCCGGACCGCAGCCTCATCCACGCCATCGGCTGCACCCACGACTTCGGCCACCCGCCTTTCGGCCATGGCGGTGAAGTCGCGCTCAACTACTGCATGCGCCGCCACGGCGGCTTCGAGGGCAACGGCCAGACTCTGCGCATCCTGGCCCGGCTCGAGAGCTTCTCGGCCAACGCCGGGGCCAATCTCAGCCGCCGCACGATGCTGGGCGTGCTCAAATACCCGGCCGCGTTCTCGCAGGCGGCAAACCCCTATCTGGAGCCGCGTCTGCTCGACGGCCCCAGCACCCTACGCATCCTCGATTCCCGCCAGTGCAAGCCGCCCAAGGCCTATCTCGACTGCGAACAGGACGTGGTGGACTGGATTCTCGCCCCCCTCACCCATCCTGAGCGCACGGCCTTCACCGCCATCGAAGCACGTCCCGGCAAGCACGCGAAGACCCTCCACAAGAGCCTCGACTGTTCGATCATGGATCTCGCCGACGACATCGCCTACGGCATCCACGATCTGGAGGATGCCATCTCGCTCGGCCTCGTCACCCGCGAGCGTTTCGCGAAGGCCACAGAGAGCGCCAGCGCGCCCTTCCTCGATGCGCTCAAGGAGAAATACCCCGGCGAAAGCGAGAACGACGTCTTCTCGCGCATGGTCGAGGGCCTGTTCGGCGAGGACGAAGGCACCCGCAAGCGCTACATCAGCCGCCTCGTCCACCACTTCCTGACCGGCGCCAGCTACCGGGAAGAGACCGCCTTCGACGAACCGCTGCTGCGCTGGCGTGTGTGCCTGGAAGGCCCGCGCCGGGCGTTCCTCGATGCGCTCCAGGCCTTCATCGTGAAGGACGTCATCGCCAGCCCCGAAGTCCAGCATCTGGAGTTCAAGGGGCAGGCCATGGTCGTCGCCGTCTTCGAAGCTCTCGCCGCCGATCCGGCCCGCCTGCTCCCGAAGGCCGCTCTCGTCCGCTACGAAGCCTCCTCAGGCGATATCCGGGTCATCTGCGACCACGTGGCCGCCATGACCGACACGCACCTCCTGAAGACCTATGAGCGGCTTTTCAGCCCGCGCATGGGTTCGGTGTTCGACCGGCTTTAATCGCCACGGGAAGAAGGAACATCCGAGGGCCATCGCCCTCGGGCTCCCCAAACTGTCTAGCGCCTGGGTGCCTGCAACGCCGATTGTGGGCGAGAGCATCGTATCCAGATGCACCATTGAGGGGCTTTGCCCCTCCTAATTCCTGCACACCCACTAACGGGTGCAAAACTGCGCCATCCCGCCCCAAATGCGCTCTCCGATTCCGGGAGCCCGAGGGCGATGGCCCTCGGAGAAATTTCGTCCGACCTCCTACGCCGCCGCGCGGCGCAACCGGTCGTTGATCGCCGCCCCAATCCCGGTCTCAGGCACGGGCGCGATGGCGATGCGGGGGGGGCTGGCGGCCGCGCCCTGATGCAGGAGCGCGTAGAGACGGCTCGCCGCCTCGTTGAGGTCGCCTGTGGGCGAAAGCGAGGCGTCACCCGCAACGGGACCGAAGCCGATATGGAATTCGTCGGCCTCGGCCGCCTCGGCATCGAGACGCACGGGCTTGCCGGGCGCGTAGTGACTGGCGAGCTGGCCGGGGGCCTCGATGGCTCGTGAGGTGACCGGATCGGGATCACAGCCCAGCACCTGAGCCAGCGTGTCGGCGGCGATGGGACCCGGCCGCAGGACCTGCCAGCGTCCCCCTTCGCGAAGGCCCACGATGGTCGATTCCAGGCCTGCCTCGCACGGACCACCGTCGATCACGGCATCGACGCGCGCGCCGAGTGAGGCGACCACGTGCGCCGCGCTGGTGGGGCTCACCCCGCCGCTGGCGTTGGCCGATGGGGCGGCGAGCGGCAGCCCCGTCTCGGCAATGACCGCGCGCATGACGGGATGCGCCGGGCAGCGCAGCGCCACCGTCGGCAGGCCCGCGGTCACGGCGGCCGCCACAGGAGCGCCCGCGCGCAAGGGGAGCACCAGGGTAAGCGGTCCTGGCCAGAACACCTCGGCAAGAGCTTTTGCCCGCGCATCGAGGGTCGCGATGGCCTGCGCGGCGGCGAGGTCCGCGACATGGACGATAAGCGGGTTGAAGCTGGGCCGCCCTTTCGCCGCATAGATGGCCGCAACGGACTCATCCCGGTCGGCTCTGGCGGCCAGGCCATAGACCGTCTCGGTGGGCACCGCGACCAGACCGCCACTGCGCAGAATCTCGCCCGCCGCGGCAAGATCGGGCGAGGATGAAGTCAGAAGGCGGGGACGACTGGCGGGATTCATACCCTGCCGCTATAGCGCAGCGCAGCGAAAGCCAAGGAAAAGCGCAAGGAAGCCATGACCACACCGCTGCCCGAAACGGACACGCCCGCCCTTCTCTCCCGTATTGCCGATGCGCTCGAGCGCATCGCGCCGGCCCCCGTCCCCGCGACCGACTGGCTGGCCTTCCCCGCCTATGTCTGGAACGGCACCTCGGCACGCGGCGTAGCCCAGCTGGAGGCCCCCGCGCTCGACATGCTGCGCGGGATCGATGACCAGAAGGCCAGCGTCGTCACCAACGTGCTGCGTCTGGCCGCAGGCCATGCGGCGCACGACATGCTGCTGTGGGGCTCGCGCGGAATGGGCAAGTCCGCGCTTTTGCGCGCCGCGATCCGCAAGGGCCAGGCCGAACACAACGATGCCATCGCCCTCGTCCAGGTCGGTCAGGATGCGCTTGCCGGGGTGACGGATCTCTTTGCGACTCTGGGGAAGATCGAGCGCCGCTTCCTCGTCTTCGTCGATGATCTGGGCTTTGAGGAGAACGATGGCGCAGGTCCGCGCCTCCTGCGCTCCTGGCTTGAAGGCGGGGTCGAGGCACGCCCGGCCAACGTCCGCCTTGCCGTCACCTCCAACCGCCGCGCCATCGTCTCACGCTCGATGCACGAACAGGACGATCCCATCAATCCGCGCGACGTCGTCGATGATCGCCTTGCTCTGGCGGACCGGTTCGGTCTCTCCATCGGATTCCACGCCTGCGACCAGGACGCCTATCTCGCCATCATCGGCGGCTACGCACAGGAATTCGGACTGGAGTGGGACCAGGGCGATGCGCTGGAGTGGTCACGCCGGCGCGGCGCGCGTTCAGGCCGTGTGGCCTGGCAGTACGTCAACGAACTGGCAGGACGCGCGGGCAAGACCATCTGAAGCCCTGCCCGCCCCGCCTGAAGCTTAGTCCTTCTCGCGGTTGAGGATCCGGTCGGTCCCCCGAAAACCGGCCTGGAGACGCTTCTGCGCGGCTTCGGGCGAGTTGGGATCGACGAGGCCCGGCTTGGGCTCGAGATGGTCGGTCACGATGGGCTTGATCTCGGGCGAGGCGTCCGCATCGGGTGCCACGACGCGCCAGATGATACCCGCGGTATCGTCGGTCACGAGAAGCGCACCAGTCCCATCGAGAGCGACCCAGGTCGGACGGCCGTGGGTGGTGCTGCCATCTTCTCCAAGGAATCCGGTCAGCACGCGCTGCGGCTTGACGTCCCGCGGGTTCCCGTTGGCATCAAAGGGAATGAAGACGACGTCGTAGCCCACCGCCGGACGGCGATTCCACGAACCATGGCGGGCGATGAAGGCACCGTTCCGGAACGCCTTGCCCAGCTTCGTGCCGCCCTTGTCGAACACCATGCCGAGCGTGCCGGTGTGCGCGCCCATCGCGTATTCGGGCTTGCGCGTGTACTCGATCATGTAGGTCTGCATGTCGTACTGGACGCGGTCGTCGAAAATGTTCTTCCAGTAGACCCAAGGCCACCCGTACTGCGCGCCAACCGGCACGTTGGTGAAGTAGTCGGGCACAAGATCGGGCCCAAGCATGTCGCGCTCCTGCACCGTCGCCCACATCTCACCCGTCGCGGGATTCCAGTCGAGGCCGTTGGGGTTGCGCATGCCCGCCGCGAACTGGCGGCGGCGACCTGTTTCGGTGTCGATTTCCCAGATGGCCGCGCGCCCGGCCTCTTCTTCCAGGCCATTGTCGGCAATGTTGGTGGCCGAACCGACCGCAACGTAGAGCGCCTTGCCGTCTTCGCTCAGGAGCAGGTTGCGCATCCAGTGATTGCCGCCCGGACACAAGTCCATGAGCTTCTTCGGGGTGCCCTCGATCTTCGTGTCGCCCGGAGTGAAGGCAAATTCGAGAATCGCGTCGTGGTTGGCGACGTAGAGCTTGCCGTCCCGGTAAGCCATGCCCGAGGGCGAGACGAGATCGGCCGTGCGCAGATCAAAGGTCTGATCGGCCGTGCCGTCCCCATTGGAATCGCGCAGCAGCTTGATAGTGTCGGCTGACGGGGCGCCTGCGCCCACCTTGCCCATCGCCCAGCCCATGACCATTCCGGTCAGACCGCCACTCTCGCTTGCCTTGGGTGCGCCGGTCTCGGCCACCAGCACATCGCCGTTGGGAAGCGTGAGCATCGTGCGCGGATGCCGGAGGCCTTGCGCGAAACGCGTGACGACAAGGCCCTTGGCGGGCGTCGGCGCCTCACCCTCGGCCCAACCCACCGGATCGACCAGCTTCATGCTGGGGATCGTCTGCGGGTCAGGATCGACCAGGGTCGGGTCCTTGCCCGCAGTGGCATCGCTCGGCAGGTCCGAGCTGTTGGAATACTGCGTCCAGGCAAAGAAGGCGACAAGCGCCAGGACGAGAACGATAAGGGCCGCAAGGGCCTTGAGCAGGATCGAGCGCATGGGCACCGAGATAGATGCCCCCCGTCTATGCGGCAACCTCGAGTTGCGCTACCTGAGGGCCATGTACGATTTTGCCCCCCTTACCGACGCCCCCAAGCCCGAACTCTATGAGGAACTCGCCCGCGCCGCCCAGGCTCTGGTCGAAGGCGAGCCCGATGCCGTGGCCAACATGGCGAACCTGGCCGCGCTCATCTGGCAGTTCGTGCCCGATCTCAACTGGTCGGGTTTCTACCGCATGGTCGAGGACGAACTCGTGCTCGGCCCCTTCATCGGCAAGCCCGCCTGCATCCGTATTCCGCTCAGCTCGGGCGTGTGCGGGGCGGCCGCGCGGACCGGCGAGACCCAGCTCGTGCCCGACGTCCACGCCTTCCCCGGCCACATCGCCTGCGATGCCGACAGCCGCTCCGAGCTCGTTGTGCCTGTCGTGGTCAATGGCAAGGTGATCGCGGTCATCGACCTCGACAGCCCCCTTCCCGACCGCTTCGACGACGAGGATGCCAAGGGTTTCGCACGCCTTGCCGAAATCACGGCCAGGGCCATCGGCTGACGCCTGCAGGCCTGCGCCGTTTCGGGACAGCCACACGCGCGCGATAGTCCGTCCCGGACCTCGGTGCTAATTCGCAAGGGCAGACATTCGGGAGGACTCCCGGCGATGCCCTTGCGAAGGAGACCCTGCGATGCGCCTGTCCTGCCCTCACCTTGCCTGCACGGCACTGCTTCTGGCTCTATCCACGCCCCCAGCCCAGGCTCGGGATACCGTACGCTATGGAGGCTTCGATCCGGTCGCCCGCGATGCCTGGCTTGTCGATTGCTACCAGAAGGTTGCACAACGCGATGCCCAGGCGGGAATCCAGCCCGCCCCCGACGCCCCGGACGAGTGCCAGACCTATCTCGATGCCTACTATGCGCGCTACACCCGCACGCGCACCACGCCCTCGCAAAGCCAGGCCGCGCCCGGTTTTGCAGCGCCTGGCTACGAGGCAAGCCGCTACGGCGCGGACTATACGGTCGCAGCGGGCCCGAACTTCACTTCTGAAGAGGTTGTTCAGAGCCTACCCTGAGGCAAGGACGAAGTGATTCAAGGGGCCATTGCCCCTTGACCCCGGAATCGGCAACCTCACCTCCTTCAGCCTCGTGGGCGCGCGAAAGATGAGCTCGACAGGTCGGGGAGCCCGAGGGCAATGGCCCTCGGAATCACTTTGTTCAAATCGCTCCGCCGGTCAGGCGCTGGCACACGAGATCCAGCTGGTCGAGTGTCGCATACTTGATCGTCACGGTTCCCGAACGCGGGTCCTCATCGGACTGAATCTTGACCGGAAGGCCCAGGAATTCCTCAAGGTGATCCTGCACGGCAACGATATCGGCATCCTGCGCAGGATCGCGCGCCGGACGGGCGGCACGGCGCGGCGCCGGAGCGGTCTCACCGCGCATCTTCTTGCGCACGAGCTTTTCAACGTCACGCACCGACATCTGCGCCGAGACGGCCTGCCCCGCGATATCTTCGGCATCGTCGCAGCCGATCAGCGCGCGCGCATGGCCCATCGACAGATCGCCCTTCTCGACGAGCCTGACCACATCGTCAGGCAGCGAAAGCAGGCGCTGGAAGTTGGCCACGTGGCTGCGGCTCTTGTCGACCAGGCGCGCGATCTCGGCCTGCGTCATCCCCTCGGATTCGGACAGGCGCTGGTAGGCCCGGGCCTCTTCGATGGGGTTGAGATCCTCACGCTGGAGGTTCTCGATCAGCGCCAGCGCCATGACCTCGCGATCGGAAAGATCGCGAACCAGCGCCGGGATCTCGTGCAGCTGGGCTTTCTGCGCGGCGCGCCAGCGACGCTCGCCCGCCACAAGCTGGAACGCGCCGGTGTCGGTTGGGCGGACGATAATGGGCTGGATAACCCCACGCTGGGCGATCGAGGCCGCGAGTTCGTCCAGCGCCTCCTCATCGAAATGACGGCGCGGCTGTAGCGGGTCGGGCTTGATCTCGGCAATCGTCAGCGAGCGCAGGCCAAGGCCGCGTACCGCGTCTGGCCCGCTCCCTGCCGATGCCGACGCCAACGCTTCCCCTCCCCCGGATGCGACCACCGGTTCCTCGCGGCGGCTCTCGCCCAACAGAGCTCCGAGGCCACGGCCCAGGCCACGGGACTTCTGCCGCGTCATCGCCGGAGTGCTACGGGGGGCGGTGTCGTCGCTCATGCTGCCTTCCTCGCTTCGGGGAGCCGCGTAATCAGTTCGCGGGCCAGCGCCATATAGGCCCGACTCCCCGCGCAGGAGTGGTCGTAGATCAAGGCCGGAACTCCATGACTCGGGGCCTCGGACAGGCGGACATTGCGCGGGATGTTGGTCTCGAAGATCAGCGGGCCAAGGCAAGACCGCACATCATCCGACACCTGATCGGTCAGGCGGTTGCGGCGATCGAACATGGTGAGAACGATGCCAATGATGCCCAGATCCGGGTTAAACCGCTGCTGGACACGCTCGACAGTGGTCAGCAATTGGCTGAGCCCTTCGAGTGCGAAGAATTCGCACTGCAAGGGCACGAGCAGTTTGTCGGCTGCGGTCAGCGCGTTGAGCGTCAGGAGGCCAAGCGAGGGCGGACAGTCGATCAGGCAGACATCGTATCCGGAATCGTCGCGCAGCGCGGCGCGCAGGCGGTGCGCGCGGTCATCGGCGTTGACCAGTTCCACTTCGGCCCCCGAGAGATCGACCGTCGCAGCCAGGAGGTCAAGACCGGGGATCGAACTGGGCACCACGCACTCGGCGAGCGGGCGCTTGTCGACAAGGACATCGTAGGACGAAAACTCGCGATCGGCGGGATAGACGCCGATGCCCGTGGAGGCGTTTCCCTGGGGATCGAGATCGACCAGCAGAGTCTTCCACCCGGTGGCCGCAAGGGCGGTCGCAACGTTGATGGCCGTGGTTGTCTTCCCGACGCCGCCCTTCTGGTTGGCGATAGCAATACGGATCACGTGGTCTTTCCCTTCCTGCCGGACAGCGTTCCGACAATAATGCCTGCCTGCGGGTCCGTCAGGGACTGTTCCACGTGGAACACGTGCCGCCACTTGCGAAGGTCGTCCAATTCTTGCTGTGCCGAGCGCCCCTTGGGCAACACCCAGAGGGTGTCACTTGTGGAAAATCGCGCGGATAACTCCAAAAGCTTCTGCAGGGGCGCAAAGGCGCGGGCCGAGATCACCGCAGCATCGCGCGATTCGACCTGTTCGAGACGTTGCCCGGCCACGCGCGCCTTAGCCAGCCCCATCGCCTCGCGCGCGCGCTCCAGCCACTCGATTCGCCGTGCGCGCGATTCGACCATGATCACTTCACAGTCCGGCCGCAGCGCCGCAATGGCGAGACCCGGGAAGCCCGCTCCCGTACCAAGATCGAACCAGGGCCCCCGTGTTTCACGTGGAACATGGGTCAGCAACTGGGCCGAGTCGACGATATGCCGCAGCCAGACCTGCTCCAGGCTCGCGGCCGAAACCAGATTCTGGCGCTGGTTTTCCTCGGCCAGCATGGATACCAGACACTCGAGACGTTCCGCCGCCTCTGCATCGAATTCGGGCAGCGCTTCAAGCCAGGCACGCGCCTCGACTTCTGTGGTAATCATGCGGCCGATACCTCCCGACGCGCGCGAACAAGAACAGCGGCAAGCGCCGCCGGGGTGATGCCCGGGATACGGCCCGCAGCCGCCAGTGTTGCCGGACGCGCCTTGGTCAGACGCTCGACCATTTCACGGGATAGACCAGGAATCTGGTCGTAGGGAAAATCATCGCCAAGGGGCAGTGCCTCACTCGCGCGCAGGTCCTTCAATTCGCGTTCCTGGCGTTCGAGATAAGGCGCATAGGCTGCGTCCTCGACAACTTCCTCAGCCAAGGCGGCATCGGCAAGCGGCGATGGCGCCCCATCCCTCTCCAGCCATGGCGCAAGTCGCTCCAGATCGATTCCGTCAAACCGCAGCCATTCGCGCAAGGGCAGACGCCCCAGGTCCATGCGCACCGCCATTCCGGCCTGGGCAAGCTCACTGGCCGGAACCTGCTGATCGAGGCCCCTCTCCAGATCGGCGCGGGCCTCTTCACGCTGTGCGAACCAGGCCGCTCGCTCCCCGCCGACAGCCCCGACGCCAAGCGCCAGCGGCGTCAGACGTGTGCTGGCGTTGTTCGCGCGCAGACGCAGGCGATATTCGGCACGCGCCGTCAGCATGCGGTAGGGCTCGCTGACGCCATGCAAGGTGAGATCATCGATCATCACCGCCATATAGCTGTTGGCCCGGTCGAGCGGGGCCGGCGCACGCTCCAGGATAGCCGCGGCGGCATGCATGCCGGCCACGAGCCCCTGGGCCGCAGCCTCTTCATAGCCCGTCGTCCCATTGATCTGGCCGGCGCAATAGAGCCCGGGCATTTCGCGCAGCTCCAAGCTCGGGCGTAGCGCGCGCGGATCGATGTGATCGTATTCGACCGCATATCCCGGCACGACCATCTCGACGGTCTCCAGCCCTTCCATGCTGCGCATCATGGCCAGCTGGACATCGGTCGGCAGCGAGGTGCTGACACCGTTGGGATAGACCAGATGGGTCGAAAGCCCCTCCGGTTCAAGAAAGACCTGGTGCCCGTCGCGGTCGGCGAACCGGTGAATCTTGTCTTCGATGGAAGGGCAATAGCGCGGCCCCTGTGCACCAATGGCACCCGAGAACAGGGGCGAACGATCGAGGTTGGCGCGGATGATATCGTGAGTCTGCGGGTTGGTGCGCGTGATGGCGCAGAAGACCTGCGGAACCGTCCGCTGCCCCAGCGCGGACATCGTCCACGCGTCCGTATCGGAAGCCTGTTCCTCCAGACGCCCCCAGTCGATGGTTCGGCCATCGAGACGCGGCGGGGTGCCTGTCTTGAGCCGGGCCATCGGCAGGTTGGCCCCGCGCATCTGCTGCGCCAGCTTCTGCGCGGAAGCTTCCCCGATCCGGCCACCGACCAGTCGCTCCTCGCCGCGGAACAAGGTCCCGCCAAGGAAGGTGCCGGTGCACAGGATCGTGGCGGGCGCGCTCAGCAGGGTCCCATCGGCAAGGCGAATCCCGGCCACCCTTCCCTGCGCAAGGACCAGTTCGGCGGCCTCACCCGCGACCAGGGTGAGATCGCCCTGCTCCTTGAGCAGGCGATGGATCGCCGCCTTGAACAGGCGTCGGTCGGCCTGGATACGCGGCCCTTGCACCGCGCTGCCCTTCGAACGGTTGAGCATGCGGTAGTGAATCGCGGCCGCATCGGCGGCGCGTCCGATCAGGCCATCGAAGGCATCGACCTCGCGCACGAGGTGGCCTTTGCCGAGCCCCCCGATGGCCGGATTGCAACTCATCGCCCCGACCGCGTCGAGATCGAAACTGACGAGCGCCACGCGCGCGCCCATGCGCGCTGCCACGGCCGCGGCTTCACAACCGGCATGGCCGCCACCGATCACGATGACATCAAAGGAATGCATGAGAACGCGCTTACTCCACCGCCCCTGCCCCGTCAAAGTTCCCATTGCATCACCCGTGGTGTTTCACGTGAAACATATGGACAAAGGCAATGAAGCGACTGAGCCCTGAAACCCTATGCCGACTACTTCCCGATACAGAAGCGACCGAAAAGGGCATCAAGCATGTCCTCAGTCGTCGCACGTCCGATCAGGGAATCGAAGGCGACCCGCGCCGTACGCAGTTCCTCGGCGAGGATGAGAAGATCCGACTGCACGCCAGCTCCCCGAAGCCCGGTCAGGGCCTGCGAAAGCAACTCCCCCTGCCGCCGATTGAGCGCAAGCTCACCCGGTCGGGGAAGGCAGGAACGGCCATGTGAAACCAGATCACGGCGCAAGTCATCAAGCCCCTCCCCTGTCTTGGCAGAAATACGGTGGCGGGCGTGGGCCTTCGCGTCATGCCCTTCCCGGTCGATCTGGGCGTCAATTTCCCAGGCCAGCTCGGGCCCTTCCCCTTCTGGGCCCAGCCATAGGACGAGGTCAGCCCGTTCCAGTTCGCCACGCGCACGGTCCACGCCAATAGCCTCGATCGCATCGTCCGTACCGTCCCGCAGGCCAGCGGTATCGATGAAGGCAAAAGGAACGCCGTCCAGCGCCACCGCTCGGATCAGGACGTCACGGGTCGTCCCCGCAAGCGGTGCCGTGATCGCGGCTTCATCCTCCACGAGCGCATTGAAGAGTGTGCTCTTGCCCGCGTTGGGTGGTCCGGCCAGAACGATGCGCAGGCCTTCGCGCAAGGCTTCGGCCCGTGGCCGGGACAGCCAGGTCTCAAGTTCCTCGGCGAGACTTGCCAGATCGGCGTAGAACGATGTGGGCAGCGCGGCCACATCGTCTTCGTCGCTGAAATCAAGAACCGCCTCCACACCGGCGGAAGCGCCCAGGACCCGATCACGCCACGCGTGGACCTGCTGGGACAAGGCGCCGCCCGCCATTGCGATGGCCGCGCGGCGCTGCAGCTCGGTCTCGGCGGAAAGGAGATCTGCAAGGCCCTCGGCTTCGGCCAGATCGATCCGGCCATTGGCAAAGGCACGACGTGTGAATTCACCGGGTTCGGCCGGACGGATGGAAAGCGCCGGCTGCCCTTCCCCCGCATGCTCCAATCCCGCAAGTGCGGCCTCCACGGCCCGGACAACAGCCCGCCCACCATGCAGATGTAGTTCGGCAAGATCTTCCCCGGTCGCCGTCGCGGGTCCCGGGAACCACAGCACCAAGGCCTGATCGAGCACTGTTTCACGTGAAACACGCAAGGTTCGAAGGCTCGCCCGTCGCGGTTCCGGGAGCGCCCCTGCGAGTGCGCTCAGCGCCTTCCCGGCCTCCTTGCCACTGATGCGGATGACAGCAAGCGCGGCCGGAGGTGCGCCGCTTGATAAGGCGAAGATGGTTTCGGACATGGGCTCGTGTTCACTCAAGCGGAAGGCGAACAGCGTCGCCGGACAGGAACGTGAGCGGCGCCCTTACTCCGATTTCGGCTTCTCGCCCATCCCCTGCGCGGCCCCGCTCATGGCCATGGACATGCCGCTTTCGAGGAACTGCTGGAAAAGCTTGAGGCCCATCTGGCCCATCGGTGCCATCTGCTTGGTCAGCTCCTGGAGCTGATCGAAACTGCCTGCCCCTTTCATCGCATTGGTCACGGCCTCGACGTAAACCTCGTTCGCACGGGTCACATCCGGGAGACCAAGAAAGCGCCGCGCCTCCTCAGGTGAACATTCGACCTCGACATTGACCTTCATGAGGCTCTCCTGATCTCGATTTTTGTCGAATGAAGGCTGACACATACGCATGGCAAAGTCCATTGCCCGTACCTACTTGCAAGGGGGACGCCGATGCGCGGCACCCGCAGCATGACGCCATAAGGCGCCGCACACCAAGGAGACATTCCCCATGGCCACCAACACCATGATTCCCACCCTGGACGGCACCGCCGCGATTCCGGCCTATGTCGCCCGTCCGGAAGGTACTCCGCGTGGGGCCATCATCGTCCAGCAGGAGATCTTCGGCGTGAACCCGGGGATCGTCCAGAAGGCCGACCAGTGGGCCGCCAAGGGCTATCTGGCCGTGGCGCCGGACAGCTTCTGGCGCCAGGAGCCGGGTGTTGAACTCGACGCCGACAAGGAGCCCGAATTCAAGAAGGCGCTCGACCTCATGGGAGGGCACGATTTCGACGCAGGCATCCGCGACATCGAAGCCGTGATTCACTGGATCCGCAACGAGGCCGGTGTCCCCAAGGTCGCCCTCGTCGGCTTCTGCATGGGGGGCAAGATCGCCTACCAGGCCGCCGCGCGCACCGATATCGATGCCTCGGTCGGGTACTATGGCGTGGGGATCGACGAGATGCTGAACGAGAAGCACGCCATCTCGAATGCCCTCCTCCTCCACATTCCGACCGCCGACGGGTTCAATCCGCCCGAAGTGCAGAAGGCCATGCACGAGGGGCTCGACGACCACCCCAAGGTGACTCTCTATGACTACGAGGGGCTCGACCACGGATTTGCCGCCGAGATGGGGTCGCGCCGTGACGAAGCCGGTGCCCAGCTTGCCGACAGCCGCACCGAAGCTTTCATCGTGGAGCACATCGGGTGAAGGCTCTGACGGGTCCGCGCTACCTCGTCCCCCTCGCCGTCCTGGCACTGACATTGGCCTGCGCGGCCCTCCCCTCACTGCGCTGGCTGCTTGTTATCCTCGTTCCGGTTCTGGGTGTGACGCTTCTGGATTTCTTCCAGAACCGGCACGCGCTGCGCCGCAATTACCCGCTCGTGGCCCGGGTGCGGTGGCTCTTCGAAGACCTGCGCCCGTTCCTGCGCGCCTATATCGTGGAGAACGAACGTGAGGGGCGTCCCTTCACCATCGACCAGCGCGGGCTCGTCTACGCCCGCGCCAAGGGCGAAGTTTCGACGCACCCCATGGGAACCGAACTCGACGTCTACTCGGACGAATACGAGTGGCTCGGCCATTCGATCACGCCCAACGAGGACGCACCGGAGAGCTGGCACGTGCGCGTCGGCGGCGAGGAATGCGCCAAGCCCTATTCGAGCGCGCTCCTCAACATCTCGGCGATGAGCTTCGGTTCGCTGTCGGCCAACGCCATCGAATCCCTCAACAAGGGCGCGGCTATCGGGGGCTTCGCCCATGACACGGGCGAAGGCTCGATCAGCCGCTACCACCGCAAGCATGGCGGCGATCTGATATGGGAACTGGGCAGCGGCTACTTCGGCTGTCGGAACAAGGACGGATCGTTCAACCCTGAACTGTTTGCCCAGCAGGCAAGCGACAACCAGGTGAAGATGGTCGAGATCAAGCTGAGCCAGGGCGCCAAGCCCGGCCATGGCGGGGTCCTGCCCGGCGCCAAGGTCACGCCCGAAATTGCCGAGGCCCGCCATGTGGAGGTCGGCGAGGACTGCATCTCTCCGGCCGCCCATCCGGCGTTCTCGACGCCGATCGAGCTCCTGGAATTCGTCGCGCAGCTGCGCAGCCTGTCCGGGGGGAAGCCCACCGGATTCAAGCTCTGCGTGGGCCAGCCCCACGAAGTGATGGCGCTGGTCAAGGCCATGCTGGAGACCGGTATCACGCCCGACTTCATCGTCATTGACGGCGCCGAAGGCGGCACGGGCGCGGCCCCGCAGGAATTGACCGACAATGTCGGAATGCCCCTGCGCGAAGGTCTCATGCTGATGCGCAACGCCCTTGTCGGCACCAATCTCAAAGACCGGGTTCGTCTTGCCGCCTCGGGCAAGATTCACTCCGGTGCGGGCATGGCCCGCGCCTTTGCCCTGGGAGCCGACTGGTGCAACGCCGCCCGCCCCTTCATGTTCGCTCTGGGCTGCGTGCAGTCGATGAAGTGTCACACGGGCGAATGCCCCACAGGTGTTGCCACGCAAGTCGACTGGCGCCAGCGCGGTCTCGTCGTCGACGACAAGGCCGAGCGCGTCGCCCGTTTCCAGAAGGAGACTCTGCGGTCGCTGCGCGAGATCGTGGTTGCCATGGGGTATCGCAGCCCCTGGCAGCTCAACGAGCATGACATGTACCAGCGCATCGACAGCGCCAAGGCCGGACCACTTGACGAGGTTTACAGCTTCGTCGCCCCCGGCCAGCTTCTCGACGCTCCCGACAGCACGCACTACGCGCATGCGTGGAAGGTTTCGGCTGCGCACACGTTCCGCCGCGTCTCCAGCCTGGCGGCCTCCCTACACCCCTGACCACAGGAATTGCCATGACTACCGGATACCGCATGATTGTCGCCGAGCACGGTGGCCCCGAAAAGGTTTCACGTGAAACATTCGAGGTCCCCTCCCCTGGTCCGGGCGAACTGCTGATCGAAACCGAGGCTGTCGGCCTCAATTTCATCGACACCTACTTTCGCAAGGGACTCTATCCCGATGCCCTGCCGATCGTGCTGGGATCGGAGAGCGTGGGCTCCATCGTGGCTCTGGGCGACGGTGTCGAGGGCTTCGCCCTTGGCGAGCGTGTGGGCCTGACGAGCAACGGTGGGGCCTATGCAACACACCGCATCGTGCCCGCCAACAAGGCCATCCGCGTGCCCTCCTCGATCGATCCCAAGGTCGCTGCCGCTGTCCTGCTCAAGGGTCTGACCGCCTGCTATCTGGCCGAGGACACCTTCCCCGCCAAGTCAGGCGACATCGCCCTCGTCCATGCTGCGGCGGGCGGCGTGGGATCGCTGCTCGTGCCCTGGCTGACCGACAAGGGCGTCACCGTCATCGCGCACTGCGGCAGCGCAGAGAAGGCCGCGCAGGTCCCCGTACCGGATGGCTACTCCCTGCATGGCGATTTCGCCACGCTCGCTGATCAGGTCCGCGAGATCACGAATGGCAAGATGTGTGATGTGGTCTACGATGGCGTGGGGGCCGCAAGCTGGGAGGCCTCGCTCGCCTGCCTGCGCAGCCGCGGCCTCATGGTGAGCTTCGGCAACGCCTCAGGCGCCGTCCCGCCCGTCGCCATGCTCGACCTGATGAACGGCGGCGGGGGATCCCTCTACGCCACGCGCCCTACCCTCGCCCACTACATCGCTACGCCCGAGGCGCGTAACGCTAGCGCTGCGAAGCTGTTTGACCGTATCGCGAATGGTGTTCTCGATGTGAAGATCGGTCAGACGTTCGCGCTTGAAGATGCGGCCGATGCGCACCGGGCGCTTGAGAGTCGGGCGACGACCGGTTCGACGGTGCTTATTCCCTGAGAAGATGAAGAGGAAGTTCCGAGGGCCATCGCCCTCGGGCTCCCAAAACTGTCTGGCTCACCTTTCTCAGCCAAGGTAGCGCGCGGGAGGTGAGGTCGACAGTTTTGGAGCCTTCTTCCTTCCCACAAACAAAAAGGCCCGGAAGGTTCATGCCTTCCGGGCCTTTTTGGTCAGACCAGCGAGACGATCCCCAACTGCGGATCGATCCAGCCTTCGTAGATCATCTTGCAAGCCACGTAGAGGATGACTGCAAGCCCGATGTAGGCAATCCAGCGGTAGCGCTCGATGTAGCGAGCGATGAAGTTCGCAGCGACGCCCATCAGCACGACCGAGAGCAGCAGGCCGACAATCAGGATGCCCGGATGCTCGCGCGCGGCGCCTGCCACGGCGAGCACGTTGTCGAGACTCATCGAGACGTCGGCCACCGCAACGGCCCAGGCGGCCCCTGCAAAGCTTTTCGCCGACTTCAGACCCGAATGCTGGTCGCCCTCGATTTCGGGCGAACCGGTCGACTGGCCTGCGTCCTCACGCAGTTCGCGCCAGAACTTCCAGGCCACCCAGAGGAGCAGCAGACCGCCCGCGAAGATCAGCCCGACGACCCCCAACAGCCACGTCACCGCGAGCGCGAAGACGATACGCAGGACAAGGGCCGCGCCGATGCCGATCAGGATGACTTTCTTGCGATCCGCAGCCGGAAGCCCCGCGGCCAGCGCGCCAACGACGATTGCGTTGTCACCCGCCAGGAGGAGGTCGATCATCAGCACCTGGCCGAAGGCCGCGAGGGCCGCCGGCTCGGTGATGTTGGCGAAGTCCGCCACGATATGCTGCCAGATCTCGGCCGGCCCGCCAATCGAGCCGGACGCGACCAGGGCATCTAGGATAGTCACGTAAGAAAGCCCCCGTTACCCGCTTTACTGGTTCATCGTGGCGAAGAAGTCCTCGTTGGTCTTGGAATCCTTCATCTTGTCGAGCAGGAATTCCATCGCATCGACCGTGCCCATCTGCATCAGGATACGGCGCAGCAGCCACATCTTGGAGAGCTGGTCCTTGGGAACCAGCAGCTCTTCCTTGCGGGTGCCCGACTTGCCCACGTCAAGCGCCGGGAAGATGCGCTTGTCGGCAACCTTGCGATCCAGGACGATTTCCGAGTTGCCGGTGCCCTTGAACTCTTCGAAGATGACCTCGTCCATGCGGCTGCCGGTGTCGATAAGCGCGGTCGCGATGATCGAGAGCGAGCCGCCCTCCTCGATGTTGCGCGCGGCACCGAAGAAGCGCTTGGGACGCTGCAGGGCGTTGGCATCGACACCACCGGTGAGCACCTTGCCGGAGCTGGGAACCACGGTGTTGTAGGCGCGGCCCAGACGCGTGATCGAGTCCAGGAGGATGACCACGTCGCGCTTGTGCTCGACCAGTCGCTTTGCCTTTTCGATAACCATTTCAGCAACTTGCACATGACGCTGGGCCGGTTCGTCGAAGGTCGAGGAGATCACCTCGCCGTTCACCGAGCGCTGCATGTCGGTGACTTCCTCGGGACGTTCGTCGACCAGGAGGACGAGCAGGAACACCTCGGGGTGGTTGTCGGTGATGGCCTTGGCCATGTTCTGCAGCAGCACGGTCTTACCCGTGCGCGGCGGCGCGACGATCAGCGCGCGCTGGCCCTTGCCCTGCGGGCTGATGAGATCGATCACGCGCGCCGACTTGTCCTTGACCGTGGGGTCGAGGGTGTCGAGCTGCAGGCGCTGTTCGGGATAGAGCGGGGTCAGGTTGTCGAAGTTGACGCGGTGGCGCACGACGTCGGGATCGTCGAAGTTGACCTTGGTCAGCTTGGTGATCGCGAAGTAGCGCTCTCCGTCGCGCGGGGCGCGGATTTCGCCTTCGACGGTGTCGCCCGTGCGCAGGCCCCACTTGCGGACCTGGTTGGGCGAGACATAGATGTCGTCGGGCCCGGCAAGGTAATTCGCCTCGGGGCTGCGCAGGAAGCCGAAGCCATCGGGCAGCACCTCGATAGTGCCAAGGCCCATGATTTCTTCGCCGTCCTCGGCGACTTCCTTGAGAATCCCGAACATGAGATCCTGGCGGCGCATCGTGGAAGCGCCTTCGACGCCCATTTCCTCGGCCATGGCGACCAGTTCGGCCGGCGTCTTCTTCTTGAGTTCTTTCAGGTGCATCTTGGTGGTTTCCGAATGGAAAGAGAGAAAGTGTCGGCCGGGCGGATCATTGGGCTTGGGGAAAGCGGATCCGGGCAGGCGAGCTGAAGGCGCCGCCCTGTGCCGGGACGGGCCTGCAAATAGGCTTTTGCGGGCCTGCGGTCAATGAGTCATGGACTCGCGCAGCCTTCATGCGGGTCCAGTCCGGACTCCCCTGCGGTGAATCGAAAACTGGTATGAAAAAAGGCCCGGGGCTTTCGCGCCGGGCCTTTTTCGGTGAGCGGGATCTCTCGGAGTCTCAGAAGGGTTTGACGACCACCAGGATCACCACGACGACCGCCACGAGGCTGGGCACCTCGTTCAGCATGCGCAGCGCCTTGCCGCTCATCCCGCGCTGTCCCTTCGCCAGCTTCTTGCCATAGCTCACCAGCCAGCCATGATAGGCCGAGAGCGCCACCACGAAGAGCAGCTTGGCGTGCAGCCAGGGCATGGACCAGTAGTGCATGGCCGTCGCCAGCGCGATCCCGAAGACCCACACGGCGATGAGTGAAGGCGTGAGGATGATCTTGCGCAGCTTGGCCTCGCGATCGATCCAGCGCGCCTCTTCGGGCGAGCCGGCTTCGGCCTCCTGATGGTAGACGAAATAGCGCGGCAGCATGAACAATCCGGCCATCCAGAAGATCACGAAGATGATGTGGCCGGCCTTCAGCCAGAGGTAGGTGGTCTGCAAGATCTGCTCCATGAGCCTTAATCGTCCCTCTTGAAAGCGTGTGCCCTGTTGGCGGCTATCTAGGGGCTCGACGCGTGCCTGAAAAGATCAGGCGCGGCGCCAGGCCCGGACGGTGGAAAGAAGGCGCTCGACGTGCGCGATCGGGGTATGCTGGCCGATTCCATGTCCGAGATTGAAGACATGGGGACGGTCCGCGAAGGCATCGAGAACGCGCCGGGCCTCGGATTCCAGCTCGTCTCCGCCCGCCAGCACGAGGAGGGGATCGAAATTGCCCTGCACCGGCATTCCGGCAGGCAGTTCGCGCGCGGCCCAGACCGGGTCGATGGTTTCATCCACGCCGACTGCGTCGACGCCGCTCTCGCGGGCATAGGCGGGCAGCTTCTCGCCCGCGCCCTTGGGAAAACCGATGATAGGTGTCTCGGGATGGCGGGCGCGCAGTTCCTTCACGATGCGTGCATTGGGCGCGATGACCCAGCGTTCGAACTGCGACGGGGAAAGAGTCCCCGACCAGGAGTCGAAAAGCTGGATCGCTTCGGCTCCGGCCTCGATCTGCCCGGAGAGATAGTCGACGGTGACCTCGGTTATACCCTCCACGATAGCCTGAAAGCCCTCGGGATCGCGATAGGCCAGCGCGCGTGTCTCTGCCTGGTCCCGACTCCCCTCACCCGCGACCATATAGGTAGCCACGGTCCAGGGAGACCCGGCGAAGCCGAGCATCGTCTTGGTAGGGTCAAGCTGGGCCCGAACCTTGCGCACGGTATCGTAGATAGGCGCCAGACGCTCAGGGACCGCTTCCAGGGCGCTCAGGGCACTATCCACAAGGCGTGGAGAAAGCCTGGGACCCTCACCTGCCACGAAGGTGAGGTCCTGTCCCATCGCAAACGGTACGATCAGAATGTCGGAAAACAGGATCGCGCCATCGAACCCGAAACGGCGGATCGGCTGCATCGTGATCTCGGCGGCGGCATCGGTGTCATAAACCAGCGCCAGGAAGCCGCCCTTTTCGGCCCGCAACTCGCGGTATTCCGGGAGATAGCGGCCGGCCTGGCGCATCAGCCAGATCGGGCGTTCCTCGGTGTTCGAGCCGCGCAGAGTGTCGAGAAGGAGACCAGGCATCGCGTTCTTTTCCGTTCCGAACAAAAAAATTTAGAATTTTTATAAAAGGTTGATGGAGTCTGTTGGCCCTGTGGATATCGGGGATTGGCGGGCAATGCCCGAATTGTCCCCGGATGAACAGGGCGAATGAGTCCGAACGACTCTTCCTGACTCCGGAGTCAAAGATTCATTATCCGCCCTATCCACAGGGTGTGGAAGATTCCGAGAGCCTGTCCAGAAGTGGAGGAGCGAATCCGGGGCACTGGGGAGGATAAGTGCCTCGCGAGTTGTCACCGAAGCTATCCCGTGGTTTATGGCCCCTCTATCCACAGGGCTGTCCCACGGGGCCCCGGCTCCCGAAGTGCCCCGCAAAGGACCTTGCCTAGCCGTCATGGCGCGTTTTCACCTCCATCTTCTTTCGGATTCCACGGGCGAAACGCTCGAGATGATCGCCAAGGCGGCGCTCGCGCAGTTCGACGATACCGAAGTGCTGCGGCACTTCTGGCCGATGGTCCGTTCGCAGCAGCACCTCGACCGGATCATGGGGGAGATTTCCACAAACCCCGGGCTCGTCTTCTATACCCTCGTCAACGAGAACACGCGCAGCCGCCTGGAAGAGACCTGCCAGAAGCTGGGCCTGCCCGCGATCGCCGTACTCGACGGGGTGACCGATGCGCTCGAGGCACTTCTGGGCCAGGAAGCCAAGGGCCGTCCGGGCCGCCAGCACCGCCTCGATGACGCCTACTTCGCGCGCGTGGACGCGATTCAATTCACCATCGCGCACGACGACGGCATCGCCTGGGAGGACTGGGAGGAAGCCGACATCGTGCTCGCGGGCGTCTCGCGCACGAGCAAGACGCCGACCTCGATCTACCTTGCCAACCGTGGCTTCAAGGTGGCGAACATTCCCATCGTGCCCGAGAGCCCTCCTCCCCCTTCTCTCTATGGCCTGAAGCGTCCGCTGGTGGTGGGCCTGACGACCGCGCCCGAGCGCCTGATCCAGGTGCGCCGCAACCGTCTTCTTTCGCTCAGCCAGTCGCCCGACACCGACTACGTCCAGAGCGAGAAGGTCGAAAGCGAAGTGAAATATGCCCGGCGTATGTTCGCGGACAATTCCTGGCCGGTGATCGATGTCACCCGCCGTTCGATCGAGGAGACGGCGGCCGCGGTCATCAACCTGCACAACGAACGCAAGGCGGCCGGTCGGACCGGCCAGGTCGGCCCGAAGCCGATCTGACCCTGGCGTTGCTATCCCTGACTCACTCATTGCGAAAATACCCATGATCCTGCTTGCATCCAAGAGCGCCTCGCGGCGCGCCATGCTCGAGGCGGCCGATATCGCCTTCACCGCCCAGCCCGCCGATATCGACGAGCGGGCGCTCGAAGCGTCACTTGGCGGGGCCCCTGCCCCCGAAATCGCCCTGGCCCTGGCGCGCGAGAAGGCACTTGCCGTTTCGCAGGCGAACCCGGGCGAACTGGTGCTGGGGAGCGATTCACTCGTGGTGTGCGGCGACATGCGCTTCGACAAGCCGGCCGACCGCGAGGCCGCCGCGGCCCATCTGCGCTTCTTCTCGGGCAAGGTGATGCACCTTCACAGCGCGGCCGCGCTCGCCCGCGGGGGCGAGGTGCTCTGGTCCGAAGCTGCCGAGGCGCGTCTTCATGTCGCCCCTCTCTCCGAGGCCTTCATCGAGACCTATCTTGCGGCCGAGTGGCCCGAAGTGGCCGGGTGTGTCGGCGTGTTTCGCATCGAGGGGCGCGGCGTGCAGATCTTCGAGGAGATCGCGGGCGACTATTTCACGATCCTGGGCATGCCGCTGCTCAAGGTACAGGCGGCACTGCGCCGCATGGGAGTCCTGGAGCGATGAGTACAAGCATGACGAACGAGGCAGACGCGCTGCCCTATGCCGAAGTGATCGGCGATCCGATTGCCCAATCCAAGTCGCCCGTGATTCACGGCTTCTGGATCGAGAAGCTGGGGCTGTCCGCGCGCTATGACCATTGCCATGTCCGCCTTGAAGACCTGGAGGACTATCTGGCGCGTCGGAGGGGCGATCCGCTCTGGCGCGGCTGCAACGTCACCATGCCGCACAAGCTGGCAGTCCTGCCACTGCTCGACCGACTGGAGCCGATTGCCGAGTCTATTGGCGCGGTGAACACTATCGTGCGCGAGGATGACGGCACGCTGACGGGCACCAACACCGATGCGCCGGGCTTTCTCGAGCCGCTGCGCGCCACGCTCGACAAGACTCACCTCTTCCGCATGGCGCGCGTGCTGGGGACCGGCGGCGCGGCGCGGGCCATCGTTGCCGCACTGGCGCGCGAGCACTTCACCATCGTGTTGGCCGGACGCAATCCGGAAAAAGCGCGCGCGATGCTGGACGAGCTCGACCCCGAGGGGGAGCACCACGCCATCGCCCTCGACCATTTCGCCGATGCCACCGACTTTGCCTTTGATGACCGGCAGGGCTGTTTCGACCTCATCGTCAACGCCAGTCCGCTGGGCATGACCGGACAGCCCCCGCTCGCCTTCGATTTCAGCCACGCACCGCCCGCCTCGGTGGTCTACGACATCGTCACCAGCCCGCTCGAGACCGATTTTCTGACAGCGGCGCAGGAGGCTGGCTTTGCCACCGTCGACGGGCTCTCGATGCTGATCGGCCAGGCGGACGTCGCCTTCGAACGCTTCTTCGGCGCCAAGCCTCCGCGCGAGGACGACGAGGAACTGCGCGCGCGGATTCTGGCCTGACACCCTGGTGCCGCCACAAGGAGAGGACACCGCCATGGCACGACCCCGCTTCCTGGGCCTGACCGGATCGATCGGCATGGGCAAGTCGACCGTGGCGAGCATGTTTCGCGACGAAGGCGTGCCGGTCTTCGATGCGGACGCCGAGGTCCATGCCCTGCAGGGCCCGGGCGGCGAACTGCTGGGTGCCATCGAGTCCGCTTTTCCGGGCACGACCGGGCCGGACGGAGTGGACCGCGCGGCGCTGGGCGCGGCGGTGTTCGGCGATACCGAGGCGCTCGCGCGACTCGAAGCCATCGTCCATCCCGCCGTGGCGACTCGGCGCGAGGCGTTCGTCGCGGCCAATCTCGGGTGCCCCTTCGTGGTCTTCGATATACCGCTCCTTTACGAAAAGGGCGGATACCGGGACGTGGACGCGGTTGCGGTCGTGTCCGCTCCGGCCGATATCCAGCGCGAACGCGTGCTGGCCCGGCCGGGGATGAACGAGGAAAAGTTCGAGAGGATTCTGAAACTTCAGGTGCCTGACGCGGAGAAACGCGCGCGCGCCGATCACGTGATCGATACCGGAACCAGCCTGGAGGAAACGCGCGCGCAGGTGCACGCCCTCGTCACGGCGCTCGGCGGTGCAGAATAATCGCTGTTCAGACCTTGCGCCCGGGCTCTGTGAGGCAGATATGAGATAAGATGCGCGAGATTATCTTCGATACCGAGACCACCGGCTTTGACCCCAAGAACGGGGACCGTATGGTCGAGATCGGCTGTGTCGAGATGATCAACCGGGTCGAGACGGGCAATTCCTACCACGCCTATTTCAACCCCCAGCGCTCGATGCCCGCCGAGGCCGAGGCGGTCCACGGCCTGTCCGAAGCCTTCCTTGCCGACAAGCCACTCTTTGCCGAGTGCGCGCAGGAGTTTCTCGACTTCGTCCAGGACAGCCCGATGGTCGCCCACAACGCGACCTTCGACTTCAACTTCATCAACGCCGAGCTGGCGATGGCCGGACACCGTGCGATCGACCTTGATCGCATGGTCGACACCATCGTGCTGGCCAAGGCCAAGCACCCGGGCGCGAAACTTTCGCTCGATGCGCTGTGCTCGCGCTATGGAATTGATCGAAGTCATCGCACCAAGCACGGCGCTCTCCTAGACGCCGAATTGTTGGCGCAGGTCTATGTGGAGCTGCGGGGCGGCCGCCAGATAGGTCTCGAACTGGTCGCACAAACAACTGAGATCGTGTCGGAAACCAAGGTCCTCACACGAAAGGATCGTCCCTTCCGACAGCCGCGTCCCCACGCGGCCACCGATGAGGAACTTTCCGCGCACGCGGAGTTTCTGAAGTCGGTCGATACCCCGCTTTGGGGTGCCTGATAACGATAGAAAAGAGGAGTATTCGCCCATGGATATCCGTGTCTCCGGTCATCAAGTCGAAACCGGCGAGGCCCTGCAGATCCACGCCAACGAACGGCTGACGGCGATCATCGAAAAGTACTTCAACAGGGCCATATCGTCACAGGTGACTTTCGGGCGTGCCCCGGCCGGAGCGTTCCGCTGCGACATTGTCATGCACGCCATGCAGAATCTCGTGCTCAAGGGCACCGGCATCGCCCATGACGCGCATGTCGCGCTCGACCAGGCGGCCGAGAAGATCGACAAGCAGCTGCGCCGCTACAAGCGCCGCCTTACCGACCGTTCCGAGCAGGCCGCGCACGCGATGGCCATGGCCGATGGGTCGATCGTCGAGGAAGCGGCCTACACCATCTTCGAGGAAGCCCCGAGCGAGCAGGAAGAGGATATCGACACCGATGCCCCCGTCGTGATCGCCGAAACCCGGGTCGACATTCCCGAGGCCACGGTGTCGGATGCGGTGATGATGCTGGACTTGCGCAACACCACGGCGCTCTTTTTCAAAAACGCTGGCACGGGCCGTCATAATATGGTTTACCGCCGCGGCGACGGCTCGATCGGGTGGGTTGAGCCGGCCTGACGCACAGCGCGAGCCCGCAATTTCCACTTCGCGGAAATTCGGCAGCCCCCGAGCATTCGGGGGCTGATCGTGCATAAACGGGACGGAAGAGTGGTCACACGACCGCGATCTTATCTGCAATGACCAGTCTTTTCACTTTGCTTCCGGCCGCAGTCACGTCGATCGACGTGGAGGGCAAGGACGCCATTCTCAAGCATCTCGCCGGGCTCTTTGCCGAGGTCTATGAACTCGACGAGGCGCATGTCCTGGGCGCGCTGCTGGAACGTGAGCAGCTGGGCAGCACCGGGTTCGGGCGCCGCATCGCGATCCCGCACGCCCGCGTCGAGGGCCTCAAGCGCCCCGTTGCGGCCTTTATCCGGCTGGAATCCCCGGCCGAGTTCCAATCGGCCGATGGTCTTCCGGTCGATCTCGTCTTCGGTCTGCTTTCGCCGCTGGGCGCAGGCGCCACGCACCTTCACGCCCTGGCCGCCATCTCGCGCATGATGCGCGATGAACGCATGCACGCCACGCTGGTCGAGGCGACCGGCCCTGAGGCCATCTACGCCCTTCTCAGCAACGTCCTTGACCGCGATGCCGCCTGAGCGTGGCCCCGAGGCCGGGGCCAGCGGCAATCCCCCGGGAGCCAATCTCCACTGGCGCGGGCTGGAAAGCCTCTACGCCTCGGCAGCGATCAACCAGACATTCGCCTCGCGTCTCGAAATTCCGGGCGAGGGCCGTGCGCGCATCCTTTTCGATGTCCGTCCCGAGGTCTTCCACGCAGGGGGCGCGGCGCATGGCACGATCTATTTCAAGATGCTCGACGATGCTGCCTTCTACGCGGCCAATACGCTCGTCTCGGACCGTTTCCTGCTGACTACCGCCTTCAACCTGCACCTGACCAAGCCGGTCACGGGCGGCCGCCTGGTGGCCGAGGGCACCTGGATCAGTGGTCGGCGCCGGGTGTTCGTGGCGGAATCGCGCCTGATCGACGAGGCGGGCGATGAGGTTGGCCGGGGCAGCGGTACCTTCATGCGCTCGCGCATCGCGCTTTCGGGCCTGCCTGGCTACCACACCGCCAGCAAGGACTGAGCCCTATGGATGCGCGTCTCCCGGCCCACATGGAAGTCTCCGCCCTGATCCGGCGAATCGAGTCGGAAGGGGGCTTCGGCATGGTGCTCAACAAGGGCGAGCGCGACGCCGGAACGCTCATGGTCGTGCTTGTCGAAAGAGGCCGCGATTCAAGGGCTTACGAGCGCATGCCACAGCTTGACGGGACCCGAAAATGGACCCTGTCGCGCGAACAAGATCCTGAAAATCCTTGGGAATTTTCCGAATTTCTCGAGCGCCGCGGGGAGCAGGACCCGGACCTCTGGATCGTGGAACTGGACATCGCCGATGGGGTGCGTTTCATCGAAGCTGAGTAGCTTTTTGGGTTGACTTGCAAGCCTTGCAAGCTAAAGGGCGCCCCGCAAAGGCGAACGCGGCCCGGTGGCATTTCGGCACATCCGGCTAGCACGCAGACGGGGAATCGTCGGCAGGTCCGAACGAAGATGTAACGGCTTTCGCAGCCACTTCGTTCCAACCTGTGTCGGACCGTTCACCGCATTAGATTTTGTCTTGATGGGTACGAAGCTTGAGTGGGCGAGCGCGGTGGCGCTGGCCGCATCAGTTGTCACTGCTGTCGTAAGCACCCAGGGTTCGGGTGCAGCCGCGTCCGATCATCAGCCGGTCCCGGCACTCGATCAGAACCCCGTGGTGGAGGCTGAGGACGCCTCTGCCCTTCCCTCTTCCGATTCCAGCGACGTCGCGTTCGTGGCCGAGCCGGTGGTCCAGACGCTCCCCGCGAGCGGCGGCACCGAGGTTTCGGGCGATGACACCGCCGAGACGCTGGCCCAGCTCGTGGCCATGCAGGATGCGCCCGCCAAGCTGAGCCGCAATATGCGCTGCTTGGCCGGTGCGATCTACTTCGAGGCGCGTGGCGAGTCGCTCGAAGGCCAGCTGGCCGTGGGGCGCGTGGTCATCAACCGCGCCAACTCCGACCGCTTCCCCGACAGCTACTGCTCGGTCGTGCTGCAGCGTTCGCAGTTCTCGTTCGTGCGCCGTGGCCGCCTGCCCCATATCCCCGAGCGTTCGGCCGCCTGGAAGCGTGCCGTTGCGGTCGCGCGCATTGCCGCGGCGGATGGCTGGGACAATCCGGCCAAGGGCGCGCTGTTCTTCCACGCGGCCCGTATCTCGCCGCGCTGGGGTCACGCGCGCCTCGCACGCGTCGACAACCACATCTTCTACCGCTGAGCCCTCTAGTGGGCTGAGAAAGGCCGGGGAGCGCCCTTATGCGCTTCCCGGCCTTCGTGTGTCCGGTGCAGACGCTATCAGGCGTCGCGCAGCTCCACCCAGACCGGAGCATGGTCGCTAGCCTTCTCCCGGCCACGGTGCGCCTTGTCGACGCCGCAGGCGACCAGCCGGTCGGCCAGTTCGGGCGAGAGCAGCGCGTGGTCGATGCGAAAGCCATGGTCGCGCGGCCAGGCGCCTGCCTGGTAGTCCCAGTAGGTCCATACGCCGCCTTGCGGGTTGTGCGTCGCGATCGCGTCGGTCCAGCCATCGCCGAGCAGGCGGAAGTAGGCATCGCGCGATTCCGGCTGCATCAGCGCATCGCTCGCCATTGCGGGCGGTGACCAGATGTCGCGGTCGAAGGGGATGACGTTGAAGTCGCCGGTGACGATGGCGGGCACTTCCTCGGCGCGGATCTGGGCCATGCGTTCGCGCAGGCGCTGCATCCAGCGCAGCTTGTAGTCGAACTTGGGGCCGGGAACAGGGTTGCCGTTGGGCAGGTAGATACCGGCCACGCGGATACCGAAGACGTCGGCTTCGATATAGCGCGAATGGTCGTCCTCCGGCTCGCCCGCAAGCCCGCGCTGCACCTCGACCGGCATTTCCCCGTCGGCCAGGATGGCCACGCCATTGAAGCTCTTCTGGCCATGCCAGATGCCCTTGTAGCCCAGCTTCTCGAACTCGGCGATCGGGAAGCCTTCATCCTGCGACTTAATCTCCTGGAGGCAAGCCACGGCAGGGCGCGTCTCGGCGAGCCATTCGAGCAGGCGGGGCAGGCGTGCCTTGACGCCGTTGATGTTGAAGCTGGCGATTTTCATGGCCCGCCTTCTCGGCAGGAGGAGGGGCGCACGTCAAGGCCCGCGCCGTGCCTTTTGGCCTGCGCGGCGCGCTTGTCCGCCGCTATGCGCACGCGCAGGGCGCGCACATTCGTTCGAACCGGAACTTGGGGATCAGATGCTGAAGCTGGAGCCGCAGCCGCAACCTGCGGCGGCCATCGGGTTCTCGACTCGGAAGGCCGCGCCGCCGAGCGATTCGACGTAGTCGACCACGCAGCCGTTGACGAGGTCGAGGCTGACCGGATCGACGACCAGACGCACCCCATCGGTCTCGACCACGCAGTCCTCGCTGTCGGGAGTCTCGGCCAGGCCGAACTTGTACTGGAAGCCCGAACAGCCCCCACCCTCGACCGACAGCCGCAGGATCGCGGGCTTGTCCTGCTTCTGCGCGATCGTGGCGACACGGGCGGCGGCGGACGGGCTGAGAGTGATTGCGGTGTTTTCCATGCCCCCAATGTAGGCCTGCGCGGCCGTGCCGACAAGTTCGCTGCGCGAGGTTGCGGGCAAGGTCCGGGAATCGCATGCGGATTCCCGGATCGTGTCAGGGCCCCTGCCCCCAGGAGCCCTGCAGAGGACGGATCAGGCCATCTGGATGTAGTCGCGCAGTGCCGCAGCCTCGCCTTCGACCTTGTCGATCCGGTACTTCACGATGTCGCCGATCGAGACGAAGCCGACCATGCGCCCCCCTTCGACCACCGGCAGGTGGCGGATGCGGCGCTTGGTCATCATCGCCAGTGCGGTCATGGCTGAGGTGGTGGGATCAACCGTGACGGCGGGCGCGGTCATCACCTCGCGCACGGGCTTGTCGAGGAGTTCTGCGCCGAATTCGCGCAGGCGGTAGAGCACGTCGCGCTCGGAAAAGATGCCTGCAATGGACTCGCCGTCCATCACCGGCATCGCGCCGATGCGGCGCTCGGCAAGAAGCCCGGCCGCCTCACGCACCGTGGCCGAGGCGGGGCAGGTTACAATGTCGTGGCGGCCTTCGAGTATCCTTTCAATCGTCATCCTGCTCTCCCTGTTCGTGAGCGACGGCGCCGGACTCGTTGGACCGGCGCAAAGAGAATACCACAGGCCGCGGCCGCCTACTACTTGCGGAGCTTTCCCGGGGTGACGCTTAGGATTGCCGGATAGAGAAGTATAAGGGGTAAAAAGGAAATAGTGATTCAAGGGGTTATTACCCCTTGACCCCAGAACTGTCAGCCGCAGCGCACTTGGCCAACATGGCGTGTGTAAGGTGAGGTTGACCGTTCTGGGAGCCCGAGGGCGATGGCCTTCGGAATCATTCTTCTGGCCTGCTTCCACTTGCAGAGGGCCCACCAAAGGCGCAGAGGTGGCCCATGGTCCCCCCTTCCCCCCTCGACGATCCCGAGAAGGCCGCGCACGCCTGGGCGCGGTACCTGCGCATCATGCGCTGGATGATGCTGGTCACGGTCGGCTTCGTCGCGGCCGCGATCTACCTGCTCTACCGTTCCAACGGCGCGGTCTCGATCCACTTCTACATCGCCGCCGCGCTGGGCGTGGGATTCACGATGTTGCTGGCCTCGGCGCTGATGGGCCTCGCGTTCCTGTCGAGCGGCACGGGGCACGACGAATCGATCGTCGATCCCCTGGAGGATGAGCGCAACGCGCCCTGAGGACTGGCTTCAGGCCTTCTCGGGAGGGCGCAGACGGTAGCGCTCGACCGGACGGCCGGCGACGAGGTGCTCCTGGATGATCTCTTCCAGCACCTCCTCGGTGCACGAATGGTACCAGACCCCGTCGGGCCAGACGACCGCGACGGGCCCCGCAGTGCAGATGCGCAGGCAATCGGCCTTGGAACGGGCAATGCCCCCCTGCCCTTCGAGACCCAGCTGCTTCAGGCGCTTCTTGAGGTACTTCCAGGCGGCTGCGCCCTTCTCGGGCGGGCAGCACTTGGCCTTCTGGGGCTCGGCGCACAGGAAGATGTGGCGCGAGATATCCTCGCCCCCCGCCTTGGCGAGCGCGGCGCGCGCGATGCGAAGCTCGGCCTCGCTCGCGCTCACGGGCGCAGTGTCCATTCGTTGAGAAGTTCGGGAATGGCGACCGTCTGCCCCGAAGCGTCAACCGCTACCGTCACGCAGCGCGAGAAGACCACGGGGACCTCGTTCTGGGTGACGACGTGAATCATGGTCATGGAGGTGCGCCCGACACGTTCGACCGCGCAGGCGATGGTCACCGGGTCGGGATAGTGCGTCTGGTTCAGATATTCGAGGTTGAGGCTGACCACCATCGTGCTGAGCCCGGTCAGGTGCTTGCGGTAGCCCGAGGCCTCGTAGAAGCGCACGCGCGCGTCCTCGATGTAGGCCGCCATGGTGACGTTGTTGATGTGCCGGTTGAGATCGAGGTCGGCAAAGCGCGGGACGATCTCGTGGTGAAAGGGGTAACGGCTGGCATCGAGCAGCGCGGGATCAGGTTTGGCCATGGCCGATCAGGTAGGAAGTACCAAGGCCCAGGTCCAGCCCCTGAAGGCGCTCTAGCCCTGCCCTACTGGCCTGATCAGACCTTCTTGCCGACGATGCGCGCGATCTCGTCGGCGACGAGGCGCTCGACCATCGGGGGCAGGTTGCGGTCGAGCCATTCGGCGAGCGCAGGGCGCAGGAGTTCGCGCGTGAGGTCTTCGAGCGAGGTTTCGCCCGAGCGCACGATGCGCGGCTTCATGCCGGGTTCGGACATCATCGCCAGAGCGGCGAGCGAATCCTGCATCGACTTGCGGCTCTGCGGCTGGAGCAGCGACGTGTCGTCCCGGGCGGGCGGGGTCTGCGGAGCATCGTCGGCGAGCGCTTCGGCCTCGTCGAGCTCGAGCACCGATTCCTCGTAGCGGGACACAGGGGTCGGTTCGGGCGCGGCATGGGCGCGTGCGCCTTGCGCATTGGCCCCGATGCCCGAGAGCGTCTCGCGCGCGATCACCTTCTTGATCGACTGGAGAATCTCCTCGACCGAAGGTTCGCCGTTGTGACCCATCTCGTAAAAACCCTTAAAAAGCAGGCCCTCGAGTCGGGCGCGCGGTAGATCTAGCTTTCCGGAATGTCGCCGTCCTGGACCGGCGTGTCAACGGTGCGCGTCGAACGGGCCACAGGTGCGGGGTCGCTTTCCCAATCAAAGATCTTGTCGTGGACGCGCTCGTAATTGACCTCAGGGTCGTAGAGAATGCCGCCTTCGAGGTTGAGATCGCGCGCTTCGGCGCGGCCCATCGCGGCCAGCAGAGTGAAGCCGGCCACGTAGGAATTGCGCTGTGCGGTGACGAGATCGGTCTGCGCGTTCAGGTATTCCTGCTCGGCATCAAGAATGTCGAGGATCGTGCGGTTGCCCACCGAGTTTTCGGCGCGCACGCCCTCTAGGCTGAGTTCGCTGGCATCGACGGCGACCTGCGAGGATTCGATGAGATCGAGCGCGGCTCGGTAGGCGGTGAAGGCCGAGCGGACCTGCGCGATCACGTCGCGTTCGGCGGCGATTTCCTGTTCGAGCGCGGCCGAGGCCTGGGCCTGAGCCTGGCGGCGCTGGGCGGCGGGAAGGCCGCCCTGGAAGAGGGGAATCGAGACCTGCGCGCCGATCTGCGCCTGGCGGTCGGTCTGCGGCACGGCGCTGCTGCCCACGCCGCCCAGCGTGTCGAGGTAGTTGCTGTAGCTGCCCCGCCCGAACAGCGCGAGGGTGGGCAGGCGCCCGGCCCCGGCGACGTCGATGTCCTTTTCCGCCGCCCGGCTCGATTCCCGTGCGGAGATCAGCGCGGGGTTGTTGTCGAGCGCGACCATCACCGCCTCGCGCGCGTCGTCCGGCAGGCCGGGCAGAGGCGGAGGCGGGGCCAGCGCTTCGGGCGCCTTGCCGACAAGCTGGATGTAGGTTTCGCGCGCGGCGGCGAGCGTCGCTTCGGCGCTCAGCACGTTGCTCTGCGCCAGCGCCAGGCGCGACTGCGACTGCGCGACATCGGTGCGCGTGACATCGCCGATCTCGAAACGGTCGCGCGTGGCCTGAAGGTTGACCTCCAGCACCGCGACGTTCTTGCGGTTGAGCCCGACCAGCGCCTCGCCCCGGATCACGTCCATGTAGGCCGCGACCACGTTGGCAAAGAGCTGGCTTTCGCTGGCGCGCAGGTCGGCCTGGCCCGCGCCCACACGGATCTTGGCGGCCTTGACGCGGTTCTTGACCGCGCCGCCCGAATAGATCGGCACCTGCACATCGCCCTGACCCTGTACGAGGCGTTCAGGCGCGGTGAACGAGGTGCGGCTGGTCACCACGAACTCGGTGTAGGTGCCCGAGACGCTGGCGCTGGGAAGGCCGGCTGCGCGGGCAATCGCCACGTTCTCGTCCACGCCGCGCTGGCCGGAACGGGCCGCTTCCAGCGTCGGGTTGGTCTGGTAGGCCTGGACGAGAGCTTCGCGCAAGGTATCGGCCCGCGCCGGAAGTACCCCGGCGAGGCTGACCAGTGCAGCGCCTGTCATCATCCCGGCACGCCGCGCGAGCCGGGACATGGTCAGAAGCTCCAGCGCTTGGGCGCTGCGAATTCGGGAACGGCGGGAATGCCCTGCTCGTGGACGGGCAGGAGGGCCAGGTGGCCAGCCGTCTTGACGCCCACGGCGAGACGCGAGACGCCGCGCAGGATTTCCCCGGTGACCACGCGGCCTTCATCGTCCAGGCGGGCAACGAGCGCTTCGGGCAGTTCCTCGGCGGCGCCGTCGACCAGGATCAGGTCGTAGCCGCCCTGGCCGGCTTCGAGCGCCTGTGCCGGGGTGATCGTGTCGAACTCGGCGACGAGCGTGCGCAGCAGGGCGGCGTAGTAGCCATTGGCATCGCCCACCAGCAGGATCTTCTTCGCCTGGGTCGGGTCCGCCTCGGTCAGCGCGGCGCCGTAGAACAGCGGGGCGGCCAGGAAACGGCCTTCGCCCAGCGGCACGGCGCGGTCGATGTAGGCGGCGTCCTTCCAGTCCGCGGGCACGAAGTCTTCACGCGCGACGCTCGCCATCGCGGTCAGAACCCAGGGTTCGTTGACGCCGCTGGTGCGCAGCTGGCTGGAGATCATCGCGCGGCGGGCTTCGTTCGGCGCGGTGGCGGACCGGTCCTCGGTCAGGGTCATCTGTTCACTATCCCTCAAGCAAGCGCGGCTGTCGGGCCTGATGGTCCCAGGCAGAAGATGCGCGCGGATAAGTCGGCTTTTGCAAAGCGCCTTCTAGGCCAAGGAGGCCTTCGGGCTCAAGTGCTTTGAACGGCACTGGTCGATCCATCTTGACGCTTTGACGATGGGGGGCACGCGGCCTATGGGAACTCGCAAAAGCACAACAGGTCCCAAGTCCGGGACCGCGCAACAGGAGCGTTTGATCCCATGGCCGAAATGGTGACTATCCGCGAAGACGACCTGATCGAAAGTGTCGCCGACGCTCTCCAGTACATCAGCTACTACCATCCGATGGACTACATCCGCGCGCTGGGCGAGGCCTACGAGGCCGAGCAGGGCCCCGCCGCGAAGGACGCGATCGCGCAGATTCTCACCAATTCGCGCATGTGCGCCGAAGGCCACCGCCCGATCTGCCAGGACACCGGCATCGTCAACGTCTTCATCGAGTGGGGCCAGAACTGCCGCCTCGAGAGCGACCGCTCCTTGCAGGAAGTGGTCGATGAAGGCGTGCGCCGCGCTTACGGCAACAAGGAAAACAAGCTGCGCGCCTCGGTGCTGGCGGATCCGGCCTTCACCCGCCGCAACACCAAGGACAACACGCCTTCGGTGCTCTCGGTCTCGATGGTTCCGGGCAACAAGATCACCGTCGACGTGGCGGCCAAGGGCGGCGGCTCGGAAGCCAAGTCCAAGTTCAAGATGATGAACCCCAGCGACAACATCGTCGACTGGGTGCTCGAAATGCTGCCGCAGATGGGCGCGGGCTGGTGCCCGCCGGGCATGCTGGGCATCGGCATCGGCGGCACCGCCGAGCACTGCGTCAAGCTTGCCAAGCAGAGCCTGATGGACCCGATCGACATGGGCCAGCTCAAGGCGCGCGGCCCCCAGAACGACATCGAGGCGCTGCGCATCGAGATCTTCGACAAGGTCAACGCGATGGGCATCGGCGCGCAGGGGCTGGGCGGCCTTGCCACCATCCTCGACGTCAAGATCCTCGACTGGCCCTGCCACGCGGCGAACAAGCCGGTCGCGATGATCCCCAACTGCGCGGCGACCCGCCACGCGCACTTCACGCTGGACGGTTCGGGCCCGAGCTACCTCGAAAAGCCCAACCTCGCCGACTGGCCGCAGGTGGAATGGAAGCCGAGCAAGGAAGCCATCCGCGTCGATCTCGACACCCTCACCCCCGAGGATGTGAAGAGCTGGAAGCAGGGTGACCGCCTGCTGCTGAACGGCAAGATGCTGACCGGACGTGACGCGGCCCACAAGCGCATCCAGGACATGCTCGCCAAGGGCGAGGAACTGCCTGTCGATTTCAAGGGCCGCGTGATCTACTACGTGGGCCCCGTCGACCCGGTGCGCGACGAAGTCGTCGGCCCGGCTGGCCCGACCACCGCCACGCGCATGGACAAGTTCATGGACACCATGCTCGAGCAGGGCCTCCTGGCGTGCGTCGGTAAGGCCGAGCGCGGACCCGCCGCGACCGAATCCATCGCCAAGCACGAATCCTCCTACCTCATGGCGGTTGGCGGTGCGGCCTACCTCGTGTCCCGCGCGATCAAGGAAGCCAAGGTCGTCGGCTTCGAGGACCTGGGCATGGAAGCGATCTACGAGTTCACCGTCGAGGATATGCCGGTGACCGTGGCGGTCGATTCCGAAGGCAAGAACGTCCACCAGCTCGCCCCGCTGGTGTGGCAGGAAAAGATCGCCAAGGAGCACCTGCTCGCCGACTGAGCGGGAGAACCTTTGCGAACCTGAAGACGGGCGGGCGGCGCAAGCTGACCCGCCCGTTTTGCTGTCAGGGGCAAATATTCATGGGGCCATCGCCCCTTGACCCCAAAACGGTCTACCTCACCTTTCTCACGCAACGCGGCGTGCGCAAGGTGAGGTAGACAGTTCGGGGAGCCCGAGGGCGATGGCCCTCGGAACTCTATGACTTTCCGGCTTCTGCCGGACGATCCGCACACCTCTCGACAAAAAGCCATTGCGAACCGACCGGGGAACTGGCCTGATTGCACCTGCCGGGGCTAAGGCAGGGGAACAATGGCCATCGTATCTGAAAATCCACGCGTTCCTGCGCGCATGGTGCTGCTTTCGCTGGCAGCGCTCTGGGCGTGCTATTTCATCGTCGCGACCTTGCGCGGGGCCTTCATGGGCTTCGATTTCGCCTGGCCGATCATCTCGCGAAGGCTGACGATCTGTCTGCTCTCGATGATGGTCATGGCCGCGGTCTGGCCGCTGCTCCAGATGCTCGACCGCAAGTCGAACCTGGTGCGCCTGGTGATCGTGCTGGTGGGCGCCTTGCCGCTTGCCCTGCTGCTCAGTCTCATCAACGCAATGGTCTTTGCCGACCTGGAAATGGCGATGAAGACGGCCGACAAGGAAGGTCTGACCCAGATCGATCCGGGCAAGGTCCGCGTGATGCAGGATGAGGCGGGGAACATCCTTGTTGATCTGCCCAAGTCGTCCTCGCGCGAAACGGACCAGCAGGAGGCGCCGCCCGCCCCTCCCGTCACGAGCTCGGCCGTGCCCGATGTCGTCCCCGGCATGAGCGATGATGCAGGACCGCTGCTGGACGATACCGGCCGGGGCCCTGCGTCGGCGGGTATCATGCCCGGCGCGGAAGGGGGGATTACCATCCGCACCAACGGCGGCGCGCGTGACACCCTGTTCGGGCGCTGGGCGGGCATGGCCGACACGACCTTCGGGCGCTACTTCCTCGTCCTGGCCTGGGCCGCACTCTATTTCGCGCTCGCCAAGGCGGAAGAGGCGCGCGCGGCCGAGCGGCGCGAGGGCGAGTACCGCCGCGCCGCCGAAGCGGCCGAGCTGCGCTCGCTGCGCTACCAGGTCAATCCGCACTTCCTGTTCAATACGCTGAACTCGCTCTCCGCGCTGGTCATGACCGGGCGCCAGGAGGCGGCCGAGACGATGATCCAGACGCTCTCGACCTTCTACCGCCGCACGCTGAACGGCGATCCCACCAACGACATGCGCCTGCTGGATGAGATCGAGATGCAGAAGCTCTACCTCTCGATCGAGGGGGTACGTTTCCCTAATCGTTTGCAGACTCACTTCACGATTGACGAGGACGTCGCCGATGCGATGGTACCGGGCATGATCCTGCAGCCGCTGGTCGAGAACTCGGTGAAGTACGCGGTCGCGGCCACGCAGCGTCCGGTCACGATCACGATCTCGGCCCGGCGCGGCGAAGGGGAAGACGGTGAGGCCGATCGCCTTGTGCTCACCGTGTGCGACGATGGCCCCGGCGTGCCCTTGAACAAGGCCGACGGGTGCGGCATCGGATTGACCAACGTGCGCGATCGCTTGCGCGCGCGCTACGCGAATACGGCCAGGCTGGCCTACGGTCCGCAGGAGGAGGGGGGCTTTGCGACCGTCCTCGACCTGCCGCTGGAGACCGAACAGGGAGCAGCCGGGGCGAGGGAGACGAGATTTGACGGATAGCAACGCCATGCCGAATGGTGCCAACGACACCGTGACCAGTGCGCCGCTGCGCACCCTGATCGTGGACGACGAGCCGCTGGCGGTGGAGCGCATGCAGGTGATCTGCTCGCGGCTGGGTTCGGTCTCGGTGGTCGGCACGGCCAGCGATGGCGAGGCCGCGCTGCGCCTGTGCGAGGCGCTGCATCCCGATCTTCTGCTGCTCGATCTCACCATGCCCGAGACCGATGGACTGACCGTCGCGCGGCGTCTGGCGCGCCAGGACAATGCGCCCGCGGTGATCTTCGTCACCGCGCACGACGAATTCGCGGTCGAGGCCTTCGATCTCGACGCGGTGGACTATGTCCTCAAGCCCGTGACGCCCGAGCGGCTGGAACGCGCGATCGGGCGCGTCATTGCCCGGCGCGGCGAACGCACCGAGCCCAGGAGCGACTGGCTGGAGGAATTCTGGGTGCCGCACCGCTCCGAACTGGTGCGCGTGCCCGCCGACGATGTGCAGCGCATCGATGCCGAGCGTGACTACGTGCGCCTCCACGTGGGCGAGCAGAGCTATCTCCTGCTCCAGACCATCACCAGCCTGCAGGAGCGGCTCGACCCGGCGCGCTTCATTCGCATCCACCGCAGCCACATCCTGCGCCGCGACCACGTGACCGGCCTCAAGCACGAGGGCCTGGGCGTGTGGTCGGTCGAAACGACGAGCGGTGACAGCCTGCGCATCGGGCGCACGTACCTGCCCGAGGTGAAGAAGATGGCGGGGCGCTGATCCTGGGCTCAGGAAGAAGGTATTGATTCAACGGGCCATCGCCCCTTGACCCCAGAACGGGCGACCTCATTTCTCTCAGATACCGTCGCGTGTGTGAGGTGAGGTCGACAGTTTTGGGAGCCCGAGAGCGATGGCCCTCGGAAATCTCTCTTTTCCTGTACCCCGCACACACAAAGAGGCGGGCCGCCAGAGGCAGCCCACCAAGTCGGTATCCGGGTCATTTCTTCTTATGGGACCTCGGGGATGGGGGATCAGCCGCCGTAGCGCTGGGCCTTTTCCTGGTCGCGCATGGCGGCCGCGATCTGGCCGTCGACCTTCTCGGTGGCCTTGCGGTAGCAGGCCTGCGACGAGGAGCTGGGCAGGAAGGAGTCGACCGCGCGTTCGTCCATCCGGCAAACCTTGCGGGCCGTCTTCACGAGGCGGCGCTCCAGGGTCTCCTGGCCTTCGACCGTGCTGAGGTCGAGGTCGGTGTAGTAGACGGTCGCGGTGGGGATGCTTTCCTGCGCAGCGGCGGGAGTGGCGGTAGCGGCGAGGCCGACCATGGCAGCGGGACCAACAAGGGCAGCGGCGAAAAGGGCAGTCTTCGTGAACATCGTGTTTCCTCCTATGGTGAGCAGGTCCGCGATGTGTGTGTCGGCCGGCTCGTTGAGTTTCTTCTGCACCCATCCCGGCCCCCCTTCACGCGGGCATCTATGGTGGGTCGTCCAAGGTCGACCAAAGGCAAGGGCAGCGGACAAACGACGTTTGTAGTCGACGAACGGCATGGGCCGGAGCCCGCGCAAATGCGGGGATGCCTGCGCAAGGCGGCGACTCGCAGGACCTGATTCGCAAGGGGCGTGCAGGGCCCCGGTGCAGGCCCCCATGCAGGGGGATTGGCATCGGGGCGCAAGCCGCGTTAGGCTGCGCGATGTGACCATTGCCGTTCTCGTCGTCTTCTGTCTGGGCGTGATCAACTTCGCCGCCCACAAGGCCGTCCTGGAAAGCGGGCATCCCATGCTCGCGCAGGTCCCCTGGCTGCTGAAGTCGCTGGGCGGGCGGGCCAGTCTTATCGTCGAGTTCGTGATGCTGCTGGGCGCGCTGCTGATGGTCTCGGCCGGATCGCAGGGCTGGGCGCTGCTCTACCTTGTCTATTCGCTCGTCAACGGCGTTGCCGCCTGGCTGATTGTCACCGAGCGTCTGTAGGTCGGGAACCGGGGGGCGTACGGGGCTTTTCGCCAAGCATGGAACAGGCATCGCAGACACCCGCCGACGTAGCGCAACCCGACGATTCAACGCCCGGCGGCGCAAAGGCGCGGCGTCTCTGGCTGGTGTGCAATCCGGCAAGCGGCAGCAACGACGCGCAGACCCAGCGCGAGGCGAAGCAGGCTCTGGAGTCCGCGGGCTTCGATGTCGCGCGCACGTTGTACTTCCCCGATGATCCCGCGCCCAAGGCGGCGGATCTGGATGAGGAAGGGGTCGAGGTTGTCGCCACGTTCGGCGGCGATGGCACGGTCCATGCGGTCGTCACGGGCCTGTTCGGCTGGGGCGGTGCGGTCCTGGTCCTGCCGGGCGGCACGATGAATCTCCTCGCCAAAACGCTGCACGGCCCGGCCAGCGCGGACGAGATCGCCGCGCGTCTTGAAAGCGGGGAAGGGCGCCGCGTGCGCACGCCTGTCATCGACACCCGGCACGGAACCGCGCTGACCGGCGTGCTTGCGGGGCCGGGCACGATCTGGAACGAGGTGCGGGAGGCTTTGCGCGATGCGAACCTGATCGAGGTGGTCGCCACCGCGCGCCAGGCCATCAGCTATTCCACCAACGGGCCCAAGGTCGTGTGTGACCAGAGCGATTGCGGGCGCGAGGACGGCTATGCGGCGATCACCGTCAATCCGGGCGAGGAGGGTCTGTCCGCCCGTGGTTACTACGCAGAATCGCTGGCCGACTATGCGGGGCAGGGGATTGCGCTGCTCAACCGCGACTTCCGCAATGGGCCGCACGATGATCTTGGCGTCCACCAGCGTATCCGTCTCGTCTGCCCGGCGGGCGAGCCGATGGGCCTGCTCATCGACGGCGAACCCTTTGATGGCGAGCCCGAGGAAATATTCGAGCTTGCACCCTGCGAGGTCGATCTTATTGCCACGCGCGAGGTATAGGGCGTGAAGGCGAGTTCCTTCGCGCCGGGGCGAAATGGCCCGAAACGCAGACTCAACGCAGGTGAAAGTGCATGAATGACCGCCCGCTCAAGCTGTTTCATCTGAGCGATATCCACTTCGGGCTCGAGGACCGCAGCGCCCTCGCCTGGGTCGAGCGTTGCATCGAGCGCGAAAAGCCCGATGCCCTTGCCATCACCGGCGACCTCACCATGCGCGCGCGCCACCGCGAGTTCGATGCGGCCTGTGCGTGGATTCAGGGGCTGGACCTTCCCGTCACCGTCGAGGTGGGCAACCACGATATCCCCTACGCCAATCTCTACCAGCGCTTCTTCGATCCCTACCGCCGCTTCAACCGGATCGAGCATCTGGTCGAGGCCGAACTGGGCCTGCCGCGTCTTGCCGTGATCCCGCTCAAGACGACCACGCGCGCGCAGTGGCAGCGCTTTCCCTGGTCGAACGGCTGGGTGACGAAGAAGGCGCTGGAGGAAACGCTGGCCGCGATCGACGCGCAGCCCGAAGGCACGCGTATCCTCATCGCCGCGCACCACCCGCTGACCGAGCGGCGCGAACATGACAACAAGCTGCTGACCATCAACGGCACCCGCACGATGGAAGCGCTGGCGGGGCGCAAGGTCGCCGCGATCCTTTCGGGCCACATCCACGATCCCTTCGACCTCGTCGCGGAGACGAAGGCAGGCCCGCTGCGGATGATCGGCGCGGGCACGCTCTCGCAGCGCATCCGTTCGACCCCGCCCAGCTTCAACGAGATCGTGATCGAGGGCGAGGACATTCGGGTCACCGCGCGCAACCTGGAAGACGTGGCAAGCCGCGACATGATGATCTGCGACGTGCCCGAGAACGCGCTGCCCCCGCGCGATCCCGAAGAGCCGGTGGCGCCCGTGGGCAGGGTGCCCGAAGTCGATCCGCCGGTAAGCTGATCTGCACATACGAAAAGAGCCGCAGTTTCCTGCGGCTCTTTTCGTATATAGTTGTTTAGAAAGAACAGATCCGAGGGCCATTGCCCTCGGGCTCCCCGAACTGTCGACCTCACCTTCTGCGCGCCACCTGGGCTGTGAAGGGTGAGGTCGCCCATTCTGGGGTCAAGGGGCAATAGCCCCTTGAGAATCCTTCATCTTACATGTCCGCCTTCGCGTAGTCGTGATCCACCGAGCCCAGGCCGTTGATGTTGCTGCGCAGGATCTCGGGCTTGCGCACCAGGGTCACGTGGCCCACGCCGTTGATCTCGATTTCGGCGAGGCGCTTGGGGCCCAGCGTGACATCGCCCGCGCCGTTGACCTCGACCTTGACGTCATCGCCGTAGAGCTTGGCGAGGTCGATGTTGCCCGCGCCATTGGTGGTGACGGCCATCGTGCGGACCTTGCCCTCGGCTTCGAGGTCGAGCGCGCCATTGGCCTTCAGCGTGAACTGGTCCTGGTCGAGGCCGACCAGCGTGACGTCGCCCGGCGCGTCGAGATCGAGGCCCTCGATCTCGGGCGCGGTGATGACGACCTTGAGTCCATCGCCCCAGTGGCTGCGGCGGCCGTCGAGCTTGAGGCGGCCATCTTCCCAGACCAGGCGCTCCAGCAGCTTCTGGGGCCCCTTGACGGTCATGCTGGCCGTCTCGCCGCGCGTGAAGCTGAGGTCGACGGGCACTTCCATGGCGATCTGCGATCCGCTCTCGATGGCGAACTCGCGGGTCTTGGTGGGACCCAGGTCCTCGTCCTCGTCACCGAAGTGCCAGCCCCCTTCCTGGGCGAACTCGCGGCGGGCGTCCTCTCCCCCGACGATCCAAGCCCCGGCGAAGGCAACGAGCGAGAGGATCGCGGCGCTGGCGAAGACAATGAGCAGTTTGCGGAACATGATGTATCTCCTGCGGGCGCGGTTACTTGTCGGGGTGAATGGCGGGCTCGAGCACCCGGAAGTGCAGGCGGCCGAACCACATCAGGGCGTTGATGACCCAGATGCTGACGAGGATGAGGATCGCCGCGGCCGCGACCGATCCGCTCAGGATGCCGAGACCGGCGAGAAGGGCGACGGCCCAGCCTCCCGGGAAGCCGGTAAAGGGGCCGGCGAGAAGGACAAAGCCACCGGCGATGAACACCGCGATGACGGCCACGAACAGCGCGATGAGCACGCCCAGCACAGTCACGATGATCGGCAGCAGCAGGAGGATGTCCAGCGAGGCGAGGCCGACGAAGGCGATGATCGCGGCCCAGGCCGAGGACGGCGAGCGCGCCTCCTTCCAGTTGCGCTGGCCGAACTCGAAGCGCAGTTCGCGGGCGAGGCGCGCCGGATCGCCGAGCGCGGCGGCAATCTCCGCCTCGCTGCGGCCTTCGGCCATGCCGGCCTCGAAGTGCTCGGCGTAGTCGGAGAGGATGTCGTCGACGTCCTCGCGCGGCAGGCCCTTGAGCCCGGCTTCGAGGCGACGGATGAATTCAAGACGCGTCATGGCTGGATTCCCCTTCCTGCACGTTCGCGGGTTCGCTGGTGGGTTCCGGCGCAGTGGCGGCGGGCGCATCGCCCGCGATCAGTTCATCGACCGCGGCGGTGAAACCACGCCATTCGGTGATCTGCGCGGCAAGGCGCGTCTGGCCGGCTTCGGTGATGGCGTAGTACTTGCGCGGCGGACCGGACGGCGATTCCTCGAGATAGGTCGAGACCAGACCGTCCTTCTGCATGCGGCGCATCAGCGGGTAGATCGTCCCTTCGCCCATATCGACCGCGTCGGCCATGCGGCTGGCGATCTCGTAGGCGTAGCTGTTGCGCCGCGAAAGCAGGGCAAGCACGCAAAGGCCAAGCACCCCCTTCTTAAGCTGGACTTCGATTTCGGACATCGAATCATCTCCTGTCGATGGAGACTGTATATAGACAGCTAGTGTGTGATGCAAGGTACCTTCTTAAAAGAGGTACAGGGCCATGCTCTATACCGTGCACGGCAAGATAGGCGCCATGCGAAGGAATGTGTTTTTGTTCGCGACTTCCGTGACTTCGTCAGGGTCAGGCAGCCCTCAACCGGGGGGAAACCCTGATATCGGCGCGATGCCGGGTCGGGCGAGAGTGGCGTCCTGAGAGGTTGGGGGCTTCCTCGCGCGAATCGTCTTCGATTGCGCCGCTGTCCTTCGGCCCGTGTTCAGAGGAGAGTTCCGCGATGCACGACGACGATACGCCGCATTCCGACAGTCCCCACGCCGCACGCGAAGGTGACACGCCCAAGGGCATGTCCCGGCGCAGGATGCTTTCGGCCTCGAGCATGGCGGCGGCACTTCCCGCATTGGGATCGCTGATCGGCACGCAGAAGGCGCTGGCGCAGGCCGCGTCGGGCCGCAAGCCGAACATCCTCGTCATCTGGGGCGATGACATCGGTTGGCAGAACGTCTCCGCCTATGGCCTCGCAACCATGGGTTACCGCACCCCCAACATCGACCGCATCGGGCGCGAGGGCATCAAGTTCACCGACCACTACGCGCAGCCCTCGTGCACGGCGGGCCGCGCGGCCTTCATCACCGGCCAGTACCCGATCCGTTCGGGCATGACGACGGTGGGCCAGCCCGGCGCCGCACTCGGGCTTCAGGCCGCCTCGCCCTGCCTGGCCGAGGTGATGAAGATGGCGGGGTACCGCACCGGCCACTTCGGTAAGAACCACCTGGGCGATCGCAACGAGCATCTGCCCACCGCGCATGGCTTCGATGAATTCTTCGGCAACCTCTACCACCTCAACACCCAGGAAGAGGCCGAGCAGCGCGACTACCAGGCCTTCGGCAAGAAGTTCTCGGGCGATCTGGAGACGTACGAGGCGCAGTTCGGCACACGCGGCGTGATTCACAGCTTTGCCACCGACCGGGACGATACGACTTCGGACCCGCGTTTCGGCAAGGTGGGCAAGCAGACGATCCAGGACACCGGGCCGCTCACCCGCAAGCGCATGGAGAACTTCGATTCGGCCGAGATGATTCCGACCGCGCTCGACTTCATGGACAAGGCCAAGGCCGCGAACGAGCCGTTCTTCGTGTGGATGAACACCTCGCGCATGCACGTCTACACGCACCTTGACGATGAGTGGCGCTACGCGGCCGAGAAGTACACCTCCGAGGCCGATCTTCATGGTTCGGGCATGATGCAGCACGACCGCGACGTGGGCACCGTGCTCGACTGGCTCGCGCAGCAGGGCATCCTGGATGATACGCTGATCTGGTACTCGACCGACAACGGTCCCGAGCACGATTCCTGGCCGCACGGCGCGACCACGCCCTTCCGTGGTGAGAAGATGACCACCTACGAGGGTGGTGTGCGCGTGGTCTCGATGCTGCGCTATCCGCGCATGATCCCGCAGGATCAGGTGCTAAACGGCATCCAGGCCCACCAGGACATGTTCACCAGCCTCGCTGCGATTGCCGGTGTTCCGGACGTGAACAGCCGGATGCAGAGTGCCAAGAAGCAGTACATCGATGGCGTGAACAACGTGCCTTACTGGACCGGTCAGCAGGAGAATTCCAACCGCGACCACATCTTCCACTACTACGAGAGCAAGCTGACCGCGGTGCGCATGGGGCCCTGGAAGATCCACTTCTCGACCAAGGAAAACTACTACGACAACCTGGTCCCGCGCACGGCGCCGCTCATGTTCAACATCCGCATGGACCCCTTCGAGAGCTACGATTCGGTCGATGCCTACGGGCACCTGCTCCAGAAGGTCTCGTGGCTGATGCAGCCGATGGGCGTCTTGATGAACAAGCACCTCAAGACCCTGGCCGAATACCCGCCGGTGCAGGGCGGGGCCTCGTTCGACATGTCCAATGTCGTGGCCGAGTTCATGGAGCAGGGCCTCCAGTAACCCCTTTGTCCCACCCCCCCCCCCCCCGGGGGCCATCCTCAAGCATGCCCCGGATCGGTCGCGGCCGATCCGGGGCCCTTTTGTTTGGGGCTCAGGCCTCGATCCGGGTGATCTGGCGGTCGTGCCAGGGGGTGAGGAGGGCAAGAGCACAGATCGCGCCCACAAGGCACATGAGCATGTCCCACTGGGTGTCCCAGGGGTCGCCCTGGGTGCCCAGGAACGCCTCCGCGCCCTGACCCAGCGCCATGGCCGCGCCGAACTCGATCAGCTCGTAGGCGGCGCTCACCGCGAGGCAGCAGGCTGTGACCAGCACACTGGAAAGCCACCCGGGCGCAAGGCCGCCCCGGCGCAGCAGCAGTTCGCGCAGCACGATTGCGGGCACGAAGCCTTGCGCGAAGTGGCCGATCCGGTCGTAGGGGTTGCGCGCGAGGCCCAGCAGGTCCTGCAAGGTAAATCCCAGCGGCACGCGCGCGTAGGTATAGGCGCCCCCGAGCATGAGGATGAGGCCATGCAGGCCAATCAGCGCCAGCGCGAGGCGGGTCAGGGGCAGGCGCCTGCGGGAGACCCAGAGCACGGGCAGCGCGATCAGGACGGGGGCCACCTCCATCAGCCAGGTCGCGCGCTCGTACGGGCTCCAGCCCGAGGCCAGAAGGCCTGCCAGCCAGAGGAGGGTGAGGGCGGTCAGGTCGTGAAGGGTGGTCCGGTGCATTCCCGGCAGGATTGGCCAGATACCGGGTGCATGCAAGCCCCGGCAACACAAGGCACACCTGCGCAGCGCAGGCATGAAAAAAGGGCCGCGGTTGCCCGCGACCCTCTTTTCGTAAACCGGTGCGTCGGTCCGTTCGAAACTTAGCGCTTCGAGAACTGGAACGAACGACGGGCCTTGGCGCGGCCGTACTTCTTACGCTCGACCACGCGGCTGTCGCGGGTGAGGAAGCCGGCGGCCTTGACCGTGGCGCGCAGGACCGGCTCGTACTTCGAGAGTGCCTGCGAAATGCCGTGCTTCACAGCGCCGGCCTGACCCGAGAGACCGCCGCCCTTGACGGTGGCGATGACGTCGTACTGGTCTTCGCGCGCGGTGATCTGGAACGGCTGGGCAATGACCAGACGCAGGGTCGGACGTGCGAAGTAGACTTCCTGGTCACGGCCGTTGACGGTGATCTTGCCGGTGCCGGGCTTGATCCACACGCGGGCCACGGCGTCCTTGCGGCGGCCGGTGGCGTAGGCGCGGCCCTGGGCGTCGAGTTCCTGCTCGCGCAGGGGAACGTTCGAGACGACGGGGGTGAAACCCTGCTCTTCAGCAGCAGCTTCTTCGGTCGCGACTTCGGTGCCGAGGTCCTTGAGGTCGGACAGGCTCTGGACGGTATCAGTGTCGGACATTAGGCACCCACCTTGTTCTTACGGTTCATCGAAGCAACGTCGAGGGCTTCGGGCTGCGTACCACCGTGCGGGTGCTCGGTGCCGGCGTAGACGTGCAGGGCGCGCATCTGGTCGCGGCCCAGCGGACCACGGGGAATCATGCGTTCCACGGCCTTTTCAAGCACGCGCTCGGGGAAGCGACCGGCGAGGACCTTGTCCGCGGTGACTTCCTTGAGGCCGCCGGCGTAGCCGGTGTGCTTGTAGTAGGTCTGCTGCTTGAGCTTGTTGCCGGTGAAGCGGACCTTCTCGGCGTTGATCACGACGACGTGGTCGCCGCAATCGACGTGCGGGGTGAAGCTCGGCTTGTGCTTGCCGCGCAGGAGGTCGGCGATGATGACAGCCAGACGGCCAACCACCAGACCTTCGGCATCGATCAGATGCCACTTCTTTTCCACCTCGGCCGGCTTGATCGACCGGGTGACCTTTGTGAGCGCCTTCATGGCTGGTCTATCCCTTGTGTTTCGTGCGCGCGTCCGGTGGATTGGCGCTGGCGCGAATCCGTCCCGTACGCGGGAAGTGGCGCCAATTCGTCGAAATCGGGCGCCAAGTCAAGCAGGATGCGGCTTTGCGAAGAGGTAATATGATACCGTAATGTATCCTGCAGCGGTTTCCGGGACCGATCCGCAGGATGGATCGGTCTGGGCCGGCTCAGGTTTGCGCAGGTGTGAACAGGCAGGGGTCCACGGCAGGCTTGGGCATGGTCTGGGGGCCGCCGGTGCCGATTCCCCACTGGTCCATGACCTGGGGGGCAGGCGCGTGGACTTTCGCCTCGTGGGTGTCGAAGTCGACCTCGTCGAGTTCGGAGGTGTATTCGACGGCAAAGCCGCCCGGCGTCACGAAATAGCTGAAGGTGTTGTTGCCCGCGGTGTGGCGGCCCGGCCCCCAGCGCAGATCGGTGCCGCGCTTCTGCAGACGGCTGGCGCCACGCATCATGTCATCGAGGCTGAGCATGTCGTAGGCGACGTGGTTGAGACAGGGCGGGCCTGGCAGAATGGCGATGCGGTGATGGGCCGCGTTGCAGCGCAGGAAGCACATGAAATCGCCCAGCCAGTCCGAGACGCGAAAGCCCAGCACATCGGTGAAGAAGCGCACCAGCGCCTGATGGTCGGGCGAATGCAGGACTATGTGGCTGATCTTCACGGGCACACCTTCCCAGCGCTCCAGCGGGCGCTTGTCGAGGGGCGCGACCTCGGCCGAGATCTCGAAGGGCAGGCCATCGGGGGAGAAGAAGCGGAAGCCGTAGCCGCCTCCGGGCGCGTCGAGCGGGCGGGGCGCGTGGATGATGGAGCACCCTGCGTCCTGCACCGCTGTGTGGAGGGCATCGACATCGTCCCTGCCGGGAGTGGCGAGGGCGATGACCTCGACGCAGTTCGTCTCGCGGCGGTGGAGGCGCAGGACGTGGTGTTCATCGTGCCCCTGCGCCTTGAACCAGGCGGTGTCGTCCTCGGCCGCGACTTCGACAAGGCCCCAGTCCTGGGTGTAGAAGCGGCGCTCGGCGTCGAAGTCCTCGACACCATAGCCGACATAGCGAATCTCGGTCACGCGGCTCATAGGGCGGCCTCTTCCTTCTTGCGTTTCTCGATGATGCGGCGCGCGCGCGTGCCGCCGGTGTCGATGCCGAGCGAGAGCGGTTTGCGCTCCCAGAAGTCGGCGCCGTCGGTGTTGGCGTAGGCGGCCTCGATGATCGGCTTGTCCTCTTCGCCGAAGGCCGCTCCCATGAGACCGGCCAGCATGGCGTCGCCCTCGGGGGAGGGGGGGCCCTGCCGCGTGGTCGCCCAGAAGTAGTGGCTGGAGCCTTCCGTCTCGGGGGTGAGGATGTGCGCCTGGTGGGCGATCACGCCCTCGGCCCGGTCGCCGCCCTGGGGGCAGGCGCCGACCTGCAGGTACATGCTGGCGGGCGCCTCCCAGCGCATGTCCAGCCAGTGGTCGGTGATCATGGCCGGGTCGTAGATCCCGAAGGTGTGCGCGGGCGCGGGGATTGCGGGCATCCACCAGTTGGAATGGAGCTGGTCGCCCTGCGCCTTGACCTCGTGGGTCCCGGCAAAGATCACGCCGCGCCCGGCAAAGGTGCCCTTGTGGACGAACTCGATGTGCGAGAGGTCCATCAGGTTGTCGGTGCCGTATTCGTAGTTCGCGGCCATCGGCATCACGCCGGTGATGGGCGCATGGCCGTCGATCACGATGGCCGAAAAATCGGGCACCGGCGTCTCTTCGGCGCGCGCGGGATCGCCGGGCCAGAACCAGACGATGTGGTCGCGCTCGACCACGGGAAAGCTGCGCAGCTGCGCGCCTGCGGGGATCTTCTCGGAGAAGGGATTGCGCACGCACTGGCCCGCGGCATCGAAGGTGAGGCCGTGGTACGGGCACACAATGGTGTCCCCCTCGCGCTCGCCCTTGCTGAGCGGGGCGTAGCGGTGCGGGCAGCGGTCGACCAGCGCCGCCGCGGTGCCGTCCTGTCGGCGCATGAGCAGTATCGGCTCGCCGAGCAGGCGGCGGCGGAGCATGTCCTCGCCCACTTCATGGCTCCAGGCGGCCATGTACCAGGCGTTCTCGAGGAAGGGTTTCGTCTCGGTCATGTCGAAAGTCCTGTGCTTGGACGCTCAGTAGGCGTCCATGTCGTCGGCGATCTCGAAGGGGCCCGGGTAGGCGGCGGAGAGGGTGGTGAGGTAGGCGAAGTGCTCGGGGCTGCGCGGGTCCCAGCCCGAGAAGTGCGTGACGACCAGTCCGCCCACGTCCGCGCGCGCGGCGAGCGCGCCAAGGTCGGCGGGCGAGAGATGGTGGTGCGCCAGGTGCGTCTGCATGGCCTGCAACTGCCCCTCGGGAATACCGGGGTTGGCCGCGATCAGGCGCGCGATGGTGAGCGGAATGTCCATCATCTCGGCAACCATCAGGTCCGCGCCCTTCGCCAGCTCCTCGAGCCGCGCGCTGGGGCCGGTGTCGCCGGTGTAGACGATCGCGCGGCCCGGCAGATCGAAGCGCAGCGAGAGCGACTGGAAGCGCTGCGCCATCGCGCTGCCCTCGGGGAAGCTGTAGTGGGTGTTGCGCGCCACCGTGACGGTCATGCCGTCCACTTCGATCCGGTCGCCATCGCGCAGTTCGCGCACCGTGATGCCCGCGCGGTGATCGACGGGCGGCGCGCCTTCCACGCCATAGTTCGCGGTGACCCCCGGGACCATCGAGGCGAGGAGGCCCTCGACCAGTTCGCGCGTTCCGGGCGGTCCGTAGATGGTCAGCGGATCGCGCGCGCTGGTCTGGAAGCGCAGGCCGAGGACGGCCGCCAGGCCGCCGGTGTGGTCGAAGTGCAGGTGGCTGAGGAAGATCGCGTCCACCGCGCGCGATTGCACCCCGGCCTGCTCCATCCGCCCCGCCGCGCCATCGCCCACGTCGACCAGGTAGTCCTTTCCGGCAAAGCGCAGCAGGTTTGCAGGCTGTGAGCGCTCGGGCACGACCACGGGCCCCGCATTGGTGCCCAGCGTGATCCAGGTCCCCAGACCTTTCCTGTCCGGTGCCGGCTCCTGCGCCGCGGCGGGCGTACCGGCCGCCGTGAGCAGGAGTAGGGGGAGGACGCGGCAGGCGAACGTGCGAAGAGGACGCATCAGAACGTGTACCCGACCCTGAGGCCGTAAGTGCGCGGGGGTTCATAGGCGGAACTGGCGACGTTGCCCGCGCCCAGCTGGTAGGTCGACTGCACCGCCTGGTCGGTCAGGTTGCGCACGAAGAGCATGACCGTGACGGGAATCTCGGTCGGCTCGAAGCGGATCGAGGCGTCCATCTTGAAGTCCGCGCCGCTGTCGCCGGTGGGCAGGTAGGCAAAGCCGATCACGCGGTTGGCGCGGTAGCGGCCATCGAGCGCGAAGGTGATGTCGAGCGGATCGAGTTCAAGCTTCTGCTGGACGCCCAGGTTGAAGCTCCACTTGGGCGCGTAGAGGGCAGGCTTGCCCGAGCAGTCGATGTCGAACGAGCGGACGGGCTCGGAAACCTGGGTGTAGCCGCAGCCCGTGATCGGGGTGAGGAAGTAGGGCGGGTCGCCTTCGTCGGACAGGTCGATCTGGTTGTACTGGAAGCTGTCGTAGGTGGCATCGAGGTACTGCGCGCCGCCATGGACGAGCGTGGTGGGGCCCGCCAGCCACTGGAAGTCCATCTCCACGCCCTTGACCGAGGACTTGCCCACGTTGCGCGTGTAGAAGGCGTTGTTGCCGTTGTCGTCGAGCCCCAGCGCGGCCAGCTGCTGGCCCCGGTACTTCCAGTAGAAGGCCTCCAGGTTCAGCTGCAGGCTGTTGTTGAAGAAGCTGTTCTTCGAACCCAGCGTCCAGGCGTCGATGAACTCGGGGGCGTATTCCTCCTGCCCGAAGGTGATGTTGAAGCCACCGGCGCGAAAGCCGGTCTCGAAGCTGGCGTAGACAAGGTTGTCGGGGCTTGCGTCGAATTCGACCGCGGCGCGCCAGGTCACTTCGCGGTCGCTCGCCGCGCGGTCGATCACGGTCGGGGTAATCGCAAGAAGCGCGGTGGGGCCCATGGGACCGAACGGGCCGAAGGGGAAGGCGCCGTAGGGGGCAGGCGCATCGAGCGGGCTTCCTGCCGGGAACAGCCCCGGGGCGTACTGGGCAAGCGAATCGCGCAAGGTCAGCCCCACCGGCACGGTCGGCAGGTTCGGGCAACTGGGCTGGCCGGAGGGCAGCTCGGTCAGGCAGATCGCGGCCAGCGAATCGGCCTGGGCCACGATGTCGCGCTTCTCGTCGGAATAGCGAAGGCCGCCCACGAGCCGCAGCGTATCGGTGAGGCTCCAGGTGACGCGCCCGAAGGCGGCCAGCGAGCGGGTGTGCGTGTCGAAGCTGTTGAAGGTGGTCGTCGAGAACTGGTTGAACGAATTGACGCCCTTGACCGTCTCGTCGAACCAGTACCCGCCCAGCAGCCACTCGACAGGGCCGCTCGTGCCCGAAAGGCGCGCTTCGAGGCTGTACTGCTCGGCGGTGTCGGAGTTGATCGCGGCCTTGAAGGGGGGGCCGTTGAACTGGTTGTCCAGCTTGGAGTGGCGATAGGCGGGGATCACGACGAGATCGACCCCGCCCAGATCGACGTTCACTTCGGCGTTGAGGCCCCAGTATTCATCGTCGCGGCGCGGATATGCATAGCCGGTCAGCGGCGCGAAGAGCGGGGCCGCGGTGGCCGTGTTCTCGATGAAGTCCAGGGCTTCCGGCGTGAACAGGCCGGTGTAGGGCGCGCGCACATTGTCCGGAGCCTCGACGTGGAGCCAGTTGCGGACCGTCGCGCCGGGATTGAAGGGGGTGAAGGTGTAGACGCCCTCGACGTTGAGACCGGGCCCTGTGCCCTTCTGAGTCGAGTAGTCGGCCGAGACGCGCAGGTTGATCGCGGGGCTGAGTTCGGCATAGATCTGTCCGCGCAGGGCCAGATCCTTGGCCGAGCCGGTGCCGTCCGAGAAGTAACCGTCGCGCTCGTTCACCGTCCCGGCAAGGCGCAGGGCGACATCGTTGCCGAGCGGCGCGTTCACCATGCCCGTCAGCTCATAGGCATCGTAGTTGCCGTATTGCGCGCTGACCGAGCCTTCCGAAACGCCCAGCTGCGGCGCGTTCGGGATCACGTTGATCGCGCCGCCCGTGGCGTTGCGTCCATAGAGCGTGCCCTGGGGGCCCTTCAGCACTTCCACGCGGTTGACGTCGAGGAAGGAGGCGACGGTCGAGGAGGGGCGCCCGATGTAGACGCCGTCGATGTTGAAGGCGACGGCCGGGCTGGTGTAGCCGTTGTTCGCGAAGTTGCCGACGCCGCGAATGAAGTAGCCGGTGTTCGCGCCGCCGCCCGCCGCGACATAGAGCGCGGGCGCCACGGTGTTGAGCTGGGTCGCGTCGGCGACGCCGTTCTGGACCAGCTGGTCGCCGCTGGCCGCGTTGATCGCGATGGCCGCATCCTGCAGGGTTTCGGCGCGGCGCTGTGCGGTGACGATGATGGCGTTGAGCCCGAAGGTCTCGCCTGTCTCGGAGGTCTGTGTCTGAGTGGCCTGAGTCTCAGTGGTCTGGCCCAGGGCGGGCTGCGCCAACAGGGCAAGGGTCATCGCCGTGCCGGCGACCAGGGGCGTACGCATCGCTTTCTCTCTCCCTAACGGCAGCTGTTTATCGCTGCACTTGCCATGCGTTCTTTCACTGCGCAGACTATCGGTCCAATTTTTTGTTTTTCTCGATAACTACAAATGGAATGAATGCATCATGCGGATGGATCATTTCGACCTTAACTTGTTGGTTGCATTCGAAGCTTTGCTTCAGGAGCGCAGCGTGACCCGCGCGGCGAAGCGGCTGAACGTGACGCAATCGGCGATGAGCGCCTCGCTCAAGCGCCTGCGCGAGAGCTTTCACGACGACCTTCTGGTGCTTCACGGCAAGAAGATGATTCCCACCCAGCACGCGCTGGCGATCGCGCCCGAAGTCAGCGATGCGCTGATACGTCTCAAGGGGCTGATCGCGATGAGCACGCGGTTCGATCCGGCGGCGTCCCGGCGCCTGTTCTTCGTGAATGCCTCGGACTACATCACCACGGTGCTGCTGGTTCCCCTGGTCGAGGTTCTCCAGCGCGAAGCGCCGGGCATTCGCCTCAACCTGTCGCTCCCCGACATGGACAGCGCGGACAAGCTGGAGGCGGGCGAGGTGGACCTGATCCTCACGCCCGAGGAATTCATGGATTGCGACCATCCGCGCGAACTCCTCTTCGAGGAGCGCTTCGTTGCCGTGGGCGCGCGTGACAACCCCCTGCTGGATAGCGAACTGACGCGCGAGGGCTTCCTTGCCGCAGGGCACGTGGCGGTGCGTATCGGCAATCAGGATACCTTTGTCGAAGGCGTGCTGAACACGCTCGTTCCCGAGCGCCGGATCGAGGTCTGCGCGCAGTCGTTCATCCAGGTGCCCTGGTTGTTGCGCGGCACCAACCGCCTGTCCGTCATGCATGAGCGGCTGGCTCAGACCGCGGCGCCCGTGCACGAGCTCGCCATCGCCGAGCTTCCCTTCCATGTCCCCAACATGCGCGAGATGATGCAGTACCATGTCGCGCGCACGCACGATGCCGGGCTGACCTGGCTGCGCGAACGCATCATTCGCTTCGCCCGCCAGCTTGCGCCTCAGCCCGGCCTGAGCGTGCCGGCAGATTGACCTGTGCGCCCGTCAGGCGGGCCTGCGCGCCGGGGTGTCAGAGCTCGCCCAGCCAGCCCAGTGTGGCCGGGGCGCCTGTGTCGCAGACCCAGCCCAGCACGGCGGGTGTGTCGTAGGGGTGGATCTCGCCAAGGCGCGCGACGGCGGCTTCGAGGAGGTCCGCGCGGGTCTTGAGGAGCAGGCCGACTTCGCGGGCGGTGTCGATCCGGCCCTCCCATTCGAACACGCTGGTGACCCCCGGGATCACGTTGCCGCAACCGGCGAGCTTCTCTTCGACGAGGGTTCGCGCGACCGCGAGTGCGGCGGCTTCATCGGGGCAGGGACACCAGACAAGTGCTCCTGAAAGGGGCGCGCCGGAAAGGGGCCCGTCCGCCATCTCAGGCCGCGCTCAGCAGGTTGACCGGATCGCGGCGGCCCAGCGCATGGGCGCCCCAGACCACGCTCATCACCAGCAGCGCGGCGCAGACCTGGTGGGCGACTGCCAGCCACAGGTTCACGCCCGACCAGATTGTCGCAACGCCGAGCAGGATCTGCAGGCCGAAGGCCATGTGGATCGCCACCGAGGCCGGGCGCTGGCGAATCGCGCGCAGGCGCCGCCCCATGACGACGAGGATCGCCACGACCACCCAGGCCCACCAGCGGTGAAGAAAGTGGACGAGGAAGGGATCGTTGAAGAGCGCATGGAAGAGTCCGCCCGAGGCATCGACACCCTCGGGGAAGAGATGGCCCTGCATCAGCGGCCAGGCGTCGAGGTGGAACCAGCCGGCTCCCGCGACGTAGCCCGCGCGCATGCCCGCGACGAGCGCCCCGTAGAACAGCTGGAGCGTCAGCGCGGCCATCGCCACGAAGGTGAAGCGCCCGAGCGAGGAGCGCGGCGTGCCCTGTTCGAGCTGCTTCAGGTCGAGCGCGGTCCACACGAGGCCGCCCAGCGTGAGGAGCGCGGTCAGGAGGTGCGCGGCAAGCCGGAAGTGGCTCACTCGGTCGAGCGCGTCGGGGGAGAGCCCGGAAGAGACCATCCACCAGCCCACCGCGCCCTGCAGGCCGCCCAGCGCGAGGAGGGCGAGCAGACGCGGCTTGTAGCCCAGCGGGATCGTGCGGCGCACCCAGAACCAGATCAGCGGCAGCGCAAAGACCAGCCCGATGATGCGCGCGATCAGCCGGTGTGCCCATTCCCAGAAATAGATGAACTTGTAATCGGCAAGCGTCATGCCCGCCGGGCCGTTGACATCAAGGTACTGCGGGATCTGGCGGTACTCGGCGAACTCGGCCTGCCACTGCGCGTCGGTCAGGGGGGGCAGGGCGCCGGTCACCGGCTTCCACTGCGTGATCGAGAGGCCGGATTCGGTGAGGCGCGTGATCCCGCCGATAGCCACGATGAGCACGACCAGCACGGCGACGGTGAACAGCCAGCGCACCATCGCGCCGATGTCGTCGTGGGTTCCGATGAGAGGGCGACCGTCCATGTTCTTCATGGGGACTCTTCCTGAGCCCTTGCCGCAGGTTACGCAAGTGCCCGCAGCCTCCGGGCGCGGTAAGGGCTCGGTTCGCGGCAAATTTCGGCCCCGCTCTTGATTAATGTTACAACGTTACATATTTGCCGAACGATGCGCAGCAACCCTTCCTCGATTCGTGGACGGCTCGACCGGGCCGGAATCCTGCTCAGCGGGCTTTGCGCGGTGCACTGCGTGGCAGGCATCGTGCTGGTCGGCGTGCTGGGGCTGGGCGGGGAACTGCTGCTTTCCCCCGCGATTCACGAAGTCGGGCTGGCCCTTGCCGTCGTGTTCGGCGCGGTCTCGCTCGGATTTGGCGTTCTGCGCCATGGCCGGATGACCCCGCTGGTGACCGGCGGGGCGGGCATCGTGCTGATGGCGCTCGCGCTGTTTGTCGGCCATGGCCTGCCCGAGGCGCTGCTCACCATCTGCGGCGTGGGCCTTGTCGCGGGCGCGCATCTCTTCAACCTGCGCGGCCACGCGGCCCACTGATCCCTGCGTTTGGGACGCGCAGGCGATGACCCTGCCGCTCCTCGCGAAAAGCGCCGCTCACGTAGCGGCTCGGCGGCGGGAAACCTTGCGCTCGGCGCAGGGCGCGCTATCTGCACCCACATGGCCCAGAACGACACGCCGAACGCCCTTATCTCGCTCACCGTCAACGGGGAGCCGCACCGGATCGCGGCTGGCTCGACGATTGCCGACCTTGTCGCGCACATCGGCCTTGATCCCACCAAGGTCGCGGTCGAGCACAACGCCGAGATCGCGCCGCGCTCGACTCTGGCCGACGTGACCCTGGGCGAGGGCGACATCCTCGAGATCGTCCATTTCGTGGGCGGTGGCTGACGCGCCTCCAGCTCCGTCCCCCGTTCCTGTTTCTCCTGTGATTTTCGCGCGCCTCGACGCCGCTGAAAGGATGCGACCCGTGACCGATACCGCCACCAACCCTGCCGCCGCCACCAACGAGGCCGACACCTGGACCGTTGCCGGGCGCACCTTCACCTCGCGCCTGATCGTGGGCACGGGCAAGTACAAGGACTTCGAGCAGAACGCGGCTGCGGTCGAGGCTTCGGGCGCCGAGATCGTCACGGTCGCGGTGCGCCGCGTCAACGTGTCGGACCCCAAGGCGCCGATGCTGACCGACTACATCGACCCGAAGAAGATCACCTACCTGCCCAACACGGCGGGCTGCTTCACGGCCGAGGATGCGATCCGCACGCTGCGCCTGGCGCGCGAGGCGGGCGGCTGGGACCTCGTCAAGCTGGAGGTGCTGGGCGAGGCGCGCACTCTCTATCCCGACATGCGCGAGACGCTGAAGGCCACCGAGATCCTCGCCAAGGAAGGTTTCCTGCCGATGGTCTACTGCGTCGATGATCCGATCGCGGCCAAGCAGCTTGAAGAGGCGGGCGCGGTGGCGGTCATGCCGCTGGGCGCGCCGATCGGTTCGGGCCTTGGCATCCAGAACCAGGTCACCGTGCGCCTCATCGTCGAGGGCGCCAAGGTGCCCGTGCTGGTCGATGCGGGCGTGGGCACCGCGTCGGAAGCGGCGGTCGCGATGGAACTGGGCTGTGACGGCGTGCTCATGAACACGGCCATTGCCGAGGCGAAGAATCCGGTAAGGATGGCGAAGGCAATGCGCCTCGCGGTGGAGGCCGGACGCCACGCATATCTTAGCGGGCGCATGCAGAAGCGCCGCTATGCAGACCCCTCGAGCCCGCTTTCCGGCATGATCTGATGGTTAATGATTTTATTGCCTAATACTTTCGGTCAGTGAGGTGTTCAAACGATTGCATGTTTAACGCGCGGGTAAGCGCGTGGGGCTTAAAGTGTGTCCATCACGGGAAAGGCGAAAGCTGAACAACGACACATAACAAGCAACGGACACAGCACATGGAATACGCAGGCACGGCAAGTCTCACGATCAGCGAGCTTCGGGAATTCGCAAGCTTCACCCCTTCGGAACAGCGCTATATCCGGCGCAGTCTCGATGTTGGCCTGGGGCGCCAGGACGCTTTCAAGCTCTGGGGCCGCGATGCCGGGGAAATGGCCTCGATCCGGGGCCAGTACGAGAGCTACCGTGACCTGCCGGCCCTGCGCGGTCAGCGCCCGGACGAGTATGGCTTTGCCGATCTCGATCCGTTCATGGGCAAGCTGGTGCGCATGGCCGCCTACGATCTGGCGCAGGGCGGGCTGGACAGCTTCTCCGCCTTCCGCTTCCTCTACGAACGCCTGCTGGGCGCCTGGGCCCGGCCCTGGCTCCCCGGGGCCTTCTGCGGCGCGGCCGCGCTCCCGCAGATCCGCCCCGACCGGCGCAAGACCCTGCTGCACTCGATCAGCGAGGCTGCCGCGACGGCGCCGGGCTGGTCGGCGCGCGAACCCGGCTTCTATCCCGAGTGGATCGAGCTCGAAGCCGCCTGAGACACCTTTTTCCTTTACCGCAGGGCCCTCGGGTCGCACCGCTTTCCCTGCACCGGGCCGCTCTAGAACGTAGCGTGAGGCCCAAACCGCAACCTGCGACCGGAAAACCCGGCGCAGGTTGTCGCCGTTCGGACAAATCGAAGGCGGCCCTGCACCCGAAGAGCGTTATGGCATCTTGTACTCCCGAGAGATCCGGTCTCTGTCGCAGCCGGAACGGAAGCAAGAGGTGTAACGCGTGACCAACAAGCCGCAGATGGCCAAACCCCAGACCGCCGGTCGCCGGGACATGCCCGGCCTGGACGAAGGCGATGACCAGACCTTCGCGATGATCACCGCGCTGGCCAGCGAACTGGCCATGGCGCGCGAGCGTATCGACACGCTCGAGCGCCTGCTGGCCCAGGCTGGCACGCTCGACGCAGGCGCGGTCGAGGCCTATGTTCCCGACGAGGACGCCGCCAAGGCGCGCGGCGCGCTGCGCCAGCGCCTGATCGGCAAGGTATTCCGCCCGATCAGCGAGGCGGCCATGCGCCGCGCGGCCAAGACCACTTCGAACCAGGGAGCCTGAACCATGTCGCATCCGATGCTTGCCAGCGCCAACCACGACGAGACCACCGAACAGCTCTTCGTGCGCGACCTGCAGTACTGGCTCTACACCGAGGTCGAACCGCACGAGCGCCAGATCGCCGAGGAACTGGACCCGGGCCTCAGCCACAACGCACGCGCCGAAGAGGTCTTCGACAAGCTGCACAAGGAGCCCGCGTTCCTGGGCTGGTCGAACATGCGCCGCACCACGCAGGAACTCCTTTGGGATTCGGTGTGGAACTGCGTCGATCGCCAGGCCGGTGAGCTGGACGCCAAGGCTTCCGAGGCGGCCGAGATCGGCTCGCTGACGCTGGCCGAGGACTTCCAGGTCCCCGATTACCTGGAAGACGCCCACGTCCATCTCATGCCCGGCGGCTACGGTTCGGACACCGACGGCGTGCGCCAGGGCGCGCTGATGGACCGCGGCGGTGCGGTCTACATGCTGGGCCGCAACGGCGGTTTCCTCAACGACGGGCGCGGCAAGGCCGTCGCGGCGCACCTCGCCTCGTGCTACCCCGATTTCCAGCCCGAGAAGCTGGTCGAACTGGGCTGCGGCGTGGGCTCGAGCGTCATTCCCGTCGCCGAAGCATACCCCAAGGCGGAGGCCTACGCGGTCGACGTCGGCGCCTCGGTGCTGCGCTACGCGCATGCGCGCGCCGCGCACTTGGGAGCAGCCATTCACTTCGTGCAGGACGATGCCGAGAAGACCCGCTTTGCAGATGAGAGCTTCGATCTCGTCTTCACCGCGGCGGTCATGCACGAGACCTCGCCCGAGGCGATCCAGAACATCCTCACGGAAAGCCATCGCCTGCTGCGTAAGGGCGGCATCGCGGTCCACCTCGAAGTGCCCGTCAAGTACGAGACGCTCGACCTGTGGAGCCAGGTGATCGCGGGCATGGAACGCGACTACAACAACGAGCCCGCCTGGCAGGAAGCCACCTCGGCCGACTACGGCGCGCTGATGACGGCGGCCGGGTTCGAGGACGTGAAGGTCGGTTTCCAGGATGCGGTCCTGGGGCCGGACATGTCGGCGAGCAAGTTCGGCGAGGAATCGAAGGGCGTCTTCCTGTCCTGGTTCGTGACCTCGGGCCGCAAGTAAGCCCGGGCCCGGAAGGGCCTGAACCGAAAAGGGGCGCTCTTCCACATAGGGAGAGCGCCCCTTGTTCGTGGCCGGCGTCCGCCGCGCGCTACTTCACCTTGCCCAGCACCCGGGTGAGGTCATTGCGCCATTTCGACCCTTCGACGATCTGGAGCAGGGAGATGTCGACCGGCTCGCGCAGGGCGCTGTCGGGGCCGGTGGCGATGGCATAGTCCTGCCGCCCGAACGTGCCGGGAAGGACGCGCAGGGTATTCGTGGTGTCCTTGCGCACGCGGTAGCGCAGCAGCGGCTCGTCGTAGACGAAAGCCTCGATCCGGCCCTCGCGCAGGGCCGCAAGGCCGCTCTCGATGTCGGGATAGCCGGTAAAGGCGATGCCCTCGCTGGAGAGCCATTCATCGCTTGCAGACGCGCGGATCGAGCCGACCGAGGCCACGGCGAGGTCCTCCGGCCCGCCGATCGCGCCGGTCAGTCGCCCGCTCGTCAGCGAGGAGGCGATCATGCCGGTGAAGGTCGAAATGATCAGGATTGCCGCGAACATCCAGACCAGCGCGATGGCCTTGCCCGCCGCCGTCCTGGGCGCCTTGTCGCCATAGCCCACCGTGGTCATCGTCACCGCGGAGAACCAGAATCCGGCAAACAGGCCGCGCGGGCCGGGCGCAAATTCCTCGGCGTTGTGGCGCCGCTCGACCAGCCAGAACAGGAGCCCCACCACCAGCAGCAGCGCGCATAGCGCCAGAATCGCCTGAAGGAACTGGAGCGTGAAGAAGTTGCGCAGGAGCGAAAGCCAGGCCGGCGGCGCCTTGGGCACGGCGATGCCGAAGCCGGTGGCGTAGAAGGGGTGGGTGAAGTCGACCTGCTCCTCGCGCGCGGCCGTCACCGTGAGCGCACCCACGCTGGCGTCATAGCGCCCGTCGGCCACCCCATCGACCAGACCGGCCAGGTCGCTCTCGACGAACGTGTACTCGTAGCCCCGCTGCTCGGCGATTTCACGCCACATGTCGATGGCAAGGCCCGACCAGGTACCATCGCCGTCCTTCATCACGAAGGGCGGGGCTACGCGCGTCGCGACGGTCAGGCTCTGCCCGGTCTCCTGCGCCCGGGCAGGCAGGGCCGAGAGGCAGGAGGCGAGTGCCAGGAAGACCGCGAGAAGGGAAAGCAGGGCAGGCGGTGTCTTCACTGGCAGGCGGGGCATGTGCACTCCGTGATGGGCCGCGACTGCGGCCGGGAGCGCCCATCCTGTCAGCTGCGGTAAAGGGCGTCCAGACGCGCGCCGTAGCGTTCCTTGAGCTTGTGGCGGCGGATCTTGAGGCTGGGGGTCAGTTCCTCGTTCTCGATCGCGAAGGGCTCGTCGGCAAAGGCGAACTGGCGCACTTTCTCGATCACCGACATCTCGCGGTTGACCCGGTCGATGGCCTCGCGAATGGCCGCGCGGAAGGCGGGCAGGGCCTGGAGGGTGGCCAGATCGCCCTCCTCACCGTTCTCCTGCGCCCATTCGCGCGCCCAGTCCGCATCGGGCACGATCAGGCCCACGACGTAGGGACGACGGTCGCCCGCGACCATGGCCTGCGCGATCTCGTTCTGGAGCGTGAGCATCGATTCGATCCGCTGGGGCGAGACGTTGTCGCCCTTGTCGTTGACGATCATGTCCTTCTTGCGGTCGGTGATGCAGATGCGGCCCTTCTCGTCGATGTGGCCGATGTCGCCGGTGTGGAGCCAGCCGTTCTGGAGCGCGGCCTCGCTCGCGGCCGCGTTCTGCCAGTAGCCGTGCATGACCAGCTCGCCGCGCACGAGGATCTCGCCATCCTCGGCAATCTGCACTTCGGCGCCGCGCATCGGCGGGCCGACAGTGTCCATCTTGATCCCGGCGCGCGGGCGGTTGACCGAGATGACGGGGCCGCTCTCGGTCTGGCCGTAGCCCTGCAGGAGCGTGAGGCCCATCGCCTCGAAGAAGATGCCGATCTCGGGGTTGAGCGGCGCGCCGCCCGACACGAGCGCCTTCATCCGCCCGCCGAACTTGGCGCGGATCTTGGGGCGCAGCGTACGCTCGAGCAGTGCGTCGAGCGGGTAGTCGGTCAGGCGCCGTTTGCCGGCGGCCTTGCGCATGGCGACCGCGATGGCCTGGTCCATCATCCACTTGGCCGCGCCGCCCTGCTTCTCGATCTGTTTCATGATCTTGGTGCGCAGAACCTCGAACAGGCGCGGCACGACGACCATGATCGTGGGGCCGACCTCCTCGATGTTGGCGGCGAGCTTTTCCAGCCCTTCGGCGTAGTAGATCTGGCCGCCGAGGCCGATCGGGAAGATCTCGCCCGCGGTGTGCTCGTAGGCGTGGCTCAGCGGCAGGAAGGAGAGGAAGACCTCGGGACGGTCGAGGTGGAAGTCGTCGAGGATGACCTGCGTGGTGCCCGCGATGTTGGTGAGCAGCATGCCGTGGTGCTGGCGCACCCCGCGCGGCGCGCCGCCCGTGCCGCTGGTGTAGATGATGCAGGCGAGGCTGTCGCGCCCGATGGAGACAAGGCGCGCCTCCACCGCCGCGCGCGCGGCCTGCGCATCGCCCGTCAGCATGTCGTCCCACAAGGAAGTCGCGAAGTTGCCGCCCTGCAGGCTGGGGAGAGCCTCCATGCCCACGACATGGCGGCACAAGTCGGTCTGGACGATGGCGGGAAGCAGCGGCTTTGCCAGCTTCGCGCTCGACACGATGGCTGCGCAGGCGCCCGAATTTTCAAGGATATGCGTATGATCGCGGGTGGTGTTGGTGGTGTAGGTGGGCACCGTCACGCAGCCCGCGGCCATGATCGCCAGGTCGGCGAGGCACCACTCGGGCCGGTTCTCCGAGACGATCAATACGCGCTCGCCGTCGCGCAGGCCCCGCGCGCGCAGGCCCTCGGCCAGGAGGCAGACTCGCCGCGCGGCCTCGGCCCAGCTGATCGAGGTCCATTCGCCCTCGCGCTTGGCCCAGAGCATGGGCGCCTCGCCCAGCGCATCGGCGCGGGCCAGGAACAGCGATACGACGTTGGCGCACCTGTCGAATTCGACAAGATCCATGGGCTCGGAAATCCTCTCTGCCTTGTACCGGGCTTGTACCGGGCCCGCGCACGTAGACTGTGCCGGGCGTGCTTCTCGGATCAAACGCTTAGGCCGCGCAATCGGTTGCGGCAAGCGGGCAGGGGGATTGTCAGAAAGGTCGCAAGGCGGACACGGGCTGTCGCTTGGAGGGGGTAGAAGACGAATTTCCGGGGGCCATCGCCCTCGGGCTCCCCAAACTGTAGGCCTCACCTTACGTGCGCGGCCTTTGCAGTGGGAGGTGAGGTCGCCCATTTGGGGGTCAAGGGGCGATGGCCCCTTGAATCATGTCTCTTCCTACTCGTGCGCGCCGTTGAGGCTGTTCTTGCGGCGCTTGATCACGGTCACGTTGCCCAGCGTATCCATCCCCACGCCTTCGCTGCGCGGATCGGCCGCGCCCAGCCACTGGCCATTGACCTTCTCGACCGCGTTGGCCTTGAGGCCCAGCGGCGCGATCTTGACGTTCTCGCCCAGCGCCTGGAGCGCGGGGAGCATGGCTTCAAGCTCGGTGCCCTCTTCGAGCGTCGCGGTCTTTGAGCCCGGCGCGTAGACGAGGCCCAGCGCGATGGCGTCCTGCGCGGAGAGGTTCCAGTCGATCACGCCGATGATGGCCTTGGCGATCTGGCAGATGATGGTGGAGCCGCCCGCGGCCCCGATGGCCAGGCGCACCGAGCCGTCGGGGGCATAGACGATGGTGGGTGACATCGAGCTGCGCGGCCGCTTGCCGCCTTCCACCCGGTTGGCGACGAGATAGCCGTCTTGGCTCGGCACCGGGTCGAAATCGGGTAGCTCGTTGTTGAGGAGAAAGCCCGAGGCGGCGATGCCCGATCCGAAGTAGCCGTTGATGGTGGTGGTCACCTGCGCGACGTTGCCCTGCTTGTCGACGACGGCAAGGTCGCTCGTGCCCGGATCGTCGCGGAAGGGGACGCGCTGGCGCGCGGGCGCACCCTCGGGCGTGCCGGGCTCGATCACCTGCATCGTGCGCGCCGGATCGATCCGGGCCGAACGGCGGGCGAGGTAGGCTGGGTCGAGCAGGCCCTTGACCGGGATACCCACGAAGTCGGGGTCGGCCATGTAGAGGTTGCGGTCGGCGTAGGCGAGGCGCTCGGATTCGGCGAGGAGGTGCCAGGAGACCGGGTTGTCCTTGCCCAGGGCCTTCATGTCGAAACGTTCGAGCTGCTTCAAGATCATCAGCACGGTCAGGCCCCCCGAAGAGGGCGGGCCCATCGAGCAGACCTTGTAGCCTCGGTAGTCGTCGCAGACCGAGGGGCGTTCCTTCGCCTCGTACCCGGCGAGGTCGTCAGTGGTGATCGGCGAGGAGACGGGCTCGGCGCTGTTGAGCGCGTGGACGATGCTCTGCGCGATATCGCCCTTGTAGAAGGGCTCGGGCCCTTCGGCGGCGAGGCGTTCGAGCGTCTCGGCCAGGGCCGGTGTCTTGAGCGTCGAGCCGATGGCGACGGCCTCCCCACCCGGGAAATAGGTGTCCTTGGCCCAGCCGGTCACGTGGCGGCTGTAGAGATTGAGGCCGTTGTGGAGGCGGTCGGTCACCACGAACCCCTCGCGGGCGAGCGCGATGGCCGGCGCGAAGAGATCGGCCCAGGGCAGCGTGCCCCACTGCGCGTGGGCCTTGGCCATGGCGGCGAGCGCACCGGGCACGCCCGAACTCAGCGCACCCTGGTAGATCTCGCGGCCCGGGCGGCGTTCGCCGTTGGCATCGAGGAACCAGCTTTCGTCGGCGGCACCCGGCGCGGTCTCGCGCCCGTCGATGGTGGCGATCGAACCGTCGGCCGCGCCGTGGCGGACCCAGAACAGGCCGCCGCCAATCCCCGAATTCTGCGGCTCGACCACGTTCAATGCAAGCATCGTCGCGATGGCGGCATCGGTCGCGCTGCCGCCGCGGTTGAGGATCTCGACGCCCGCGGCGGCCGCGCGCGGGTCGGCCGCGCTGACCACGCCGATCCCGGTACCGTCGCGGTTCTGCGCGGCAGGGGGCGGTGTCTGCATCTCGGCAGGCGCGGTGGCGGTGCAGCCTGCGGTGCCCACAAGAAGGGCAAGCGAGGCGGAAAGGGCGAAGGGCGTGCGCAGGACGGCGAGGGAATTTCGAAGCATTGCGCGGGAGGCTATTCGCTTCCGACCGCCTCGGCAATGGTGGTGAAGCCATCGCGCTTCATCAGCGTTTCCAGCCCCTTGCAGATGTGCTTGGCGATATAGGGGCCTTCGTAGACCATCGCGCTGTAGAGCTGGACGAGGCTGGCGCCCGCGCGGATGCGGGCCCAGGCATCCTCGGCGGTGGCGATGCCGCCCACGCCGATCAGCGGCAGCGCGCCGCCGGTCGCCCTGCGGAAATCCCGCAGGCGCTGCTGGGCCAGGTCCTTGAGCGGTGCGCCCGACAGGCCGCCACCTTCGCCCGCGTGCGCAGAGGCCAGCGGCGGGCGCGAGATGGTGGTGTTCGAGACGATCAGCGCGCCCAGCTTGCGCTCGATGGCGATGCGCGCGATCGCGTCGATGTCGGCGGGCTCGAGATCGGGGGCGACCTTGAGGAAGACGGGCGGGGCCTTGACCGGGCAGACCTCGTCACGCGCCGCGATGACGCCGTCGAGCAGGCCGGTCAGCGCCGATTCGTCCTGCAACGCGCGCAGGCCCGGCGTGTTCGGGCTGGAGATGTTGACCGCAAGGTAGGTGGCGTAAGGCGCCATCATGCGCGCCATGGTCGCGTAGTCGGCGACGCGGTCGGTCGAATCCTTGTTGGCGCCGATGTTGATCCCCACCACGCCCGGGCGCGCGGCGCGGGCCGAAAGGCGCTTGCGGGCCGCCTGGCCACCGCCATTGTTGAACCCCATGCGGTTGATCACCGCGCGGTCCTCTTCGAGCCGGAAGAGGCGCGGCTTGGGATTGCCCGGCTGGGGCAGGGGCGTGATCGAGCCGACCTCGGCAAACCCGAAACCCAGCTTCAGGAGCGCGTCGGGCACCTCGCCGTCCTTGTCGAACCCGGCGGCCATGCCGACCGGATTGGGAAAGGCAATGCCGGCCACTTCGCTCGCCAGTGCCGGATGGGGCGCAGGGGCGGGCAGGAAGCGGGCCATCGCGAGCGTGCGCAGCGCGATGCCATGTGCCGATTCGGCGTCGAATCGAAAAAGGGCGGGGCGAAGGGCTTTGTAGGTCACAGCCGCGCTCATAGCCGCGTTGCGCGAAGGCCACAAATCTTTCGTCTAACAACAATTGTCAGCAAAAAAGCGTTCTTAGCCCGCACCCTCCCGCAGCACCATGTCGCAAATCTACAATTCCTGAACGGCGCCTCAGCCTACATGGGATGCGCGACCCGAAGGGCTCGTAGCGGGATGCGCACGAGTTCTTTATACCTTGAGGCGGCTTTCTGCATCGGCGGAAAGCCGCCCTTTTTGTGTGCCGGGCACGGCGTTGATGCAGGAGGTGTAAGTCCTTTGCAGGCCTGCTGGTGGGAACTGCTAGCTGAAGGCAACTGCGTCGCCGCGAGGCGGGGTGGGGAGGAAGCCGGAGGCAAAGCTCGGAGCTGACGAACAGGAATCGGATAGAAGGCCGGTGCGGCGGGATAACCCAGCAATGGATGGGGATGTCCGATAGCCAGACAGACGCGCGCATTGGTAAATCCGGCAGCGACCGAGTGAAGGATCAACGTCTTACCCCGGGAGATCTCCTGGCCTCTCCGGACGATCCGGAGAACAGCGGCAGTGATGTTGCTGGATGGGCCCGGAGAAGTCAGCAGCGGTCATAGTAGCGGGCGCAAGCCGGCGAAGGACCAAATTCGGTACCCAAGGAGCAAGACTGGGCACATTCGATGGGTGTGGAGCGGCAGCAAGGTAGCGGGAAGCAGCAGGACTTCTTCGATGAAGCCCTGAAGGCATCGCTTGGCCACGACGTCACCGGCAAAGGCGGAACTGGCGCTGGGACGATCGAGGAGCGGCAATCACCCACGGCATGGGCCGAGCCCCTCGCCTTGACGCGTTACGTGATGGAGGAGGTGGCCAGCTCGGCCAACCTGAACCAAGCCTACAAGCGGGTGAAAGCGAACAAGGGGGCGCCGGGCGTGGACGGGATGACCGTCCCCGACCTGCGTGACTGGATTGCAGGAAACCGTGAGAGGCTGATCGCCTCGTTACTCGACGGTACTTACCGTCCAAGCCTGGTGCGCGGAGTTGAAATTCCCAAACCCGGCGGGAAAGGAGTGCGCCAGCTGGGCATTCCGACGGCTGTCGACCGGCTGGTACAACAGGCGATACTGCAAGTCCTGGATCCCGTCCTTGATCCGACATTCTCGGCATCGAGTTTTGGGTTCCGCCCCGGACGCGGCGCACACGATGCGCTGCGTCAGGCCCGGGACTATGTGCGGGACGGCTATGCGATCGTCGTAGACCTCGACCTGGAGAAATTCTTTGATCGGGTGAACCACGACATCGTCATGGCCCGTCTGGCCCGGCACATCGCCGACCCACGCCTGCTCGTCATCATCCGCCGGTTTCTACAGGCCGGGATGCTGTCGGGTGGTGTGCACGTCGAACGGCAGGAGGACCCCGCAAGGCGGCCCTCTCTCGCCGCTGATCGCTAACCTCATTCTGGATGACCTCGACAAGGAGCTCGAACGCCGGGGCCACCGGTTCTGCCGCTACGCCGACGACTGTAACATCTATGTACGGTCACAGGCAGCGGGGGAGCGCGTCATGGCTTCGGTTACCGCCTTGCTGGAAGGCAAGCTCCGACTCCGCGTCAATCAGGCCAAGAGCGCGGTTGCACACGTCCGGGAACGTACCTTCCTCGGCCACCGTCTGACAGCGGGAGGCTTTTTGAGCATAGCGAACAAAAGTCTCACGCGGCTGAAGGAGCGGCTCAGGGCGATTACGCGCCGCAACCGAGGCATCAGCCTCGCGGCGATGATCGCACAGACCAATGCCTTCACTACAGGGTGGGTCACCTACTACCGACACGCCCGGGCTCAGACGGTTTTGCGCGAGATCGACAGCTGGCTCCGGCGCAAGCTTCGCTGCGTCCGGCTCAAACAGTGCAAGCGCACCATGACGATCGCCACTTTCTTAAGGGAAAACGGCGTCCCAGAATGGCAGGCTTGGATCTTCGCGCTCTCGGGAAAGGGCTGGTGGCGCCTGTCGGGCAGCCCTCAGGCCGCCCACGGCATGCCCAACGCATGGTTCGATCAGGCAGGTCTCTCAAGCCTCGCTCTCCAACATGCCGCCTTAAACCGTACCGGAAACCGCCGTGATACGCAGTACGTACGTCCGGTGGTGTGAGAGGGGGGCGCCGTGAGGCGCCCCCCTACTCGATTATGACCGTGTGTGCGCATTTTGCATCCAGGCGGCGCGGGCGACGGTCTGCGCCCCATTGAAAACCGCGGCGTCCTGCGCTAGTTGAATTGGAGAGATTTAATCCAGTTTAACCCTCGGGTGCGAGAAGTCCTTTAGCGATGCGCTTGTCCAGCATGGCCGACTACGCTGTTGTCATCATGTCCGCCGCCGCGCGGCATTGCGGCGGCGTGCGCATCAGCGCGGGGCAACTGGCCGAGGAAACCGGCCTTCCCGGACCCACGGTGCAGAAACTGGTGAGCAAGCTCAGCGCGGCGGGGCTCATGCGCTCCTCGCGCGGGGCCGGTGGCGGTCTCAAGCTGGCGCGCCCGCCCGCCGCAATAACGATAGCCGACATTGTCGAAGCGGTGGAGGGGCCGATCGCGCTCACCGCCTGCATCGAAGAGGGCAAGCATGACTGCACGCTGGAGGGGCAATGCACGGTTCGCCCCCACTGGCCGCAGGTCAATGCGGCCCTGCGCGGGGCATTGGCACAGGTGCCCCTCACCCAGTTCGTCGAGGAAGCATAAATGACACAAGGTTCCGCCCCTCTCACGCCGGAGGCTCCCGAGCGCGACCAGGCCGCCCGCGAGGCCGCCGCGCGCGTCGCCGACTACGAGCACGGCTGGTCCTCGGACATCGAGCAGGAATACGGCCCCAAGGGCCTGTCCGAAGAGACCGTGCGGTACATCTCGGCCAAGAAGGACGAGCCCGAGTGGATGCTCGAGTGGCGCCTCAAGGCCTACCGCCGCTGGCTTGAAATGACCCCGCCGGACTGGGCCAAGCTCGACGTGCCGCCGATCGATTACCAGGAGGCCTATTACTGGGCCGCGCCCAAGGCCAAGGACGGCCCCAAGTCGCTCGACGAGGTCGATCCCGAGATCCTGCGCGTCTACGAGAAGCTGGGCATTCCGCTGGAAGAGCAGAAGGTGCTCGCGGGCGTCGAGGGCGCGCGCAAGGTCGCGGTCGATGCGGTCTTCGATTCGGTTTCGGTCGCCACCACCTTCCGCAAGGAGCTGGAAAGCGCGGGCGTGATCTTCCGTTCGATCTCCGAGGCGATCCGCGAGTACCCCGAGCTCGTCAAGAAGTGGCTCGGCAAGGTCGTGCCCCAGCATGACAACTACTTCGCCACGCTCAACTGCGCGGTCTTCTCGGACGGCACCTTCGTCTACGTTCCCGAGGGCGTGCGCTGCCCCATGGAGCTGTCCACCTATTTCCGCATCAACGCGGAGAACACCGGCCAGTTCGAGCGCACGCTGATCGTCGCCGACAAGGGCGCCTATGTCTCGTACCTCGAGGGCTGCACCGCGCCCCAGCGCGACGAGAACCAGCTGCACGCGGCGGTAGTGGAACTGGTCGCGCTGGAGGATGCGGAGATCAAGTACTCCACGGTGCAGAACTGGTACCCCGGCAACGCCGAGGGCAAGGGCGGCATCTACAATTTCGTGACCAAGCGCGCGCTGTGCCAGGGCGACCGTTCGAAGGTGTCCTGGACCCAGGTCGAGACCGGCTCCGCCGTTACCTGGAAGTACCCTTCGTGCGTGCTCAACGGCAAGGACTCGGTCGGTGAGTTCTACTCGGTCGCGGTCACCAACAACTACCAGCAGGCCGACACCGGCACCAAGATGATCCACAACGGCGCAGGCTCGCGCTCGACGATCATCTCCAAGGGCATTTCGGCGGGCCGCTCGAACAACACCTATCGCGGCCTCGTGCGCGTGGGCGCTTCGGCGGAGAACGTGCGCAACTTCACCCAGTGCGATTCGCTGCTGCTGGGCAAGGACTGCGGCGCGCACACCGTCCCCTACATCGAGGTGAAGAACCCCACCGCGCAGATCGAGCACGAGGCGACCACCTCCAAGATCAGCGACGACCAGCTCTTCTACGCGCAGCAGCGCGGGCTCGATACCGAGGAGGCGGTCGGCCTCATCGTCAATGGCTTTGCGAAGGAAGTTCTCCAGCAACTGCCGATGGAATTTGCGGTCGAGGCGCAGAAGCTGCTCGGCATTTCGCTCGAAGGGAGTGTCGGATAATGACCGTGGAACGCAAGACGCTGGGCGTAAGCCAGGGCGGGACCAGTGGCGGCAGCGACGTGCGCGCGACGTTCGCGCTGACGGGGGCACGCTATGAAAAGCTCAAGGAACGTGCGCGCGAACAGCGCCACCATCCCAGCGAGGCGCAGGCCGCGCTCTGGGCCGAACTGTCGGGTTCGAAGCTGGGCGGGGTCAAGTTCCTGCGCCAGGCGATCGTCGGCTCGGCGATCGTCGATTTCGCCTGCCCCTCGCGCTGGATCGCGGTGCTGCTGAGCCCCGAAGGCGCCAACGCCGAGGTCGCCACGTTGCAGGACGCCAAGCTGCGCCAGGTCGGCGTGCGCGTGCTGCGCTTTGCCGAGAGCGAAGTGCTCTCGGACACCGACGGCGTGGTCCAGGCGATCAGCGTCGAGGTCAACCGGCCCTTCGACAAGCGCGCCGCGCGCCGTGGCGGAGCCGGTGTCCAGATGGAGGACACCGAGGCATGAGGCGGCGCGCAAGCGCCTTTCTCCTGCCGCTCCTGGGCGCACTTGCGGCGGGGACGGTGTCCGGCACCGCCCAGGCCGCCGGGCCTGTGATCCCCGAAGCCTTCCGGGGCCACTGGGAAGAGGAGCGCCGTTTCTGTGCCCTGCCCAGCGATGCGACCCTGACCCTGACCGCCACCGCGCTCAGGGGATGGGAAGCGACGGGCGCCGTGACCAAGGTGGAAGAGGTGGGGCCACGCGCCATCGTCATCACCGCGACGTTTGACGGCGAGGGTGAGACCTGGACCCAGAGCGAGCGCTACGAGCTGTCGGGCGACGGCGGCACGCTGACGACGACCAACGAGAAATTCACATTCCAGCGCTTTCGGTGCCCCAAGGGCTGAGCCCTCCTGCACCCCAGCGCCACACGAATCCAAGCGGAACTGAACAACGCCATGCTCAAGATTGAAAACCTCCAGGCCAAGGTGGCCGACAAGCCTATCCTCAAGGGGCTCAGCCTCGAGATCAACCCGGGCGAGATCCACGCCATCATGGGCCCCAACGGCGCGGGCAAGTCGACGCTGGGCTACACCCTGGGCGGCCGTCCCGGGTACGAAGTGACCGGCGGTTCGGCGACCTTCAATGGCGAGGACCTGCTCGATCTGGAGCCGCACGAGCGCGCGGCCGCCGGGCTCTTCCTCGGCTTCCAGTACCCGGTCGAGATCCCCGGCGTCTCCTTCGTCCAGTTCCTGCGCGAGGCGGCCAACGCCCAGCGCAAGGGCCGCGGCGAGGAACCCTATTCGGGCGGCGAGTTCCTCAAGCTTGCCAAGGAGAAGGCCGGCCTTCTCAAGATGGACATGGACATGCTCAAGCGCCCCGTGAACGTGGGCTTCTCGGGCGGTGAGAAGAAGCGCGCCGAGATGGTGCAGATGGGCGTCCTCGACCCCAAGCTGGCAATCCTCGACGAGACCGATTCCGGCCTCGACATCGACGCGCTGCGCATCTGCGGCGAGGGCATCAACGCGATCATGCGCCAGAAGGACAAGGCCGTCCTCCTCATCACCCACTACCAGCGCCTGCTCGACTACGTGAAGCCGGACTATGTCCACATTCTCTCGGCGGGCCGCATCGTCAAGTCGGGCGGTCCCGAACTGGCCCTGCGTCTTGAGGACGAGGGTTACGAAGCCGTGGTGCACGAGACGGCGGCATGAGCGATACCCTGACTCTTCCGACGCGCCGGGACGAGGACTACCGGTATTCCGATCTCGCGGCGCTCGAAACGCTCTGGCCGATCGCGCCCGAGGAGATCCACGTTGCCGCCGGCGCCGAGGAAAGCCTGCAGGTGGTCCTCGACGGCGAAGCGGCTGTTGCGCGCCATTTCGTGATCACGCTGGACAAGGGCGCGAAGTATGACCTGCGCGTCCTCTCGGCGGGCCCGGTCTATGGCCGTTTCGCGCTCGACGTGCGTCTGGGCGAAGGCGCGGACTTCACCTTTGGTGCCGCGCAGCTGGCAACGGGTTCGGAAAATCTCGAGATCGTGACCAAGGTGGTGCACGCCGAGGAGAACGCGACCTCGGCGCAGATCGTGCGCACCGTTCTCGCCGAAAAGGCGGTCGGTACGTACCTGGGCTGCATCGGCGTCGAACGCGGCGCGGACGGCACCGATGCCGAGCAGTCGGTGCGCGCCATGCTGCTTGATCGCACGGCGACGGCCAACGCCAAGCCCGAGCTGGAAATCTTCGCCGACGACGTGAAGGCCGCGCACGGTTGCGCGGTCGGTGAACTCGACGCGCAAGGGCTCTTCTACCTCATGTCGCGCGGGCTTCCCCCGGCGGACGCCAAGCGCCTGATGCTCCAGGCCTTCATCGCCGAGGCCTTCGCGGGCGCGCCCGAGAGCGATGAGCTCAACGCGGCCGCGCAGGTCCGGCTGGAGGCCATCCTGGGATGAGCACCGCGACGCTGACCTTGAAGGACCAGTTCCCGGGCCTTGCGGGCAATTGGCACTATCTCGACACCGCGGCGACCGCGCAGAAGCCGCAAGTCGTGATCGATGCCACCGTGAACGCGCTGGGCCGCGACTACGCGACCGTGCACCGCGGCGTCTACGCGCGCTCGGCCGAGATGACGCTGGCCTTCGAGGCGGCGCGGCGCACGACCGCCAAGTTCATCGGAGCGCAAGAGGACGAGATCGTCTTCACCCGCGGCGCGACCGAGGCGATCAACCTTGTCGCGCAGACCTGGGGCCTGACGAACCTGAAGGCGGGCGACCGCATCCTGCTTTCCGTGCTCGAGCACCACGCGAACATCGTGCCCTGGCAGCTCCTGGCGGAACGTACCGGCGTTGCCATCGATGTCTGCCCGCTGACGGAGGACGGCCGGATCGATCTCGATGCGGCGCAGGCGATGCTGACCCCGGCGCACAAGCTGGTGGCGCTGGCGCATGTCTCGAACGTGCTGGGCTCGGTGCTCGACGTGGCGCGTGCCGCCCGGCTCGCGCACGATGTCGGCGCGAAGCTCCTGGTTGACGGTTGCCAGGCGACGCCGCGCTTGGCGCTCGACATGAAGGCGCTGGACTGCGATTTCTACGCCTTCTCCGCGCACAAGCTCTACGGACCTACCGGCGTGGGCGTGCTCTGGGCGAAGAAGGACATTCTCGATGCCATGCCGCCCTGGCACGGCGGCGGGGCGATGATCGACCGCGTGACCTTTGAAAAGACCACTTACGCCCCGGCGCCGCAGCGCTTCGAGGCGGGGACGCCGATGATCGTCGAGGCGCTGGGCATGGCTGCGGCCATCGACTGGCTCGACGAGGTTGGCCTTGACCGGGCCCAGGCGCACGAGCGGGACCTTACCGCCACGCTGCGCCGCGAACTGTCCGCGCGCAATGATGTGACCCTGTTCGGGCCCGAGGATGGCCTTGGCATCGTCAGTTTTGCGCTCGACGGGGTTCACCCGCACGATCTGGGCACCATATTGGACGAGGAAGGTGCAGATGGCAGCCGGGTCGCGATCCGCGCCGGGCACCACTGCGCGCAGCCGCTGATGGACCACCTCGGGGTGTCCGCCACGGCCCGGGCCAGCTTCGGCCTCTACAGCGACGAAAGCGATATCGAGGCGCTCCTGAAAGGGATCGAGCGCACCAGGAGAATTTTTGGATGAGCAACGACGAGAAGCCCAACTTCACCGTCGAAAGTGTCGATGAAGCCCCCGCCCCCCGCCGCGCGCGGGTGGACGACGCCGACGCGCCGCAGGTCGAAGCGGACGCGGGTGAGCGCAAGCGCGACTACCTCGAAGGGTTCCTGGCCGAGAAGCCGCAAGCGACCAATCCGGGTGAGCCGGGCGGCGCGATCTACGACGGCGTGGTCGATGCGCTGAAGGAGATCTTCGACCCCGAGATTCCGGTCAACATCTACGACCTCGGCCTCATCTACGCGGTCGATGTCTCGCCCGAGGCCTCGGTTGCCGTCACCATGACCCTGACGACGCCGCACTGCCCGGTCGCCGAATCGATGCCGGGCGAAGTGGAACTGCGCGTTGCCGCGGTTCCGGGCGTGCGCGATGCCGAAGTGAACCTGGTCTGGGATCCGCCGTGGGACATGGCCAAGATGTCCGACGAGGCGAAGCTCGAACTGGGCATGCTGTGAGCGAAGCGGCGGACCTTGCCGAGCAGGGCCACGTCGATGGCCTCAACGTGCGCCTTGCCAACTATGGCTACGAGGCGGACGGCAAGGCCATCGTCGCGCTGCTCGATGCCTATGCGCGCGATCCGATGGGCGGCGGCGAGGGCCTCGCCCCGGCGGTGCACGACCGGCTCGCCATCGCGCTCGACGCCTTCCCGGGGGCCTTCTCGGTGCTCGCTTTCGCTGGCGCCGAGCCGGTCGGGCTCGCCAACTGCTTCACCGGCTTTTCGACCTTCGCCGCGCGCCCGCTGGTCAATATCCATGACCTCGTGGTACTCTCAGGTCATCGCGGCAAGGGTATCGGCCGCGCGCTGATGCATGCGGTCGAGGCCGAGGCCCGCACGCGCGGGGCCTGCAAGGTCACGCTCGAAGTGCTCTCGGGCAACGCGCCCGCCAAGGCGCTCTACACCGCGCAGGGGTTTGCCACCTATGCGCTTGATCCCGATGCGGGAACCGCTCAATTCTGGGAAAAGAAGCTATGACCACCACGATAACCTCCCGCCCGCGTCCGGCCGCCGTCGTGCTGACCCCGAGCGCCGAGGAGCGGGTTGCCAAGCTCATGGCCCAGGCTCCCGACGGCGCGATCGGCGTCAAGCTCTCGACCCCGCGCCGGGGCTGCTCGGGGCTGGCCTACTCGGTCGACTATGTGACCGAGGAAAGCCCCATGGACGAGAAGATCGAGACCCCCGGCGGCGTGTTCTACATCGATGCCGCCTCGGTGCTCTACCTGATCGGTTCGACCATGGACTGGCAGGAAGACGACTTCACCGCCGGCTTCGTGTTCAACAACCCCAACGCCAAGGGCGCCTGCGGCTGCGGTGAGAGCTTTACCGTTTAAGAAGAAGTTTTCTCCAAGGGGCCATCGCCCCTTGACCCCGGAATCGGCGACCTCACCTTTCTCAGCTAAGCTGGCGCGAGAAAGGTGAGCTAGACAGTTTAGGGAGCCCGAGGGCGATGGCCCTCGGATCTGTCATTCTATCTATTTACCCCTCCGCGAGAAACCGCAGCAGGGCCTGGTCATACTCGTCGACCATGCCGTTGGCCTCGATCCGTTCGTCGAGCCAGATCTGCTCGTCGCGGGTGATGTCGGTGGCGGCTTCCACCAGTGCATTGAATTCACGGCGCGGGGGCTTTTTGCCGAAGACCTTGCCGAGATGGTTGGGATTGAGCGCCGCGCGCCCGGTCCGGCCCAGGAACCGCCCGACCGATGAACTCGTGTCGTTCATGAATCGCTCGAGCTCGGCCGCGCGTTCGGTGTCGAGCGGAGTGTGGCTGGTAAAGCCCTGCAGGTAGTTGCCCACCCCTTGCACGAACAGCGCCTTCCATTCGGGCGCGTTGTCGGCGCTGAGTGTTTCGTCCTTCAGGCGGAACAGCAGTTCGGCTTCGCGTCGGCCGATCCCGGCGGGACGGTCCGATCCGCTGGAGAAAAGCACACGGCGCAGCAGCGCGGCTTCGGCCTGCGTGACCCGGCCCTTTTCCAGCTCGCCCCCGCAGCGCGTGGGGCCTTGGCCGGTCAGCACTTCGCGTTCCAGGCACTCGATGGCCCAGACTCGCAGGGTCTCGGGCGTGGAGAGCGCGGTCTCGAACACGCGGATCAACGTTTCCAGTTCGGTCAGCGAGCAGACCGCGCCGTCGGCCTCGATCTGGTCGATCAGCCAGCGGGCATTGGCCTCGCTCACGTAGCCGCGCGGTTCCTCGATCTCGACGATGAAGTGGGTGATGGCCTCGCGGAAGAATTCGGCCCACTCGGGCTCGGGCGTGGCAAGGCGGCGGTTGACCGCGAAGATTGTCGCGGCCTCTTCGGCGGTGATGGTGCCGTCCGCCCAGCCGGTGCGGCGCAGCTCGAGAACGTCCTTGGCGCAGATCGTCCCGTCGGCGAGAGCCTTCTCGGCAATGGCGCTGAAATGCATGGTCATCGGTCGTGCTGGTCCCCGCCCTGGTTGCAGGCGCGAGACTAGGCCGAATAGCCCTAATTACGCGTTAATGCAGGGGCGGCCGAGGCCCCTGTGCGCAGGTCCTAGCGCTGGCGCAGCGCCGCGACGCAGGCCGCGCGGTCCACGTCCTGCCCGTCCGACTGGCGCCGCGCATCGACGTAGGTCGCGACCGGCGCCTTCGAATTCGAGGTCGGGTAGAGGTAGACGTCGAGCAGGCAGGCGCGCCCGGTGAACTGCAGCTTGCGCGCATCGCCTTCCCAGACTTCGAGCCGGGGCTGGCCGAACTGGCGCACGAGTTCGCGCTCGGTCACGCCGATCACGCCTTCGAGCCCCGGGATGTTGAGGAAGCGCGGGTCGCGCGCGCCGGACGGCGTCGCGGGGCGGATGTTGGTGGCGCGCGGCGGCGCGCTGGTGCGCGAGCCCCCGCCCGTGCCGGTGCTCGACACACAGCCCGCCAGCGCCAAGGCCCCGGCCAGCAGGACCGCGGCTCCCCTCCCCGGGAGCGGCGTGCGGTCGGGCGTGGAACGGCGGCGGCGAAGGCGCGAATGTGCGGGGCGGATCGTCGTCATTATGGCTCCAGCGCATCGCCCGCCGCCGCGTCTGTGTCAACGGGCCGCGGGGGCGGGGAAGGTTGCACCGCGACAGACGGCAGGCTACTCGCGCCATGATGCGGTGCAAAACCTGTGTGCTGCGCGAAGTTTACCGCCGAACAACCCCTTAGCCTGAGGAAACAAGCTGCATGAGCGAGACTACCCTGGACGTCGTTGCTATCGGTAACGCCATTGTCGATGTCATGGCCCCCTGCGAGGATTCGCTGATCGAGGAGCTGGGCATGGTGCGTGGCGGCATGACCCTGATCGACACCGAGGGGGCGACCTCGCTCTACGCGCGCATGGGCCAGGCGACCGAGATTTCGGGCGGTTCGGCGGCGAACACGCTGGCCGGCCTTGCCGCGCTGGGCGCCGACTGCGGCTTCATTGGCCAGGTCGCCGACGACCAGCTGGGCGAGATCTTCGCGCACGACATCCGTTCGGGCGGCATCGCCTACACCACCGCGCCGCGCGCGGGCGACCCGCCGACGGCGCGCTGCCTGATCTTCGTTTCGCCCGACGGCCAGCGCACGATGAACACCTTCCTCGGCGCGTCGCAGTACCTGCCCGCCGAGGCGCTTGACCTCGACATGATCGCGCGCGCCAAGGTGCTCTACCTCGAAGGCTACCTGTGGGATCCCGAAGAGCCGCGCGCCGCCATGCGCAAGGCGATCGATGCCGCGCGCGGCGCGGGCGCGAAGGTCGCCTTCACGCTGTCCGATGCCTTCGTCATCAGCCGTCATGGCGATGACTTCCGCGCGCTCATCGCCGATGGCCTGATCGACATCCTCTTCGCCAACGAGGTGGAACTCGCCGCGCTGACCGGCGAGGACGATTTCGACGCCGGGATTGCCGCACTTGCGCCCAATATCGGCACACTGGTCGTGACCCGCAGCGAAAAGGGCGCGGTCGCCGCGACCGGCGGTGAACTGACCCAGGTTCCCGCCGAGCCCATCGCCAAGGTCGTCGATACGACGGGCGCCGGTGACCTGTTTGCGGCCGGCTTCCTCTATGGCCACGTGCGCGGCATGGAGGTTGCCAAGTGCCTCAAGCTTGGGGCAGTCTGTGCAGCCGAGATCATTTCGCACATGGGGGCCCGTCCGGAAGCCGATCTCAAGGCGCTCGCAGGCGTCTGACCCGACAGGGGCCAGGTTTCCGGTTCCGGTCCGTCGGGCAGCGCCATGGTGTGCCGCCTGACGGACCGCCCGGAACTGGGGAGTTGGCCGATTGACCTGTCCGGCGCTGATCGACTTCGAGGCAAGCTGCCTGCCCGAATATGGGCAATCCTTTCCCATCGAGGTCGCCATCGCGCGCGTGGACGGGCGCAGCCGGGCCTGGCTCATCAAACCCTCGCCGCGCTGGACCTACTGGGACTGGTCCGATGAGGCCGAGAGCCTCCATGGCATCAGCCGCGAACTGCTGGAATCCCAGGGCCTGCCGCCCGCGCAGGTCTATGCCGAGATGGTCGCCTTCACCGAGGACTGCGACCTTTACGCCGATGCCGACCTTGACGAATACTGGTTCGAGGTCCTGTGCCACGCCATCGGTAAACCCCTTCCCTTCCCGATCCGGTACCTGGGCGAATTCATCGGCCGGCGCGGTTACACGCGCGGACAGGTCGTGCGCGCGCTGGAGGCGGCGCGGGCCAAGCTTCCCAAGGAGCACCTCGCGCGCGAGGACGCCAAGAGGCTGGCGATGATGGTGAAGCTCCTGCTCGACGAGCCGCCCGGAGGGCTCAGCCGCGCGGCGGTGTGATCAATTAAGACAAGAAAACGAATCCGAGGGCCATCGCCCTCGGGCTCCCCGAACTGTCTAGCTCACCTTTCGCGCGCCGCCTTGGCTGAGAAGGGTGAGGTCGCCCATTCCGGGGTCAAGGGGCGATGGCCCCTTGAAATAGTCTTCTCTTCTTTCCTGAAAACTCAGACTTCGGCAGACGCCCTGCGCCGAGCCTCTTCCAGATCCACCTGGCATTCGCGGCGCGCCTCGCGGCGTTCCTCGACGAGCCGGTCGGCAAGCTGGGTGGTGAGCGCGCAGCCGCGTTCGGGCCGGATCGGATGCTTGCGGCGGCATCCGCTCTCGGTGGCAAAGAAGTTGTCCGCGCAGTCCTCGAACTCGGCGACGTCGGCGGCGTGCTGGGCCCGGCAGGCCGCGCTCCAGTGGTTCTTGTACGTCAGCTGCGCGCGGCTGACGCAGTCCTCGAAGGCGGTCTGCGCGGCCTTCTCGCGCCGGGCCTGTTGGGCCAGCGCGTCGGTCTGGTGGACCGCGTCCTCCTGGCGCTCGGCCATCGCCTGGCTCTGCTGGCGGATGTCCTGCGAGGGCAGGTAGATGCCATAGTAGAAGCCGACGCCCGCCCCGCCCATCAGGGCCCCGGCCGCAAGGCACAGCTTGAGGATGGCGTCGGCGTGCTTGATCATGGGCTTAGTGGGCGCTCTTCTCGCGCGCCACCTCGCGCCAGCCGATGTCGCGGCGGGCAAAGCCGGTCGGAAAGTCGATGGCATCGAGCGCGGCGTAGGCACGCCCTTGCGCCTCGCTGACCGACGTGCCCATGCCGGTCACGTTGAGCACGCGGCCTCCGCTCGCCACCAGCGTATCGTCCTGGATCGCGGTCCCGGCGTGGAAGACCTTCACATGATCGTTCTCGTTGCCCTCGATACCCTTGATCGCGCCGCCCTTTTCGGGGGTGCCGGGATAGCCGCGTGCGGCCATCACGACGGTGAGCGCGGGCTCGTCGGAGAAGCGCGGCGGCGCCACCGAGCCGAGGCGGTTCTCCGCGCAGGCGTGGAGCAGTTCGACGAGATCGCTCTGCAGGCGCATCATCATCACCTGGCATTCCGGATCGCCGAAGCGGCAGTTGTACTCGATCAGCTTGGGCCCGGTGCTGGTGAGCATGATGCCCAGGAACAGGACGCCGTTGTAGGGCATGCCCTCGTCGGCCAGCGCGCGCACGGTGGGCGCGATGATGCGGGTCATCGTCTCGGCGGTGAGCTCGGGGGTGAGCACCTTGGCCGGGCTGTAGGCGCCCATGCCGCCGGTGTTGGGGCCGATGTCGCCATCACCCACGCGCTTGTGGTCCTGCGCGCTGGCGAAGGGCACGATGGTCGAACCGTCGGTCAGCGCGAAGAAGCTGGCTTCCTCGCCCTCGAGGTATTCCTCGATCACCGCTTCTGCGCCCGCTTCTCCAAAGCGGCCCGAGAAGATTTCCATGACCGCCATTTCGGCCTCGGCCTCGGTCATGGCGACGGTCACGCCCTTGCCCGCGGCCAGGCCATCGGCCTTCACCACCACCGGCGCGCCGAATTCGGCAAGAGCGGCAAGTCCGGCCGATTCACTGGTGACGCGCACGTAGCGGCCGGTGGGAATGTCGGCCTTGGCGCACAGGTCCTTGGTGAAGCCCTTGGAGCCTTCAAGCTGGGCTGCGGCCTTGTTGGGACCGAACACCGGAACGCCGGCCTCGCGCAGCGAATCGGCAAGGCCATCGACGAGCGGGGCCTCGGGGCCGATCACGACAAGCCCGATGCGCTTGTCCTCGCAGAAGGCGAGGACGGCGCCGTGGTCGGTCGCATCCAGCTCCACGCAGGTTGCCTCCTGCGCGATACCCGGATTTCCGGGGGCAGCGTAGAGCGCGTCGCACAGCGGGGATTGCGCCATCTTCCATGCCAGCGCATGTTCGCGCCCGCCCGAGCCCAGAAGAAGGATGTTCATAACCCCGTGCCTTTCAATCGATCCACTGACGATGACAATACCGAATACGGTCGCTTGGAGGGGCTGGTAGCGAAGGAGGGCGCAGGGGACAACGCCGCGCCGCTCTCGATCACCGAGATTTCGGCCCGATTGAAGCGCACGGTCGAGGACCGGTTTGGCTATGTGCGCCTGCGTGGCGAGCTGTCGGGGGTCAAGCGCGCGGCCTCCGGGCACCTCTATTGCGCCTTGAAGGACGACAAGGCGGTGATCGACGGGGTGATGTGGCGCGGCAATGCGCAGCGCCTCGCCTTCCGGCCCGAGGACGGGATCGAGGTCGTTGCGGCGGGCAAGCTGACGACCTATCCTGGGCGCTCCAAGTACCAGATCGTCATCGAATCGATGGAGATCGCGGGCGAGGGCGCGCTGCTCGCGCTCCTGGAAAAGCTGCGCGCGCGGCTCGCCGCGGAAGGTCTCTTCGCGCCCGAGAGGAAGCGCGCGCTGCCCTTCCTGCCGCGCACCATCGGTGTTGTCACCTCGCCCACGGGCGCGGTCATCCGCGATATCCTCCACCGTCTGGCCGACCGTTTCCCCAGCGAGGTGCTGGTCTGGCCGGTGCTGGTGCAGGGCGAGGGCGCCGCGCAGCAGGTCGCGAACGCGGTGCGCGGCTTTTCCGACATCGCGCCCGGCGGTCCGGTGCCGCGCCCCGATCTCGTCATCGTGGCGCGCGGCGGCGGGTCGATCGAGGACCTGTGGAGCTTCAACGAGGAAGTGGTCGTGCGCGCGGTGGCCGACTGCTCGATCCCTGTCATCTCGGCCGTGGGGCATGAGACCGACACCACCTTGTGCGACTACGCCGCCGACCGGCGCGCGCCCACGCCCACCGCCGCCGCCGAAATGGCGGTGCCGGTGCGCCGCGAACTGCTGGGCCAATTGGACGAGATGGGCTTTCGCATGCGCCGCTGCGCGCTGCGCCCGGTGACCCTGGGCCGTGAGCGGCTGGAAGCGCGCGTGCAGCGCCTGCCGAAACCGGACGCAATCCTGGCCATGAAGGCGCAGGCGCTTGACGATCTGACCGACCGGCTGCGGCGCGGCCTCAAGGATCGGGCGGGCCGCAAGCGTGAACACCTCGGGGTCGCCGCCGCCAGGCTCTCGCTGCCGCTGCTCCAGCGCCAGGTGGTCCAGGCGGGCAAGGACCTTGTCGGTACGGGCCTCGAACCGCGCCTCCTGACCCGCCGCTGGGCGCAGGACCGCGACCGGCTGGCACCTTTTGCGCGTGTGCTGCCCCAGCTCAACCCGCGCCTGCCGCTCGAACGGGGCTATGCGCTGGTGAAGACCGTAGACGGCAAGGCGCTGACCACGCGGGCGAGGGCGGCGGCCGAAACCGGCCTCGTCCTGGAGTTTCGCGATGGCGAACTGGCGGTCGCGGTGGGCGAGAGCGGCCCCGCACCCGCCCCTTCCAGCTCGGCGCCGAGCCCCGCTCCGGCCCCGGCGCCCAAGGACAGCTCCAAGCCCGCGCCTGCTCCGCGACCGAAGGCCGAGGAACCGCGACAGGGCGATTTGTTTTGAGGCGGGGCCTCTGCTAGATCCAGGGTCATGCTAATGTCTTCTGCCGACCGTCCCGCCAAGCTCGCCTACGGGCCCAGCAGCTATCGTATGCTGAGCCCGGGCAACTACGTGAATTGCGCCGTGACTGGCGAGCCTATCGCGCTCGAGGAGCTGCGGTACTGGAGCGCGGAGCGGCAGGAAGCCTACGCGAGCGCGGAGATTGCGACGCGCCGCATGCTCTCGGACACCTGACCCAGGGAACCATCCCATGACGAAGTTTGCACCCACGTCCCTCCTTGGCCGGCTGGCCTTGGGGGGCGCTCTTGGCTGCGCGGTTCTCGCCGCGGGCACATTTCTTGCTGCCGAGCGCCCGGCTCACGCGGCCGATGATGCGGCGCGCGGGCAGGGCCTCTCCTTTACCGGCGAAGTCACGCAAGGGGGCTGGATTCGCGGCGTCGCGCCCAGGGGCACCGTTTCCATGACGCTCGATGGCGAGGATGTCGGCGTGTCGGAAGGGTCGGGTCAGTGGTTTGCCGCCTTCGACCGCGATGCCCGCGACAGCGCCCGGCTCGTTGCCAAACTGGCCGATGGCTCGGTGGTGGAGCGCACGATCTCGGTCTCGCCGCGCCAGTGGAACATCGAGCGGGTGAATGTCGCGCGCCGCAAGGGCGGGCCGTCCGAAGCCTTCATGAAGATTCGTCGTCCCGAACTCGCCCAGATCGTGGCCGCGCGCGCCAAGCGCACCGGCGCGACCGGCTGGACGCAGGACTTCATCTGGCCGGTGAAGGGGCGCATCTCCGGGCGTTTCGGTTCGCAGCGCATCTATCGCGGGGAGCCGGGCAGCTACCACTCGGGCCTCGACATCGCGACCGGGACGAGCGGCACGCCCTTCGTTGCGCCGGCCGATGGCACGGTGATCCTGGCGGCCGATTCAAAGCCCTTCTCGCTTGAAGGGCACTTGCTGATGATCGACCATGGAAACGGCCTCAACAGCGCGTTCCTGCACTGCTCGGAAATCGACGTGAAGGTGGGCGATACGGTGCGCCAGGGCCAGGTGATCGGCAAGATCGGCAGCTCGGGCCGCGCGACCGGGCCGCACCTGCACTGGTCGATCAAGTGGAAGGACGCGCGCGTCGATCCGATCCTGTTTACAGGGCCGATGGACTGATCGCGCCAGTTCGAAAGAAGGATTGTTCAAGGGGCCATCGCCCCTTGACCCCCAAATGGGCAACCTCACCTCTCTCAGCCGGGATGGCGCGCGGCAGGTGAGCTAGACAGTTTCGGGAGCCCGAGGGCAATGGCCCTCGGAAATCTCCTTTCTTCCTGCTTTATATACCCTAACGTGGCGATATCCGTCTTCAAAGAGGACCCGTGCGCGCTCGTATTGCTTCGCTGATCCTGCTGGCCGGGCTCCTCGTGCCGATCTGGGTGCGCTCACCGCAGCTGCCCGAGCCCGAGGGCAACGGCCTTGCGCTGGCGCGTCAGCGCCTGCCCGATCGGGATCGCCTGGCGCGCGATCTTGGTCCCTTGCGCCTGGAAGGTGCCTGGCAACTGACCGGTGCGAGTGCAGGCGGCTATTCGGCTCTGGTGCCGGTTGACGATGACCAGCTTCTCGCAATCAGCGACGGGGGCATGTGGCTGCACCTCGACATGCGCACAGGGGCGCCCTTTCGCCATGCCTATGGCAGGCTGGGCCTGGCGGCGCGCAGCAAGGAGAAGGAGGATCGCGATGTTGAATCGGCATTTCGGGATTCCCGAAGCGGCGCGATCTGGCTCGGAATGGAGGGCGTCAACGCGATCGTGCGGATGAACGCTGCACTGGAGGAGGAGAACCGGGTGCGATCTGCCTCGATGCGCGCATGGGGTGTAAACTCCGGCCCCGAGGCACTGACGCGGTTGGAGGACGGACGTTTTCTCGTGCTGCGCGAAACGCCGACGTCGGGGACGGGTGGGCGCTTGCACGAAGCGGTGCTGTTCGAAGGTGATCCGGTCGAGGGTGCGAAAGCCCTGCGGCTGCAATTTGCAGGGCCGCGCAACTTTTCCGCGGTCGATGCCGCCACGCTGCCCGACGGGCGCGTGCTGGTGCTCATGCGGCGGCTGGTCTGGCCAGCGCCGCTGACCTTTGCGGGGCGCATCGTCATTGCCGATCCGCGCGACATCGTGCCGGGCAGGACCTGGACCTCGCAGGAGGTCGCGGTGCTGGCCTCGGACATGCCGCTCGACAATTTCGAGGGAATGGCGGTGCGTAAGGGCGCGCAGGGCCGCGTCGAGATCTGGTTGATCTCGGACGACAATTTCATGCGCCACTGGCAGCGTACGCTTTTGTGGAAGCTGTCGGTCGATCCCGCACAGCTACCGCGTACGGACGCATCGAAGCGCGTCCGCTGAGCGCGGGTTCAGATAGCAAAGGACACGCAAAAAGCGCGCGGTTCAACCGCACGCCCTTGCGAGAAGCCGAATTGGCCGTTCACCCCTTGCGGGGTGAGGGCAATCAGGCGGCCTGCTGCTTCTTGAGCTCGCGCTTCACCTTGAGGGCGCGCGGGCTGAGCTTGCCGTCCGAGGTCTTGAGCAGCCAGTTGTCGAGGCCACCATTGTGCTCGACCGAGCGCAGGCCGTGCGTCGAAACACGGAACTTGAAGCTGCGGTCCAGACGTTCCGACATCAGCGTGACGTTCTGGAGGTTGGGCAGGAAGACGCGCTTGGTCTTGTTGTTGGCGTGGCTGACGTTGCAGCCGACCTGACGGCCCTTGCCGGTCAGTTCGCAGATGCGGGACATGTTTACTCTCGCTCGAAAAAAACGGTTGCCGTAAGTACGGGAAGGCGCGCCCTTACTGATTCCCTGTGCAAAGGTCAAGTTGCATGGGCGGATTTCGCAGGCTAGCGCAGGGTACATGACCCGCTGGCCGCTCCCCCAATACATGGCTCTCGCCCTCGCGCAAGCCCGCGAAGCCGCCGATTCGGGGGAGGTCCCCATCGGCGCCGTGGTGGTGAAGGATAAAAAGGTGATCGCCACCGGCCGCAACGCCCCCAGGGCCCGCCACGACCCCACGAGCCACGCCGAAATCGAGGCGATTCGCGAGGCCGCGCGAATCCTCGGCGACGAGCGGCTGACCGGATGCGAGCTGTGGGTGACCCTTGAACCCTGCGCGATGTGCGCTGGCGCGATCGCCCATGCCCGTATCGCGAGGCTCTACTACGCTGCCAGCGATCCCAAGGGCGGGGCCGTCGAACACGGGGCGCGCGTCTTCGACCACCCCCAGTGCCTCCATCGTCCGGAGGTCTATTCCGGCATGGGCGAGGCCGAAGCGGCGGATCTCCTGCGCACCTTCTTTCGCGAGCGGCGTTGATCGGGGCCGGGAAGATAGAAAGAAGGACTCTTCAAGAGGCCATCGCTCCTTGACCCCGGGATCGGCAACCTCACCACTCTCAGCCAAGGTGGCGCGCGGGACGTGAGCCAGACAGTTTGGGGAGCCCGAGGGCGATGGCCCTCGGAATCACTTTCCTGATTGTCCAGCTCAAAGTCCCCGCCAGATCTTCATCGCGGTATCGTCGCGCGCGCCAAGCCGCCGGGAGTCGCAGGCGCGGGGGCGAAAGTCCGCGCCGTAGCAAAGGCGCACCTCCTGGAGCCAACCCTTGCGGCTGAGGTGGATGCCGATGGCCTTGCGTGGCCAGTCCTGGTTGCGCGCGAGGAAGGCGTCGCGAACGTCTCCGGCTCTCAGGTCCTCCTTGCGCGAGAGACGGTCGGCGTCGGGCCAGTGCACCGAGCGCCACAGGATCGCGCTCACGCGGTAGTACTTGGCCGGGTCCTTCGTCATGCAGCTGCCGTGCTTGGCCCATTCGTGGACCAGCAGCGTGGGCGATGGGGTCATGCACAGGTGTTTGCGCAGCGTTTGCGGGCGGGGCAGGGGCGTTGCCGCGCACCACTGCGGGGAGGGGCCCCGCGCGGCCTCGGGCCAGAGGCCGTGAAGGATGAAGCCGAAGCGCCCGAAGCGGGTGTCGCACTGCATCGCCTTGGGATTGCCGTGGGTCTTGCACCAGTCGGGCGACCAGCTGGCCGCCAGCGTGTAGCCCGCGACGGGACGCGGGCGGGCAGGGCCATCGGGGGTGACCGGCCCTGGCGGCGCCAGTTGGCGCGGCATGCGGCACTGGTAGGCTTGTGCGAGGGCGTGCTGGGGGCCAAGGGGCATCGCCACGAGGACGAGGACGAGGGCGAGGCCGAGCCCGATGCAGATGCCCGTGCGGGCCATCCTAGCCGAAGATGTCCCGGTGATCGGGGACCTGGCCCCTGGCGTGCACCCAGGTGCGCGCATCGGTGCACAGCAGGAGCGCCACCGAGGCCAGTTCGAGCGCGAGGTTGGCAAGGCTCAGCGCCAGATGGAGCGTGCCGGGGGCCGTGTACTCTTCCCAGAAGACGATGGTCATCGGCAGGTCCAGCAGGGAAAGGCCGACATAGAACCACAGCGCGATGGCGTTGGCGCGCCGCGCGATCATGAACCAGAAGCACAGGTAGTAACCGATGGCATACATCGCCATCAGCACCATCGGCAGGCTGCCGGGCTCCTGCGCATAGGTCAGCGGCACGGTGGCGAGGGCCGTGAGGCCCTGCACCAGCATCAGGGCGCCGAAGATGCGGATCGAGGTCGGCCGGGACGGCATCGCGCGCGGTGCTCCCGGCTCAGAGCGGGGTGAAGTCGAGCCCGATGTCGGCCGCCGGCGCGCTCTGGGTGAGGCGCCCGACCGAGACATAGGTGACGCCCGAGGCGGCGATCGCACCGATGGTCGCGAGACTGACGCCGCCCGAGGCCTCGGTGGGGACGCGCCCGGCGACGCGGGCCACGGCTTCACGCAGCATGTCGGGCCCCATGTTGTCGAGCAGGAGGTGGTGGGCGCCCGCCTCGATGGCCGGTTCGATCTGTTCGAGGTGGTCGACCTCGCAGATGATCTGGGCAACGCCCGCTTCGCGCGCGCGCGCCACGGCCGGGCCGACGCCGCCCGCGACAAGGACGTGGTTGTCCTTGATCATGGCCGCGTCCCACAGGCCCATGCGGTGGTTCTGGGCGCCGCCCATGCGCGTGGCGTACTTCTCGAGGTGCCGCAGGCCCGGAATGGTCTTGCGCGTGTCGAGAAGGGTCGCGTGGCCCTCCATCGCATCGACGTAGGCACGGGTCATCGTGGCGATGCCGGACAGGTGCTGGACGGTGTTGAGCGCGCTGCGCTCGGCCGTCAGCATGGCGCGCGCGTTGCCGGTGAGGCGCATGAGGTCGGCGCCTGGCTGGACCTGCGTGCCTTCCGCGACGAGAATCTCGATCTCCATATCGGGATCGAGGGCGCGGAAGAAGGCCGCGGCCAGCGGCAGGCCTGCCACCGTGATCGCATCGCGCGAATCCATGACGCCCGAGAAGCGCGCGTCGGCATCGATCACGCTTTCGCTGGTGACGTCGCGTCCGCCTCCGGGAAGTCCTTCGCCCAGGTCCTCGGCGAGGGTGGCGGCAACGAATGTGTCGATGGCGAAGGCCTCGGATGCGAGGCCGGACAGGGTCGGCTCAGTCATGTGCGTGTCCTTGCCAAGCGATTGCCCGCCTGTCGAGGAGGCGTTGCATCCCGGATTTGCAAAATACGCAAAAGGAGCGCATAGGGGCTCCAACACGAGCTCACAGGCCACAAGGCGCTCGTGGCTGCATGACCCAGGACCCACGGCCCGGAGCCCCCCCGCTCCAGGTGCCCGCAGTCCCCCCGGATCGCTGTTCAGCCCAACCCTGCCGATGCCCGGACGCCCCCCGCGTCTGCCGGGCGTTTTTCGGCTGCCGTTCTGGCCCGCCCCGCTCGTGCCCGGGATCGGATTCCGTGCGCACCCGCAAGGGAGCGCAAGGTCCTCCCGTTCAACAGCAATGCCGGGTCGCCGGTACACGATATAGGAGCAGTTTCATGGCCCAGGGCCCCATCAAGCCTTTCCTCATCCAGAAGGACGAGAGCGGCAATTTCCGTCTGACCGTGCGCACCACGCGCTACAACTCGATCGGCTATCCGATCGTCTCGTCCAAGCTGCAGGATGAGATCTTCGAGACGCAGTCGGCGGCCAAGGCCTTTGCCCGCAAGAACTTCAACGCCGAAGCCGGCGAGTACGCGACCAAGTAAGGTTCCGCAAAACGCCCGGCCGGACACCGGCTACCCCTTGCACCTGAATGGCCGGTGCCTCGTGCGACGAAGGGCCCTGCCCGTCCCCTGGAAAGGGTGACCGGCAGGGCCCTTTTCGTTTCGTTTTCCGGCGGTGGTTCGTGGGTCAGTGCACGAAGCGGGCGATCACGTCGCGGTAGCTGCGCGAGACCTTCACCTGCGCGCCCGAATCGAGCACGAGGAAGCATTCGCCGTTGGTGTGCGGCTTGACCTGGCGGACCTGGTTGAGGTTGACGATGGTCGAGCGGTGGACGCGCTGGAACACGCGCGGGTCGAGGCGGCGCTCCAGGTCCTTCATCGTCTCGCGCAGGATCAGCGAGTTGTCGGCGGTGCGGATGCACATGTAGTCACCCGCCGCCTCGATGTGCTCGATCGTGTCGACATCGATGCGGAAGATCTGGCCGCGATCCTTGATGTTGATGAGCTTCTCGTAGCGCTCCGAGGCGGCCTGTTCGGGGTCTTCCGGAATATGATCGACCGCATCGGGGGCAACTTCGGCGAGCACCGACTTCAGCTTCTCGGCCTCTTCGGCGGACTTCTTTTCCGCGATGCGCTGGCGCACGCGGGCCAACGTGTCGTCGAGCTTGCTCTCGTCGACCGGCTTCATCAGGTAATTCACCGCGTTGGCCTCGAAGGCGCGCACGGCGTGTTCCTGGTAGGCGGTCACGAAGACGAAGAGCGGGGGTTCGATTTCCATCACGCCCTTGACCACCGAGAAGCCGTCGAAGCCGGGCATCTGGATGTCGAGGAAGACGAGATCGGGCTTTTCGGTCTTGATCTTGCGGATCGCCTCGCGCCCGTTCGAGCACGTGTCGATGATCTCGACGTCGGCGTATTTCTCGAGGCGCAGCTGCAGGCCCTGGATGGCCAGCTTCTCGTCGTCGACAAGGATCGTGCGAATTGTCATCTTTTTACTTCTCCGGAAAAAAGCGCAATGCGCGCCATCCCCCTTTGTTCCCGCCCCCTTTGGTGATTGCGGGTGGTGTGCTCAGCGTCCCGCCAGGGCGGCCAGGGGTGGCCGACCGGGCAGGTCTTCCTCGGCTTCGTCCCGGCGTTCGGCGGGCATCTCGATAAGGACGGCAAAGCCGCCCTCGACCGGTTCGAGCGTCTCGAAACGGTGATCCTCGCCGTACGCCTGGTCAAGCCTGTCACGAATGTTCGATAGGCCAACGCCGGTGGATACCGGCTCCCCTCCATCGTAGGTCATGCCCGACAACCTGTTGTCGGTGGTGGCGCTTTGCAAGCCCGGCCCGGTATCGGAGACGGTAATGCGAAGCGTAGGGCCGATGAGCTGCGTGGCGATGGTGATCTCGGCCCCGGTTTCCTGCGGGCTCACGGCATACTTGATGGCGTTTTCGACCAGCGGCTGGAGCAGCAGCGAGGGCAGCAGGCACTTCTCGGTGGCGGGATCGATGGTGAAGGTGGTGCGCAGCCGTTCCTCGAAGCGCATGCGCTCGATGTCGAGGTAGAGCTTCAGCGTCTCGACCTCCTGCGCCACGGTCACCCGCGCCGAGGGCTTGTTGACGAGGGTGTAGCGCAGGAACGAGGAAAGTCGGCTCAGCATCGCGTTCGCCGGCTCGGTCTGCTTGAGCAGCACCAGCGTCGAGATCGAGTTCAGCGTGTTGAACAGGAAGTGCGGGTTGAGCTGGTAGCGCAGCATGGCCAGCTGCGCGCTCGTCGCCTGGCTTTCGAGCCGGATCAGCTGGTCGTTCTGCTCTTCCACCTGAAGGTAGAAATTGATCGCGTAGTAGAGCGCGGACCAGGCGCCCAGCAGCGTCGCGTCGATGTAGAGCACGCCCAGGAACAGCTGGGTGAAGCTGGCGTCGCTGTCGGTGCGCCAGAGCGACCAGACCCAGGCGTCGATGAAGGCGTGGAGCGAGACCGCAAAGGCCAGGATCACCGCGGTCAGGCCCCAGGTGATGATCGGGCGGCGCGCGATGAGCCCCCGGTAGATCACCGAGAGGACGAGCGAGATCGAGAAGCCGGTGATCGTCTGGATCAGCACCAGGACCAGCGAGGTCAGGGGCTGGTTGTTGGCGATCATCGACATCGTGCGCAGCAGCATCGCACCGGCCCAGCCGGCGGTCTGCAGGCGCCAGAAGGCCTTGTCCTTGTTCGCGAAGAACGGAATCGGCTGGATGGGCAGTACGCGCATGACCATGGTCTAGCCTAGATTGGGGGCGGCCCGAAACCGGGCCGCCTGAAAAGCAGTGGGCTCAGCTGTCCTGTGCGGAGCGTGCGGTGCGCGCTTCGTCGAGCGCGCGGGACAGCTGGTCGATGCCGACCGCGCCTGCGATCAGGGCGTCGCCCGCGACCCAGCTTGGCGTGCCGGTGAAGCCCAGTTGGCTCGCCATCTTGAGGTTGCGCTGGATCTCTTCCTCGACCGTCGGGCTCTCGGCCACGCGGCGCGCGCGCTCCATGTCGAGGCCGACCTTCTGCGCGACCGCCTCGATGGTGGCGTCATCGACCTGGCCTGCCGCGTACATTGCGTCGTGGAACGCCGGGTACTTGCCCTGTTCGGCGGCGGCGAGCGCCATGCGCGCGGCGGCCGGGCTTGCCGGGCTGATCACGGGCAGTTCGCGCACGACGATGCGCAGGTCCGGGTTCTTCGCGATCAGCGCCTGCACGTCGGGCAGGCTCTGGCGGCAGTAGCCGCAGGCAAAATCGCTGAATTCGACCAGCGTCGTGGTGCCATCGGGGTTGCCCAGGACCGCGCCGGGGAAGGGGGTCTCGACGCTCTGGCGTACCCCGGCGAGCTGCTCTTGCGATTCGCGCTTCTGCAGGTTTTCCATCGCCTGGGGCAGGATCTCGGGGTGTTCGAGGATGTAGTCGTGGACCACGCGTTCCACCGCCATGCGGCCGCCAAACCAGCCGCCTGCGCCAATCACGGCGATAGCGGCAATCCCGGCAGCAAGCTTCGTTCCCATTCCCATGTGTATCCTGGCGTCCTGTCTGGTCTGTCGAGGGTGGTCGGTGGTTGTGTGCAGGCGCCCTAGCGGCGCTCGGCGCGGCGTTCCAGTTCGGCGCGCGCCTGCATCTCGATATCCTGGGCACGAAGCCAGTCGGCGGAGTATTCCGGCAGGCCCGCCTCGGCGGCCTGGGCGCTGCGCAGGGCCTCGGCCATGCGGCCCGAGAGGGCCTGCTGTTCGGCGCTGGCGAGGTAGGCGCGGGGCATGTCGTTGTCCTGCGCGTAGATGACGCCCAGCTGGTACCAGGCAAAGGGGTTCTCACGGTCGCGCACCACGGCGGCCTTGAGCACGCGGCGCGCCTCGTCGTGGTTGGCGCGGTCCTCGGTGGCGATCAGCGCGTGGCCGAAGAGGGTGGCGATGAGCGGCTGGTTCCCGGTTTCCTGCGTGGCCTTGCGCAAGGGCTCGAGCGCCTTCTTGGGCTGCCCGCTTTCCAGCAGGATCTGCCCCTGCATTTCCAGGAAATAGGGATCGTCGGGATCGGTCTCGACCAGGGCGGCGACCTCGGCGCTCGCCTTCTCGAACTGGTTCTCGCGGTGGTAGGCGTAGGCGCGGGCGTAGCGTGCGGGGACCGTGTTGACGGTCGTGGGGTACTCGCGAAAGACGAGGCGCGGCTCGGCCAGATAGCCGAACAGCTTGGCCTTCATGCGCACGAAACGCTTCTGCATGGCCGCATCGGCCGGTTTATCCCAGGCCGGGTCCTTCTGGTAGGTGTCCTGGAGCGTCTGGATGCGGTCCCCGGTGAGCGGGTGGGTGGAGAAGAACTCGTCGCCCTCCTGCGGACGGTAGCCATGACGAAACTCGAGGTTCTGCAGCTTCTTGAAGAACTCGATCGAGCCGCGCCCGCTGATCCCGGCCTGGGAGAGATACTCCGCGCCCGCCGCGTCCGCCGAGGCTTCCTGGGAGCGGGTGTAGGCGAGGAACTTGCCCATCGCGGCCTGCTGCCCGGCCATCATCACGCCAAGGCCCGCTTCCGCGCTACCGGCCGCCGCCGCCGCCGCGCCCAGCAGCAGCGAGAGGATCGAGATATTGCTCGCCGCCGAGGCACCCGGGCGCAGCACGGCATGCCCGCCGGTGACGTGGCCCAGTTCGTGCGCGATCACGCCCTGGACTTCCTCGGCAGTGTCCGCCTCGTTGATGAGGCCTGCATTGACGTAGACCGCCTGGCCGCCTGCAACGAAGGCGTTGACCGACATGTCGTTGACGAGAACGATGTCGACGTTCTCGGGCTCCAGCCCGGAGGCCGCGATCAGGGGCTCGGCCATGTCGTGCAGCAACGCCTCGGTCTCGGCGTCGCGCAGGATCGATTGCGCAGCGGCCGGGGAGGCCGACCAGCCCAGCAGGGCCAGAACGGAAATCAGGGCAGCGGCGAAACGCATCAACGGCATGGTGCCTCTAGGGCCTTTCGGGCCTTAACCGGTGCTGAAGCGCCCTTCAGACAGGGCGCCGGGGAACGGTGCGAAGCCTAGCGAGGGCGATGGGCCGTGGGAAGTGGGGAACAGGGAAGGATAACGCCCTTTGACGCCGGAACGGACGACAACACGTCCTTCGGCTACCGCTGCATGCGGACGTGAGGTCGACAGTTCGGGGAGCCCGAGGGCGATGGCCCTCGGATATCTCCTGTTCAGCCTGGCCGGCGCGCTCAATCGAGCAGGTGGCGCGCCGCGCGGTCCAGCAGGCGCGCGTCGTCGTCGATCTTGCCCAGCAGGATAAGCCGCCCCTCGGGGGTGCGGCGGGCGACGAGGACGGCAAATTCGCTGCCCTGCGCGCTCTGTTCGAAGGGCTTGGGCGGCATCTGGCGCAGCGCGGCCAGGAGTTCCTCGTGGCGGGCGATCAGGGCGCTGGCGTCCCCGGCCTCGGCGCGGCGCAGGTCGCGCTCGGCCCGGACAACGGCCTTGAGGCCGCCGGGCGTCGTGGCAAGCAGGTCCTTGAGACCCCCGCGGGCAAGGCCCAGGCGCTGGCCGTGGGCCATGGCGGTGGCGAATTCGGTAAGGCGCGTCTTGTCGTAGTCGGTCCCGAAGACGAGCTTGGCCACGGGCAGCAGCGGGGCGCGCTCCTGCACGGTGATCTCGGCCTGGGCGAGCAGCTCGGCGTACGCGTCCGGAGCTTCTTCGGTGGCCAGTGCGAAGTCGTAGGCGCGGCCGATGGCCGCGTAGAGCGCCTCGCGCGAGCGGCTTTCGCAGCCGCGCGTCAGACGCGCTTCCTCACGTGCCGCGCCCAGCCAGTCGGCGAGGTCGCGCGGGGCGGGGGGCGCAAAGCCGGTCGGCGCGCTGGCGGCCAGGTCCGCCGGATCGACGAGGCCGAACTGCGCGGTCGGCAGTTCGAGCGAGAGCGCAGGCAGTTCGAGACCGCGGGCGATATCGAAGGCTTCATCGGCGGGGCCATCGGCCCATTCGGTCATCGGGGTCGTTTCGCGCAGCATGGCGGGCACGCTTTCGTCGGCCTGCGCGGGCGCATCGCCCCCGCGTGCCGCGCGCGCCTGCGCCTCGGCCGCGCTCAGCGTCTTCCAGTTGATGACGCCCAGGATCGCATCGATGGTGGCATCGTCGCGCGCGAAGGGGAGCAGGATCCCGCGGTAGAGCACGGTCTCGCCGCGCTGGTTGACGAATTCAGCCTCGAACCCGATCGGGGCCTGGTTCGCGAGGATCTGCATGTAATGGTCGGTGATGCGCGAGAGCAGCGAGCGGCTGGGCACCTCCGCAAGGGTGCGGATCGGCGTGTCGAGGTCGCACTCCTGCGCCAGCGTGGCGCCCACGAACCGGACGATGGGGTCCTCGATCCCCTCGGCGAAATCGAGGAGGACGCTGTTGGGCCCGAAGTCGAAGATCGTCTCGGGGGCAAGGTCGTCGGTGTGGGGAAAGGCGCGTTCGCCCAGAAGGCCGGCCCAGAAGTTGTAGGCGCGTACCTGCATGCGCCGCTCGTCGCGGCCCACGCTGGCAGGCGTGTCCGATTCGGTGTTGCCCGCCTCCTCGAAAGGCACGTCGGGCTCGGAAAACTGACCGCGCAACGTATCCATGTGAAACCCCAAGTCTCCGACAGGCCCATCGTCATGCCTTGCCGTGGTAAAATAATCTTTAAATGCGCGCCCCAGTGGCTCAATGGGGGATCAATTGGAGGCTCAGTCCTCGCCGACGAGACCTTCGCCCAGACGTGGCAACGGGGCGAGCACGCGCAGCAGCAGGAACCCGGCGAGGAGCGCGACCGATCCGGCGTGGAGCGCGAAGGGCAGCCCCTTCCAGTCCGCCAGCGCCCCCCAGATCCACGCGCCGATGGCCATGCCCCCGAAGGTGACCGCCTGGTAGATCGAAAGGCAGCGGCCCAGGATCGATTCGGGCGAGCGCAGCTGGACTGCGGTGTTGATGGTGGTGAGGATCAGCACCCAGGCCATCCCCGAGATGAACGCGGCAGGCAGGGCAAGCGGAATCGTGCGGACCTCGGCGATGATCGAGAGGGAAACGACAAAAGCCCCCGTGCCCAGCATCAGGATGCCCTCGAGGCCGAGCTTGCGCCGGATGGTCGTGCCGAACGGGGCCGCGCAGATCGAGCCGATCCCGAACAGGCCGAGCATCATGCCGAAGTCGATCTCGGTGCCCCCGATCTGGTCGCTCACCACGGTGGGCAGCAGCGCCTGGTAGGCCGAGAGTCCAAGGCCCAGTGCGAAGCTGCGGGTGAGGATCCGGCGCAAGGGGCGGGTCTTGGCGCAGTAGCTGAGTCCGGCCCAGACGGCGGGCAGGATCGGGGTCGGGGCGATCTTGCGGTGCTGCGGGCGCCACCACAGCAGCACGCCGATGAGGCCGATGTAGCTGACCGCGTTGATCGCAAAGGCGAAGGAGACATCCCAGATCGAGATGAGGAGGCCGCCCAGTGCAGGGCCTACCGAACGCGCGATGTTGAAGGAGATCGAGTTGAGCGCAATCGCCTGGGGAATCTGGCGCGGCGCGACGACCTGGCGCACCGAGGCCTGCCAGGCGGGCGCGTTGAGCGCGGTGCCGATGCCCACGCTCAGGGTGAAGGCGAGCAGCAGGATGGGCGAGATGAGCCCGGCATAAGTGAGCCCCGCCAGCAGGCTGGAGACAAGCAGCATGCCCGATTGCGCGATCAGCATGACGATGCGGCGGTCGTAGTTGTCGGCAATCGCGCCCGCAAACACGCCAAAGAGCATGATCGGTACGGTGGTCGAGGCCTGGACCAGTGCGACGAGCTGGTGCGAGCTCGTCAGGTCGGTCATCAGCCAGGCCGCGGCCACGCCCTGCATCGTCGCGCCCAGGTTCGAGAACAGGTTCGCGATCCAGATCGAACGGAAGACGGGGTGGCGAAACGGAGAAAACGGGCCGTCAGGACCGCCGGGCGAGGTCTGCGCTGTCGCCGAAGGCGGGCGGGGGCTTTGCTGCGATCCTTCCACGCTTTCGGCGTTAGGGGGCACGGCGCGCGGCGGCAAGCCTTATGGGCCTGTCCAGGCGGTAAATGGCGTGCCTAGAGCAAATAGCGCATGCGGATCGTCAGGCGGGTATTCTCCGCACCGGTGGCGAAGGCGGCCTTGTCGAAAGCCGGCGGTCCCATGCGCACGGGCGCATCGCGCGAGAAGCCGAAGCCCTCGCGCGGGATGATGAGGGCCTTGTCGAGCTTGCCGTTGGCGTTCTCGTCGTGGATCAGCGCGACGGCGTAGCGCCCCTGCGCGACCGGTCCGAAGTCGAGTTCCACGTCCTTGCTGGCCGGAACGATCAGGCGGTGCGCCTCGGGGTCCTTGTCGCAGTCGGGAAAGGTGTCGGGATTGCGGGTCAGGCAGGCCAGGATCTGCCCCTTGGTGGAGCGAAGGTCGGTGATGCGGGCGGTGACGTGGGGCACCGCGCCTTTCACGGCGAGCGCACTGGTGACGACCTTGGCCGCGGGCGCCGAAGTGCCCTCGTCCCCGGCCCCTGTTGCCCCCATCGCGAGCGGGGCAAGGGCGAGCAGGCTCAGGGCGTGGATATACCCCGGTCGGTCCCGCAGAGGTGGTCCCAGAACCGGAAATAGAGGCCGTAGTTGCATCGGTACTGCTCGTGGTGGCGGTGGTGGTGCGAGGCGGTGATCAGCCAGTGGCCGAGCCGCGAGCGGACAAGGGCCTGGGGGAAAATCTCCCAGCCCATGTGGTTGGTAATGCCCATCACGGTCATGATGGTGAGCACGAGGCCGAGCATGGCCACGTGGATCGGGATGAGAAAGACGAGCGCAGGGATCACCACCGCGCCCGTCACTGCCTCGACGGGGTGGAAGCTCATCGCCGCCCAGGCCGTCGGCGGGCGGCTGGCGTGGTGGACCGCGTGGGCGATGCGGAACACGCGCGGGCGGTGCATCCAGCGGTGGGTCCAGTAGAACCAGGTGTCGTGCGCGAAGAGGAAGAGAAAGACCGAAAGCGGCATCCACCACACAGGGTAGTCGGAAAAATCGGTGTAGATGCGCGTCCAGCCATGGGCCTGCCAGCCCCAGGCCACGATCCCGGCGGGAACGCCGTAGATCCCGGCCGAGAGCAGTGACCAGAAGATCTCGCTGCGGATCTGGCGGTCCATCCCGGCATAGAGTCCGGGCCGGGCGCGCCGGGTGATGAGCGCGAAGAGGCCGGAGGTCGCCAGATAGCGCCCGCCCACGATGGCCGTCATGGCCAGAGCCGAGACGAGAAGGGCCCAGAGGCCGGGGGCGGACAGCGATCCCATATACCCGCTTATGCCTGCCTGCTGGACGCCTGCAAAGCCATGGCGGGAAAAGATACGCCGAATTCAGTGCGATCCGGGTTTAGTAAAGACAGCAAGAGGTTTCCGAGGGCCATCGCCCTCGGGCTCCCCGAACTGTCGATCTCACGTCCCGCGCGCAGCCTGGGTCAAGACAGGTGAGGTCGCCCGTTCCGGGGTCAAGGGGCGATGGCCCCTTGAATCATCTCTTCTTTCCTTTTGATAAGGCCAGAAACGAAACGATCCCGAGAGCAAGAGCCCCCGGGATCGTTTCGTTTACGTGCGATGGCGCGGCAGGCTCAGCCCGCGCGGCGCACCGCGTTCTTGTGCGTGCCCACGCTCTTGCCGCCGCGGGGACGGAAGCAGCGCTTGTGCTCGCCTTCGCCCGCACCGCCCGCGTTCGCGCCGTTGTTGCGCTCACCGCGCGGAGCTTCGCGGCGATCCTGGCGCTCGCCCTCACCGCCCTGGCGATCGCGGCGCGGCTTGCCGCCGCCCGAACGGCTACCCTGGCCACCGCCGTTGCCGCCCCGGGCGTTGTTGCCGCCGCGGCCACCGCCCGAGCGGCCCTGGCCCTGGGGCTCGGGCTTGCGGCGGGTGGGAGCGGGCAGGCGGCGTGCCTCGACCACGAAATCCTCGGGCAGGCCGAGCGCGGTCAGCTTGACGCGGGTCAGGCGCTCGATATCGCGGATGTAGGGCTTCTCGTCCGGCGCGACGAAGCTCACGGCCACGCCGTCGGCACCAGCACGCGCGGTGCGGCCGATGCGGTGGACGTACTGTTCGGGCACGTTCGGGATCTCGAAGTTGTAGACGTGGGACACGCCCGAGACGTCAATGCCGCGCGCGGCGATGTCGGTCGCGACAAGGACGCGGATCGTGCCCTGGCGGAAGCCGCCGAGCGCGGCGGTGCGCTGGGCCTGGCTCTTGTTGCCATGGATCGCGGCGGCGGGAATGCCGGCAGCGGTCAGGTGGCGCACCACGCGGTCCGCGCCGTGCTTGGTGCGGGTGAAGACAAGCGCGCGGTCGATCGCGCCGTGCTCGGCCTTTTCTGCGGCGTCCTCGGCGAGGCCTTCCCGCAGGCGGATGGTGAGCAGCGCCTGCTTCTCGGCCTGGTTGATGAAGGTCGCGTACTGTTCGACGCGCTCGGCCGTGGTCGACTGCGGGGCGACCTCGACCTTGATCGGGTTGTTGATGAACTGCTTGCCCAGCTCGGCAATGGCCTGGGGCATGGTGGCCGAGAAGAACAGGCTCTGGCGCTGCTTGGGGAGCAGGGCGGCGACGCGCTTGAGCGGCACGATGAAGCCCAGGTCCATCATCTGGTCGGCTTCGTCGAGCACGAAGATCTCGACGTGCTTGAGGGTCAGCGCGCGGCTGTCGATGAGGTCGAGCAGACGGCCCGGCGTCGCGACAAGGACGTCGCAGCCACGCTCGAGCGCGCGGGCCTGCTTGCCCGCCGGAACGCCGCCGAAGACGCACTGGATCGAGAGGTTGAGGAACTTGGCATAGCCCCGCATGTTGTCGGCGATCTGCGCGGCCAGCTCACGCGTGGGCGAGAGCACCAGCATGCGGCAGCCCGCGTTCTGGCGCGGCTTGGGATCGGCGGCGAGGCGGTGCAGCGAGGGCAGCGAGAAGGCTGCCGTCTTGCCGGTCCCGGTCTGCGCGATGCCCAGCAGGTCGCGGCCCTCGAGAAGCGAGGGGATCGACTTGCGCTGGATCGGCGAGGGATCGGTATAGCCCTTGGCCTCGAGCGCACGCAGCAGGGGCTCGGCCAGACCAAGGTCGGAAAAATAGGACATGCACGTCACTTTCAAGTTGTCATGCTTGGTGCGCGCCGGAAATATCGAAGCAAGCGCGCGCACGGCAAGGTGTCGTTCGGGCGACCCTGCGTGAAGAAGGAAGCTTGGTTCTATCGCAACCGCTCGTCCGGGCCGGTCCGGGATTTTTCGGCTTTTCGCCTATCCCTGGACCTCACGCCGCTCGCGGACTGCAGCGCAGGAATCACTCCTGCGCGCCGGTTGCGGGATGGCAGATAGGGGCGTTCTGTGGAAAACGCAAGATAATTGCGCTTGCCGGTCCGATCCGAATCGGCTGAGCATGGGCCCATGTCCGAGGTCCCCTCTCCCTGCCGCAACACCTGCGCGCTCGATTCCGCCCGGCGGGTCTGCCGCAGCTGCCACCGCACGATCGAGGAAATCGTCGCCTGGCCCCGCCTCGATGAGGCGGGCAAGCGCGCGGTCTGGGCGCGGCTGGATGCGCTGGCGACAAAGTGAGGGAGCCGATGCGCGAGCCTGACTTGCAGGTTGATGGCTGGTGTCTGGACGATGGCGAGGTCTACCACGCCGCCGCGCCGGATACGTTCTGGATACCCTCCCTGGGTGAGCGAGAGAACCTGGCACCGGGCGATCTGGTGAAGCTCATCTTCCGGATTCAGGTCGATTGCCCCGATGAGCCGGTCGCCGTCGAACGCATGTGGGTCCTCGTCCGCGCGCGCTACGACGGAGGATTTCTGGGCCTTCTCGACAACGATCCCAGCAGCATCCGCGAGAACGACACGTTCTGGAGCGGAATCGAGCTTCCTTTCCAACCGTGCCATGTGATCGACATCGACAAGGGGGATGCCAAAACGCGCGCACTTGCGCAGAGCACCCCAAGGCGGCGCTGGCCAGGAGCCCAGGCAGTCTAGCTCAGCTCTCCCGGTCCCACTTCTGCGTTTCGGGGTCGGCGCTCACCACCAGGCGGCGCAGGGCTGCGCGGGCAAGGCGCTCGACCTCGACCTTGCGGCGCGCAGCGGCAAGCTGACGCAAGGGGGCCGGCCGCAGGATCTCGGCGTCGTAGCTGTCCGCCACGATCACCCCGCACGCATCGGGCAGGAACGCCTCGGTCTCCAGCGGGGCGCGGTCGAGCGCGGGGGGCAGCGCCCAGTAGAACCTGTCGCAGAACTCGAGATAGTCGGTCCACTTGCCATCGCCAAGCAGATCGGCCCGGCTCACCTTGATCTCCACGATGATGACTTGCCCGCGCGCGTCCACGCCCATCAGGTCCGCGCGTCGACCGTTGCGCAGCATCATCTCGGGCAGGCACCAGATGTCGTTGCGGGCAAAGAGCCGCGAGACGCCGCGCACGACGTCGGAGGCAACGATGGAGGCGCCGCTGTCGGCAGCGGGATCGGGACGAATCGAATCGGTGACGGCCATGACCGCCATGATAAGAACAAAATGGGAACTTGCAACGTGTGGCGGACAGCTCAGGCCATTCGGCGCGCGGTCCCCTGCGGACTGAGGGCCAGATGGAGGAGCCCGTCGCGGGTGCGCACGAACTCGCTCCACAGCGCGCGGGCGGCGGCCTGGGGATGGCTCCCGCGCGCAAGGGCGGCGAGCAGTGCGGACAGTCCCGCCTCCATGATCGCCGAGAGGTCCGCGATTTCCTGTTCGGCCTGGAGGCGGCGCTCCTCTCCGGCATCGCGGACTTGCGCGGGAAATGCCCGGATGGCCTGGGTAAGCGGGGGGCAAGGCGTTCCGGCGATGCTGGCAATGGCTTGCGCGGCATCATGCAGGGCCGACCACTTCATCGACAGCGCGCTGGCCGATCCGTTTCCGAACTGGGCGCGCCCCGACCGGCCAGATCCGGAACCTGTGGCGGCAAATTTGCCCGTCTTGTGCGGAGTCGCGTCCATAATCAGCTCAATCTAGGCGCGGCGCGCTTGCCAATTTCCTAACTGCCGCGCATTCATGCGGCGAACCCGCGCCTCTTCTGGGTGAAGTTCCTGCACATGCGGATGGATTTGGCGCTGGCGTCCCTGCCAAGGCTCTGCTAGGCGGCGCTTTACTGCACCCGTAGCTCAGCTGGATAGAGCGCTGCCCTCCGAAGGCAGAGGCCACAGGTTCGAATCCTGTCGGGTGCGCCAGCCTTCTCAGAGACTTATCGATCATTGAAGGGTTCTTTTTGGGCCCTTCTCCCGGATTATCCCCGGATAATTCGCCTTTGGCGGGTGTCTGAAGCAGGCCCTTGGCCATCTGGATGCAGCGAGCAAAATAAAACCGCTGGGAGGACTGCCATCCTCACCAGCGGTCGATACGAAGCTGTAGCTACCCTTCTTCCCTACGCCATCGCCGAATCGCCTGCAAGGCGGAACCTCGTTGGAGGTGCGCCATGACAGGTGTCACGCAAAAGCATGGTGGCCTGCACGCGGCGATAAGCGGCAAGTGGGCGCTGATTGACCTTATCCGCGAGGTTGGCCGGGACGGCCTCAAACTCAACGCGCGTCAGATCCGTTACCTTGAGCTGTGCATCAAGTGGTGCCGCGACGGCGACTTTCGGCGCGGGGCAATCTGCGCGCATTGGAACAGCGTCGACGCCGTGGCGGGAGAGCTCGGTTGCAGTCCTCGGCAAGTCTGGAACATCGAGACATCGCTCGAGCAGGCCGGGCTGATCCAGCGCACGTTCGGGAAGAACGGCCGCCGCTGCGCCAAGCGGGACAGTTCCGGGCAAATCGCATGGGCTGCCGGGATCAATTTGTCGCCGATGCTCACGCAAGAGAAGCAAGCCTACCTTCTCGACCTCCAGAAGGAGCTCAGCGAAGAGCGGGCCGCGCTGGAAATCTTGCGCGCTGAAATCCAACTCGTACGGCGCCGGATCCAGGTCTGCGGAGACACTGGTGCAATCCGGAAGATGGATGCGATCCTGCCTGGCGGGCGTACATCGCGTCTGCGGGACAGGCCCCACCTCGAGGAACTTCTTGCTGCCCTGCAGTCCGTTCGGACCGCCATTTCCGCAGCTTGCGGTGCAACCAAAATTTCCGATGAGGATGCAAAAACTGCCGACGCGTCGGAAATTTCTGGGGCACCATATACCCCTCTTAAACACTCTAAAAACCTTCGTACGCCTCCGGCCGCCAGCGAAGCGGCTCGAGTCACGCCGCGGCAGGCCATGTTGCTTGCGTCTGCGAGCTATCGGATGAGGGTCGAAGCCCTGGGGGGCGCCAGTGCGGCAAATCTGGTTGAAGCTTCGGCACAGGTCTGCAGCGAACTCGGTATCGGGCCTGCCGGTTGGGGCTCTATTTGTCAGCGCTTGGGGAGGGAAGCGGCCGCCTTGGCCATTCTTGTCATCCACCGCAATGCTCGGCTTCCGCAAGATGATCCCTATCACGCGCGCGATCCAGCCCGATGCGCTTTCGGTTTGGCCAAGCGGCTAGGCGGGGTGAACCTGCAGGGCATGCTGATGGCAGGCCTGCGCATGGATCTTGACCGCGAGTTGCCGCGCCAATTCGCAAGGCCCGAGCCGACAGAGGAGCGCCGGTACTCTGCGGAGGAACTCACAGCGTCTTTCCTCGCAAACTTTCAATTGGAGGTGCTGCCATGAGCGTTTGTTTGCTCTACCGGCCGCAGGGCCGCCCCTGCCCAACAGGGCTCTGGTCCCATTCCTCGATGATCGGCGGCTATCCTAGGACCTCGCTGACTCATGGGGAAGTAAGTGAATTTCACACTCCACGTTACGGCGTAAGGCGAGCGGATCAGGCCGGAGCCCGCAGAATTGCGCGGTTCTACGGAGTAGGCTGGGCGCTAGGGCGATCGGCAAAGCTGGTTCTGTCGACCTTCCGGCGTAGGGCGTCCCTCTACGCCCATCGTAGAGGCGCAGAAATTTGCGGTTTTTCGCCTAGTCTCCCAATCGGGGGAGGCACAGCATGGCTCAGGTAAACGTCAGCTACGATGATGGGCTTCTGCGTCGTCTCGACGCCCTTGCAGAGCGGCAGAACGTGTCGCGGCCGGACCTGTTTCGAGCTCTTGCCGAAGAAGCGGTGCGAGCGGATGAACAGGGCCGCGCAATGTTCGATCCTCCTGAGCAACCGGTACGTCCCGATGACGCGGTGCGCCTGGTTCAGGAGCTCAGCGCCTTGCGTATCGATCTCGATCGCTTGCTGCGCTCGGCGGAGAAGCGCGAGCGCAACCTTCTCATGGCGAGCCATGCGACCGAAGAGGCGAACCGCAACGCCAGGGAGACGCATGCCAAAGAACTCGCCGGCCGTTTCAGGGAGGGAAGCTCACCGTTCTTCCAAGCGCTGCAGGAGCTGCAAGGGCAGATCACTAGCAAGCTGGACGAGGTCACCTCGGCTGTCGAGCGACCATCGGGACAAGCTGCAATTGAGGCGCATCTCGTATCGCTGCGAAAGGAGGTGCTGGCCGGACTCCAACAGAAGCGCCCGTCGCTCCACTGGCACTTCTTCGACCAGTTTAAACTGGCGAGCTGGGAAACCGCTTTCCTCCTCGTCGTGGGCCTAATTGCCCTTTCGATTGTACAGGTGGGGGCCGCGAAAGTCCTGCCTTACAGCTGGATCGCGACGCCTGTCGCCAGCGCCCTCTATGGTTCATCCGACATTGGCATCTGCGAGCTCTATCGATCATCCCGCCGACTGGACCAGTGCCCGGTCCTCGCCCCGATCAAGACCGGAGGGCAGCCATGATTTCGATTGGAGCCGTGGCAGGCGATGGCGCCGCGTATTACGCATCCGACAACTACTACACAGCGGATGAGGCCGTCGAGCAAAGCGAGTGGGTCGGTCGGGGCGCCGATGCGCTGGGCCTATCGGGCAAGGTGGACCCGGAGATCTTCGAACGGATGCTTTTGGGCAAGCTACCCGATGGCAGCCAGTTAGATGCCCGTCGTGGCGAGCACCGGCCCGGCCTCGATCTGACTCTATCCGTGTCCAAATCGGTGTCCCTACTAGCGATCATCGGCGGGGATAAGCGGATCGTTAGCGAACTGAAGCAGGCAGTTGGCGCGACCCTGGGTTGGATCGAGAGGAACCTTATCGAGACCAAAATCTGGGATGGTGAGCGACAGCAGGTCGAGCGCAGTGGCAATCTCCTAGCCGCGACCTTCCTGCACGACGTGAACCGGAACGCAGAGCCGCAATTGCACATCCACGCCGTGGTCCTAAATGCCACTAAGGCGTCAGATGGAAAGTGGCACGCGCTCAGGAACGATGAACTCTTCCGTCGCCAGCATGCGATCAGCGCGGTCTTCAATTCCGAGCTTCGCGGCCGACTCGAGGGGCTCGGCTACGAGACCACTCCGGCGCGTAATCCCGTGGACGGGGCCTTCGAGCTCACTGGCATCAGCCGCGAGATCATCGAGGCCTTCTCGACCCGTTCGACCGAAATCCGGGAAGCGTTGGATGCGGAAGGGCGGGGCTCGCCTCGCGAACGGGAGATCGCAGCCCTGGCCACGCGGAAAGGGAAGGAGGTCGCGCCCGATCCGGCAAAGCGCGCGGAAGGATGGCGCGATCTGGCCGCAACGGTGGGGCTGGATGCGCAGAAGGTGGTGCGCGCGTCCATTCAGCGGCTCGAGCGCGGACAGTCGATGTGGGACCGGGTCATCACCGGGATAAAAGGGATCGGAAATCAAGGAGTTGCGCTGGTGTCGGCCATGGGACTTACACCGCGGGCAGACGATCCTCTCGTGCCGGAACGCATCGGCCGTCTCGAACCCAGGGCCTATGCGGCGGCCGAAGCGGTAGCCTCGGCCTCGCGTGATCTGTCCGAGCGCGAAGCAGGCTTTGACCGGATCGACCTGCTTGGCCGGGCGCTGGACCGGATGGGACCGATGTCCGTCGCCGAGGTTGAGCATCGGATAGACCTTTTGGTTGCGAAGGGCCTGCTCGTCGGCGGTGATCGGCTGCTGACACCAGAAACCGCTGTACGCCTCGAGGAGCGCATTCTCGGGCATCTGCAGGCCGCGCGGGGTGCATGCGTTCCCATGATGCAGCGCCCTGAGGCGGCCGCTCGGGTTCAGGAGGCCGCCCAAGACCTAGGACTGCGCCGCCTGAATCCAGGGCAGCAAAAAGCCGCCGTAGACATCCTCTCGAGTACAAACCGGGTGCACTATGTCCAGGGCGGAGCTGGCACGGGCAAATCGGCTTCTCTAAGTCCGGTCGCGCAGGTAGCGCGCGAGGAAGGGCGCGCCGTTCATGCCCTTGCCATCGCATCGGGCACCGCGCGGGATTTTGGCGAGAAGGTCGGAGTTCCCGGGCAGTCGATTGCCGCCTTCGTCGCCCGCCACAGGGGCGTGCTGGATGGCAGCGCGGGGGCGGACAAGCTCTCCGAACTGCGCAGCACTCTCAGCGGATCGTTCGTAATGGTGGACGAGGCCTCGATGATCCCCAATCAGCAGTTCGAACAGTTGCTGCGCATTGCATCCGCGCTGGGCGTCGAGCGCCTAGTCATGGCGGGCGATGTCAGACAGCTACCGCCTGTCGAAGCTGGCAAGCCTTTTGAAATGACTCAGGCAAAGGGCGCCCCCACGTCGCATATTCAGGAGAACCTGCGGGCGGCGTCACCCTTGATGAAAGAGGTGAACGCGGCCCTTGCGGAGAACGACGTCGGCGGTGCCTTCCGGCTTCTCGAAGATAGAACGACCGAGGTGGGAAACCAGGAAGCGGCCAGTCTTGCCGCCCAGCGATGGGCGTCCCTCGACGCCAAGAGCCGAGACCGCACGCTGCTCCTCGCCCCAAGCCGGGCGATGCGCAGCGCCATCAATGCCGCGGTCCAGCAGGAACTGCGCACGGCAGGGGAAATCGGAGCTGCGGCAAGTCCGCAGACCGTGCTGGAGAAAATCAACGTGACCCGCGAAGGCGCGCGGCAATTGCGCGCCTGGACCGGAGGCAACGTGGTCGAGTTCAGGACGAACCTGCCGTCCCAGAGTCTGTGGAGGGGAGAACGCGGTACGGTTATCGACCGCGAAGGAAACCGCGTTACGCTGTGCATGTCCGATGGCAGCATCAAGACCATTTCACCAGAACGCCTGCCGCGAAATCTCAAGCACGATGCCGTGTCGCTCTACCGGGAAAAGCAGATCGACCTGCATGTAGGGGACCGCGTGCGCTGGACCGACAACAACCAGAGCCGAGGGCTTCTCAACAACCAGCAATCGTCAATCACCGCGATCACCGCAGAAACAGTCACGGTGCGGCATGCCGATGGAATGGAGATCGATCTCAGGCGCGATGATCGGGCACTGGAAAAGCTCGACCTTGCCTACGCGTTGACGGTCCATGCCAGCCAGGGGATGACGGCGCAGAGCGCCATTCTTGTGATGCGCGAACAGGAGCGCCACCTGAACTCGACCCGCTCGTTCCTGGTGTCCGCGACGCGCGCGACCGACAACCTCTCCCTGATCGTCGACAACGTGCAGGGCGTGGAACGCGCGGTGATCCGCAACGCGGGCGATAAGGCGAGCGCCCTGGAAATCGCGGACCAGGGGCGCCGTCCCGGCGAATCCGAGACCGACTATCTCAAGCGCAAGCTGGGCTTCGAGGATGCCCGGCCAGACCTGAGCCAAGCCGGTGAAGCCAAACCTGAAAACGCCAAGGTCGACCTGCCTGAGCGTAACATCGAACGCAGCCGGTGAGCCCTGATGCTCACCTGTCCACACTCCCACACCTTCACATGTGAACACGAGGACGCCTGAACATGTCCACCATTGCCATCATCAGCCAGAAGGGCGGCGCCGGAAAGACGACGCTTGCCATCCATCTGGCCGCAGCCGCCGAGCGTATCGGTCAGGTGTCGCTCATCATCGACACCGATCCCCAGGCCACCGCCAGCCAGTGGGCGGAATGGCGGGAAGGTGCCGCGCCCGAAGTCATCGACAGCGCGCCGCCGCGCATCGCCGCGAAAGTCTCCGCAGCGAAGGCCCAAGGCGCGCGTTTCGTAGTGATCGACACACCGCCCCACGCCGACAGCGCCGCAACCCGAGCCATCGAGATCGCCGATCTGGTCCTTGTGCCCTGCAGACCCAGCGCCTTCGATCTCGCCGCCATCCGCACCACCATCCAGCTGGCAAAGCTCGTCGGCAAGACGGCCCATGTCGTGTTCACCGCCGGTCCACCTAACGCCCCGCGCATTTACGAGGATGCTCGCGACCTCGTCAGCGGGTTCGGGGCGCAGTGCTGTCCAGTCCTGCTACCGGACCGGGCGGTCTACCGGCACGCCAGCGCCCAGGGCGCCACCGCCTTCGAGCTCGAACCCGAGGGCAAGGCGGCGCAGGAAATCGCAGCCTTGCACATGTGGGCCTGTGCGCAGTTGAACATGTCCACATGTTCACACGGATTGGAGACCGCCCAATGAGCCGGTTTGCCAATCTGGCCGACAAGGCCCCGTCCTCCACTCCCGCAAAGGAAGCCAGTCCAGGCTCGGCAACGGATAGCCCGGTCACGCCGCCCAGTCGTGTTGGAAGGAAAGCCATCTCAGGGTACTTCTCGCCGGAGATGTCTCTGGCCATGCACATGTGTGCCCGCAAGCAGGGCATGAGCCTTCAGGACCTCATGGCCGAGGCCTTTAACGACGTCCTGAGGAAGCATGGTGAGAGCCCGATCGGCAAATAGGCCCACGCGGAAATCTGTCTCGCAAGAAGGAACTGGCGATGGAAATGCAGCAGAGCGATACTGTCTGGTCGACGCTACCCGCCGATCTGCGTCAGCAGTTGGAGGGCTTGTCGAAGCGAACCGGGCGTTCGGTGGCTTCCTATCTAGAGGAATCCTTGCGGTTGTGTCTGCAGGATTTCGAGGACGAGTGCGCCGCTCGTGAAATTGTGGCGGTGAGAAGCATCTCCGATGTTTTGATCTCAAAATGACGCGAATTCGCCAGGTGCGTGAGTGCGGGGCCAATGCACGCTCTCATGGACATGTTTAGAAGTGGCGCGGTTCTGGGGCTCATTGTCTCCCGCCTCGACCCGACCCATTTCGGACCCTCAGCGCCGGAATTCGGCGCCTAGGTCCGGACCGGCAGCTATCCCGGCAGATGTCAACCAGACCTGGCAGTTCCTTGCCCCGCGTCAGAATGGCCGCTCTTGTGCCAAAGTAGCGCAAGACTCTAATTTTGATCCTGCGCGTGTCTGACGACCAGTTTAGCTGCGGGAGAAGTCTGCGAGATTCCTGTCTGGCAAGGGCGATAGTTCATCCGTCAGCTGCGAATACGGCCTCAAGGCGCTCGATGAGACCTGCCCTACGATCGGCGGGAAGCTTGGCAAGGTTCTGCTGCCTCCACCTTACGGCGGGCAGATCGACGGCTCCGGGCAGACCAAGCAGATCCCAATCGGGCTCACCGCGCTTGAAGCCGAGCAGGAACCGGCGATGCTCGGCGGGCATGTCCGTGACTATGAGCCGCACCAGCCTTTCGCGCGCCTCGATCAGCTCACCCAGCGGCACAGGCTCTTGAGTCATGCCCTCGAACCCGCGTGCGAACTCCTCCTCGAGGTCTTTTCGCGTTGGCGCAAGGATGTCCGCCATCGGCCGGTTGTGGCTCAGGATGTAGACGACGAACGCCCGGCGAAGCTCGTCACTGATACCTTCGTTGGCCAGCAAATCCCGCACATCGAAGAGGTCCCGTGGATGCTGGCGGTCGAGTGCGGCGACGATCTTGCCTGCATAGAGATCGGCGAACGAGACCACGGCGATCCGCGCATAACCGAACGTGTCTTCGACGAGCGCCGAGACGTCCGTCTCGACAGGCTCGTAGACGGCCCCGCGCAGCACTGGTGTCACCTCAATCTTGATCTGCGCGGTGCCATCGCGAACGACCAGCCTTGTGACGATGCCTTCCTTCTGGAGCCGACTTCGCGCCACATGGACCCCGGGAATGCCAGCTTCGATCCGTTGCGCGATCCTTTCCATGCCGGCGTCAATGGCGGCCAGCGAGGCCGTTCGGTCCGCCACGGGGAGGTAGGTCAGATCGATATCGACCGACAGGCGCGGCATGTCCCTCACGAACAGATTGATCGCGGTGCCCCCTTTGAGGGCGAAGTCGGGTTCGGCAGCCACGAAAGGGATCGTGCGCAGCAGCAGCGCTACCTGATTGTGGTAGTCTTCAAGAAAGGCCATCGATCTCGTCCGGAACAGTGATGAGGTAAGTAGGATCGAGCTTGCCGCCCTTCACGAGCACGCGCTTGCCAGTACCAAGGTCCACGGCCGAGCGGTCCAGCCGCTCAAGCCAGGCATGGCGATGGCGGTCGGCGAAGTAGAAGAACAGTCGCTTCACCTTGATGCTGGTGCAGGATGCCAGCTGGACCTGCAGGCTGCGGGGACTGAGGTTCGCCAGGCCCTCCATCAGCATGTCGACCTGGTGGAAGGTTTCGCGGCCCGGCAGCTCGTCGAGAAGCTGGAACAAGGCCCGTTCGGCACTGGCGAGGCGCAGGCCCCATTTGGCAGTTCCGCCACTGATCAGAAAACCGCCTGGCAGGAAGGGAAGCGGCTCATCGCTCGCACCGCTCTGTGCATCATCGAATTGCGTGACGACCGGATCATCAGGAAACAGCCGTTGGCTGTTGTGCCAGACAAACTCGACCTCGAGGGGCAAGGCGGCAAGCCAGCCGGGCAGCCTTTGCGCGCCATAGAGGTGAACCTCCCTGCGCCGCCCCAGATAGTGGCCATACCCCAGTTCCTCCAGCGCGCTTCGCCCGCCCACGGTGACGTCGCTCTCGAGGAAGGTCTGAAGGGATATGATAGCCTCGCGCCAGCCGAGCGGGCTGTTTCCGCGGCGATATACGCGCGGAGCCGGCTGATTGAGCCATCCCGCCTTGACGTACTGGCTGCGAAGCGAGGAGGAGTAGCCGCGACGCTCCAGCCAGGCCGCATCGACAAGTGCTCCATCCGGCAGTTGCTGGAGTTGGTTCAGCTTTCCTCGGTTTCCGGTAGCCATACTAAGTTTCTTAGCGCCAATTCAAACCAAAGGGAAGTTTGGAATTTTCTGAAAAACCGTAGCATGGCTTAGCATAGTGGCGCCGTTTCAAACCCGGAGTTCGAAAGCAACGCGCCTTTGCAGGTACCACCAGCTGCCATGTAGCGATAACACTCAGCAATCCTTTGTAGGCCTCGGCGCCAGCCTGATCCGGGACGAACCACCGCGACGGATGTCAGACCTCGTTTCTGAATGCAGAATTTCCAGATGCTTCACGTGAGGCGCGATCATGAGGGCAACACTTGGCAGATCACAGAGGCGTGGAACAAGAATGACTACGGTCGGCAATGCATCTTTGGTCACTGGAGAAGTCGTGGTAGCCAAAGCCTGGGCAGCCAAGTCACGGAATTCTTGATACTTGTTCGACGGCCGAACGAAATTGGTAGGCTGGCTGGCGACGGCTGCGAAATACGTCGCTCGCAAGCCCGAGGAGACCGACGAAGGCGTCCTGCTCAACGACCTTGCCCCGAATGACGAATGTGCTGAACAGCCACGATGCATCAATCGCGCGGATCTCGGCGCGGTACCGCGCCGAGATCGCCGAGCTTGAGCAGCTTGTCGAAAACGGAGAACAGCAACTTCCAAACGATCTGGCGCAGTTGCGTCGAATGTATGCGATGGCTCTGTTGCAAACATTGGTGACGGCCGGGCAGCGTCACCCCGTCTGGGGATCAGGCAGCATTGGCAAAATGCTGATTGAGCACGTCCATGGCCTCGGTCATGACCGAGGGGCCAATGCCAAATGCTCTTTCGATCAGACGCACCTCTCCCCTGATCCCTGGCTGCAGGCACCATGCCCGGGCTTGCCCTTTGCGCAGGGCGCGCATGACCTCGAAGCCCTTGATCGTGGCGTAGGCTGTCGGCATCGATTTGAAACCACGCACGGGCTTGATCAACAATTTGAGCTTGCCATGGTCGGCCTCGAGCACGTTGTTCAGGTATTTTACCTGCCGGTGTTCGGTTTCCAGGGCGAGCTTCCCTTCTCGTTTCAACTCGGCGATTGCGACGCCGTAGCTGGGGGCCTTGTCGGTGTTGAGTTTCGTTGGCTTCTCCCAGCCCTTCAGCCCGCGAAGGGCCTTTCCCAGAAAGCGCTTCGCGGCTTTGGCGCTGCGGGTCGACGAGAGGAAGAAGTCGATCGTGTCGCCCCGTTTGTCGACCGCCCGGTACAGGTAGGTCCATTTGCCCCGAACCTTGACGTAGGTCTCATCCAGACGCCAGCTCGGATCAAAGCCTCGCCGCCAGAACCAGCGCAACCGCTTCTCCATCTCCGGCGCATAGCGCTGCACCCAGCGATAGAGGGTCGTGTGATCGACATCGATGCCACGTTCCGCCAGCATTTCCTCGAGATCGCGGTAGCTGATGCCGTACCGGCAGTACCAGCGGACCGCCCATAGGATGACCTCGCCGGTAAAATGCCGCCCTTTGAAATCGTCCATCACAACCGACCTTACCAATCCAAGGGCCTAACCTTGGCAACCGCATCAGAGTTTGCAACAGAGCCATCGAAAGTGCCTCGCGCATCCGTGTAGCGTTCGCGTCAGCCTACCCCGATGCCAACGTGTTCAAAGCCCTCGCTACCAGCCTCCGGCCAGCACCGACATAGCCAGCGCGGCAGTGCCGCCCAAAGCCCGAAGCCCCCGTCCACCAACCTCGAAAAGCCCATCGATCTTGCCGCGGTGAAAAACGCCGCCGATGCCGCTCGCCCAAGCTACGCTGCCTGCATCAAATCGCCGCCGATCCAACCGGGGCCCGCAACCTCATGAATAACGTGGGCTAAGCCTAGGTGGCCGACGATATTCGAATCACTGCTGACTATTCAAAAAGTGAAGCGCGCCTCGACATTTGCCTTAAGAAAACGGCCTATAGCGGTGATTTTTGCCTTAAAAAACCAATATTGGTCCGACCTTTCAAACATATTGCCGATCCGAAAATTGATCATTACGTATTAGCTATACGCACACTCGAAGATGCGTAATCGATGAGAGGTTTGGCATCACCCATTCCCCGCATTCGAGATGAGCGCACACCGTCGACTTTCGTGACGAGGCTCGCTTGCTAAGCACTGTTGACCGATGGTGTTTAATGAGGCGCGCCGGTCAGACGGTTGCAACGAAAAAAGACTAACGAGCTGGCGAATAGTGCCTGCGAGATGGAGAGAGCTATGAACGAAACGGCTTTTGCGCAGACGCTGCATGGTCAAAAAGGGCACGAAGTCCACTTACCACGCAATCGCATGCTGATCGGTGGCGAATGGACTGAAAGCGCCGATGGGCAATGCATCGATGTGGAAGATCCGGCCACCGCCGAAATCTTCACCCGCGTCCCGGCAGGTTCTGCCGAGGATATTGACCGTGCTGTAAGCGCCGCGCGAAAGGCATTTGAGTCCGCAAGCTGGGCTCGCATGCGTCCGCTCGATCGCGGTAAGATCATCGAAAATATCGCCCGCAAGATCGAGGAGCACGCCGGGGAACTGGCGCTTCTGGAAAGCTACGACAACGGCAAGGCGGTGCATCACGCGCTCGCTGTCGATGTGCCGGCGGCGGTCGACATTTTTCGCTATATGGCGGGCTGGACGTCCAAGATCGGCGGGCAGGTCAATCCAATTTCCGGCGACGGGCAGCAATACCACAGCTATTCCGTGCGCGAGCCAGTGGGCGTGGTCGGCCAGATCGTGCCATGGAACTATCCGCTGGCGATGGCCGCGTGGAAAATCGCCCCGGCGCTGGCGGCAGGCTGTACGATCGTCCTGAAGCCATCGGAACTGACGCCGCTGACCGCGCTTCGACTGGCTGAACTCGCGCTCCAAGCCGGGTTGCCAGAAGGCGTGCTCAACGTGGTCACGGGCTATGGGCAGGATGCCGGGCAGGCATTGGTCGAACATCCCGGCGTAGACAAGATCGCCTTCACCGGTTCAACAAGGGTCGGCAAGCAGATCGTGCGCACGGCGGCCGATGATCTGAAACGCGTGACTTTGGAGCTCGGCGGTAAATCGCCTTCGCTGATTTTTGCCGATGCGGACCTCGAAAAGGCTACGCTCGGGGCTGCGCTCGCCATCTTTTTCAACTCGGGTCAGGTGTGCCTCGCCGCTTCGCGCCTCTTCGTCGAACGATCGGTCTATGATCAGGTGGTCGAGGGCCTCGCAAAGGTGGCGCAAGGCTTCAAGCTGGGTCATGGCCGTGATCCGGAAACGATGCTGGGGCCGCTGGTGTCGCGTGCGCAGCAGATCCGCGTGCTCGACGGCTCTGTTGCAAACATTGGTGACGGCCGGGCAGCGTCACCCCGTCTGGGAATCAGGCAGCATTGGCAAAATGCTGATTGAGCACGTCCATGGCCTCGGTCATGACCGAGGGGCCAATGCCAAATGCTCTTTCGATCAGACGCACCTCTCCCCTGATCCCTGGCTGCAGGCACCATGCCCGGGCTTGCCCTTTGCGCAGGGCGCGCATGACCTCGAAGCCCTTGATCGTGGCGTAGGCTGTCGGCATCGATTTGAAACCACGCACGGGCTTGATCAACAATTTGAGCTTGCCATGGTCGGCCTCGAGCACGTTGTTCAGGTATTTTACCTGCCGGTGTTCGGTTTCCAGGGCGAGCTTCCCTTCTCGTTTCAACTCGGCGATTGCGACGCCGTAGCTGGGGGCCTTGTCGGTGTTGAGTTTCGTTGGCTTCTCCCAGCCCTTCAGCCCGCGAAGGGCCTTTCCCAGAAAGCGCTTCGCGGCTTTGGCGCTGCGGGTCGACGAGAGGAAGAAGTCGATCGTGTCGCCCCGTTTGTCGACCGCCCGGTACAGGTAGGTCCATTTGCCCCGAACCTTGACGTAGGTCTCATCCAGACGCCAGCTCGGATCAAAGCCTCGCCGCCAGAACCAGCGCAACCGCTTCTCCATCTCCGGCGCATAGCGCTGCACCCAGCGATAGATGGTCGTGTGATCGACATCGATGCCACGTTCCGCCAGCATTTCCTCGAGATCGCGGTAGCTGATGCCGTACCGGCAGTACCAGCGGACCGCCCATAGGATGACCTCGCCGGTAAAATGCCGCCCTTTGAAATCGTCCATCACAACCGACCTTACCAATCCAAGGGCCCAACCTTGGCAACCGCATCAGAGTTTGCAACAGAGCCCTTGCAAGTGCTCCGAGAGCGCGGCGAAGCTCTCTCCACCCAGCACGACGGCTGCGTGTTCCCAGCCACTTGCCGCCAGACGGAAGTGATAGAGCCGATAGGCCAAGGGTTCGCCGGCGACGGTGACCTTGAGACTGTCGCAGAGCGTGAAATCCGAAAGGCCCTGCTGGCCGGGCTCATGGTGCTGAGGGAAGAAAATCTCCTTCTCCCCGCCGTGCAGAGCCCGCCAGCGGGCGATCCGGCGTTCCAGCGTTCGTCGTATGGCATCGGGTACGACATCCTCGCCGAACTCGTCCTGGAGCGTCTCGAAGATCGTGACGGCGATGATGCCCTCGATCTGGAGCAGTTCCTCGACGCGCGGCCAGAATGGCTCGAGCGGATCGGGGCGGGTGCGCCAGTGGCGCCCCTTCTTCTTCTGCGAGGGAAGCTTCGGATCGTTCTCGATCCGACGCGCACTGCGCTCACTGATACCGGCCTTGGCGGCCGCAACGGCCTGGGTGTGCTGACGGCGATGGGTCATGAAAAGAAACACCTGCTGATCGGAAATGTGGGAACCCGGCATCGCAAACCCATCGTCGTATGTTCGATGAGTGTTCCGATACCACCACTCGCCCCAGCCCCGATCAGCCCCACCGAAAGGTGGGAAAGAAGATCGCCATCGGTTGTCTGGCCCGCTCTCCAGTCGGGGCTACGCCCCTCCTTGCGATCAAGCCAGACAACCGATCCTACCGGCCATCATAGTTGCCGCTCAACCGGCCATCGTAATTGTCGCCGCGCACAGGATCATCGAATAGTGGCCCACATCATCGCCCCCGCCTTCGGCAAGGCTGTCGCGGTAGAAGATGCGCGGCTCCTCGATGCCGTGCAGCGTCATGTTCATGGCGCCGATGCGCAACATGGTCTCATCGAAATCGTAGCCGGTGAAGGCTTCCGTTTCGAAATGTTTGCGGCTTTCGGCATCGTAGAACAGGCCGGGATGTTCGCGCCGGACATGTTCGGCCGCCATCATCAGAAAGCCGGCGGTGCCCGCCGCCGGATCGCAGATCGTATCTTCGGGTCCCGGATTCATCAGGCGCACGATCAGGTCGATGATATGGCGGGGGGTACGGAACTGGCCGTTCTCGCCCGCGCTGGAAATCATCGAGAGCAGGTATTCATAGACGTCGCCCTTGGTATCGCGATCGTCCATCGGGATCTCGTCCAGGCCCTGGACCAGCTTGTCGAGCAAGGCGGGCTTGGTGAAGGCAAGCCGCGCGCCCTTCATGTGGTGGGCCATCACGCTTTCGGCTCCGCCCAAGGTGCGCAGGAAGGGCATGACGTGATCCGACACGATCTCGTACATCCGCTCTGGCGGCTCATTCTTGAACCGCGACCAGCGCATCAGTTCATAGGGGCAGCCATCGGGAAAGCCAGGCGTGCCAAGGTCGTCCTTCCCTTCCGGGAAGACGCGGCGGGCAAGCGGGCGCTTGAGCTGGTTGGCCTTGGCCTCCTCGCGCGTCTGGATTTCGTCGATACGCTTGGCGAACAGCAGATAGGTGATCTGCTCAACACCGGTAAGCGGGTTGGACACGCCGCCCGACCACAGGGAGTCGCGCAGCTTGTCGATCTGGCTGCGGATTGCACCGGTCAGCATGGGTTATTCTTCTCCAACGGTTTCATTGTGCGGCAGGCGCCAAAGCGCGTGCCAAAGCCCAGAGCGAGCCATATTCCGATTGTTCGTATGCAGCGCGATCTGCTTCTCGATTTTTTCTATGTAATCTAATTGGGTTAGCGCACTTTCGACGTCATCTGCCGATGGTACGGGCAATTCAAGAGAGCGCAGCGCACTGATAGGCAAAGTCCTGACCGCAGAGCCGCCGCTCATGCTTTCCAGCTTCTCCCGGATCCACGGTGCGGTCAGAACAGCATTGAGCACTTCAGGCTGTGAAAACGGATTTGGGGTCCGCAATCGCACGATCGCCAAGCTTTGCGATACGATCCAGCGGTGGTTCATCGCTGCCTCAACCAAGGCCAATGACGATACGATGCCGACGATGCCGACATTGCCCTTGATGCTGACCAGGATGTCCCCGGTCTGCACCGTGACCTTGGCAACGGCATCCTTCTGATCAGTCTCAAAGCCCAACTGTCGCTTAGGCTTGCTCACCACGCCATCGACGATATCTGACGGACTGATTTCAAAAGCTTCGACCGGGGGATCGAATTGCGGATCCTTGATCGGCTTAGGAGCCTTGGGTCGGAGAATGTCCGCCACGTCTTCCAGCTTGACGCTTTCACCTTCCGAAAGAAGGTCCTCAAGCTGAGCCAAACCTTCGGACAACAGATAACGCTCAGGCAAGAAGCTGAAGTGTGCTTCTTGAAGGTCTTCCGGAGGTACGATCGCGATGCGCGCGGAATCGTTCGGTACAAGCCCCCGAAAGTTCTCGAGATGGCGGGCGATAGCAGCATCTTGAAGGCGGCCGGTTGATGCATTTTCCATCGTCCGGCCATCGATCACCCGTAGGCCTTCCTGGCCGGTCTTTCGCTCCAGGCATAGAATGCTTGTTGCGATGCCCGTGAAGGGCTGGAACATGCCAAGAGGCAGCGACATCGCCGTGACGTCGTAGTCGTGTATCAAGTGCTGACGTACTTCCAACTCATGTCGATTTTCGCGGAAAAGCCCACCTTGTCAACGGCGGAGCAAAAGTCGGCCATGGGGCGGCGTAAAACCAGGCCATCGTGTTACACGCCGGGGGGAGTGGCGTGAGGGCGTAGCCCGAGGGCCACTCCCCCCGGCATTGGCTTGCTTTTCAGGGTCTGATTTTGGCCTTGCGGGCCCGGCTGTGAGCGAGGCGATAGCTTTCGCCGTTCATCTCGAGGATGCTGACGTGATGGGTCAGGCGATCGAGGAGCGCGCCTGTGAGACGCTCGGATCCGAAGGTTTCGGTCCATTCGTCGAAGGGCAGGTTGCTGGTGATCAAGGTGGAGCCGCGTTCGTAACGCTGGGAGATCAGCTCGAACAGCAGTTCGGCGCCGGTCTTGGAGAGCGGTACGAAGCCCAGTTCGTCGATGATGAGCAGTTTGTATCCGACCATCTGCTTCTGGAAGCGCAGGAGACGCCGCTCGTCGCGCGCCTCCATCATTTCGCTGACCAGCGCCGCCGCAGTGGTGAAGCCCACCGACAGCCCTTTCTGGCATGCTGCCAGTCCGAGCCCCAACGCTACGTGCGTCTTTCCGGTGCCCGATGGCCCCAGAGCGATGGCGTTCTCACGCCGCTCGATCCACTCGCAGCGCGCCATCTCGAGCACCTGCATCTTGTTGAGCCTCGGGATGACGGTGAAGTCGAAGCTGTCGAGGCTTTTGACGGCGGGGAAGCGCGCGGCCTGATGCGCCGCTCGACCATACGACGCTCCCTGTCGATCATCTCCATCTCGACAAGGCGGGCGAGGAAGCGGATATGATCGACGCCTTCAGCGGCACATTGCCGGGCGAGCTTGTGGTGCTCTCGCAGGCACGTAGGCAGCTTGAGTGCCTTGAGATTGTGAGCGAGAAGAAGCTCCGGGGTCTGATCGCTCATGCGGCCTCCTGCTGGTCGGAGAGCAGGCTCAGATAGGCTCTGGCAAAGGTCTTCTCGACCGTTGTGCGTGGCAGGAAGGGATAGACGTCCGTGTCCAGCCGGCGGTACGCGTTCGACCCGGCACAGGGCGAGGTGCTTGACGGCATCGAAGCCGATGGCGCCAAGATCAATGGCCTGTTCCACCGCCGCCTGGAGATCGGCGAGGGTGAACGTTTCCAACAGGCGCAGCACCTGTACATATTCACGCCTGCCATGCTTGTGCATGCGGCCTTCCATCAACCGCTGCAGTGTCGTGAACGCTTCGGGCAAATCCCAGCCCTGCAAAGGCGCGGCACGGTCGAATGCGTTGATCTTCTGCTCGATCAGCGGGAGATAGTGGAGCGGGTCGAAGATAACCTCCTCGCGGGCATAACAACGAGGATGACGGGCGATGACTTCGCTGCGGCAGCCGACCACCACCTCATCGACATAGGCCCTGATCCAGACCTCCTGATGGCCCGTGCCACCGGAACCGAATAATCGTTGGTCCTGTAGCGCACCAGGGATTGCGAGGAGACCCGCCCGCTCGTCTGATCGCAGGCCTCGAAGGGTGTAGCGGGCAGAGGCTGCATGGCTGCCAGATCGCGTTGCAAGCGCTCACCGATCGTCTCGCTCTGTCCGCGCACCTTGTCCTGCTGGCGCTTGCGGCATTGCTCCTCCAGCCATAGGTTGAAGGCCTCCCAGGTCGGGAACTTCGGGATCGGCACCATGAAATTGCGGCGGCAGTAACCAACCAGCCCTTCCACATTGCCTTTCTCGTTCCCCTTGCCCGGGCGGGCATAGCGGTCGCGGATCACGTAATGCGACAGGAAAGCGCTGAACAGCGTGGCACGCTTACGCGTGCCGTCTGGCAGGATCTTCGCCACAAGGCAGCGATCGTTGTCATAGACGATCGAGCGCGGCACCGCGCCGAAGAACGCGAAGGCATGAACGTGTCCGTCCACCCAGGCCTCCGCCACCGCCGCCGGATAGGCCCGCACATAGCAGGCATCACTGTGCGGCAGATCGAGTGCGAAGAAGTAGGCCTTCTGCTGCACCCCGCCGATCTCCACCAGCGCTTCCCCGAAATCGGCCTGCGCATCCCCCGCCGGGTGGGCCAGCGGCACGAACATCTCCCGGCTGCGTTGCTCACGCTCGCGGATGTAATCCTTGATGATCGTATAGCCGCCGGTGAAACCATGCTCGGCGCGCAAGCGGTCGAATACCCGCTTCGCCGTATGGCGCTGTTTGCGCGGGACGCAGCGGTCCCCTTCAAGCCATCCATCAATGATCGCCACAAACCCGTCCAGCTTCGGACGCTGCGGGACAGATTGACGCCGGTAACCCGGTGGCGATGAAAACGACAGCATCTTGCGCACCGTGTCGCGCGACACATTGAAACGCTTCGCCGCCGCCCGCTGGCTCATGCCATCCGCGCAAGCCAAACGGACCTGAAGATAAAGTTCCACGCTGTAGATCCCCACACCTCCCTGACTTGGCAGAAAGGCTTCAAGGTGGACGACTTTTACGCCGCCCGCAGCAGGACTATCCCGCCGCTAGCGTGGTCGAATATTGCTCCGCCGTTCTCAGGCAAACGTGGCGTAGGCCGCCATGGTCAGGGCCAGTGAACTCATGAGCACTTTGATTGCGACGATAGCGGCATGGTAGCCAGCCTGGCTATGTTCGTGAACCATATAGCCATGCAGGACCTTGCGGTAATAATCTTGGTCGTCATGCGCCATCATTGATCTCCAAAATCAGGTTTCTGCTAGATTTTGGACGACCTTGAGGTCGCCCTCAGACAACGGTTTTCTCTTTTCGAAGAGGTGGAAGCAAGAGAATTGGGTTGCTGCGATCATTTTCTCGAGATCGCGGGTGATTCCGAGCTGCTCGTAGGAATCTCGCAGGGTCAGTGCGACTGTAGTCGCATTTGCGACCAGTTGCCGTTCAATCTTTGTCCCGCCTTTTTCATCGTCCCCACGCAGCATCCAGTAAGGGTCAACCTCAAATTCTCTTAGAAGTGAGTCGAGTACTGACGATGGAATTTCGCGGCCGCCCTTTGAATAGTGTTGGTAGGCTCCTCGACTGATCCCAAGGCGAGTCGCGAAGGCTTCTTGGGACAGCCCCTCTTCCTTGCGCACTGCCTCGAGTCGTCCTGCCATCTCGTCCAAAACTGCCAACTTAGCCTCTGTTCTCGAACCAAGCTAAAATGCGATTGATTGATTGAATTGTGATCAATAAGATCCGACTTAGGCATTATTGGCAAGGTTTGACCAAGAATCAATCGAAACGGAGCGTTGTATGTCGTTTGAGCTCGAAACGCCGAAACAACTAGCGGAACGCGTAGGCGTCTCTGTCGCCTTCATTCGCCACCTCATCCACGAGGAGCGCATTGACCACGTCTATGTGACGGCGGCCGCGCGCAATCCAAAAATTCCGTCAGGCGCTTGGGAGCGCTATCTTGAGAGGAGCATGGTGAAGGCATGTCTAGACCGAGGGGAGAGCCACGGCTCGAGATCGATCGCAAGAACGCCAAGGGGTTCTACTACATCTACTACACCGAAGGAGGACGTAGCCGCGAGAAATCAACTTTCACTCGCTCTCGCAAAGAAGCTGAGCTCGTCCGGGCAGAGTGGCTGATCGGTCGTGAGCGCCCACGCTTCCGCCCTGACCCAAGCGAGGTTTTGGTCACGGATGTCTTAAATTACTATATGGTGAAAAGGCTGCCGAAAGTGGCAGATCCGGAGCGGATTAAGCACGCGACTAGACCGCTCCTCGAATTCTGGAAGAACCGAACTCTGGGTGAAATCACGGAAGATACCTGCCAGGAATATACGGAGTGGCGCGAGCGAGCAGTCGAAACGATGCGCCGTGAGCTAGGCGTCCTTGCCGCAGCCTGTCAGAAGTACTCTCGCGACGGTATGGTCAGCATGGCCACTTCCGTGTTTAAACCAGCCAAACAAGAAGGGCGCATCCGGTGGCTCCGAGCTGAAGAGGCGATCAAGCTTCTTCGTGCTGCGAGGAAAGTGGAGCGGGCCTCTAAGCATCTGCCTTTGTTCATTGCGATTGGGCTTCTCGCTGGGCAGCGCAAAAGGGCCATATTATCCCTTAAATGGGAAGACATCGACCTTGAGAACGGCAAGATTGATTGGAATCCGGTCGGCCGAAAGAGGACTAAAAAACGCCGGCCACGCACCCCGATTCCCCGTCGGTTGCTGAAATACCTCAAGAGGCGTCGCCGGGAGTTCCCCGAAGACCTGCACGTCTTGACCTATCAGGGCAAACCCCTCGACGATATCAAAACCAGCTTTGCCAAGGCAGTTATGTTGGCCGGTTTGCAAGCCGAAGGCGATAACAAAGTCATTCCACATACCATGCGCCACACTTGCGCGACTTGGCTAATGCAGCGAGGTGTCGATCGAGGACAGATCTGTGGTTTCCTAGGCATGACAGCGAAAACTCTTGAGGAGAATTACGGTCACCACCACCCAGATTTTCAAAGTGGGGCCCGGGACGCATTTTGACCCGGATAACTCCCGGATACAGGATAGAACAAAACTAGACTTTGTCACGCAAGCCGACACGAAAGGAGATTGATTTAAATGGATATTTTTGAATCAGTAGTCCTCCGAAGGCAGAGGCCACAGGTTCGAATCCTGTCGGGTGCGCCAGCCTTCTATCAGCGGTAATGTCTTGGTTCTCGTGTGAGGGAACGGCATTGCTGGGCGGGCTTGGCCCCTTTCGCTTGGTCGACACGGGTTCTCAGACAGCGCTCTTGATCATGGCGGCTCGGTGTCGGCGTCGCGGCTTGGTGCGTGCGCTGGGCCGGTTGTTCCCTTGCGTGTTGGACCGATCCGTCAGGCTACGTGGGATGCATCCGTCTTGGAGCTACTTCGGTTTTACCTCACCCCCATGCCTTCATAGCATGGCCCCAGACTGCTCAAGGCCATGGCAGCGGGATCGTCGCGACACGTGACTCGGGTTCCTGCGAGGGGGATGAAGAACCATGCTGTATGTTGAAGAGGCCGACCTGGCCTTCATCCATGTGCCCAAGAATGCAGGCCAGAGCATTCGTCGTGCAATCGGCGGCTGTGGCCGGCTTTCCTATGCCGCGATGGCCAGGGATCTGGGGGTCGACGAGCCAACGGCCGAGGGTCTGATGGAAGAGCCGGTGACCGGGCTCTCGGGGATGGTCGTGTCCCACGGGGTGGTGTAGGAAGGTTTCCCTGAGAGGGTGGCCACCGTCGATCTTCTGGTAGGGTTCGGATGCGAACTCGAACCTGGAGAAGAAGACGATGACCGACGACAGAATGGCCCTTGTTGAGCTGATTGAGCAAGGGGCTGATAGTGATTTGGTGCGTGAGATGCTGGCTTTCGCCGCCGAGCGCATGATGGATTTGGAGATCGAGGCGAAGACCGGTGCTCGCGCCGGCACGCGCAGCCCGGAGCGGCTCAACCACCGCAATGGCTACCGCGAGCGTGGGTGGGATACGCGCGCCGGGCGGATCGAACTGGCGATTCCGAAGCTGCGTAAAGGCAGCTACTTTCCCAGCTTCCTGGAACCGCGCCGCACCGCAGAGAAGGCTCTGGCGGCGGTGATCCAGGAGGCTTACGTCCACGGTGTCTCGACGCGCTCGGTCGATGATCTGGTAAAGGCTATGGGGGCCAGCGGTGTGTCGAAGAGCCAGGTCAGCCGCCTGGTCGCCGAGATCGACGAGCGGGTGAACGCCTTCCTCACGCGGCCGATCGAGGGCGAGTGGCCCTACCTGTGGATCGACGCCACCTACCTCAAGGTGCGTGAGGGCGGACGGATCGTCTCGATGGCGGCGATAATCGCCGTTGGTGTCAACACCGATGGCCGCCGCGAAGTGCTGGGCGTCGCCACCGGCCCTTCGGAGGCGGAGCCCTTCTGGAAAGCCTTCCTGCGCTCTCTGGCCGACCGAGGCCTGCGCGGAGTGAAGCTTGTCATCGCCGATGATCACAGGGCTGCGCGCCGCCGCGAGCAAGGTGTTCAGCGCCAGCCAACAGCGATGCCGGGTGCACTGGATGCGCAATGCGCTGGCCCATGCTGCGCCCAAGCAGCGGCCCGCCGTCATCGCCATGATCAAGACCATCTTCGCGCAGGAAACGGCCGAGGCGGCTCTCCAGCAGTGGGAACAGGTTGCCGATGCCCTGCGCGAGAAGTTCCCGAAGCTCGCCGACATGATGGACGCTTCGCGCGAGGACGTGCTCGCCTACATGACGTTCCCGAAGGACCACTGGGCGCAGATCGCCTCCACCAACCCGCTGGAAAGGGTGAATAAAGAGATCAAACGCCGCTCCGACGTCATCGGCATCTTCCCGAACGATGCCTCCGTCGTACGTCTCGTCGGCGCGCTGATGCTGGAGCAGAACGATGAGTGGGCGGTATCCCGACGCTACATGACGCTGGAAACCCTCGGCTCGGTGAGCCATAATCCAATCGTCAGCCTGCCAGCCCTGGCTGCCTGACCCGAACCCGGTCCTGCCGAGGATCGACGGTTCCTACACCACCCCACGGGACACGACCCTCGGGGATCGACACGGCGGTCCAGCCCGAACATGTGCCGCTGCCATTCTTGAAACTGGCTTTTCCTCATAGCTTTGAACGTCTGCAAGCGGCGAAGAGCTTCATCATGGTGCGTCCTCCTCGGGACCGCTTCCTCTCGGCCTTGCTGCAACGGATCCGCGAATATGGCGGGGCGGCGGCGTTGCGGGTGGACGATCCTCTCGTGGCGCAGGAAGCGCGCCGGATCTGCGACTGGCTTGAGGGACGCGGGCCCTTTTGCGACATGCCCTACATCCATTTCTCCCGGCAGATCGATTACGCTGAAATTGCAGGCGAAAGGATCGTTTCGGCGCTGTTCCCGCTTGAGCGGACGGATGCGCTCGTCGCCTGGGTCAAACGCGAGACCGGGTTGGAGCTTGATGTGGCCCATGACCATGCCCGGCGTGAACCCAAGGCCTGGGCAAGTTCGTTGCAGCCCGCCGTGCGCTTCATCGGCCGCAACCTCCTGCCCCAGACGCTCAAGAAGGCGATCTATCCCTTGTGGATGAACAGCGCGGCTTTTGCCAATGCGGCCAGCCGTTACGACGCAGTTCGTCTCGATCCGGATGTGGAGCGCTTCATTGCGGACTATTATGCTCCGGACGCCGCTCTCTACGCCGAGGCGCAGCGTTTTGCCCAGGATATCCTGCAGCCGGTCCGCATGGCCGGGTGAGGGCCATAGATAGAAGGGCCTTTCCAAGGGGCCATCGCCCCTTGACCCCGGAATGGGCGACCTCGCCTCTCTTGGCCAAGGAGGCATGCGGGACGTGAGGTTTCCAGTTCGGGGAGCCCGAGGGCGAGGGCCCTCGGATCTATTTCTTTCCCTGTTGTCCGTTATTCGCGTTTGTCCCGGTTCAACGGTTCAGGGACGTCCGGTCTTCGTATCGTCGAACTTGGAGCTGCCGAAGGTGGCCCAATCGGTGCCTTCCCCCGGCGGGGCGGGAAGTTCGGTCTCCACGTCCTCGGGCGCGCTGCAGCGGCGGAAGCGGCGGTGGATGTAGGCCTTTGCGATCATGTTCGCCGAGATCGGGGCGCTCAGGAACAGGAACAGGGTGATGAGCAGTTCGTGGCTCGACCATTCCTGGCTGTGCAGCGGAAACCAGGCCATCGAGGCCAGGAGAATGCCGCCAACACCCAGCGTCGTCGCCTTGGTAGGCCCGTGCAGGCGGGTCATCAGCGAGGGCAGGCGCGCCAGGCCCCAGCTGCCGATGAGCGCGAAGGCGCCGCCCAGCACGATCAGAAAAGCAATGAGCGCGTCGAGCAGGGTGGTCATGGTATCGCCGCCTGTCATTCCACGATGTCCCCGCGCAGGAGGAACTTGGTGTAGGCCACCGTGCTGACGAAGCCGACCATCGCCATCAGCAACGCCGCCTCGAAGAAGACCACGGTGTCCGCGAAGATGCCGAACAGCATGATGAAGGCGATCGCGTTGATGACCATGGTGTCGAGCGCGAGGATGCGGTCGGGCGCGGTCGGTCCCTTGAGCAGGCTCCACAGGTTGAGCAGCATGGCCAGCGCCACGCAGGCAAGTGCGATCTTGAGGGCGATGTCGATCACGCGAAGATCTCCATGAGGCGGCGTTCGTAGCGCTGCTTGATCTGGGCGATCTCGCCGTCCGGATCGTCGGTGTGCAGCGCATGGACGAGAAGGTGGCGCGCGTCGGTCGAGATGTCGACCGAGACGGTGCCCGGCGTCAGGCTGATCGTGCCCGCCAGCACCGTGATGGCTTCGGCCGATTGCAACTCGAGCGGGATCGAGAGCCAGGCCGGGCGCAGGTCCTTGTTACGCTTGAACAGGATCAGCCGCGCGACTTGGAAGTTGGCGACGACGATGTCGTAGAGCACCAGGAACAGGTAGCCCACGAGCGGCAGGCCCATGCGCAGCTTCGCGCGTTCCGGCCAGAAGGGGGCGCTGAAAAGGGGGACCAGCACCGCGAAGACGAGGCCCAGGATGGCCACTCCCAGGTTCAGGGAGTTGAACACGATCATCCACATGACCAGCAGCATGGCGGTCAGGCCGGGGTGCGGAAGGAGGCGATGGATCACGGGGCGTCTCCTTGCGCGGCCGGGCTCGGGGGCGAGGCGGTGCCCAGGACCGAGCGCAGGTAGAGCGGCGTGTCGAGAAGCTGCGCGGCGGTCCCTTGCGTGTAGCGCGTGGCCGGGCCGGCGAACACGGTGAGGCCGACCAGCAGGGCGAGCAGGAACAGGCAGGGCAAGGCCTGGACGAGGCGCGGCGGCTCGCGATCTTCGGGCAGCTCGGGCGTCTCATCGTGCTTCCAGAAGACGGTGCTGCCCGCCCGCGCGAGCGCGACCACGGCGATGAGGCTGGTGACGAGGATCACGCCCCAGATCCAGGCCGCGTGCGGGCTGACCAGCGCGGCATCGAGAATGAGAAGCTTGCCAAAGAAGCCCGACAGCGGGGGAAGACCCGCGAGCGCCACGCCACCTGCCAGGAACAGGAAGGCCAGGAGCGAGGCTCCCGCAAAGCGCGGGGTGGGCACGATGGCGTCGCCCTCCACGCCGCGCCAGCGCACGACCAGGTCCACCGTCAGGAACAGGAAGGCGGCCGCGAGGGTGGTGTGGGGCAGGTAGTAGAGCGCAGCGGCAAGGCCATCGCTGTCGAACAGGGCGATGGCGACGAGCAGCGTGCCGGTCGAGCCGATGAGACCGAAGGCGGCCATGTCGCGAAGGCCCCGTGCGGCGAGCATCCCGGCAAACCCCAGGGCAATGGTGCCGAGCGCTGCGGGCAGCAGGATCGGCTCGGCCACGTCCCCGAAGATCAGCGGCGTGGTGCGGATGATCGAGTAGGCGCCGACCTTGGTCATGATCGCGAACAGCGCGGCCACGGCGGGCGCGGTCGAGGAATAGGCGCGCGGCAGCCACAGGTGCAGCGGCAGCAGCGCGGCCTTGAGCGCGAAGACGGCGATGAGGACGAGCCCACCGGCCAGGAACAGCCCGCGGTCCCCTTGCGCCAGTTGCGCCCCGCGCGCGGCCATGTCGGCCATGTTGAGCGTGCCGGTCACCCCGTAGAGGATGCCAAGGCCGACCAGGAACAGGGTCGAGCCGGTAAGGTTGACGACGACGTACTGCACGCCTGAGGTCAGGCGGCGTGCGCCCTGTCCGTGCAGGATCAGGCCGTAGGAGGCGATCAGCAGGACCTCGAAGAAGACGAACAGGTTGAACAGGTCGCCGGTCAGGAAGGCGCCGTTGATGCCGAGCAGCTGGAACTGGAAGATCGGGTGGAAATTCCAGCCCTTGCGGTCAAGTTTGGTGAGCGCGGCGTGGGTCGCGACGGCAAAGCCGACGACCGAGGTCAGAAGCAGCATCCAGGCCGCGAGCTGGTCGAGCACGAGGACGATGCCGAACGGCGCGGGCCAGTCGCCCATGGCGTAGGGCGTGGGGTCGGACTGCGAGGCGCGCAGCAGCAGGGCCACCGCGATCAGCACTTGCAGCGCGGTCGAGCCGATGGAGATTCCGGCCGCGACCATGCGGCGGCGGCGGCGGAAGATGAGCGCCATCGTGCCCGCCAGCGAGGGCAGCATGATCGGCGCGGCAATCAGCGAGGCGGCCAGGTTGTCGGAAATCGAAAGGCTCACGGACGGGTTTCCCCCAGCATGTCGATCCGGTGGGCGTTGCGGCGCTTGATCCACTCGTCACGGTCGCCGTCGAGCGGGTCGATGGCGGGGTCGGGCTCGCCGTCGACCTGGTCGGTTCCGGTCTCGAGGAAGGTGCGCAGCGAGAGCACGACGACCAGCGCGCTCATCCCGAAGGAGATGACGATGGCGGTCAGCACCAGCGCCTGGGGCAGCGGGTCGGTGTAAGTGGCGGCCTCTTCGCTGAAGATCGGCGGGGCGCCCACTTTCAGGCGGCCGATGGCGAAGAGGAAGAGGTTGATCGCGTAGGAGAGCATCGTGACGCCCAGGACCACCGGGAAGGTGCGTCCGCGCAGCGAGAGGTAGATGCCCGCCCAGGTCAGCGCGCCGATGGCGGTGGCGATGAGGAATTCCATGCTCATGCGGGTGTCTCCCCGTTCGTTTCACGCAGTCTGGCGGGGTCGATGTCCATGGGGCCGGCCTCGGCGGCCTTGGTCCCTGTGTCTTCCTTGTTGGCGCGCACGGCGATGTGGCTCAGTTCGGCCAGCGCCAGCATCACCGCGCCGATGACGGTCATGCCCACGCCCACGTCGAAGGCCATGGCCGAGGCAAGCTCGAAATCGCCCAGGAGCGGCAGGTGGAAGTGGCCGAAGGCGCTGGTGAAGAGCGGCGCGCCGAAGACCAGCGAACCCAGCCCCGTCAGCGCGGCGATGGTGACGCCCAAGCCGATCAGGAGGTGCTCGTCGATGCGGCGCCGCGCGTCGGTCCACTCAAAGCCCGAGGCCATGTACTGCACCAGCATCGCGATCGAGGCGACCAGCCCTGCAATAAAGCCGCCGCCCGGCGCGTTGTGGCCGCGCAGGAAGATGTAGATGGCAACGATCGTGGCGAGCGGCAGCAGCACGCGCGCGGCCACCGCGAACATCATCGGGTGGCGTTCGGGCGAGCGGGGCAGCTCGGCGATCCAGGCGCGCAGGCGCTGGCCGGCGGCCCCGCGCGCGGCGGGCTGGAGCATCGCGAAGATGGTGAGCGCGGCAATTCCCAGCACGGTGATCTCGCCGAAGGTGTCGAAACCGCGGAAGTCGACCAGCGTCACGTTGACGACGTTGTGGCCGCCGCCGCCCGATACGCTGTTCTCCCAGTGGTAGGTCGAGATCGGATCGTTGGGCTCGCGCGTCATCACCGCCCAGGCCGCGAAGCCGACCGCGCCGCCCCCGGCAAGGCCGATCAGCGCATCGCGCAGGCGCAGCGGCATGCTGGAAATGCGCGACGGCTTCTTGGGCAGGAGGTTGAGCGCGAGCAGCATGAGCAGGATCGTCACCGTCTCGACCGAGATCTGCGTCAGCGCGAGGTCGGGCGCGGAGAGGTAGACGAAGGCAAGGCTGACGACGAGGCCGATCACCGAGATGAATACCAGCGTCAGGAAGCGCTGCTGCTGGGCGACCAGCACCGCAGCGATGCCCGAGAGCAGGAGGAGCCAGGCGACGATGGCGACAGGGTGGGCGGGCAGGGTCTCGTGCGTGCCGGGCGTGTACCCGCCCTGGACCATGCCGTAGGCGCCAAGCGCAATGGCCAGCGCGAAGAGGACCGCCAGCTGGCGCTGGAGCGAGCCGTTGTGGATGGTATCGGACACGACGCGGGCGGCCTGGACCAGTCGCGCGACAAGGCTTTCGAACAGGGCCTTGCCATCGGGCAGGTTGGCGACGTCCCAGCCCCGCTGGAGCCCGGCGTGGCGCCACAGCAGGAAGGCGCCCGCGGCGACCGCGACGACGCTCATGCCCAGCGCCGGGGTCAGCCCGTGCCAGAGTGCGGGGTGGAAGGTCGGCGCCCGCCCGCCCGTCACCGCGTCGATGGCCGGGACCATCAGCGCGCGGGTGAAGGTGTTGGGGGCAACGCCGACGAGGACGGTGAGGGCGACCAGCAGCGCGGACGGGGCCCACAGGCCCAGCGGCGGATCGTGGGGCTTGGCCGGATAGCTCTCGCGCTTGGGGCCAAGGTAGAGGTGGAAGATGTAGCGCAGCGAATAGGCGACCGAGAACGCGGCGGCGAGGACGGCAAGCATCGGCAGCAACCAGTCCTGGCCCGACCAGACGGTGTGCGCGGTCTCTTCCAGCATCATCTCCTTGGAGAGGAAGCCGCCGAGCGGGGGCAGGCCCGCCATCGAGGCGGCGGCCACGATGCCCAGCGTCGCGGTGATCGGCATGAGCGTGGCCAGGCCGCCCAGCTTGCGGATGTCGCGGGTGCCCGCCTCGTGGTCGACGATCCCGGCGTTCATGAACAGCGCGGCCTTGAACAGCGCGTGGTTGAGAAGGTGGAACAGCGCGGCCATCGCGGCTCCCGGCGTGCCAAAGCCCAGCAGCATCGTCATCAGGCCCAGATGGCTGACGGTCGAATAGGCCAGGATGCCCTTCAGGTCCTGCTTGAAGAAGCCGATGACGGCGGCCAGCAGCATGGTCACAAGGCCGGTGGTCGCGACGAGGGTGAACCAGATCTCGGTGCCGGCGAGGACCGGCCAGAGGCGCGCCATCAGGAAGACGCCCGCCTTTACCATGGTGGCCGAGTGCAGGTAGGCGCTCACCGGCGTGGGCGCGGCCATGGCGTGGGGCAGCCAGAAGTGGAACGGGAACTGCGCGGACTTGGTGAAGCAGCCCAGGAGGATGAGGACGAGCGCGGCCGGGTAGAGCGGCGAGGCCTGGATCGTCTCACCCCGGGCGAGGAGCGCGCCCAGCTCGTAGGTGCCCGCGATGTGGCCCAGCAGCAGCAGTCCGGCGATGAGGGCAAGCCCGCCCCCGCCGGTGACGGCGAGTGCCATGCGCGCGCCCTGGCGCCCTTCGGCCTTGTCGCTGCGAAAGCCGATGAGGAGGAAGGAGGACAGGCTCGTCAGCTCCCAGAAGACCAGCAGCAGCAGGATGTTGCCCGAAAGCGAAATGCCCACCATCGCGCCCTGGAACAGCAGCAGCAGCGAGAGGAAGCGCCCCAGCGCCTCGTCGCCCGGCAGGTAGAACCGGGCATAGATGACGATGAGGAGGCCAATCCCCAGGATCAGCCCGGTGAACAGGAACGCCAGCCCATCGAGGCGCAGCGAGAAGGCAAGGTCGAGCGCGGGCAGCCATTCGGCGCGGAACGCCTGGACCGAACCGGAAAGGATGTCCGGGGCCGTGCCGCCCAGCAGCCAGAGCCCGGCCAACACCGGGGCCAGCGCCACCAGGGTCTGTGCGTTGCGGCTCAGGCGGCCACCCGCGGCCAGCAGGAGACAACCGATGAACGGCAGGACGGCAATCAGGACCAGGTGCAAGAGTTTCCCCCTTGTTGCCGACCGGAACGGCAGCAATTGCGTAGGTGTTCAGCGATGGAGAGCCCGTTTCCCCGCTCAGGGCGCCGGACGCAAGCCCTAAGCGTCAACTTCCCGACATTCGCCCGGTTTCAGGAAGCTGGACAAACTCTTGTGCGCGCCTTGCGGGTTCTGGCGCACCCCGTCGAGGACGATGCGCAGGGCCAGCGCAAAGGCCTTGTCCTCGGGCATGGCCTTGGAACCGCGCGCCGCGCCCAGCATCTCGATGGCCATATAGAGCATGTCCGGGGTGAAGCCGTCATCGACCTGCCCGCAGCCGCGCGCGGTTTCGAGGAGGAGGTCGAGCATGCGTTCGTAGCGCGGACGCAGCCGCTCGGCGAAGGCCTGGATGCGGTCTTCATCGACGGTGCACAGCAGCGGGAAATGGATCGAGGCGGCCCGGCTCTGGCAGGTGAGGGCATCGACGAGGAGGGCCGGGTCGCCCGCGCGTGTCTCGATCGTCTGCAAGGCGTCCTCGATCTCGCCTTCGACCACCGCCATGATCAGTTCCGCGCGGTCGGCAAAGTGGCGGTAGAGTGTGCCACGTCCGCATCCGGCCTCCTCGATCACCGCCTGGAGTGGGGTGTCGGGGCCCTGGCTGGCAAACACGTGCGCGGCCGCTTCGATCAGGCGCCGCCTATGTTCGAGCGCATCTGCCCGCATGGAAGTCTCCTTGTCGTTTGCGCCCTCTAGCGCGTATCGGCACGCAATTCCATGAATAAACGGACAGGGCTTGTCCACTTATTGCGTGTGCGATAAGCCACCTCCTCAATAATCCTCTTTGGGAACGGTGACCGCGTGCTTCGAACTCTTCGCCCATGGCGCGTCGGCGCGCTGGCTGGACTTGCCCTGGTGGCGGCATGTGGCGGGGAGCCGACCCCGAGCGCGCCGCCCGCGGTTCCCGTCCGGACGATCACGGTCACCCGGCAGGAAGTGCCCAACGTGATCGAACTGCCCGGCCGTATCGAGGCGGTCCGCTCGGCCGAGGTGCGCGCGCGCAGCGACGGTATCGTGCTGCGCCGTCTCTATGAGGAAGGTGCGAGCGTGGCGGCGGGGACTCCGCTGTTCGAGATCGATCCGCGTGACTACCGCGCGCAGGTCCAGTCGGCCGAGGCGGCGCTCCAGCGCGCCATTGCCGCACAGCAGAACGCGGCCTCGATCGTCACGCGCTACGAACCGCTGATCGCCGAGCGTGCGGTAAGCGCGCAGGAATTCGATGCCGCGCAGTCGGACCTGCGCCAGGCCAACGCGCAAGTCAGCGAGGCGCGCGCGGCGCTCGACCGCGCCAGGCTCCAGCTCAGCTACACCACCGTGCGCGCGCCCATCGCGGGCCGCGCCAGCAGCGCCGAGGTGACCGAAGGCGCGCTGGTGAGCGGGGCGGAAGGTACGCTCCTGACCCGCGTCGACCAGGTCAGCCCGGTCTACGCCGAGTTCAGCGTCTCCAGCGCCTCGGTGCTCGACACCTTCGCGCAGGTGCGCAGCGGCGAGCTCGCCGTGCCCGATCTGGAGACCATCGAGGTTTCGCTGATCCTCGAGAACGGCGAGGAATACGGCCCTGTCGGACACCTCGACTTCGCAAGCCCCGTGGTCTCGCCCGAGACCGGCAGCCAGACCCTGCGCGCGCGCTTTGCCAATCCGCAGCGCCTGCTCGCGCCCGGCCAGTTCGTGCGCGGGCGCATCCGGCTAGGTGTGCGCAAGGACGGGATGACGGTGCCCGCGCGCGCGGTCCAGTTCCAGGGCTCGCAGCCGCAGGTTTCGGTGATGGCCGAGGACGGTTCGGTCAAGGCGCGCAAGGTGCGCCTGGGTGCCTTGCTGGGCAAGGACTGGATCGTCAACGAGGGGCTCAAGCCCGGCGAACGCGTGATTGTCGAAGGCTGGGCCAAGCTGCGTCCGGGCCAGAAGGCGACGGAAGCCAAGGGGGAAGCCAAGGCACCTGCCCAGGGCACGGCCAGGGCCGGGGGCGCCTGAGGCGATGGATCGCTTCTTCGTCTACCGGCCGGTCTTCGGCTGGGTCATCGCCGCGTTTATCGCGCTGGGCGGGATCATCGCGCTCTTCAACCTGGCCATCGAGCAGTACCCATCCGTCGCGCCGCCCTCGCTCAACCTCAGCTACACCTACACCGGCGCCGATGCCGAGACGCTCGACAAGAACGTGACCTCGGTGATCGAGCGCGAGCTGAACGGGGTCGACAACTACCTCTACATGGCTTCGACGAGCCGTTCGAACGGCACGGGCGAGATCACGCTGACCTTCGAATCAGGCACCGATCTCGACGTCGCGCGGGTCGAGGTGATGGACCGGCTCAACCGCGCCGAGCCGCGCCTGCCCGAGCAGGTGCGCCAGTTGGGCATCCAGATCACCGACCGCGCCTCGGGCTTCCTGATGGTCGTCGCGATGTCCTCGTCCGATGCGTCGATGAGCGCGCTCGAGGTCGGCAACTACACCAACAACAATGTCCTCAACGAACTGCGCCGGGTGGACGGTGTGGGCGATGTCATGCTGTTCGGCTCGCAGTACGCGATGCGCATCTGGATCGATCCGACGCGCCTGGCCGGGTACAACCTCTCGGCCTCCGAGGTGCTCGCCGCGGTGCAGGAGCAGAACAGCCAGACCGCGGGCGGTGGCCTTGGCGAACAGCCGGTCACGCGTGAGACCGAGTTTTCGGCCAAGATCATCACCCAGAACCGTTTTTCCGATCCCGAGCAGTTCGAGCAGATCATCGTCAAGTCGAACCAGGACGGCTCGACCGTGCGCCTCTCCGATGTGGCGCGGGTCGAACTGGGTGCGGAGACCTACGGCTTCAAGGCGCGCTACAACGGCAAGGAGATCGCCGGCATGGCGATTCAGCTGGCGACCGGTGCCAACGCGGTGGAGACCGCCAAGGCCGTGCGCGAGCGCCTCGGCCAACTGGAAGCCAATTTCCCCGACAGTCTTACCTGGGACGTCGCCTTCGATTCCACCCCCTTCATCAACGCCTCGGTCGACAGCGTGATCCACACCCTTGTCGAGGCGATGGTGCTGGTCTTCGCGGTCATGTTCCTGTTCCTGCAGAACTGGCGCGCGACGCTGATCCCGGCCGTGGTGGTGCCCATCGCGCTTCTGGGCGCGTGTCTGGGCCTCTACCTCTTCGACTTCTCGATCAACACGCTCTCGCTTTTCGCCATGGTGGTGGCGATCGGCATCCTCGTCGACGACGCCATCGTCGTGGTCGAAAATGTCGAGCGGATCATGAGCGAGGAGAAGCTTCCGCCCCGTCTCGCCACGATCAAGGCGATGGGCCAGATCCGCGGCGCGATCATCGGCATCACGCTGGTGCTTGTTGCCGTGTTCGTGCCGATGGCCTTCTTCCCGGGCTCGACGGGCGGCATCTACCGCCAGTTCTCGGTGACGCTTGCGGTCTCGATCCTGTTCTCCGCGGTGCTGGCGCTCACCTTCACCCCGGCGCTGTGCGCGACGCTCCTGCGCGAGGAGCATGACGATCAGGACGAGGACGCCCCCGTGCCGCCGGGCCCGCGCGGCTGGCCCCGTCGCTTCTTCCGCAGCTTCAACGAACGCTTCGGGGCGGCCACCGACCGCTTCACGCGCACCATCGGCACCATGCTTTCAGGGCCGATGCGCTGGATGGCGGTGTTCGCGGTCATGGCGGTGCTGACGGGTGTCCTCTTTACCCGCCTTCCCGGCGGCTTCCTGCCCGAAGAGGATCAGGGCTACTTCATGGTCAACGTCGATGCGCCCGTGGGCGCGACGATGCAGCGCACCGAAGCGGTGGTGAAGCAGATCGAGGCGAACCTCACCGCCCAGCCCCAGGTCCGCTCGATCATCTCGGTGGTGGGCTTCAACTTCTTCGGCCAGAGCCAGAGCGCAGGGCTCGCCTTCGTCGATCTCCACCCCTGGGAGGAGCGCAAGGGCGAAGAGGACAGCATCAACGCGATCATCGGCAGGTTCCAGCGCTTTGCAGGCGGGCTGACCGACGCGACCGTATTTGCCTTGAACCCCCCCGCGATTCAGGAACTGGGCAACGCCACGGGCTTCTCGCTCAAGGTCGAGGACCGTTCGGGGAACGACCGGGAAGGGCTTGTCGCGGCGCGCGACGCGATCCTGGGCGAGGCGATGCAGAACCCGGCGCTGATGCAGGTGCGCCCTGATGGGCCGGGCAATGCGCCCGAACTCTATGTCGACATCGACCGGGTCAAGGCACGCGCGCTCGGCCTCTCGATCCAGTCGGTGAACCAGATGCTGGCGATCAGCTTCGGCTCGTCCTACGCCAACGACTTCACGCGCGATGGCAACACGCTGCGCGTCTACGTCCAGGCCGATGCGCCCGCGCGCATGACGCCCGATGATGTGATGAACCTGCGCGTGCGCGGGGAGAACGGCCAGATGGTGCCCTTCAGCGCTTTTGCGAAGAGTTCGTGGCGGTCCGGGCCGATCCAGGTCGAGCGGTACAACGGCTACCCCTCGCTCACCATTTCGGGCAACGCCGCGCCGGGGCACTCCTCGGGCGAGGCGCTCGACATCATGGAGGAGATTGCCGCGCGCAACCTGACGGGCGCGATGAGCTACGAGTGGACCGGCACGGCCTACGAGGAACGCCAGGCGGGCGGGCAGATCGGCCTGCTCCTGGGCCTGAGCGTCATCGTCGTGTTCCTGCTGCTGGCCGCGCTCTACAACAGCTGGGGCATTCCCATCGCGGTGCTGCTGGTGGTGCCCTTCGGGATCATGGGGGCGGTGGTCTTCACGCTGCTGCGCTCGCTTTCGGCCGACGTCTATTTCAACATTGGTCTCATCACCATCATCGGCCTGGCCGCGAAGAACGCGATCCTGATCGTCGAGTTCGCCATCGAGGACGAGGATGCGGGCAGCTCGCCGCGCGAGGCGACGCTGGAGGCCTCGCGCCAGCGCCTGCGTCCGATCCTGATGACCAGCCTCGCCTTTATCCTGGGCATGGTGCCGCTCGCGATTGCCTCGGGCGCCGGGGCGGCGAGCCGCCAGGCGGTCGGCACGGGCGTCATGGGCGGGATGATCGCGGCGACCGCACTGGGTATCTTCTTCACGCCGGTGTTCTACTATCTGACCCGCACCTACCTCAGCAAACGGCGCGACCCTGAGGCCGAGGACGCGCGCTGGCTCGCGCAGAACCGGGATGACGGAGACGAAAACGGCCCCGGCCCGGAGAGGGAGATCCCCCATGCGTAAGTGCGCCGCACTGCTCCTGGCAGGATGGGTCAGCGCCTGCAGCCTCGCCCCTGAATACGAGCGCCCCGATGCGGCGATTTCGCCCGTCTACCGGGACGGGGAGGTGGACGCCGCCTCGCAAGCCGACGCCCCGCTCGCGATAGAGCTGGGCTGGCGTCAGTTCTTCCGCGACCCGCGCCTCCAGTCGCTGATTGCAGCGGCGCTCACCAACAACCGCGACCTGGCCCAGTCCTACGCCCGGGTCGACCAGGCCCGCGCGCAGTTCCGCATCCAGGCCGCCGGCCGCCTTCCCGCACTCGACGCAACAGGCACCGGCACACGCAGCCAGACCCCCATCGCGGGGCTCGGCGCGGTCGGCTCGGCAATTCCGGGCGACGGCAGCGGCGGGGGAGGCCCACCTGTGCCCGACTCCATCCGCTTCACCCAGTTCGGTGCGAACCTGGGCGTCAGTTCGTTCGAGCTCGACCTGTGGGGCCGGGTGCGCAACCTCACGCGCCAGCAGCGCGAGAACTGGCTGGCTTCGGTTGAGGGCGCGCGCGCCTACCGTCTCTCGCTCATCGCGCAGGTCGCCGCGACCTACTTCGACATCCGCGCGGGAGAAGAGCGTATCGCGCTGGCCCGCCGCAGCCTCGAAGGGCGCCGCGAGGGCGAGCGCATTGCCCACATGCGCCTTGAGGCCGGGGTCACCTCGACCGCCGACTACGACCAGACCGTGCTCCTCCTCACCCAGGCCGAGACCGAACTGGCCGAGATCCAGCGCACCACCGAGCAGGCGCGCAACCTGCTGAACGTGCTGGTCGGCGGGCCGATCACCGGCCCGATGCCCGCCGGGCTCTCGCTGTCCGAGCAGGTCGTGCCGATAACGGCGGGACTACCCTCCAGCCTGCTCGAACAGCGCCCCGACATCCTGCAGGCCGAACACGCGCTGATGGGGGCCAACGCGAACATTGGCGCGGCGCGCGCGGCCTATTTCCCGACGATCTCGCTGACCGGCACGCTGGGTTTCATGTCGAACGCGCTCGGCTCGCTCTTCGACGGCGCGAGCGAGAGCTGGAGCTATGGCGGCACGGCCAGCCTGCCGATCTTCAACTGGGGACGGCGCGAGGCCGAGGTGCGCCTCAGCAAGGCGCAGGCCGCCGAACTGGAAGCGGCTTACCAGTCGGCCGTGCAGAATGCCTTTCGCGAGGTCGCCGACGGGCTTGTCGGGCGCGAGCGCTTCGCCGAGCAGATCGAGATCCAGCAGCGCACCATTGCCGCGCAGCGCCGGCTCGCCCGCACGGCGCGCCTGCGCTACGACAACGGCATCGCGATCTACCTCGAAGTGCTCGACGCCGAGCGCAGCCTGTTCTCGGCGAGCCAGACACTGATTTCGCTGCGCGCGACCGAACTGCAGAACGCGGTCAACCTCTATACGGCGCTCGGCGGCGGCCTCGAGGAGGTCGCGGCAGCCTCGGGCGAAGACTGATCAGCTGTCCGGGGCGATGCGCAGCGCCAGCAGCGCGAAGCTCGCCAGCCAGTGTTCGCCCATGTAGTCGCCCGCGACATGGGGGAGGGCGACGTCCAGGTGCGCCTTGGCCCGCTCCTCCAGCAGGACCGTGCGGGAGGACGCGCCAAGCCCCGATGTGATGTCGCGCAGGCACCACGCGCGGCTGAGGTTGAGCCCGTCGAGGTGCGCGATCTTGCCGTCGCTGCGGTCCGAGACGGTGGCCGGGTGCAGATCGCGCTCGAGCCAGCCTCCCTCCGGCAGGAAGGCGGCGAACCACGGGGCGAAGTCGCGCGCAGGCAGGCATCGCCGCATCAGTACGCCCGCGGTGAGGGCCGGGGAGAGGAATTCATCGCCCCCCGGCTCCCAACTCTCGTAATCGCGGCGGTCTCCAAAGACGCGCAGTGCCCAGCTTTCGATTGTCTCGGCGAGCGCAGCATCGTGCGCCTGTGCCCATTCGTGCGCGAGGATCAGCGCGAAGGCGGTGTTGAAATGGGTGCCCACGGTGATCGGGTAGGTCAGCTTGCCGAGATAGTCGCCCAGCGCTGTGGCAAGCCGCCGGGCCAGCGGCTCCAGATGTGTGGCCCAGGTCTGGTCTTCATGGCGCGAGGCCTCCAGATGGAGCGCCAAGAGCCAGCCCCAGCCATAGGGGCGCTCAAACCCGCGCGCGGAAGGCCGGTCGAGATAGGCAAGCTCTACGTCCAGCTTTTCGGGGCGGAACGTGGTTTCGGCCAGCGCGGCGATGTCCGCGCTTTCGGACATGTCCGGGAACATCCGCCGCAAGGTCAGCAGCGTCCACCAGCCATGCACGCAGCTGTGCCAGTCGAAACTGCCGAAGAAGACCGGGTGCAGCACGCGGGGGGGAAGGACGTCGGCGTCGCTCTCCATCACGTGGTCGAGCTTGTGCGGGTATTCGCGCGCGACATGGCCAAGGGCGATGTTGGCAAAGCGGGCGGCCAGGGCCGGATCGAGTTGGGTCATGGAAACGCCAGGAAATAGATGAGAAGGACATTGCAGGCAAAGAGCGGCAGCGCCGTTCCCACTTGCGCGCGGATGACGCCGTACTGGCTGCGCAGGTCGAGCAGCACGGCGGGCACGATGTTGAAGTTGGCGGCCATGGGCGTGAGCAGCGTGCCGCAAAAGCCCGCCAGCATGCCCACCGCTCCGATCAGCGCGACGTTGCCGCCATAGTCCTCCACCAGCACGGGGATGCCGATGGCGGCGGCCATCACCGGGAAGGCGGCAAAGGCGTTGCCCATGATGACGGTGAAGAGGAGCATGCCGGTGCAATAGACAAGGACGGCGAGGAACAGGCTGCCGCGCGGCAGGACCGTGCCTGCAAGGTCCCCGACGATGGAGCCCACGCCCGCGAGCGCGAAGACGGCGCCCAGCGCGGCCAGCATCTGCGGCAGGATCGCGGCCCACCCGATGGAATCCATGAGCCGGCGCCCTTCCTCGAGCGGTGCAAGGAGCGGCGCGCGCATCCACAGCATGGCCAGCGCCAGGGCCAGGAGCACGCCAAGCCCCAGCAGGATCAGCGTCTCGCGCCGCGCTTCGAAGAGCCCGCTCTCGCCCAGCGGGGTGTAGGTGTAGACGAGAGTGCCCGCGACGGCGGTGAGCGGGATGACCAGGGCTGGCACGAAGAGCCTATTGCCGAGGCGCGCGGCAAGTGCCGTGCGCTCCGTGCCATTGGTCGTGGCCGGATGGCTGCGGCCAAGCTGTCCCGTTCCGGCCAGCGCGACGAGGACCAGCACCAGGATACCGTTTGCAAGATCCGAGATGTGCGAGCCGAAGAAGAAGCTGCCGGCCAGCAATCCCCAGAAGGCGGCGTTGCCCCAGCGCTTGGGGTTGGTCCGGTCGCGTAGGCTCAGGAGCGCCCAGGCGCTGAAGACAAGCCCGGTCAGGACGTAGAGCCATTCGAGCGTGATCATGCCGCGCTCTCCGGCTCTGCAACGGGGAGCCGGGCAAGGCGCCGGTCGTGTGCGAGGAGCCGCGCGCCATGAAGCAGGAAGGCGCAGACCGCGCTCGGGATTGCCCAGACCGAAAGCTGCAAGGGGGCAAGCGGATAGCCTTGCGCCTCGAACACGCCCTGGATCAGGAGGATGGAGGCGATTGCGAAGAAGATGTCCTCTCCGAAGAAGAGTCCGATGTTGTCGGTCGCCGCGGCCAATGCGCGGACCTTCTCGCGCTCCGTGAGGGAAAGCGTCCCATGGGCGCGCTCGGCGGCGGCCTCCGCCATCGGGGCTATGAGCGGGCGCACCGTCTGCGGGTGCCCACCGATATCCTTCATGCCCAGCGCCGCGGTGATCTGGCGAAAGCCGAGGTAGAGGACGAGCAGGCGTCCCATGGTCGCTCCGCGCACCTGCCCGATGAGCGTGCGCGCCCGCTCCTGAAGCCCGTAGCGTTCGAGGAGCCCGATCACGGGAAGGATGATCCAGGTGACGGAGATATAGCGGTTATCGTTGAAGGCCTTGCCCAGCGCCTCAAGCACGGGGACGAACTCCAGCCCGCCAAGCAGGCCGGTGACAATGGCCGAGACGGCCACCACCATCAGGGGATTGAGCCGGGCCACGAAGCCCACGACGACAAGCGCGATGCCGATCAGCGGCCAGTAGGTCATGTCTGCACACATCTCCTTGGGCACGGCACGCCGTTCGCAGGCCGCGTCATGTCCCGAGCCTAAGGGGCGCCCCCATCAGATGCCAACCTCTGAGTAGCGGCTGGACGCCAACGTGCGGTCAGAACGTGCAGCCAGGGCGTCGCCTGAGGTCCATCGCGGAAGGGCTGGCCGTGTGTCGGGAAGAGGATCCGCGATGGCAAATCCCTGTCCTGCCGGTGCGCCAATCCATCACTGGTCGATAGTTGCCCGCCAGGGTGCCTGCGTGAACAAAAATGACCTGATTTCCGTCATTTGGAAAAAATGCCGATTTCATGAAGGTTTTTTGAAAAAAGGGTTTGACCGAATCGCAGGGCTCACTTAGAGGGCCTCTCACCGCAGCGAAGCACGCCGCCAAACACGGCGCTTCGGGGTGGTCGCCACGATAGACGGACAGCTTGTTCCCCGGGTCTTAGGAAGCGGGGATGGATGGTTGTCCGGTTGTTTCCGTCTTCGGACGGGTGTGGTTGGATCTTTGACATTGTTGGTTTTTAGATGAAGGGACATGTGGGCGACGGCGCCTGCGCCTTGGGAGCTTCGGGCTCTATGGTGCAGTTTAAATCAAGCCGATGCCTTATATGTCCTTCGTTTCCATACGTTTGACAAGTGCAGGTATCGGCTCCCGAAGGTTTCGATGTTTGCGGCTGGCAAGGCTTAGGCTTTGTGCCGTGAATGTTGTTTCACAAACTTGAGAGTTTGATCCTGGCTCAGAACGAACGCTGGCGGCATGCCTAACACATGCAAGTCGAACGAACCCTTCGGGGTTAGTGGCGCACGGGTGCGTAACACGTGGGAATCTGCCTCTTGGTTCGGAATAACAGTGAGAAATTACTGCTAATACCGGATGATGACTTCGGTCCAAAGATTTATCGCCAAGAGATGAGCCCGCGCAGGATTAGGTAGTTGGTGGGGTAAAGGCCTACCAAGCCGACGATCCTTAGCTGGTCTGAGAGGATGATCAGCCACACTGGGACTGAGACACGGCCCAGACTCCACGGAGGCAGCAGTGGGGAATATTGGACAATGGGCGAAAGCCTGATCCAGCAATGCCGCGTGAGTGATGAAGGCCTTAGGGTTGTAAAGCTCTTTTACCAGGGATGATAATGACAGTACCTGGAGAATAAGCTCCGGCTAACTCCGTGCCAGCAGCCGCGGTAATACGGAGGGAGCTAGCGTTGTTCGGAATTACTGGGCGTAAAGCGCGCGTAGGCGGTTACTCAAGTCAGAGGTGAAAGCCCGGAGCTCAACTCCGGAACTGCCTTTGAAACTAGGTGACTAGAATCTTGGAGAGGTCAGTGGAATTCCGAGTGTAGAGGTGAAATTCGTAGATATTCGGAAGAACACCAGTGGCGAAGGCGACTGACTGGACAAGTATTGACGCTGAGGTGCGAAAGTGTGGGGAGCAAACAGGATTAGATACCCTGGTAGTCCACACCGTAAACGATGATAACTAGCTGTCCGGGTTCTTGGAATTTGGGTGGCGCAGCTAACGCATTAAGTTATCCGCCTCGGGAGTACGGTCGCAAGATTAAAACTCAAAGGAATTGACGGGGGCCTGCACAAGCGGTGGAGCATGTGGTTTAATTCGAAGCAACGCGCAGAACCTTACCAGCGTTTGACATCCTCATCGCGATTTCCAGAGATGGATTTCTTCAGTTCGGCTGGATGAGTGACAGGTGCTGCATGGCTGTCGTCAGCTCGTGTCGTGAGATGTTGGGTTAAGTCCCGCAACGAGCGCAACCCTCATCCTTAGTTGCCAGCATTTGGTTGGGCACTCTAAGGAAACTGCCGGTGATAAGCCGGAGGAAGGTGGGGATGACGTCAAGTCCTCATGGCCCTTACACGCTGGGCTACACACGTGCTACAATGGCGGTGACAGTGGGCAGCAAGTGCGCGAGCACAAGCTAATCTCCAAAAGCCGTCTCAGTTCGGATTGTTCTCTGCAACTCGAGAGCATGAAGGCGGAATCGCTAGTAATCGCGGATCAGCATGCCGCGGTGAATACGTTCCCAGGCCTTGTACACACCGCCCGTCACACCATGGGAGTTGGTTTCACCCGAAGGTAGTGTGCTAACCGCAAGGAGGCAGCTAACCACGGTGGGATCAGCGACTGGGGTGAAGTCGTAACAAGGTAGCCGTAGGGGAACCTGCGGCTGGATCACCTCCTTTCTAAGGATTGAAACGAAAGCGCCTGGCCTTGAGCCGGGAAGAGCTTCGCTTCTTCCAAAGAACATGCCGTCGTCCTCATGTCCCTTCATCACTGGAGATAACGCTCAGATGAGCGTTGTACGCCTGAGCTGGCTCACGCCGCCCGCGGCCCACAGGGTCAGCGATGGCAGGCACGTGGGCCTGTAGCTCAGTTGGTTAGAGCGCACCCCTGATAAGGGTGAGGTCAGTGGTTCGAATCCACTCAGGCCCACCACGTGCCGTGCAGGGCAAGCTAACCGAACCGTCAGGTTCGCAAGGCCGAACGGCCGTCCGAGCTTATGCGAGGATAGCCAAGTCGACGCATGTCGACGCCGGCGCTTGAGGCTGGCAAATACGGGGCCTTAGCTCAGCTGGGAGAGCGGTTGCTTTGCAAGCATCAGGTCATCGGTTCGATCCCGATAGGCTCCACCAGCCGTACACACGAACAGTACTCCAGCGATGAAGCGAAACAGTTCCGGTCTTCGGACCGGTTAGCGGGATTTGCCCGCAGATCTTTGACATTGTGAATGGGTTTTTTAATCGATGCCGTGGCGCATGGATTATCCAGACGTTGGGTAATCAACCATGCGTTACAACAGATTTTATTATCTGGCTGAGATAAATCGTCCGCACCTATTACGACGCAGTCTCTATGCAGGGCTGTCGTTGATGGTGTGGATTCTCAAGCGTGAGGTAAGAGCATCTGGTGGATGCCTTGGCATGTACAGGCGATGAAGGACGTGGCACGCTGCGATAAGCGTCGGGGAGTTGTGAGCAAACTTTGATCCGGCGATTTCCGAATGGGGAAACCCACCTTCACCATTTCTCTCGATGGTTGCTTCGGCAGCTTTTGAGTGAGGTGGATAAGGTATCACCGAGCTGAATATATAGGCTTGGTGAAGCGAACCTGGTGAACTGAAACATCTAAGTAACCAGAGGAAAAGACATCAACCGAGATTCCGTTAGTAGTGGCGAGCGAACGCGGACCAGGCCAGTGCCTGGAACTAAACTAGCAGAACACTTTGGAAAGAGTGGCCATAGCGGGTGACAGCCCCGTATGCAAAAGTGAGGTTCCAGGACTTGAGTAGGGCGGGACACGTGAAATCCTGTCTGAACATGGGGGGACCACCCTCCAAGCCTAAATACTCGTACATGACCGATAGCGAACCAGTACCGTGAGGGAAAGGTGAAAAGCACCCCGATGAGGGGAGTGAAACAGTACCTGAAACCGGATGCTTACAAGCAGTTGGAGCCCCATAGGGGGTGACAGCGTACCTCTTGCATAATGGGTCAGTGACTTAATGTACCATGCAAGCTTAAGCCGTTAGGTGTAGGCGCAGCGAAAGCGAGTCTGAATAGGGCGACTGAGTATGGTGTATTAGACCCGAAACCCGGCGATCTAGGCATGACCAGGTTGAAGGTGCGGTAACACGCACTGGAGGACCGAACCGTTGAATGTTGAAAAATTCTCGGATGAGTTGTGTTTAGGGGTGAAAGGCCAATCAAGCCGGGAAATAGCTGGTTCTCCGCGAAATCTATTGAGGTAGAGCGTCGAATGTATGCCGTTGGGGGTAGAGCACTGGATGGATGCGGGGGTCGCGAGATCTACCAATTCTAACCAAACTCCGAATACCAACGAGTCTTGTTCGGCAGACAGACGGCGGGTGCTAAGGTCCGTCGTCAAAAGGGAAACAGCCCTAACCTACAGCTAAGGTCCCCAAGTCATCACTAAGTGGGAAAGCATGTGGGAATCCCAAAACAACCAGGAGGTTGGCTTAGAAGCAGCCATCCTTTAAAGAAAGCGTAACAGCTCACTGGTCTAAATAAGGGTTCCTGCGGCGAAAATGTAACGGGGCTAAAGTGATGCACCGAAGCTTAGGGTTCAGAACTTTGTTCTGAGCGGTAGCGGAGCGTTCCGTAAGCGAGTGAAGGAGAAGGGTAACCGACTCTGGACGTATCGGAAGTGCGAATGCTGACATGAGTAGCGACAAAGAGGGTGAGATGCCCTCTCGCCGAAAGACCAAGGGTTCCTGCTTAAAGCTAATCTGAGCAGGGTAAGCCGGCCCTAAGACGAGCCCGAAGGGGTAGTCGATGGGAACCACGTTAATATTCGTGGGCCTGGTGGTGTGTGACGGATTGCGTGTGTTGTACGTTCTTATCGGATTGAACGTGCTTCGAAGCAGTCCCAGGAAATAGCCCCACCGTATAGACCGTACCCGAAACCGACACAGGTGGTCAGGTAGAGTATACCAAGGCGCTTGAGAGAAGTATCCTGAAGGAACTCGGCAAATTGCCTCCGTACCTTCGGAAGAAGGAGGCCCCGGCTATGCGCAAGCACTGTCGGGGGGCACAGGCCAGGGGGTAGCGACTGTTTAGCAAAAACACAGGGCTCTGCTAAGTCGGCTTCAAGACGACGTATAGGGTCTGACGCCTGCCCGGTGCCGGAAGGTTAAGAGGAGGAGTGCAAGCTCCGAATTGAAGCCCCGGTAAACGGCGGCCGTAACTATAACGGTCCTAAGGTAGCGAAATTCCTTGTCGGGTAAGTTCCGACCTGCACGAATGGCGTAACGACTTCCCCACTGTCTCCAGGATATGCTCAGCGAAATTGAATTCTCCGTGAAGATGCGGAGTACCCGCGGTTAGACGGAAAGACCCCGTGCACCTTTACTGCAGCTTCAGAGTGGCATTGGAAAATTATTGTGTAGCATAGGTGGGAGGCTTTGAAACATCGGCGCCAGCTGGTGTGGAGCCATAGGTGAAATACCACCCTGTGATTTTTTAATGTCTAACCTAGTACCGTTAGCCGGTACAGGGACCCTCTGTGGCGGGTAGTTTGACTGGGGCGGTCGCCTCCAAAGAGTAACGGAGGCGCGCGATGGTAGGCTCAGGCCGGTTGGAAACCGGCTGCAAGAGTGCAATGGCATAAGCCTGCCTGACTGCGAGATTGACGAATCGAGCAGAGACGAAAGTCGGTCATAGTGATCCGGTGGTCCCTCGTGGAAGGGCCATCGCTCAACGGATAAAAGGTACGCCGGGGATAACAGGCTGATGATTCCCAAGAGCTCATATCGACGGAATCGTTTGGCACCTCGATGTCGGCTCATCACATCCCGGGCTGGAGCAGGTCCCAAGGGTTTGGCTGTTCGCCAATTAAAGTGGTACGTGAGCTGGGTTCAGAACGTCGCGAGACAGTTTGGTCCCTATCTGCCGTGGGCGTCGATACTTGAGAGGAGTTGTCCCTAGTACGAGAGGACCGGGATGAACATACCTCTGGTGTACCTGTCGTGGCGCCAGCCGCGCAGCAGGGTAGCTATGTATGGAAGGGATAACCGCTGAAAGCATCTAAGCGGGAAGCCTCCCTCGAGATTAGGTATCATCGAGTCGTGATAGACCATCACGTTGATAGGCCAGATGTGTGGAAGCGCGGTAACGCGTGAAGCTAACTGGTCCTAATAACTCTGTTCATGCTTGTAGAATCCCACCATCAATGACAGTCCTGCCAAGGACCGTCGGCGGTGATCGGACGATCAATCAAAGCCAGTAACTAATCTGCACGGACTTCATCGATTAAAAATCTTGCGCTCGCTCCATTGCTTGGTGGCCATAGCGGCAGTGACCCACCCGATCCCATCTCGAACTCGGACGTGAAACCTGCCAGCGCCGATGGTACTTACGCTCAAGCGTTGGAAGAGTAGGACGTCGCCAGGCATTGTAGCCAGCGCAAGATCATAAAAACCCATCACAATGACAAAAGGCCCCAAAGGCCTCTAAAAGGGCCCCCAAAAAGGGCCCTTTTTGCGTCTCTCAAAGGAACGCACAACATCGGTGACGCGGGGTGGAGCAGCCCGGTAGCTCGTCAGGCTCATAACCTGAAGGTCGTAGGTTCAAATCCTACCCCCGCAACCAACTATAACACTCGCCAAGCCCCCCGCCGCTCCTGCGCCGGGGGGCTTGGCGTATCTGGGACACGCGTGCGCGCCTGTCCCGATCGCGCTGCGCGCAGATCCAAGTTCCTGTCGCTCCCGCAGCTTATGCTCGACGTCACAAGGGCACCTTGAAAGCCCGGACCAAGCAAGGCGTTGCCACGATGATCCGTAGACGCGGACGCGGGCAGGGCCGATGGAGAGGACCACCACCATGACCAACGTGATGACCGCCCCGCCCTCGACCAAGGCGGAGATTGTCGATGTGCCCTTCGCGCACCGTGAGCTCGTCGAACGGCTGAGCCCGGGCGGGCGCTACATCGATGCGCAGAGCGACGTCGACAGCCCCTGGGTGCCCTTCGGCGACAATGCGGCGATCAAGCACCTGGCCTTCGACGTGCGCCAGGGCATCTTCTCGAACATCCTGTGGATCAAGGAGCCGGGCGTGGTGGGTACGCACCTGCACCGCGGCACGATCATGATGGTCTGCCTCGAAGGCTCGGTGAAGTATCTGGAGTACGACTGGGTCGCGAGCCCGGGGGGGCTGATTCTGGAAGTGCCGGGCGAAAGCCACACGCTCGTCACCGATCATCCGCAGGGCGTGAAGCTGTTTGGCTGGATGCAGGGACCCATCGAATTCTACGACGAGAACGCCAACTACGTCGACACGGCCGATGTCTGGTGGTTCATCAACCACTACGAGACCTATTGCCGCGAAAAGGGCATCCCCCTCAATCCCAAGCTTTACGTTTGAGGAGCGCGCCATGGGTACGATGACTGCGCCGCCCTCGAGCGCGTATGAGATCGTCAAGGTTCCCGAGCTCTACGGAGCCCTGATCGACGCCAAGGGCGTGGAGGGGACCTATGTGGGCGCGTCCGAAGCGGAGAGCCCGTGGGTTCCCTTCGGCGAGAATGCCGCGATCCGCCACCTCGCCTTCGATGTGCGCCAGAACGTCTATTGCAACGTGCTGTGGATCAAGCAGCCGGGCGTGATCGGCACGCACAAGCACCGGGGGCCGGTCTGGGCGATCGGACTGGAAGGCTCGTTTCGCTATCTCGAATACGACTGGGTGTGCCGCCCGGGCGACTTCATCACCGAAACTCCGGGTACGGCGCACACGCTTGTCACCGACGACCCGAACGGAATGAAGGCGCTGTTCTGGATGCAGGGCGCGAACGAGTTCTTCGATGCGCACGGCAACCACGTCGAAACGCTCGATGTCTGGTGGTTCATGAATCACTACGAGACCTACTGCGCCGAACATGGCCTCACGCCCAATCCGCAGCTCTACCTGTGAAGACGCTTGACCAGTTCGACATCGCGGGCCGCTCGGGTCTTGTGACAGGGGCCGCCTCGGGCCTGGGCCTCGCCTATGCCGAGGTGCTGTGCGAGGCGGGGGCGCAGGTCACGCTTACCGACTATGACGGCGAAGGGGCCGAGCGTGAGGCCGAGCGGCTTCGTGATGAAGGCTATGCGGCCCGCGCCGCCCGTGCTGACGTCGCGGACCTGGCCGAAATCGCGGCCGCCTTCGATGACCATGTCGCCGCCTTTGGCGGATGCGACATCGTCTTTTCCAATGCGGGGTACGATGCGGGCAACGGTTTCTGGACGCCCGAGGACACGCGCAACCCGCGGGGCCAGCTCGATGTCTACGATCCGGCGGCCTGGGAGCGTTCGATCCAGGTCAACCTCACCGGCCAGTTCCACACCTTGCGTGAAGCCGCGCGGGTGATGAAGCGCAACGAGGAACGTACCGGGCGGCGGGGAGGCTCCATTGTGTGTACCTCCTCCAACGCGGCCGTCGTCAACGAGGCCATCGTGGGCGTGCCCTATATGCCTGCCAAGGCCGGGGTGATGCACTTCATGCGCCATGCCGCGCTGGAACTGGCCGCTTTCGGAATTCGGGTAAACGCCATTGCGCCCGGCCCCTTCGTCACCAACATCGGCGGGGGCTGGCTGAAGACGAACCCGGAGGCTCGCAAGGCCTGGGACAAGCTGGTGCCGACAGGCGCCGTGGGGGAGGTCCACCAGATCAAGCCGCTGGCGCTGCTGCTCGCCTCGGATGCGGGGAGCTACATGACAGGGGCCCACGTCATGATCGACGGGGGCATGCAACTGGGGCCGGTCAAACCGCTTACCGGACTGTGACCGTCCCTTCGGATCGCAACGAACAACGCCAAGGAGATACGCCATCAGGGCTGCCGTATTCCAGGGCCTGCACGAACCGCTGGCCATAGAGACGATACCCGATCCCACGCCTGATGCAGGTGAGGTCGTGGTGAAGGTCGCGCGCTGCGGGATCTGCGGGTCGGACCTGCACATGACCGAGGACGCGGCCTACGGCTGCCAGCACGGGGACGTCCTGGGGCACGAGTTCGCAGGCGAAGTGGTTGGCCTGGGCCGGGAGGTGACAGGCCTTGGCATCGGGGACCTCGTCTCGGTGGTGCCTTTGCGCAGCTGCGGCCAGTGCGAGGCGTGCTGCCGGGGCGAGGTCGCCTGGTGCCGCGAGTTCAGTCTCCAGGGCGGGGGCTATGGCGAATATGCCGTGACCCGGCCCAACCAGTGCGTGCCGCTCCCTGCCGATGTCTCGCTCGCCGACGGGGCGATCATCGAGCCGCTTGCGGTTGCGCTGCATGGCGTAGTGCTCAGTGGTATCAGACCCGGAGACCGGGTGCTGATCCTGGGCGCGGGCCCGATCGGCCTTGCCGTGGCTTTCTGGGCGCGCCGCTTTGGCGCGGGGGCCGTGGTCCTGCAGGACGTGGTGCCGGATCAGGAACCGCGCGCCATGGGGCTGGGCGCGAGCGGCTTCGTCGTCAATCCTGAGGATCCGGTGGGGGGAAGCGATGCCGCGCTTGGCGGCAAGGCCGACATCGTCTTCGAGTGCGTCGGAAGGCCCGGGCTGATCGCGCAGGCGGTCGAGCAGGTGCGCGCGCGTGGGACGATCCTGCTCCTGGGCCTGTGCACGCAGCCCGATACCTTCAATTCCTTTGCGATGCTGTCCAAGGAAGTCCGGCTCGTGACCAGCGCCTTCTTTACCCGCAGCGAATACGAGGCGGCGCTGGACGCGCTGGCGAGCGGTGCCATTGCGCCGCGCCTACTGGTGAGCGAGACCATCGCGCTCGACACGGTGCCCACGGTCTTCGAAGCGCTCAAGAGCGCGGGCCACGGCCAGTGCAAGGTCCTGATCGCGCCCTGATCTGGGATGCGCTCACCATGACGGCAAAAGGAAAGGGCCGGGAGCCTTGCGGCGGACCGGCCCTCAAGGGTGGGTGACGCGTTCATTCTAGACCCGTTTTGCAAACCGGGCTTGGACAAGTGCGCAGACGCATCGGGAGCTGCGCGCAATCGTCCAACCGGGCGCGGTTTCAGCCGCGCTTTCGCCATTCGCGTGGCGAGGCGTCGTAGCGGCGGCGAAAGCACCGCGCGAAGTAGGCGCTGTCGTTGAAGCCCAGTTCGAAGGCGATCTCGGTGATCGAGGTGGCGTGATCGCTGGTGAGGCGATCGGCGGCGCGTTCGAGGCGGGCGTTCAGGATATGGGCAGACGGGGTCGTACCGAGCGTGGCAAAGCCGTTCTGCACCGTGCGGGGGGACACGCCCAGCGCTTGGGCAATGCTGCCTGTGCGCAGGTCCGGATCGCCAAGGTGGGTCTCGACATGGCGCAGCAGCTGGCGCGCCAACGGGGGCGACGCGTCGGCTGCAGGGCGGGGCAGGCGGCTTTCGTGCAGGGTCAGGCCCAGCATATCGTAGAAGACATTGGCCATCGCGCCTTGCCAGCTCGCATCGCCGGGGATGGGGAACTGCGCGTTGCCGGCCTGCCGCCAGAGCGACTGCAGGAAATCGATAAGGACGCGACCACCCGCCAGGCTGGTGGCGCGGATGCGGCGTGAGAGCACACTGTCGAGAGCCTCGCAGCGCTGCAGGATGGGCGCGCCGGGAAATTCCACCACCAGCAACTCGTGCGCCTCCAGGTCCATCTCGTAGCCGGTAGCGGCAGAGGACAGGACGAAGTCGCCCGGTTCCAGGACGATGTCGTCCTGCCCGCGACCCTGGCGATGGCGGCAACGTCCGCGGGTCTGAAGGTGGAGGATGATGTTGGAGGAACCGGGTGTGCGGTGACGCCGACCGACCTGCGAGGGGCCACCGGCGGGGCGTATCATCTGGAGCTCGCCCAGCCGCCAGGTCTGCATGCGTCCATGAAAGCTGTGGTCACCGTTGATGTAGGTGCCTGCGTAAATGCGCTCGGCAAGCTCGTTCCAATAGCGCAGCCGCTGGCTTTGCGGCAGCGTCGACGTCGCGAATGTCTGGATTGCCTCCATCGCACACCTATCCGTCCTCTCCGTTCGGGCTCCGGTCTCGTGATGCACCGGATGTCCCGCTTTCGCCGTGCCTGGTTGGCCCTGTGCGTACGTGGAAGGATCGGAGGGCGGGGGGCATCTTGTCAAGCGGCGGGGCTGCGCCCGAACGTGGCACGGAGCCGTCCGGCCGCTCAGGAGCCGCGCGCGCGGCGCAGCAGGCGCTTGAGCGGGGCGTGGGCGTGCGGGTCGAGGTAGTGGTAGACCGCAGTCGCGCGGATCGCTCCGTCGGGGGCCGGTTCGTTGGTGTGCAGCGTGCGGTAGCCCCAGAAGAAATAGAGGTTGCCCGGCTTCAGGACGAGCCGTTCGAATTCGCACGCGCCGCCTGCGTAGCGCCGGGCAAGGCGCTGCTGCGCGCGCGCATTGTCGCCCTGCAGCTTGTCGAGCAGGTTGACGGCATAGCTGCGCCGCAAGGGGCGCCGCTGTCGGCCAAGAATGAGCCGCCCTTCGCCTCCGCTGGGGATGAGAATCGGGAGGAGGGCGGTCAGCACATAGGAATCGTAGTGAAAGCGAAGGGCGTGGCGGGCCTGGTCCTGGCCTTCGAGGGCGCGCAGGATCTGGTAGAAGCCGGTCTCGGGCGCCTCACGCCCCGTGGCCAGTGTGCAGAGGCGGCGGCACAGGCTCTGGAATTCGGGCGAATCGCGCAAGGCCTCCAGGAACGTGCCGCCCAGCGGCTCACCATCCCCCACGCCGAAGTACCCCGTAGTGCTGGTCGCCATGCCGGCCTCTGTGAAACGCCGGGCCGCCGCAAGGTCGGCTTCCGGGACGAAATCGGCCACCATCGCATAGCCATGGGCTTCGATGGTGGCGGCCAGATCGGCGGGGGCAAGGTCGGTGAGCGCGCGGCGCATGGAAGGTGCCAGAATGGGAGACTATCCTTATTTCGCCAGAGGAAAACAGGACGCATGGGCACAGGGCCCGTGGCGGCGCGCAGGCGGACTACAGGTAGCGTTCGCCGATGCGGATGGTGTCGCCCGGGTGGACGTAGATGACCCTGCTCTCGCGGCCGAACCTGACGACCTGCTCGTCCTCGCCCGCGCGGCGCAGATAGGCCTTCTTGCGCGCGGCGCGGTAGGTATAGCCGCCCGCGGTCGCGACGGCCTGCTCCAGTGTCAGGTTGGGCTTGTAGGCGAATTCGCCGGGCTGGTTCACCTCGCCCAGGATGTAGAAGGGGCGGTAGCTCAGGACTTCCACGGTAATGCGCGGGTCCTTTACATAGGTCCCGTCGAGCCCGGTGCGGATCGCATCGGCCAGCTGCTGCGTGGTCGCGCCTTCGGCACGGACGGCTCCGAGCAGGGGGACGGCGACCTGGCCGCCCGAACTGATCGTGTATTCGCCGGTGATCGCTTCCACGTTGAAGACGGTGATCCGCAGCTTGTCACCGGGCCCGAGGCGATAGACCTCGCCGTTCGCCGCAGCGTCTGGCTCGGGCCGCGCCGCGGGGCTGGCGGCGTCGCGGGCCTGCAGGGCCGGCGCGGCTGTGGCCAGGACGAGCGCCATGACCAGGCGAAGTTTTCCAATCGAGCGCGGCAATGGACGGTCTCCCTGTCGTCGGGCGGGGCCATTTCCACGTGCCGGTCCAGCCGGACGCGCATACCCCCTGAAATAAAAGCGCCACCGCGGCGCATCCAATTCGTGACATACAAGAGGGGATTAGTACAGATCATTATTTTTGCATCATAACTATTGTTTCATTATGCAACTGTCATGATATGAATAAAATCATAAGTTGACTTGTTGGATTGGTGCGAGACATATCGCAGTTAGTTCTTCTTATTCTATTCGTATGTGCCGGTGCGCCCCATGGGCTCCGGCTGAGGGGGCCAGTTTGGGGGTATTCGTGTCCATCGGGGGTGTCGGGAGCCGAGCGTATGCCCGCTGCGGTGCCCTTGCGGTCTGCCTCGCTCTGGCCGTGGGGACGAATTGTGCGCGGGCACAGGAGGCGGGAACGAGCCTTGCCGACGAAGCCCTAGCCAGTTCGGTCGGCGCGCGCTCCAAGGCGGCTTACGACGCGCCGGGCCTGCCGCTCGGCGGCTTTCGCTTCTATCCCAGGGCCGACCTGCGGATCGAATACGACGATAACGTCTTCAATATTGCTCCCGATCCGCGCGGCGATGCCAAGGCAACCTTCGAGCCGGGCTTCGAACTTGTCGAACGCACACCCGATGCCGGTCTTTCGGTGAAGGGGCAGGCCACCTTGACCCGCTACGCCGATCTCAAGGTTCAGAACAACGAGCAGTACAGCCTCGAGGCGGCGGGCCACAAGGCGTTCGGGCCGGTGCGCCTCGATCTCTCCGGGAGCTATGGGCTGCTGGCCGAAATGGCGGGCACGCTGGGCGATGCGGTGATCGGCGCACCGAATACCTATTCGCGCCTCGCGGGCCGTGCCGGGCTCTCCGTGGCCCTCGCCAATCTCACCGTGTCGCTCGCCGGTGGGGCGGAGCGTTTCGACTACCGCACCATCCGGCTCGAGGGGCTCGATGTCCTCCAGAACTACCGCGACCGCACCGCGACGACACTGGGCGGGCGGGCGTCCTTGCGGCTTGGCCCGGCCCTCCGCGTCTTCGCACAAGGGCGCTACAACTGGCAGGACTACCGGCAGGATTTCGGGGCCATCAGCCAGGATTCGCAAGGCTACGCGCTGTCGGGCGGTCTCGCCTTCGGTTTCAGCGAGTTGCTCAGCGGCGAGGTGACGGTCGGCTACCTTTCGCAGGACTACGACGAGCCTGCCTCGGGCACGGTTTCGGGCATCACCTATTCCGGGCGCCTTGTCTGGAACGTCACCACGCTTGTCACGGTCAAGTTGAACGGCGCGCGGACGCTGGAGGCAAGCCCCTTCTTCAACCAGCCGGGGGTCATCCAGGACAGTATATCTCTGGATGTGGATTACGAGTTGCTTCGCAATTTAGTAGTTTCCGTGAATACATCGTATCTGTACTATGATTACTTCGGCTCGGATCGACAGGATCGTCAGTTCCGCATCGGGGCGAATGCTCGCTGGCTTCTGGGAGACAGGTTCGAAGTGGGGCTGGGGTTCAGCCACCGCGATCAGTCGAGCCGCGGGTTCGAGGCCCGACCCTTCACGGGATCGACCGCTTTGCTGAGCGTGCGGGTGAAGTTCTGATGGTGCCGGTGGATCGGTCCTATCCGGAGCGGGAGGGAGACGCCCGCAGGCGCGGTGCCCTTCCCCCAATTGAATGCGCAGGAGTGTGAGGCTGTCATGAACAATTCCCTTGTCGTCCATCGCGGCAGCCAGCTCCAGGCCGACCTGGCCCAGGCCTTTCCGGCCATGGCCGCCCCGCCCGAGGACCGGCTCGACTTGCGGGCGATCTACTTCGCCTTGCGGCGCCAGCTGACCGTTATCGTGGTCGTGGCGGCGGTCTTCGTCGCGCTCGCGGCGCTGGTGACGACGCTGCAGACGCCCCGGTACACGGCCAGCGCGCGCGTCGTGCTCAATTCGCTGGAAGAGCGCACCACCCCGCGCGGCGAGGGGGCGGGCGCACTGCCCCCCGATTCCGACCAGGTCGACACCGAGGTCGAGGTGATCCGTTCGCGCGAACTCGCCCTTGACGTGGCGCGGGCGCTCGAGCTCGATACCAACCCGAATTTCGCGCCCGGATCTGGTGCGGGACTACGCAGCCGGCTGAAAGCGCTGGTGGGGATGGGCGAGGCGGAGGCACCCAGCCCCACACGCGAGGAACGCCTGGACGCCATCGCCGAACGTCTCCAGGGGGCTCTCGCGGTCGAGCGTATCGGCACCACCCACGCCTTTTCGATCGCCGTCACCGAGACCGATCCCCGCGATGCGCAGGCGATCGCCAACGAATATGCGACACAGTATTCGCAGTTCTACCTCAACCAGAAGCGGGCCAGCGGCGCGCAGGCCGCCGGTTTCCTGTCCCAGCGGCTCGAGGAGCTGCGCCAGCAGGCGCTCGACGACATGGCGCGGGTGCAGCAGTACCGCATCGCCAACAACCTCTTGAGCACGACGGGAGCCTCCCTCTCCGAGCAGGAGATTTCCAGTTACAATCAGGAAGTGGCCTCGGCGCGCGCGTCGGCCGCCGCCGACCGGGCGCAGCTCGCCACCGCCCGCGCGCAGCTGCGCCGGGGCTCGGCCGGGGACGACGTGGGCGAAGCGCTCAATTCCGGGGTGGTGAGCTCGCTGCGCTCCAAGCGTGCCGAAGTCGCAGGCCGCGTCGCCGCGCTCGAGGCGCAGTTCGGACCGGGCTATCCCGCTCTCCAGAGCGCGCGCTCCGAACTCGACATGGTCGACGCGCAGATCGCCTCGGAAATCAAGCGCATCATCTCCAACCTCGAAGCCAAGGTGCAGGTCTCCTCGGGGCGGCTTTCCTCGCTGCAGGGCTCGCTCGGCTCGGCCAAGGGGGCGCTGGCCTCGAACAACCGGGCGATGGTCGCGCTGACCGATCTCACGCGCCGGGCCGAAGCCTCGCAGGAGCTCTACGACAGCTATCTGGCCCAGTACAAGGAGACCGTGGCGAGCCAGGGGACCGAGCGGCCCGACGCGCGTGTCATCTCCTACGCCGATCTGCCCGAGACGCAGGTTTCACCCCGGCCCCTCCTGAACCTCGCGCTGGCGTTGGTGGTCGGGCTGGGCGTGGGCGTGGTGATCGGCCTGGTCCGAGAGATGCTCTACACCGGCCTTTCGACGGCCTCGGATGTCGAGCACAAGCTGTCCCTGCGCTGCCTTGAAAGCGTGCCGCAGGTGGGCAGCATCCTGCCCGGCGAGGACGATCCGGTTGAAGCCATCGCCAACGCGCCGATGTCGGGCTACGCCGAGGCGTTTCGGGGCCTGCGGGCCTCGATCAACCATGCGCTGGGGGACACGCGCAACCTGGTGCTGATCACGTCTGCGCTCCCGCGCGAGGGCAAGACCACGATTTCGGCGGGACTGGCTAGGGTGGCCGCGCTGACCGGGGAGCGCGCGGTGGTGGTCGATGTCGACGTGCGCCAGCGCGGAGCGACCCGCGCGCTTTCCGGCGCGCTTCCGCAGGTGGGCCTGCTCGAGGTGCTGCGCGGGGAGGCGACACTCGAGGAAGCGCTGGTTCTGGATGCGCGGCGCGGGGTCTGTGTCCTGCCGATCGTGGGCGAGGCGCACGGGCTGGAGGACCTGCTGGGCAACGGGGAGATGGGCCCCTTGCTGGCCCGGCTCGGCGATGCCTTCGACCTCGTTCTGCTCGATGCCCCGCCGATCTTGCCGATTACCTATACCCGCACGCTGGCAACGCAGGTCGACGGGGTGGTCTTGGTCGCGCGCTGGCGGGCCACCGCCGACCATGCGATCCGTGCGGCGCTGCGGCTCCTGCCCGAAGGGCGGGTGCGGGTGGCGGGGGCTGTCCTCAGCCAGGTGGACCTGCGCAAGCAGGCCAAGTTCGGCTACGGCGATGCGAGCTTCTACTACGAGCAATACCGGAGATATTACGCCTGAGAAAACGGGCATGATGGGGCACCGGGGCAGGAGCGCTCCGGGGGCCGGATCGATCGGGTGTGCAAGGTCAGCAAGGTCTGCAAAGGGGGCAAGCGCTGCGGTGAAAGTTCTTTATGTCGTGCCGCCATCGACGCATTTCGCCGGAATGGAGCGGGTCGTCCACGATCTCGCCTGCGGTCTTGCCACGCGCTATCGCGGCCGGATCGAGGTCAGCGTGCTCTATTGCCACCGCTATGTCGAACTGCCCGAGAGCCTGCCTTACGAGGTTCTCTTCGAGGAAGCGGGGAGCCTGCGCGCCTTTCCCAGGAAGGTCGCGCGCCAGCTGGGCCGGGACCGCTACGATGTGGTCGTCATTGCCCAGTTCGAGCCCACCGTGCTGGTCTGGTTGCTGCACCGCCTGGCCCGGGGCAAATCGCGCTTCGTCATGCACCTGCATGGAAATCCCAAGGTGGAAGGGACAACCTCGCGGCGCGCGCGGCTCGCCTTCTCGCTGTTCAACCTGCTGGTGCCGCGCATGGACAAGGTCATTGCGGTCTCCCCCGCGCTGGCGCGCTACCTGGCCTCGCGCACCGGGCATGCAGACGTGGCGGACTATCTGCCCAACCCGGTCCGCCAGTTCGGCGAGGTCGTGCGCACGGCAGGGACCAGCGGCCCTGTCCGGTTCCTCACCATCGGGCGCCTCGCGCGCCAGAAAGGGCACGATGTCCTTATCGAGGCCTTTGCGCAGCTGATTGGGCAAGGGATCGATGCGCACCTCACCATCGTAGGCGATGGCGAGGAACGAGACGCGCTTTCTGCGCAGATCGAACGGCTGGGGCTGGCAGGCAAGGTGCGCCTGGCTGGCAAGATCGCCTATCCGGCGGCCGAACTGGCCGAGGCGGAATGCTTCGTGAGCGCCTCGCGCTGGGAAGGCTTTGGCGTTGCCATAGTCGAGGCCATGTCGGCCGGGCTCCCCGTGATTGCCACCGACTGCGATTTCGGCCCCACCGATCTCATCGACATGCCCGAGAAAGGCGAGGTCGTGCCCGCCGAGGATGCCGGCGCTCTGGCCGCAGCCATGGCCGACTTTGCGTCCCGCGCGCGCGCGCGCGCCGAGGAACCGGTGCGGCGCGAGGCCGCCGCCTTCTTCCGCCTCGACAACGTGGTCGCCCAGCACGCGGCCATGCTCGAGGGACTGGCCTGGCGGGGGGACGTGGCGCGTGGCTGATGCGAAGGCCGCAGAGTCGGAGTCGGAGTCGGTGCAGGCGGGGGGAGAGGCCCTGGGCGGGCGGACCGCGGGCAGCGCAGCCTGGTTGATCGGGGGGCGCCTGTTTACCAAGTTCGTCGAGTTCCTGAGCCTCCTGGTCCTCGCCCAGCTCCTGACGCCGGAGGACTTCGGTGTCATTGCGATCGCGATGACGCTGGTCACGATTGTCGAGGCCGTGTTCGAACTGCCGATCACGCAGGTGCTGATCGCGCGCCGGGCGATTTCACAGCGCCACCTCGATACCGCCTTCACACTGAGCGCGCTGCGGGGCGGCGCGCTGACGCTGGTGGTCTGGGCGAGCGCGGTGCCCTTTGCCCATTTCTACCGCAACGACACGCTTGTCTGGATGATCCTGGCTTTGGGCGTGGCGCCGGGCCTGCGGGGCATGGGCAGTCCCGGGCTGGTGCTCTACGCGCGCGATCTCAAGTACCGGCGCGAGATTGCGGCCGAACTGGTGTGCAAGACAGGCTCGCTGGTCTGTTCGGTGGCGGCGGCCTGGTGGCTGCGCGACTACCGCGCGCTGATGGTGGGCATCGTGGCGACGCCCACCATCTGGATTCTCGCCTCCTATGCGCTGGCGCCCTACCGGCCCCGGCTCTCGCTGGCCGAGTGGCCGCTCTTCGCCGATTTCCTGGGTTGGACGACAGGCGCGCAGCTTCTGGCCGCGATCAACTGGCAGTGCGACCGCCTGATCCTGGGCCGGTTCGTCAGCCCGGCACAGCTGGGTATCTACTCGGTCGCCAACGACCTGTCCTACGTGCCCGAGCAGGCCCTTATCCGTCCCATCGTGCGCCCGCTCCTGTCGGTCTTCGCGCTTATCGCAGACCAGCGCGCGCGTCTGGCGACGGCCTATGTCCAGGCCTCGAATGCCGTGCTGGCCATCGGCGCTCCGGTGCTTCTGGGGCTGTGCCTGTTGGCCCAGCCCGCCGTCGCGCTCGCGCTGGGCGACAAGTGGCTGGGGGCCATCCCGGTGCTGCAGTGGCTGTCGCTTACGCTCATCCCGCCGCTTCTGACCGCGCCCTATTCCTCGCTGGCGATGGCGCTGAACCGGCCGCAGGGCCTGCTTGGCCAGCGCGCGGCCGAACTCGTCTTCAAGGTGCCGCTGATGGTGGTGGGCGCGGTCTGGTACGGCATCGAGGGGGCGGTGGGCGCCCGGGCGATCTCCGCGCTCACCACCGCGCTGATCGTGATGGTGATGACGCGCCGGCTGATCGGGGTGTCGGTGTGGCACCAGCTTTGGGCGACCTGGCGCACTCTCCTTGCGAGCGGCGGTCTCGTGGCGGTGCTCTATGCGCTGCGTCCTCGTCTTGCGGACCTTGCGGGGCTGGAGCTGGCGCTGGGAATCGGGCTGGTCGCGGGGCTTGGCATGGCGGTCTATGGCCTGATCCTCGCGCTGGCCTGGCACCAGGCCGGGCGGCCTGCGGGGATCGAGAGCATGGCCCATGACCGCGTGCTCGTGCGCGTGCTCGAACGGCTGCGCGGACCCCGCGCCGAGCAGCGCTCAGCGTGAGGAAAAGCGCAGTCTGATCATCGGGCGCACCGCAGCCATCGGCAGGGTTGCAAGGAGGGCCGAGTATCCGGCGATGGCAAGGCGCCGCACGAGCGGCTCGAAGCTGCGCTGGAACGGCAGCCGGGCGGCATCGAGGAGGATGCACAGGCGCGAATCTTCGGGCATCGGGTGGCTGTCGGGCTGGAGCCGGAGCGAGGCGGCGCGCAGCTGGAGAAGGTGGTTCGCGCGGCGCAGGGCCGCGCTTCCCGGCGGCGCCATGCCTTCCATTTCGCAGGCATCCTGGGTTGCCTTGAGGCGCTTGCGCGCGCGTTCGACCTCGCGGGCGAAGTGGCTGACATTGGCCAGCATGTTGGAATCGTTGGCGCCGTGGATGCGGTAACGCACCAGCGGCTGCACGATCGTGACGACTTCGCCCAGGAACGGGGCCATCGCGATGCAGGTGGTGTCGGTCGAGCTGTCCCGGCTGGCATCGAGCGGGAAGATGCGCGCCAAGAAGCTGCGCGCATAGGCATTCCCGGAGCCCGGCGGTGAGGGGTATTCGTTGGTGTAGTGGGCCCAGGCGCGGATGTCGCAGGCGCGCGGCGGCTGGCGGATGTGGGGCAGCAGCGCAGGGAGCGGCTGTTCGTTCTCGTCGACCTTCTGCATCAGCACCTGGACCTTGCTGACCCCCTCATGCCAGACGGCGGCGACCTCGCGCGCGAGCCCGGGTTCGAGCACGTCGTCGGCATCGAGGAACACGACGACATCGCCGCTGGCGAGCGCAAAGCCGGCATTGTTGGCGCGAACCTGTCCGGCGTTGTCCTGGAAGACCGCGCGGACCCGCGCGCCATAGGCGGAAATGACGCTGCGCGAGTCGTCGCTGGAGCCGTCGTCGATGACGATCACCTCCACCTCGGGCCAGTCGAGCCCGAGCGCACTGTCGATCGCCCGCGCCACGAACCGGCCGTAGTTGTAGTTGGCGATAATGACGCTGAAACGCAGGGACGCTTCCATACGGTCTCCGGATGCGTATTCGGAATATTAGGTGGTGCTGGTATTTGCTGGCATCTGCAATAATTGTATTTAGCTGATGTATTGCTTTAAGTCTTCAAGTAAAGTTAAATTAGTTTTGCAACTTTAGTATTGCAAATTAGATCTGTTTTGGTTCTATGGCCCGACAGTAAGGGGAAGGCTATGGCGAGAGGAATTGTCGTCGTTATTGCGAGTGTGAACCGGCCGCGCGAACTGGGGCGCTGGGTGGAGCACATTGCCAGGCAGACCCTGAAACCGTGCGAGATGATCTGGGCGGTGACCTCGCAGGCCGATCTGCCCGAGGGATACGAACTTGGTAGTGTCACACAGGGCTTCTCGATCCTGGAGTGTCCGGTGGGATTGACCCAACAGCGCAACCGCGGCCTCGCGCATATCTCCAGCGACCCGGAATATGTCGTCTTCTTCGATGATGACTACGTGCCGACCGCAAGCTGCCTTGCCGATATCGTGCGCGCCTTCGAAATCATGCCCGAGGTGGTCGGCCTTACCGGCACGATGCTGGGTGACGGCATCTGTACGTGCGGGATCGAGTACGAGGAAGCCCGCGCGCTCGTCGAGCGCTACGAACAGGACCGGGTCTTCCCGGAAAGGCCATCGCTGGAGCCCTGGGAGGGGCTCTATGGCTGCAACATGGCCTACCGTGCCGCGGCGATCGAGGGGCAGGAGTTCGACGAGAACCTTCCGCTCTACGCCTGGCAGGAGGATGTCGACTTTGCGGTGCGCGTCGCCAGGGGGCGCCCGATGGGCCGCACCGACGCCTTTGCCGGTGTGCATCAGGGGATCAAGGGCGGGCGCGGCAGCGGGCGGCGGTTGGGCTATTCGCAGATCGTCAATCCGCTCTACCTTCTGCGCAAGGGGAGCATGAAGTGGCGCAAGGCGCTGGTCATGGCGAGCCGCAACGTGATCGCCAACCACGTCCGCTCCGCGCGGCCCGAACCCTGGATCGACCGGCGCGGGCGCGTGGTCGGCAACTGGGTGGCCTTGTGGGATGTCGCGCGCGGGCGCGTCGATCCCATGCGCGCGCTTGAACTGTGATGCACGGCCCGGTCGCGGTCGGCGGGCACGCGCCGTGCGGAGGCCGGGATGAACAGGCCGCGGGCGAGCTCGTCATCAACGGGCGCTTCCTGTGCCAGCCGGCCACCGGCGTTCAGCGTGTCGCGCGCGAATTCGTGCTGGCGCTCGAGCGGCTGCTGGTGCGCGGGGAGTTTCCCGGCCTGCGCGCACGGCTCGTCGCACCGGCTGGGGCCGAGTTCGGCTCGCTGAACCTCGCCCGCATCGCCACGCAGCATCTGGCGGGCGGCACGGGTCATTACTGGGAGCAGGTGACCCTGCCGCGCTATGCCGGGGGGGCACACCTGCTGTGCCTGGGCAACCTTGCGCCCTTGCGCAGCCTGATTGCGGGCGCGCCGGTGGCGGTCATGCTACACGATCAGTCCTTCCGCACCTTCAAGGGCGATTACAGTTTGCCCTACCGGCTCTTTCACGAGGTGGTGGGCCATTTTCTCGTGCGCCGTGCGCGCCCGCTCATCACCGTCTCGCAGACCGAGGCCGAGGCCATTCGTGCGGCCAACGGCGGGCGCCCGGAGCAACTGGTGGTCGCGCCCAACGGGAGTTGGATGAATGACGAACCCGCGCCTCCCCGTCCGGCCCCGGACACCGCAGCGCCACCTTATGTGCTGCACGTGGGGGGCTTTTCCGAACGCAAGAACGTGGGCCGCGTCTTCGCCGCCGCCGAGGTTCTGGCGGGCGATGGCGTGGAGGTCCGGCTGGTCGGTCGGCCCAATGCGCGCTGCGAGGAATGGCTTGAGGGCCTTTCGCCCGAGGTCCGCGCCAAGGTGCGCTTTACCGGCTTCGTCGACAACGCGCAGCTGACCCGCCTCTACAGCGAGGCGGCCTGCCTCATGTACCCCTCGCTCTACGAAGCCTCGGGCCTCCCGCCGAGCGAGGCGATGCGGCTGGGCTGCCCGGTCGTGGTCTCGGACCTGCCGGTGCTGCGCGAACGGTGCGGGGAGGCTGCGCTCTATTGCGACCCGCTCGATGCTGCGAGCCTGGTGGCCCGGGTGCGCGACGTGCTCGGCGATCCGGTGCTGGCGCGCCGTCTGTCTCAGCGCGGGCAGGCGCGTTCGCAGATCTTCAGCTGGGAGAATCAGGCGCGCATCATCGTGCGCGCGCTTGTTCCTGCATCCTGATTTCGCGCCGCCGGTGGTCTGGCGGGCGGCCGCATCTTCATCCGGAATGGGCCGGTACGGGACGGCGGCAGGTGGCCACCGAGGGGCGCTGTGCGACCGCGGCTGCTCGTGGTAGTGGAAGGCTGCGCAGCGCCAGCGAGATCGCGGCGAAGACCGCGAAATCCCCGCCCGGATCGCACGTCGGCGAGACGACTGCGGCGGGAATGAGCACGCACAGCGCCGCCCATCCGCCCGCTGCCCCGATCATCGTGTTCTCGCCGAACTGGCGGCCCAGGCGCGGCCCGCAGTAGGTCGAGATACGCAAGGGGCGGAAGGCCCGCGCCAGGTGGGCGAGAAAGGCCAGGCTGCCGATCAGCCCCGTGGAACCGAGCATCGCGGTAACGAAGCTGGAGGAGCGGAAGCTGCCCGGGCCGATGCCGATGCCATAGGAGGCGAAGAAGGCGTCGATCCCGATGCGCGCCCAGAAGGCACGCTGGATGCCCGATTCGCTGTCCTGCTTGTCGATCGTTGCGCGGCGCAGGATCGTGCTCATCAGATCGATGAAGGCGGGCCACAGGAAGGCGAGCGCACAGACTGCGATCAAGAGCGCCAGCGCGGCGCCCGCCAGTGTCAGGCCCTTGCGCACATCGAGGTGCTGGGGGGCCAGCAGCAGGCGCAGGCCCACGATGATCCCGTAGCCGCCAAGGCCCAGGTACGCGGTCGAGGAGGTCGAGAAGAACAGCACCAGCGCCAGCGCCAGCGCGGCGGGCCCAGTGCGGCGCGGCAGGATGTCGCGCAGCCAGCATTCGAGGAGGAACACGAACCAGCCGAAGGCAAAGCCGACATAGGCCGAGGGTTCTGTGAAGATTCCCGTCAGGCGCACCATGCCGTAGGCGGTCTGATCGGTCTGGGTGTAGTTGGCGTTGCGCAGGACATCGACGAGGAGATCGAAGGGCGTCCCCTTGAGCACTGCGGCCAGCACGCCGAGCGTCGCGTGGATCCAGGCCATGATGACGCCCATCTTCACGAAGCGCCGTCCGGCCCCTTCCTCCTGCATGGCCAGGTAGGCGACGATCCCGGCGCAGACCGTGCCGAGGAGGTAGACCGTGACCGTCACGTTCTGCGGCGAGGGCGCCAGCGGGACGGTGTCGAAGAGCGTGCGGGTGGGACCCGTCGCGCGCATGGCCGTGACCTGGATGCTGTCGCGAAAGAAGCTTGGCGCCATCGTGGCGGCGAGCACGCCGTAGAGCGCGTAGATGGCCAGCCAGGCATTGGCCCGGATCGCTCCGCGTGCCTCGCGCCAGCGCTGGCTGTTGGGGAGCGTCATGCGGGCCAGCGCGAAGACCAGCGCGAAGGGTGCAGGCGGCACCGAGGAGCCGCCAAGCGCGGGAAGCTGCGCCGCCGCCGATCCGCCGAGCAGTGTGCAGGCCATGACCAGCAGCAGCATGTCCATCATCCCCCCGCGAAACATGAGGAAGATCCCGATGATCGCGATGACGAGGCCGATGTGGGTGAGGATCATGGCGGGCTTCCTGGCGGGCTCAGGCCGAAAGCGCCTGGGGAGCGACGGGATGGGGCCGGTGCCCCAGCGCCTGGGCGCGCTCGACAGTTTCGAGAAAGCGCGTGCGGAACACCTCGGGGCTGAAGCGGCGGGCCTGGCGCACCGCGGCCTCGGGGGCGAAGTCGGCTTCCCAGCTCTCGAAGCGGGTGAGCGCGGCGTTGAGTGCGGGGGCCGAGTTCTCGCGGAAGAAGAGCCCGGTTTCGCCCTCGACCACGGTTTCGAGCGCGCCGCCCCGGCCATAGGCGATGACTGGCCGGCCCGAGGCCATGACCTCGACCGGGATCATGCCGAAGTCCTCCTCGCCCGTGAACACGAGTGCGCGGGCGCGGGCGTAGGCCGTGCGCAGCGCGGTGAAGTCGAGACGGCGGGTAAAGCGCACGTTGGGCGCGGCGCGCGTGCGCAGCTCCTCGAACATGGGCCCATCGCCCACGACGTGAAGCTTGCGCCCGCTCGCTGAGAAGGCATCGACCGCGAGGTCGGGGCGCTTGTAGGAGACAAGCTGGCCGACCCAGAGATACTCCTCGTCGTGGGTAGCGCTCGGGGTGAACAGCGCGGTGTCGACCGGGGGATGCACGACGCGGGCCTCGCGTCCCCAGAACTTGCCGATGCGCGCGCGGATATAGGCGCTGTTGGCCATGATGAGATCGCTGCGCGCGGCGCTGGCGACATCCCAGGTGCGCAGGGCCGGGGCGAACAGCGGCATCGAGATCCGCGCGCCCAGCCCGCCGGTGCTGCGGTACTGGTGGTACTGGTCCCAGATGTAGCGCATCGGCGAGTGGCAGTAGGTGACGTGGGTGGCATCGGGCCGGGTGATGACACCCTTGGCCGGCCCCGCCTCGCTGGAGATGACCAGGTCGTAATCGGTGAGGTCCAGCGCTTCCAGGGCTCGCGGCATGAGCGGCAGGTACTTCTGGTAGTGGGTGCGGGCGCCCGGCAGGCGCGCGATGAAGGTGGTCTCGATCCGGCGCGCGCGCAGCTTGTCGGAGAGTTTTGCCGGGTCGACGACATGGGTGAAGATATCGGCCTCGGGGAACATGTCGCAGATGTGCTCGAGGACACGTTCGCCGCCGCGCATGCCGACAAGCCAATAATGAATGATCGCTGTTCGCACCGAGTACCCCGCCATGTCTTCTTTCATGAAGTAATAAATATATAGATCGCGATGTGTCGGCTGGGAAGGCGTATAATTTAGGTATGGGGTAGTATAGTCACTTTTATTCATTTCATGTTTATTGACAATTGTGCTGATGTGTATTGCTGTATGGGCTGAAATAAAGCCTGCGCACGGTTTTCTTGCCGATCCGGGAAGAGGCGCGCGGCGGGCAGGTGCGGGACAACAGCCAAGGGGGCCCCATGAACACGATGTACCAGGATGGAACCTACTTCGAGAACAACCCGGCCTGGCATGAGGCGGACTCGCCCTGGAAGGCCAATCACATCAAGAACATCCTCCTCGACAACGGCATCGCGCACGAGACATTGTGCGAGGTCGGCTGCGGCGTGGGGGGGATCCTTCTCAATCTAGAGGAGATGCTGCCCGAGGCCCGACTGAGTGGGTATGAAATTTCGCCCCAGGCCTTCTCGGTTGCGAACACGCGGGGGACCGAGCGCACGCAGTTCTACTTTGGGGACATCACGAAGGCCGAGGATCCCGATTTCGATGTGCTCATGCTCATCGACGTGATCGAACATGTCGACGACTACATGGCCTTCATGAAGAGCCTGAAGCCGATCGGGCGCTACAAGGTGCTGCACATTCCGCTCGATCTGTCGGTGCAGTCGCTCGTGCGGGTCTCGCCGATCCTCAACCAGCGGCGCGATCTGGGCCACATTCACTACTTCTTCAAGGACCTGGCGCTGCGCGCGCTCGAGGATTGTGGCTACAGGATCCTTGACTGGCGCTACACCGCAAGCCGGCTGGAATTGCCCGACCAGGCGCTTCTCAGCCGCCTGATGAAGCTGCCGCGCCGTCTGCTTTACGCGCTTTCGCCCGATCTCGCGGTGCGCGTGGTGGGGGGCTACTCGCTGCTCGTCCTCGCCGAGTGAATCGAAAAGGCCCCCGGCACCGCGCAGGTGCCGGGGGCCTTCCCCTCGTTAGGAGCAGGGGAAGGCGTGACCCGGGCGGGACGACCCGGATCACGCCGTTCGTGCAAGGGTCACTCGGCGGGAAGCGGGCGGCCCGTCTCGCACAAGGCGCGTACGAGGTTGGTCTGCTGCAGGCGGCGCGGGACCCAGCGGCTCTGCAGGCTGGCGGCGATGGTGCGGCCATAGAAGCCCGCGATGCGGTCGTGGTGGGGCAGGCACCAGTCCTCGAAGCGGGTGAGGTACCCGCGCAGGCGCAGGGCTTTTTTCTCGATCAGGTGCCAGGAGCCATAGGCCACGAAGCAGATGATCGGCGTGGCGACGAACAGGTTCACCCACCAGAAGCGCAAGTCCGGCAGCGTCGCCGAAACCGCCTGCTGGATCGGAAAGCCGTAGAGAAAGATGCCATAGGAATAGTCCCCACTCGACACCAGCGACGAGCGCGGGGGATTGGTGAGGCCAAGATAGACCGTGACATAGGCCAGCGGCAGCGCGGCCAGCGAATTGGCAAGCGGCATGTAGAGCAGGACCAGGCTGACGAGGGCGGCCGCCACGCATAGCGCCGGGCTCCAGGGCAGGCGGTCACGCAGGCGGTAGAGCAAGGAACCGTAGAGGAAGGCAAGCACCAGCACCGGGCCGCGCAGGATCCCCTCGTCCTGCTGGGGATCGAGGACGATCCAGGCGCTCGCCGCGATCTGGAGGGCGATACAGCCGAACACGAACAGCGCGGGCACGCGGTACATCTGGAAGATGTAGAACAGCGCGATCGCGATGTAGCACTTGAGCTCGAAGGGCAGGGTCCAGAGCTGCGCGTTCACCTGCGTCGCCGGATTTGTCAGGAAGACGCCGGGCAGGTCGTACTGGACGATGCCCAGCATATTGAGCGCATAGCGCTGGAACACCGGATCGGTGACGTAGAGGTCAAGCGCATAGGCGGTGAAGAGCGGGCCGATCACCAGCATGGCGATCAGCGACTCGACCGCCAGTGCGGGAAAGATGCGCAACACGCGAAGGCCCAGGAAACTGATCAGCGTGCGCGAGCGCTCCAGGCTTCCTGACACCAGGAACCCACTGAGCGCGAAGAACATCGGCAGGATTGCGGCCCAGATCGGGCGGCTGGGGCCCAGCGCGAGCGCGGTCTGGGTCTCGGTTCCATAGGACGTGATCGCGGTGTGCCAGACCACGATCATCGCCGCGAGCCCGATACGCAGGTAGTCGAATCCCGCCGGACGCCCGCGTGTCGCGGCCAGTTGTTCACTCAGCATCATGATCTCGTCTCCAGTGCCTGCCGCGGATTCGCTTTTCCCCGGCGCCGGTCCCAAGTGCCAAATAGCTGCAATCAGCATTTACTGCGGATTTCTTATTTGCTCCAGCACGATGAACTTCGGCGCGAAGTAGTAATATTTAGTATTGCCTTTATTGGTCCATATTTATTGTATTTGCAATTATAGAAATAGAGAGTAAATTAATTAAGCGGTCTTGAGCTGTTGGGAGGGTCCGGTGTCTTGGGATCGTTCTTTTGGAATTCTGCAGAACCTTCGGCGGATCGCGCAGGCGCGGTGCCCGGGGGTATGATGGAGGTGCTTCCCAAGGTCGCCCCTGTGTCTGGGGTGCGGCATCGCCGGTTCGGGCTGGGGGGGCTTGCCGTTCTGCTCGCCGGTGCGTTCCTCGTGACAGGAGCAGGGCGCGGCGACGTGGCCGCAGGCGCTGCGCCGCGGCTGGGAGAGGCCCTTGCGCTCGAGCGCTTCACGCTCACGTTCGAGGAGAATTTCGACGAGCTCGACGTCTCGGCCTGGGGGCCGGGGACGCGCTGGATCGCGCATACGCCCTGGGCCGGGGATTTTGGCGATGCGGTGTTCCGCGATCCGCAGCCCGACGGGCCCTTCCATGTCGAGGCGGGGATGCTCACCATCGAGATGCGCGAGCATGAGGGGCGCTGGGAATCGGGTCTGCTTTCGGCCGCCGACAGCGCCTCGCGCGGGTTTCTCCAATCCGGGGGCTATTTCGAGATGCGCGCGCGTCTGCCCGGCGGACCGGGGGTGTGGCCCGCCTTCTGGCTGGGCTCGAACGCGCAAGGAGGCAGGCCCAATCCCGAGATCGACGTGCTGGAATATTACGGCCAGTTCCCCGATGCCTACCTCGCGACCACGCATGTCTGGCAGGACGGAAAGTCACAGGCGGGCGAAACCTATCGCGTCGATGTTCCGGCCCATTCCCTGGAGCAGGAATTCCACACCTTCGGGGTCGCGATAGACCGCGATTTCGTCACCTTCTACCTCGACCGCAAGGTTGTCGCGACCGAGCCGACACGCGCGGAATACCTGCAGCCGATGTTTCCGATGGTGAACCTGGCTGCAGGCGGCGGCTGGCCGATCGAGGGCATGAAGAGCCCCTCGCGCATGCAGGTCGACTATGTCCGCGTGTACCGCGCCAAGGACGAGGCGGGATCATGACGGCGCCTTACGAACAGCTCGATTTTCTCCTCGGTTGGCGAGACGTTGCATGCGCATAGTCCACTATCTCAATCATACGTGCCTGGGGAACGGGCATGTCGCTGTCGCGGTCGACCTGGCCTGCGACCAGGTCAATGCCGGGCACGATGTCTATGTCGTCAGCGGCTATGGCGACCTTGATGCTCTGCTCGTGCGCAACGGGGTGAAGGTCATCCAGTTCGGCGATTCGAAGGGGCCCCTCAAGCTGGGGATCATGGCCTGGCGGTTCTGGCGCGCGGTACGCCGGATCAAGCCCGACGTGGTCAACGCGCACATGGTCTACGCCGCGCTTTCCGCGCGCATGGTAAGCCTGTGGCAGCGCTTCGGGCTGGTCACGACGGTCCACAATTCCTTCGACGAACAGGCCAACCTCATGCGCGTGGGCGACCGGGTGATCACCGTCAGCGAGGCGGTGGGCGAGGACATGCACGCACGCGGCATCCCCCGGGCCAAGCTGCGCACCGTCACCAATGGTACGGTCGGGGGGGTACGCCGCCCCGTGTTCTTCGGCGCGCCGGTCTCGCTGCAGCATCCCGCGATCGTGACGGTCTGCGGCCTCCATTCGCGCAAGGGGGTCGATTACCTGATCGATGCCTTCGCCACTGTGCGCAAGCGCTATCCCGGCGCGCATCTCTACCTCGTGGGGGGCGGGCCCGAGCAGGCCGATTTCGAGGCGCGAGCCGAGGCGTCGGGCAGCGGGCACCATATCCATTTCATGGGCTACCGCGACGATCCGCGCGACGTGCTCGCCAGCGCGGACCTCTTCGTGCTCGCCTCGCTGCGCGATCCCTGCCCGCTCGTCATCTTCGAGGCGCGCGAGATGGGCAATCCCATCATCGCCAGCGCCGTCGACGGGATCCCGGCCGCGCTCGGTCATGGCCAGCGCGGGGTGCTGGTGCCCCCGGCGGACAGCGATGCGCTGGCGCGCGAGATGACACGTCTCCTCGGCGATGAGCGCCTGCGCGAGACGCTCTCGAGTGCCGCGCGCGAGAACATCGCGGAGATTTCGGTGCGGCGCATGTCGCAGGAGACCCTGGCTGTCTACCGCGAGACGCTGCCGCCGAGGCTGCGGGAGGCTGAGGAGCAGGCGCCCACGGTGCGTCCGCGGCGCGCCTTGCCTCGGGATGGAATTGCGAAAACGGGAGGAGGACGAGGATGAAGGGCGTCGATCTGGAAGGCATACGCGTGATCTCGTGCGATGTCTTCGACACCCTGCTTCGGCGCAACGCCACGGCCGAGCCGGGGCGGGTGCGTCACGTCGCCGAGCGGGCCGCTGCCATGCTCCTTCGCGAGCGCGGCCTGCTGGTGAGCAAGGAAGCGCTGTGGCGCGCGCGTCGCAACGTCCAGCACCTCGCCTACCGCGCGCTCGACATGGCCGATCCGACAGGCGAAGTGACCTTCGATGCCCTGGTTCAGGGCATGGCGCTTTCGCTCGGGCTTGGCCCGGCCGAGGCGCAGGTCCTCGCGCGGGCGGAGATCGAGGTCGAGCGCACGCAGCTCGCGCCGAACACCTCGTTGCTGACCTGGCTGAACCGGCGCGCCTGCGAGGGCATCCGGATCATCGCGGTGAGCGACACCTGGCACACCGCAGCGACCATTCGCGGTCTGCTGGACGACCTGGCCGAGGGGCACCCCATTGCGAAGGTCTATACCAGCGCGGACCTCGGCGCGACCAAGCGGACCGCGGCCATCTTCCCCAAGGTGGTTGACGCCGAGGACGTGCCTGCCGGTGCCTTCCTGCACATAGGCGATGATGCCCAGGCCGATGAGCGCATGGCCCGCAGCGCCGGGCTTCGTCCCCATCGTATCTTTCCCCCGCGGCTCGTCATTCTCGAGCGCCGTCTCGATGCCGCGCGCGCGCGGCTGGCCCGCAAGATGCCGGAACGCTGACCATGAACTTTGCCCTTCCCCTGTTTCCCCGCGGCGACCTCGCAGCCGAACGTTTCGGTTGCGAGGTCCTGGGGCCGATCTTCGCCGAGTTCGCGCAGCGCCTCTGGACGTTCCAGTATTACATGCCGGAAAAGGACGACACGTGCCTGCTGTTCTGCGCCCGCGGAGGGCTGCGGCTGCGGCAGATCTACGAGGCGTTCCTGGCCGCGAGCGGTCTGTCCGCGCCCTTGCCCCATGCCGATCTGATGATTTCGCGGCTGGTCGCCGCGCGCACCGGGCTCGCCGGACCGGGGCCGGCGCTGATCGAGGAACTCGGCCGTGAATTCGAGGGCCAGACCATGGCCGAGGTGGTCCTGGCGCTTACCCAGGATCCGTCGATCCGGCTCGGGCCGGAATGGCATCACCCGTTCGAAGCCGACACCTTCACGGCCCTGCTCGAAGGCGAATCGGGGCGCCTGGTACGTCAGGTCGTCGCGCGTCTCGACGGCGCGTTCCGTCGCCACCTGGATCAGGTCAGCCAGGGACGCGCGCGCGCGATCCTGTGCGACACCGGCCTTTATGGAAGTACTATCCGTCTGCTTCAGGAGGGCGTCCCCCAGATGCAGTGGTTCGCGGCGCAGTTCGCGCGCAGCAACTACAAGCGCTTTGCCACGCCCCACTTCGACGTGACGGTGGGCCTCAGCGTCGAGCAGGATGGCTACTGCCCCTGGAATGCGCGCACCTGTGTGTTGCGCTTCTGGCATCTCATCGAGTCCGTGCTGGAGCCGGACCTGACCAGCGTGAAGTCCTTTTCCAACGAGCCGGTGCCGCGCTCCAATCTCGAGGAGCCGGGCTGGCAGGAGCGGATCGGCGAGGACACGCAGGGGCTTTTCACGGGCGTTCTCACCTACCTGGGCGGCCTCTCGCCCGAGCAGCTGCCTGGTATCGAAACCGCCGCCGAAGAGGCATGGGAACGGCTGCGTCAGGCGATCATCTGGCCAGGCCGGCAGGACCTTGCGGTTCTCTCCCTGTCACCGCGCGCGCGCGACTTCGGTCGGATCGAAGCGGTCCACCAGTTTCCGGAGGGCGGGGCGATTACCTCCAGTCTCTGGCGCGAAGGGGCCGTGGTTCAGCGCTATCGCCGGACCGGACGGCTTGGACTGGCGCTGCTCGAAGCGGCGCACAGCCTGCGTTTCCTCAAGCGCTGGTCCGCAGCCCGCCGCGCCTGAACACACCCGGAGAGCTGCCCCCTGTCCACGCGGCCCTGGGTGCTTCGCGCGCCCAAGGCGCTGGTTGTCCCGCACGCGCTATTCGATTATCCCTCGTGGGACAGTTTCGTCAGGCTCCATCGCGGTGATGGAATGGCCACGAACTGCGACTTCGCGTTGGGCACATGATTGGCGATCAAGGACGACAGGACCAACAACGCCCTGGCCAGGGACGGCAAGGCCAGGGGCGATGGGGCCAGGGAAGGCTGGGCGCGCCCCGCGTTGCGCCGGGATTGGTCTCTGGAGCCGGGAAGGCGCGGATCAAGCCGTGGGTGTGGTTCGTTGCCGCACTGGTCAGCCTCGGGCTCTGGGGGGTGATCTTCCAGGTCCTGTGATCGCTCATGGTCTCCTGACCGCGCAACGGGAGGTCAGTAGCACCCCTTTGCGCTCATCATCATCGGGATGGTCTGAAGGCAGATACCCAGGTCTCCCAGGAAGCTGCGGTCCTCGACATAGCGAACATCGAGCCGGACACGCTCCTCGTAGCTGACATCGTTGCGCCCACTCACCTGCCACAGCCCGGTCAGTCCCGGGCGCAGGGCGCAGTAATGCGCGAAGTGATCGCCATAGCGCACCGCTTCGGCCTCGACGATCGGGCGTGGACCGACCACGGACATGTCCCCCTTCAGGATGTTCCAGAGCTGGGGCAACTCGTCGAGGCTCGACGAACGCAGGAAACCGCCGACAGAGGTGATGCGCGGATCGTTGCGCAGTTTCTGGTCGCGCATCCATTCTGCGCGTGCCGCCGGATTCTCCGCCAGCAGACGGGCAAGTTGCACATCGGCATCGGTGACCATCGAGCGCAGCTTGTAGCATAGGAACAGGCGGCCATCCTTGCCGATGCGGCGCTGTGCGAAGATCACCGGTCCCGGGCTCGACAGCTTCACCGCGAGGCACAGCAGGGCGAACAGCGGGAGGAAGATGACGATCAGGCTCACCGCAAAGAGTATGTCGAAAGAGCGTTTCATGGCGCACAACTTGATCGCCTGCAGATCGCTGGTTTCGCCAGCTGCATCGGGACCCGGCTCATGCGTTTCGACATCATTCTCGGGGTGGGGTGCCGGCGTCGGCGTTGCAGACATGACACTGACCTCATCCGGCCCGTTCCATTTCGGCTGTGCACGCATCTTCCCACCCTCCAGCCATCATACGCGAGGCTCAAAACGCCGTTAACTATCCGCTAAGAATATGATCAGGGCTATTTTCGTCAAGTAAAAATATAATCTACATGAATCTATATTTCTCAATGTCGCGAATGATGTTTTATATATTCAAGTAATGCTGAATTAAAAGGTGAAGTTTATCGGCGCATTGTGAGCCTGTGTATTTTGTGCTGCGCTTTACGCTCAAGGGGCGGGGTGGATCTACGCCATCGCATCCCTGGCTGTGGGGCGGGAAATGCGCGCGGAGATTTCGGCGGGAGCTGAACGAGCCCTGTTTGGTCGGCGCGAGTGTCATCATCCCGGAGAAGTGGCTTCGGGGACACATGGGGGCGATGAGCGGCGTTCGGCTCTCACGCACAAAGATTCAAAAAACTGAAAAAAAAGGGTTTGACCGAATCGCAGGGCTCACTTAGAGGGCCTCTCACCGCAGCGAAGCACGCCGCCAAACACGGCGCTTCGGGGTGGTCGCCACGATAGACGGACAGCTTGTTCCCCGGGTCTTAGGAAGCGGGGATGGATGGTTGTCCGGTTGTTTCCGTCTTCGGACGGGTGTGGTTGGATCTTTGACATTGTTGGTTTTTAGATGAAGGGACATGTGGGCGACGGCGCCTGCGCCTTGGGAGCTTCGGGCTCTATGGTGCAGTTTAAATCAAGCCGATGCCTTATATGTCCTTCGTTTCCATACGTTTGACAAGTGCAGGTATCGGCTCCCGAAGGTTTCGATGTTTGCGGCTGGCAAGGCTTAGGCTTTGTGCCGTGAATGTTGTTTCACAAACTTGAGAGTTTGATCCTGGCTCAGAACGAACGCTGGCGGCATGCCTAACACATGCAAGTCGAACGAACCCTTCGGGGTTAGTGGCGCACGGGTGCGTAACACGTGGGAATCTGCCTCTTGGTTCGGAATAACAGTGAGAAATTACTGCTAATACCGGATGATGACTTCGGTCCAAAGATTTATCGCCAAGAGATGAGCCCGCGCAGGATTAGGTAGTTGGTGGGGTAAAGGCCTACCAAGCCGACGATCCTTAGCTGGTCTGAGAGGATGATCAGCCACACTGGGACTGAGACACGGCCCAGACTCCTACGGGAGGCAGCAGTGGGGAATATTGGACAATGGGCGAAAGCCTGATCCAGCAATGCCGCGTGAGTGATGAAGGCCTTAGGGTTGTAAAGCTCTTTTACCAGGGATGATAATGACAGTACCTGGAGAATAAGCTCCGGCTAACTCCGTGCCAGCAGCCGCGGTAATACGGAGGGAGCTAGCGTTGTTCGGAATTACTGGGCGTAAAGCGCGCGTAGGCGGTTACTCAAGTCAGAGGTGAAAGCCCGGAGCTCAACTCCGGAACTGCCTTTGAAACTAGGTGACTAGAATCTTGGAGAGGTCAGTGGAATTCCGAGTGTAGAGGTGAAATTCGTAGATATTCGGAAGAACACCAGTGGCGAAGGCGACTGACTGGACAAGTATTGACGCTGAGGTGCGAAAGTGTGGGGAGCAAACAGGATTAGATACCCTGGTAGTCCACACCGTAAACGATGATAACTAGCTGTCCGGGTTCTTGGAATTTGGGTGGCGCAGCTAACGCATTAAGTTATCCGCCTGGGGAGTACGGTCGCAAGATTAAAACTCAAAGGAATTGACGGGGGCCTGCACAAGCGGTGGAGCATGTGGTTTAATTCGAAGCAACGCGCAGAACCTTACCAGCGTTTGACATCCTCATCGCGATTTCCAGAGATGGATTTCTTCAGTTCGGCTGGATGAGTGACAGGTGCTGCATGGCTGTCGTCAGCTCGTGTCGTGAGATGTTGGGTTAAGTCCCGCAACGAGCGCAACCCTCATCCTTAGTTGCCAGCATTTGGTTGGGCACTCTAAGGAAACTGCCGGTGATAAGCCGGAGGAAGGTGGGGATGACGTCAAGTCCTCATGGCCCTTACACGCTGGGCTACACACGTGCTACAATGGCGGTGACAGTGGGCAGCAAGTGCGCGAGCACAAGCTAATCTCCAAAAGCCGTCTCAGTTCGGATTGTTCTCTGCAACTCGAGAGCATGAAGGCGGAATCGCTAGTAATCGCGGATCAGCATGCCGCGGTGAATACGTTCGGGCCTTGTACACACCGCCCGTCACACCATGGGAGTTGGTTTCACCCGAAGGTAGTGTGCTAACCGCAAGGAGGCAGCTAACCACGGTGGGATCAGCGACTGGGGTGAAGTCGTAACAAGGTAGCCGTAGGGGAACCTGCGGCTGGATCACCTCCTTTCTAAGGATTGAAACGAAAGCGCCTGGCCTTGAGCCGGGAAGAGCTTCGCTTCTTCCAAAGAACATGCCGTCGTCCTCATGTCCCTTCATCACTGGAGATAACGCTCAGATGAGCGTTGTACGCCTGAGCTGGCTCACGCCGCCCGCGGCCCACAGGGTCAGCGATGGCAGGCACGTGGGCCTGTAGCTCAGTTGGTTAGAGCGCACCCCTGATAAGGGTGAGGTCAGTGGTTCAGATCCACTCAGGCCCACCACGTGCCAGGCAGGGCAAGCTAACCGAACCGTCAGGTTCGCAAGGCCGAACGGCCGTCCGAGCTTATGCGAGGATAGCCAAGTCGACGCATGTCGACGCCGGCGCTTGAGGCTGGCAAATACGGGGCCTTAGCTCAGCTGGGAGAGCGGTTGCTTTGCAAGCATCAGGTCATCGGTTCGATCCCGATAGGCTCCACCAGCCGTACACACGAACAGTACTCCAGCGATGAAGCGAAACAGTTCCGGTCTTCGGACCGGTTAGCGGGATTTGCCCGCAGATCTTTGACATTGTGAATGGGTTTTTTAATCGATGCCGTGGCGCATGGATTATCCAGACGTTGGGTAATCAACCATGCGTTACAACAGATTTTATTATCTGGCTGAGATAAATCGTCCGCACCTATTACGACGCAGTCTCTATGCAGGGCTGTCGTTGATGGTGTGGATTCTCAAGCGTGAGGTAAGAGCATCTGGTGGATGCCTTGGCATGTACAGGCGATGAAGGACGTGGCACGCTGCGATAAGCGTCGGGGAGTTGTGAGCAAACTTTGATCCGGCGATTTCCGAATGGGGAAACCCACCTTCACCATTTCTCTCGATGGTTGCTTCGGCAGCTTTTGAGTGAGGTGGATAAGGTATCACCGAGCTGAATATATAGGCTTGGTGAAGCGAACCTGGTGAACTGAAACATCTAAGTAACCAGAGGAAAAGACATCAACCGAGATTCCGTTAGTAGTGGCGAGCGAACGCGGACCAGGCCAGTGCCTGGAACTAAACTAGCAGAACACTTTGGAAAGAGTGGCCATAGCGGGTGACAGCCCCGTATGCAAAAGTGAGGTTCCAGGACTTGAGTAGGGCGGGACACGTGAAATCCTGTCTGAACATGGGGGGACCACCCTCCAAGCCTAAATACTCGTACATGACCGATAGCGAACCAGTACCGTGAGGGAAAGGTGAAAAGCACCCCGATGAGGGGAGTGAAACAGTACCTGAAACCGGATGCTTACAAGCAGTTGGAGCCCCATAGGGGGTGACAGCGTACCTCTTGCATAATGGGTCAGTGACTTAATGTACCATGCAAGCTTAAGCCGTTAGGTGTAGGCGCAGCGAAAGCGAGTCTGAATAGGGCGACTGAGTATGGTGTATTAGACCCGAAACCCGGCGATCTAGGCATGACCAGGTTGAAGGTGCGGTAACACGCACTGGAGGACCGAACCGTTGAATGTTGAAAAATTCTCGGATGAGTTGTGTTTAGGGGTGAAAGGCCAATCAAGCCGGGAAATAGCTGGTTCTCCGCGAAATCTATTGAGGTAGAGCGTCGAATGTATGCCGTTGGGGGTAGAGCACTGGATGGATGCGGGGGTCGCGAGATCTACCAATTCTAACCAAACTCCGAATACCAACGAGTCTTGTTCGGCAGACAGACGGCGGGTGCTAAGGTCCGTCGTCAAAAGGGAAACAGCCCTAACCTACAGCTAAGGTCCCCAAGTCATCACTAAGTGGGAAAGCATGTGGGAATCCCAAAACAACCAGGAGGTTGGCTTAGAAGCAGCCATCCTTTAAAGAAAGCGTAACAGCTCACTGGTCTAAATAAGGGTTCCTGCGGCGAAAATGTAACGGGGCTAAAGTGATGCACCGAAGCTTAGGGTTCAGAACTTTGTTCTGAGCGGTAGCGGAGCGTTCCGTAAGCGAGTGAAGGAGAAGGGTAACCGACTCTGGACGTATCGGAAGTGCGAATGCTGACATGAGTAGCGACAAAGAGGGTGAGATGCCCTCTCGCCGAAAGACCAAGGGTTCCTGCTTAAAGCTAATCTGAGCAGGGTAAGCCGGCCCCTAAGACGAGCCCGAAGGGGGTAGTCGATGGGAACCACGTTAATATTCGTGGGCCTGGTGGTGTGTGACGGATTGCGTGTGTTGTACGTTCTTATCGGATTGAACGTGCTTCGAAGCAGTCGAAATAGCCCCACCGTATAGACCGTACCCGAAACCGACACAGGTGGTCAGGTAGAGTATACCAAGGCGCTTGAGAGAAGTATCCTGAAGGAACTCGGCAAATTGCCTCCGTACCTTCGGAAGAAGGAGGCCCCGGCTATGCGCAAGCACTGTCGGGGGGCACAGGCCAGGGGGTAGCGACTGTTTAGCAAAAACACAGGGCTCTGCTAAGTCGGCTTCAAGACGACGTATAGGTCTGACGCCTGCCCGGTGCCGGAAGGTTAAGAGGAGGAGTGCAAGCTCGGGTTGAAGCCCGGTAAACGGCGGCCGTAACTATAACGGTCCTAAGGTAGCGAAATTCCTTGTCGGGTAAGTTCCGACCTGCACGAATGGCGTAACGACTTCCCCACTGTCTCCAGGATATGCTCAGCGAAATTGAATTCTCCGTGAAGATGCGGAGTACCCGCGGTTAGACGGAAAGACCCCGTGCACCTTTACTGCAGCTTCAGAGTGGCATTGGAAAATTATTGTGTAGCATAGGTGGGAGGCTTTGAAACATCGGCGCCAGCTGGTGTGGAGCCATAGGTGAAATACCACCCTGTGATTTTTTAATGTCTAACCTAGTACCGTTAGCCGGTACAGGGACCCTCTGTGGCGGGTAGTTTGACTGGGGCGGTCGCCTCCTAAAGAGTAACGGAGGCGCGCGATGGTAGGCTCAGGCCGGTTGGAAACCGGCTGCAAGAGTGCAATGGCATAAGCCTGCCTGACTGCGAGATTGACGAATCGAGCAGAGACGAAAGTCGGTCATAGTGATCCGGTGGTCCCTCGTGGAAGGGCCATCGCTCAACGGATAAAAGGTACGCCGGGGATAACAGGCTGATGATTCCCAAGAGCTCATATCGACGGAATCGTTTGGCACCTCGATGTCGGCTCATCACATCCTGGGGCTGGAGCAGGTCCCAAGGGTTTGGCTGTTCGCCAATTAAAGTGGTACGTGAGCTGGGTTCAGAACGTCGCGAGACAGTTTGGTCCCTATCTGCCGTGGGCGTCGATACTTGAGAGGAGTTGTCCCTAGTACGAGAGGACCGGGATGAACATACCTCTGGTGTACCTGTCGTGGCGCCAGCCGCGCAGCAGGGTAGCTATGTATGGAAGGGATAACCGCTGAAAGCATCTAAGCGGGAAGCCTCCCTCGAGATTAGGTATCATCGAGTCGTGATAGACCATCACGTTGATAGGCCAGGTGTGGAAGCGCGGTAACGCGTGAAGCTAACTGGTCCTAATAACTCTGTTCATGCTTGTAGAATCCCACCATCAATGACAGTCCTGCCAAGGACCGTCGGCGGTGATCGGACGATCAATCAAAGCCAGTAACTAATCTGCACGGACTTCATCGATTAAAAATCTTGCGCTCGCTCCATTGCTTGGTGGCCATAGCGGCAGTGACCCACCCGATCCCATCTCGAACTCGGACGTGAAACCTGCCAGCGCCGATGGTACTTACGCTCAAGCGTTGGAAGAGTAGGACGTCGCCAGGCATTGTAGCCAGCGCAAGATCATAAAAACCCATCACAATGACAAAAGGCCCCAAAGGCCTCTAAAAGGGCCCCCAAAAAGGGCCCTTTTTGCGTCTCTCAAAGGAACGCACAACATCGGTGACGCGGGGTGGAGCAGCCCGGTAGCTCGTCAGGCTCATAACCTGAAGGTCGTAGGTTCAAATCCTACCCCCGCAACCAATACAAAACATCCCCTCTCCAAAGCCCGCCCTCCCGGCGGGCTTTTGCCGTTCAAGGCACCCGAAAATCACAACCCACCCACGCCAAAAGCGCCAACCTCCACAGGCCTGGGGGCACGAAGGCCAGTAAGCGTCCGCCCGGGACCGTTGGCGGCAGGAAACGCCCCAAGTCGGCCAGTCAAATCGCGAGAAATGAGCGGCCGCTTTCAAGCAGCCCCCGCTTCGGACGCTATGGCATCAATGTCGGGGGGAGCGGACGTTTCACATTGATCGTGCAAGGCGTTTGATGGCTTCAGGCGGGCCTAATGCTACGAACACGGAATCTCTGGGAGTATGACTCGCATCTCTGCCCTTGACTGACTGGTCGCAGAGCGTTCCAATGTAGATTTTCCGCCGTGACACTCCAGCGGCAGCAAGCTCGCTCTGAACTATTCTTAGCCGCTGCCACTGTCGCCTATAGGGCTGATCGCCGCTAGTTGAGCAAAGATATGCTGCATATGGCAAGACTCGCATTGCATCAGCAATGACATCCACACCTGTGCTTGGCTCCGTCAGCTTCTCGCTGTGCGGCTGGAACTGCAAATAGAAGGGTCCTGAATGGACCGACGATGCGAAAGAGACAGTCCCTGTCATGACTAGAGCCGCAAAGGCCATGGTATGGCGAAACCCGGACATGAGGTAATCATAGCGGCTCTGTGGAAATGAACAACGGCAGCTTTGTCGGCGTGTCCGGAAAGGCAGCTTTTGAACCGAAATCTCGGATAGCAGACCTTCGTTCCCGATTGCGGCAATGACCACAATCCACCCAAAATGCGCGTTCACGCCTGCCAGGTGGCCCAGTTCCAAGGCAGCAGTTCATCGATCCGGTTGATGGGATGCCCCTTGCCGATCCGATCGAGGACATCGGCCAGCCATTCCTGCGGATTGACGCCGTTGAGCTTGGCGGTTTCCAGTAGCGAATACATGGCGGCGGCGCGCTCGCCGCCGCAGTCCGCGCCAGCAAACATCCAGTTCTTGCGGCCAACGGCTATGCCCCTGAGGGCATTCTCCGCCGGGTTGTTGTCGATCTCGAGCCTGCCGTCTTGGGTGTAAGCGAGCAATTGCGGCTTGAGCTTCACGGCATAGCGCAGCGCTTCGGCCAGCGGCGATCGGGCGGACGCCTTGGACAGCACGTCATTGGCCCAGGCGAAGAAATCCATCGCCTTGAGCAGTGACGCCTTGCGTGCCCTGCAGCGAGTATCGGCCGGCTCACCGGAAATTTGCCGCTCAATCTCGTAAAGGTCACGGATCATGAGCAGGCCCTTGCCTGCGGCCGAGTGCGGGTCCGCCTTGTAGACATCGTTGATTTTGCGCCGGGCGTGCGCCCAGCAGGCGACCGGTGTGATCGGCACCGGCTTGCGGTCACTCGCATAAAGGCGGTCAAAACCGGCATAGGCATCGGCCTGCAGGAAGCCCGTGAAGGTCTTGAGATGCTCGCGCGGTCTCTCGCCCTTGCGGTCTGGGCTGTAGCGGAACAGCGCCGCTGGCTTGTCCAAGGGACTCCATTGTCGGTTGTCGCGAAGGTAGACCCATAATCGCCCGGTCGCCGTCTTCCCGGTCCCCGGCGCCAGCACGGGAACGGGCGTGTCGTCGGCATGGACCTTCACGCTGGCCATGACGTGATCGGAGATCCGATCAACCAGCGGTTGCAGCAGCCAGCTTGCCTGGCCGAGCCAGTCCGCCATCGTTGAGCGGCTGATCTCGACACCTTCGCGGGCGTAGATCTGCGACTGGCGATAGAGCGGCAGATGGTCGGCAAACTTCGATACGATGACATGGGCCAGCAGCCCCGGACCGGCGCGGCCGCGCGGAACGGGCAGCGCCGGTCCAGGGGCCTGGCTGATCGCATCGCAGCGATTGCAGGAAAGCTTAGGGCGGACATGACGCACGACGCGGAAGCGACCTGGGATATATTCCAGCACTTCGGTAACGTCCTCGCCGAGCTTGCCCATCGTGCCGCCACAGGCCGAGCAACCCTCGGCATCGGGCGCTGCGTGCATGACCTCGTCGCGGGGCAGATGTTCGGGAAGCGGTGCACGGCGGGGTTTGCGCTGCGCCGCTTTGGCGGGAGCATCGTCGGGCACATGACCTGCAATTACGCACTCGGCATGGGCATGCTCGGCCTCGAGATCCTCGAGCGTGAGTTCGAGCTGATCAGCCTGAAGGGTAAGTCGTTCGGAGGATTGGCCGAACTTCATGCGCCAGAGCCGGGCCAACTGGACCTTGAGCTTCTCGATCTGGAGCGTGATCAGCTTGACCGCGTTGCGGGTCGCCTCATGCGCTTCGCGTTCGGCTTCCAGCGCCTGTTCCGAAGCGGCCAGACGTGCGCGCATCGCCTCGGCAAACGCGCGCAGTTCTGCGGGATCGGTAGGGAGTTCGAGATCGTCGGGGGACACGCCCCCCATTAGCAGAATCGGGTTCAGCACCCAAGAAAAAAGCCCGGAAATACGCCATTTTATACATCAAATCTGGACCGGCAGGCGCGGCGGGTCGGGCGCTACCGTACGCCTCCAGTCCATCGCTTCGATCAGCAGTGCAAACTGCGCCGGGGTGAGCACAACGCCGCCCTCGATGAGCGGAGGCCAGACAAAACGGCCACGCTCCAGGCGCTTGGCAAAAAGGCAAAGGCCGCTGCCATCCCAGTGCAGCGCCTTCAGGTAGTTGCCGTTCTTGCTGCGAAACAAAAAGACATGCCCGCCGAATGGCTCGACCGCGAACAGCGGCCGAACGAGCGCGGCCAGCCCATCGAACCCCAGACGCATGCTGACCGGCTTGCTTGCCAGATAGACCTTCGTTCCGGGCGCCAGCGAAATCACGATACATCCCGAAGCGCACGAAGAACGCGGGCCAGCGCCTTCTCGTTGACGTAGCTGTCCGTGGACAGGCGGACCCCGCTGGGCAGATCGATGTCTATCGCGCCAGGCCTCGCGCCGGGATGCGGACGCACCAGGTCTTCCGGCATCGGCGTACTAGACGGCGCGGCCTTCACCTGAGGGGCTGGCACCGGCGCCGTGGGCGCGGGTTCGGTCGTCACGATCGAACCGTAGGGAATGAACTCCAGTGGCTCGCTGGCGATCGCCGTTGCCTGCCGGCGGGCCGAACGCCAGTTGTAGATCAGGCTCTCCGCAATCTCATGGCGCCTGGCAACATCGCGAACAGAAACGCCCTCCTGATCCGCCTCGGCCAGGATCGCGGCCTTCTCCGCATCCGAATACTTCCTGCGCCGCTCCGTGCGCGCGATGATCTCCACCCGGTCTGTCACTTGGCCTCCTTCTGGAGTCCAGAAAGAGACTCCTTACTGGAGGTCCATCACCTTCACGCTCTTACCTCGCAACGCGACCGAGCCCGGACGCTTACGAAGGCCAGGGCCCTCGGATAATTCCTCCTCCAGATTGGGGGCGTGATCGGGTTCGTGTGCTTTCGCTTTGAGGTGCAAATCTTTAGGGCAAAGCATGTCGCTCCGGTTCGCAGGACCAGATGAGTCAGGCCCGGCCTACGTGTGGAAAGGAAAACGTCATGCCCGCAACCCCTCTGCCGCTGCCTGAATTCGCACCTGTCCTGGCCGAGGTGCAGGGTAAGGGGGCTGTCTTTCCGGTGCGGCGGATCTACTGTGTGGGGCAGAACTATGCCGAGCATGCGCGGGAAATGGGGAGCGATCCCGATCGTCCCTCCCCCTTCTTCTTCAGCAAGCCGGCCGATGCGGTGGTGCCTTCCGGCAGTGTGCTTGCCTTCCCCTCCCTTACCGAGAACCTGCATCACGAAGTGGAACTGGTCGTCGCGCTCGGGGGCGGTGGGCATGACCTGGCGCCCGAGGATGCCGAGGCGCTTGTCTTCGGCGCGGCCGTCGGGTTCGACATGACGCGACGGGATCTCCAGGCCGAGGCCAAGGCGAAGGGCCGTCCCTGGGACATGGCCAAGGGCTTCGATGCCTCGGCACCGCTGGGGCCTATCTTGCCGGGGATGCCGCCACGCGACGCTGTGATCCGCTGCGAACTCGATGGAGAGGTGCGCCAGCAGGGCGACATCGCGCAGATGATCTGGTCGGTGCCGGAGATCATTGCGCATCTCTCGCGTTACGTGACCCTGGCACCGGGTGATCTCGTCTTTACCGGAACCCCTGCCGGGGTCGGTCCTGTCCGTCCGGGACAGCATCTCCGCGGCGAAATCGCGGGCCTGCCGCCTGTCGAGGTCCGTTACGAAGCCTGAGTTTGGAGCGCGCGGTGCCGTTCACCTGACGGCTTTTGCAAATGCTAGTTACTTTTCATGTGCAGTCGATTGAGGTATCTGCCGAAACTTGTGTGCAGCTGCAGGCACTGATAACGGAACATCATGTCGACTTGTGACCTTTGTGTTGTCCGGAACCGGGCGATTTGTGCGTCTCTCAACGCCAACGAACTCGAGGCCCTCAATGCGATCGGGCGCACGCGCAAGATCACGCCGGGCGAATCGCTGATCTGGGAGGGCGAGGATTCGGTCCTCGTCGCCAACGTGATCGAGGGTGTCCTCAAGCTGTCGACCAACACCGAGGATGGGCGCGAGCAGATCGTCGGCGTGGTCTACCCTTCCGACTTTATCGGGCGTCCCTTTGGCGGCACCAGTGGGCACGGTGTGACCGCGCTTACCGAAGCCAAGGTCTGCGTGTTCTCGCGCCGCGATTTCGATGCCTTTGCCCGTGAGCACCCCTCGCTGGAGCACAAGCTGCTCGAGCGTACGCTGGGCGAACTGGACCGCACGCGCCGCTGGATGCTGCTGCTGGGCCGCAAGTCGGCGGCCGAGAAGATGGCAAGCTTCCTGGTCGAGATGACCGAGCGCCTGGGGGGCAGCGGCTGCAAGATCCCGCTCGATGCTCCGCAGGAGCGCCACCTCACGTTGCCGTTCTCGCGCCAGCAGATTGCCGACGTGCTGGGCCTGACGATCGAAACGGTGAGCCGCCAGTTCACGCGGCTGCGCAACGAAGGCATCATCGACCTGCCCTCGCGCCGCGATGTCATCATTCGCGACATGGATGCGCTCGCGGCCGAAGCGGGCTGATTCGCACAAGACCTGGACCGTGCCGTGGGCGGAGTGCCGCACGCGATGCATGCGCGCGTGCACAGACCGCATGGTCGGATCGGAAACCGTGCGCCGGGTAGCGAGTTGGGCAAGGCATGCCACCGCGTTCGAATTCGTACGATATTGCGCCCGAGGCGACCTCGAGTGTGCCCCCTGAAGGCGTTGATCCCGGGATTGGCGGGCGAGGTTTTCTGCGCCGCGTCCTGACCCGCAAGGGGCTCGATCTCTATCTGCGCAATGCCCTCGCGAGTGTCGCGACATTCCTCCTTGATCTGGCTTTCATCTGGGTCCTGGCGGAGAAGGCTGGGGCCGGTCGGTTGCTGGCGGTGGCACTCGGCTTCCTCCTCGCCAATGCGCTCCACTACGTTCTCGCGCGGATCTGGATCTTCCGGGGCAGCGCGCGCGGGATGGCGTCCGGCTATGTTCTTTTCGTCGGCAACGCGCTGGTCGGGCTGGGGCTGATCCTGGGGGCGTTCACGCTGCTGAGCGATGTCCTGGGCGTGCCCTATCTGGCCGCCCGGATCGCAGCCTCGCTGGTGGCGGGGACCGCCGTGTTCCTGTTCAACGCGACGGTCAATTTCAGGAAGCTGTAAAAGGGCCCGGCACAGGCACGCAAAAAAGGGGGAGCGGTGTGCTCCCCCTTTCCTCGCATGCAGCGTGTGTCCCTTGAAGTGGAGGCCCTGGGCCTCGCCCGGGCTCAGAAGCGGTAGGTGACGCCCGCGCTGAGAACCCAGGGATCCAGGTTGTGCTTGGTCTCGAGCACCTTGGTGTCCTCGACGTAGAACTTGGCGGTCGGCTTCATGAAGTACTTCTTGGCGTCGAGCGAGACGCCAAAGCCGCTGTCGCCCAGCGCGATGTCAACACCGCCCTGCAGCGCCACGCCGAACGAGTTCGACATCTTCACGCGGTCCACGCCCAATGCCTGGGCGGTTGCGCCCGGCTTTTCATCGAACACGAAGAAGACCGAGGGGCCCGCGCCGATGTAGGGCTTGAAGGGGGTGCCGGTGGGCAGGTGAGCCTTCAGCGTTACCGTAGCGGGCAGGATCAGGACGTGGTCGACCAGCTCGGTTCCCGAGAGGTCGGCGGCGCCGTTGACGTGGTGCTGGGTGAAGCAGCAGATCGTCTCGAGCGAGAAGTTCTGGTTGAAGAAGTATTCGACCGCGAGCGTGGGCACCACGTTGTCGTTCGCCTTGGCGTCGACGTCGCTCACGCCCATGTCGGCAAGCGTGTCGCCCAGACCCGCATCGAGGTACTTGATCTTGTCGATCTCGCCGTTGGGCAGGACGGCCGTGCCGAGCACCTTGACCTGGAACTTGCCGTCCGGACTGCCAGCCATGGCGGGCGTGGAAAGGGCAGTGGCCGCGGCCAGGGCGACGAACATCGTCATCTTGCGCATAGTCATTTCTTCCATTGCCGCCGGGGCCGCACCATGCGTGTCCCCCCTCTTGAGCGGCTGCGGAAATGCCTTTGCGGCAATTGCGAGCAAGTTGATTTGATCGCGCGCAAAACAACGGAAAGCTGCGTTTAAATTCATTGCTCGTGCAATTTGATCATTATCAATGCTGGATCAGGTGTTACTCTCCAAGGCGTTCGTCAGGTTCAGCAACAGTCTCGAAAGAGAAATGATATGGTAACGGTTCTCGCGCGGGCAGGCCTCTGGCTCGCCGTGCTCTTCCTTGCCGTCATCGGGGTCGCGCTCGCGGCTGATGGGGGTTTCGCCATTCACATGAGCATCGTCGCGCTGGCCGCGCTGATCGCCGTGTGGTTCACGGTGCGCAGCGCGGATTACAGCGCGATCGCGCGCGGTATCCTCAGGATGCCCGACGAGGGCCGCTACGATGACGACCCGGTGCGCTGGGGGGTCATCGCGACGGTGTTCTGGGGCGTGGTGGGCTTTGCGGCGGGTGTGTTCATCGCCGCCCAGCTGACCTGGCCCTGGCTCAACCTCGAGCCCTACCTCAACTTCAGCCGTCTGCGTCCGCTGCACACCTCGGCGGTGATCTTTGCGTTCGGGGGGAACGCGCTGATCGCCACGAGCTACTACGTCGTGCAGCGCACCTGCCGGGCGCGCCTGGCCTTCCCGGGCCTCGCGCGGTTCGTGTTCTGGGGCTACCAGCTGTTCATCGTGCTCGCGGCCACCGGCTACGTGCTGGGCATCAGCCAGTCCAAGGAATACGCCGAGCCCGAATGGTACGTCGACTGGTGGCTGACGATCGTGTGGGTCTGCTACCTCGCGGTCTTCGTGGGCACGATCATCAAGCGCTCCGAGCCGCACATCTACGTTGCGAACTGGTTCTACCTCTCCTTCATCATCACCGTGGCCATGCTCCACGTGGTCAACAACCTCGACTGGCCGGTGAGCTTGGTCGGCTCGAAGAGCTACCCCGTCTTTGCGGGCGTGCAGGGCGCGCTGGTGCAGTGGTGGTACGGCCACAACGCGGTGGGCTTCTTCCTGACCGCCGGCTTCCTGGCGATGATGTACTACTTCGTGCCCAAGCAGGCCGAACGTCCGGTCTATTCCTACCGCCTTTCGATCATCCACTTCTGGTCGCTGATCTTCATCTACATCTGGGCCGGACCGCACCACCTGCACTACACCGCGCTGCCCGACTGGGCGCAGACGCTGGGCATGGTCTTCTCGATCATGCTGTGGATGCCCAGCTGGGGCGGCATGATCAACGGCCTGATGACGCTGAACGGCGCCTGGGACAAGGTCCGCACCGACCCGATCATCCGCATGATGGTCATGGCGCTCGCCTTCTACGGCATGAGCACCTTCGAGGGGCCGATGATGTCGATCAAGTTCGTCAACTCGCTCTCGCACTACACCGACTGGACCATCGGCCACGTGCACTCGGGCGCGCTGGGCTGGAACGGCATGATCACCTTTGGCGCGATCTACTACCTGGTGCCGCGCCTGTGGAACCGTGAGCGGCTCTACTCGGTGCGCATGGTCAACTGGCACTTCTGGCTCGCGACCATCGGCATCGTCTTCTACGCCGCGAGCATGTGGGTCGCAGGCATCATGCAGGGCCTCATGTGGCGTGAATACGGCGCGGACGGGTACCTCGTGAACACCTTCGCCGACACCGTCGCCCGGATGTACCCGATGTACGCGATGCGCGCCTTTGGTGGCCTGCTCTACCTCGCGGGCGGTGCGATCATGGTCCTCAACGTGTGGAAGACCATCGCAGGCCAGCTGCGCGAGGAAGCGCCGATGCACAACGCTTCCTACGATCCCGAGGCCGACAAGCCGCTGCCCGGCGCCCGCGCCGCGCAGGCCAACTGAAGCGCTTGGAAAGGGAACAGGTAAAATGACTTCCATGACCGAGCGCCACAAGAAGCTCGAAAAGAACATCACCCTGCTCGGCGTCTGCGCCTTTGGTGCGGTGATCGTGGGCGGCATCGTCGAGATCGCCCCGCTGTTCTGGATCGACAACACCATCGAGAAGGTGGAGGGGATGCGCCCCTACACCCCGCTCGAACAGGCCGGCCGCGACATCTACGTGCGCGAGGGGTGCTACGTGTGCCATAGCCAGATGATCCGTCCCTTCCGCGACGAGGTCGAGCGCTATGGCCACTACAGCCTCGCCGCCGAATCGATGTACGACCACCCGTTCCAGTGGGGCTCCAAGCGTACCGGGCCGGACCTGGCGCGCGTGGGCCTGCGCTACTCGGACAGCTGGCACGTCCAGCACCTCACCGACCCGCAGTCGGTGGTGCCCGAGAGCGTGATGCCCAAGTACGGGTTCCTCGCCGAGAACGACCTCGACGTCCCCGACATCGCGGCCAACCTCACCGCGCTGCGCCATGTCGGGGTGCCCTACACCGACAAGGACATCGAGATGGCCATGGCCGACCTGTCGGCCCAGGCCGACCCGATGGCCGACGCCGGCGACCTCGAGGAGCGCTATCCCAAGTCGCAGATCCGCGACTTCGACGGCGACCCTTCACGCCTGACCGAAATGGACGCGCTGGTCGCCTACCTGCAGATGCTGGGCACCCTCGTCGACGTCAACGACGCGGCGGCTCAGGAGGAACTCGCTTCGGAGAAGGGGCGATGAACGCGCACTCCACTTACGAGACGCTGCGGCACATCGCCGACAGCTGGGGGCTCCTCGCCATGATGCTGGTCTTCCTCGTGCTCGTCGCCTGGCCTTTCCGGCCGGGCCACCGGGCCAGGAACGAGGAAGCTGCCACCATGATCTTCAAGGACGAGAACGATGGCTGACAAGCGTTTTGACGAAGCCACGCAGACCGAGACCGTCGGCCACGAATGGGACGGGATCGAGGAACTGAACACGCCGCTGCCGCGCTGGTGGCTCTGGACCTTCTACGCCTGCATCGTCTTTGCGATCGGCTATACCGTGGCCTACCCGGCCTGGCCGGGGATCAGCTCGGCCACGCAGGGCGTCCTGGGCTGGACCAGCCGTGGGCAGCTCGCCAAGGAAATGGACGAGGCCGCCGCAGCGCGCGCCAGGACCGTCGCCTCGCTGGCCGACATGCCGATCGAGGAACTGCCCCAGCACCCCGAACTGATGCGCGCGGCGGTTGCGGGCGGCTCGGCGGCCTTCAAGGTCAACTGCGTGCAGTGCCACGGCGCGGGCGCAGCAGGTTCGAAGGGCTATCCCAACCTCAACGACGACGACTGGCTGTGGGGCGGTGACCTCCAGACCATCGAGACCACGCTCATCTACGGTATCCGCCAGCCGGGCGAAGAGATGACGCGCCAGTCGATGATGCCCAACTTCGGCAGCGACGGCCTGCTCGATGCTGGTCAGATCCGCGATGTGGCCGGCTATGTCCTCAGCCTCTCGGGCAAGGAGAAGACGAGCGCGGCCACCCAGCGCGGCGCGCAGGTCTTTGCCGACAACTGCGCGGTCTGCCACGGCGAGAACGCGAAGGGCAACCGGGATCTGGGTGCTCCCAACCTCTCGGACGCGATCTGGCTCGACGGGGGCAGCAAGGCCGAAGTCGAAGCGCAGATCCACCACCCGCATCACGGCGTGATGCCGGCCTGGGGCGAACGCCTCGATCCGGTCACGATCAAGATGCTGGCCGCCTACGTCCACTCGCTGGGCGGCGGCGAGGAGTTCGCGGCACCGGTGGCCGATGCGGCACCTGAAGGCGAGGATATCGCCGAAGAGGCCGCCGAGACACGCGAGTAACACAGGACTGACAACGGACTGACAGGGGCCGGGGTGGCAAGGACCCCGGCCCGACCCTTCAGGCGTATCCCGGTCTTTCGCCCCCATCGCGTAAGCCGGACCACACCTTCCGGGCCGCTCAGCCCCCCATTTCGATGACGGGCGGACAACGGACATGAACAAGCCAGAACCGATCACCCCCAGCGCCGAGGCTCCGGTCTCGCTCTATGCCAAGCACGAGCCGGTCTTCAACCGGCGCATCGATGGCAAGTTTCGCCGCATCAAGTGGGCGATCATGGCGGCGTGCCTGGCGATCTACTGGGTGACCCCCTGGCTGCGCTGGGACCGCGGTCCCTATGCGCCCGACCAGGCGGTGCTGATCGACCTTGAACACCGCCGTTTCTACATGTTCGGCATCGAGATCTGGCCCCAGGAATTCTATTTCGTGGCGGGCCTCCTCATCATGGCGGGCATCGGCCTGTTCCTGGTGACGAGCGCGGTGGGCCGTGCGTGGTGCGGCTATGCCTGCCCGCAGACGGTCTGGACCGACCTGTTCCAGCACGTCGACCGCCTTATCGACGGGGACCGCAACGCGCGGTTTCGCCTCTACAAGGCCCCCTGGGGCCCGGCCAAGATCGCGCGGCGCGTGTTCAAGTGGGCGATCTATCTCGCGATCTCCTTCGCCACGGGCGGCGCGTGGATCTTCTACTTCGCCGATGCCCCCACGCTCCACCAGGAGTTCTGGAGCGGCACGGCCGCGCCCGTCGCCTACGGCACGGTGCTTGTCCTCACGCTCACCACCTTTGCGCTGGGCGGTTTCATGCGCGAGCAGGTGTGCATCTACATGTGCCCCTGGCCGCGCATCCAGACCGCGATGCTCGATGAGAAGAGCCTCATCGTCACCTACAAGGAGTGGCGCGGCGAGAAGCGCGGCAGCCTCAAGAAGGCGCAGAAGAACCCCGGCGAATACGGCGACTGCATCGACTGCAACCAGTGCGTGGCGGTCTGCCCGACCGGCATCGACATCCGCGAGGGGCCGCAGATCGGCTGCATCACCTGCGCGCTGTGCATCGATGCCTGCGACCGCGTCATGGCCGAGACCGGCCGCCCGCGCGGCCTCATCGACTACGCGACGCTGGAAGACGCGGAGAACGAGAAGAAGGGCCATCCGCCCACCCGGCACGCCAAGCTGATCTGGCGCCCGCGCACGCTCGTCTACTTCGCGGTCTGGGCGGGGATCGGACTGGGTCTGCTCTTCATGCTGGGCACGCGCGTCCACACCGATGTCTCGGTCGCCAAGGACCGCAACCCGCCCTATATTCTGATGAGCGATGGTTCGGTGCGCAACGGCTATACCCTGCGCCTGCACAACATGCAGAACCGCCCGCGCGACATGGTCCTTGGCATCGAGGGCCTGCCCGGGGCGGTGATGTGGACCGAGGACATGGCCCGTGAGGCCGCTTCGCGGACCCTGACGCGCACCGTCGCGCCCGATGCGACGCAGGTCGTGCGGGTCTATGTGGTGGCGCCAGAGGACACCCGCGACCAGGATTTCGCCTTCACCCTGGAAGCGCAGGGGGAAGAGCGTGAAAGCGATACCGCCAAGGCGCAGTTCGATGCGCCCGGAGATGAATGATGGCAGGTGACACGAACATGGCGAAACGCCCCACGCGCAAGCCCTTTACCGGCAAGCACATGACCCTGATCCTGGTGGCCGGCTTCACGGTCATCGTAGGGGTCAACGTGTTCATGGCCACGCTGGCGAGCCGTACCTTTGGCGGCATTGTCGTCGAGAACTCCTACGTCGCCAGCCAGAAGTTCAACACCTGGCTCGACGAGGCCCGCCGCGAGGAAGCGCTGGGCTGGCAGGTCGCGGTTGCGCGGCGCGGCGATGGCCGCCTCCAGCTCGAGCTCACCGGCGCGCCCGAAGACGCGCAGGTTCTCGCCGAGGCGCGCCACCCGCTCGGCCACAAGCCCGACCAGGCGCTGACCTTCACGCGCGGGTCGGACGGGACCTGGGCCAGCGACGCCGTCCTGCCCGAAGGGCGCTGGACGCTGCGCCTGCGTGTCGAGACGCCCGAGGGCGCGGTCTGGCGGACAGAGCGGGCCGTGCTGTGAACGCGCCCGTCACCGATCTCGTGGCGCCGTCCCCGGACACCGCCGCGACACCCGAGGCCGATTTCGTCGACAGCCGCTTCACGGTTCCGGGCATGCGCTGTGCGGGCTGCATCGCCAAGGTCGAGCGCGGGCTGGGCGCGATCGCAGGGGTGGAGGCTGCGCGCGTCAACTTCTCGGCCAAGCGCGTCGCCGTCCACCATGCCGCCGCGATCACCGACGATGACCTGATCGAGGCCCTGCGCAAGCTCGGCTTCGAGGCCGAACGCGCCGCCGAAAACCCGCTGGCGCGCGACGATGGCGAACAGCGCCGATTGGCGCGTGCGCTGGCTGTGTCCGGGTTTGGCATGATGAACATCATGCTGCTCTCGGTATCGGTCTGGTCGGGCGCGGACGCGATCACGCGCGACATGTTCCACTGGATCAGCGCGCTTATCGCGGTGCCGGTGATCGCCTATGCCGGGCGCCCCTTCTTCGCCTCGGCCGCGATGGCGCTGCGCTATCGGCGCACCAACATGGATGTGCCTATCAGCATCGGTGTGCTGCTCGCCACGGGCATGAGCCTCTATGAGACGCTGACCGGCGGCCCCCACGCCTATTTCGACGGCGCGGTGATGCTGCTCTTTTTCCTGCTCGCAGGGCGCGTTCTCGACGCGATGATGCGCAGCCGCGCGCGCTCGGGGATTGCCGCGCTGCTGGGCCGTATGGGCAAGGGCGCGCAAGTGCTGAACCCGGACGGCTCGACCCGCTACGTCGCGGCCGAGGGGTTGGCGCCCAACATGGTCATGCTGGTGGCCGCGGGCGAATCACTCGCCGCCGATGGCGTGATCGTGGAAGGGCGCACCCGCGTCGATTCCTCGATGCTGACGGGCGAGAGCGATCCCCGCCCCGTGCTGGAGGGCGAGACCATTCATGCCGGCATGATCAACCTGGGCGATCCGGTCCGGGTCAAGGTGACGGCGGCCGCGCAGGACACCGCGATTGCCGACATCGCGCGCCTCATGGACGAGGCCGGACAGTCGCGCTCGCGCTACGTGCGCATCGCCGACCGCGCCTCGCGCCTCTATGCGCCCGCCGTGCACAGCCTCGCCGCGCTCAGCTTCCTGGGCTGGTGGCTGGCGGGGGCAGGGGTCTACAAGTCGCTCCTCATCGCTGTCGCAGTGCTCATCATCACCTGCCCTTGCGCGCTGGGCCTCGCCGTGCCCGCGGCGCAGGTTGTCGCCTCGGGCGCGCTCATGCGCCGGGGCCTGCTCATCAAGGACGGTTCCGCGCTCGAACGTCTGGCCGAGGTGGATCAGGTGCTGTTCGACAAGACCGGTACGCTGACGCTGGGCGAACCGCGCCCGGTGGACCTGGACGTGCTCGATGCGCAAGGGCGCAGCGTGGCGCTCGCGCTGGCGCAGGCGAGCCGTCATCCGCTCAGCCGCGGGCTGGCCAAGGCGCTGCGTGCCGCAGGTACCGAGCCCGCCGTGCTCGACGGCGTCAGCGAGGAAGCCGGGCAGGGCATGCAGGCGCGCTACCAGGGCCGCGACGTCGCGTTGCTGCGCCCCGAATTCGAGGTGGGCGGACTTGCCGTTGACCTGCTTGTCGATGGCTCGCGTACACGCCTTGCCTTCTCCGATCCGCTGCGTCCCGATGTGCGCGAAACACTGGCAGAGCTTTCCGGGCAGGGCGTCACGGCGGCCATCGTTTCGGGCGACCGCGAAACCTCCGTTGGCGCCGTCGCCAAGGACCTTGGGCTGTTCGCCACCCATTCGATGAAGCCGGCCGGAAAGCTGGCGCTGCTCGAGCGGCTGAAGGGCGCAGGTCACTTCCCGCTGATGGTCGGCGATGGCCTCAACGACGGGCCGGCCCTTGCCGGTGCGCATGTCTCCATTGCGCCGGGCGGGGCCAGTGATGTCAGCCAGCAGGCGGCCGATGCGGTCTTCGTGGGCGAGCGCCTGATGCCGGTCGCGCTGGCGCTGCGCGTGGCGCGCCGGACCATGGCGATCGTGCGCCAGAACTTCGCGATGGCCGCGATCTACAACGTCTTTGCCGTGCCGCTTGCCATTGCGGGCCATGTGACCCCGCTCGTCGCCGCGATCGCGATGTCGGGCAGTTCGCTGGTCGTCGTGGGCAATTCGCTGCGTCTTGCCCGCGCGGCGGGCCGGGCAAGCGAGCAGGCGTAAGCGCGCACCATGACGATCCTTGGCTTTCTGATTCCGCTCGCGCTCATCATGGGGCTCGTTGGCCTGGTCGGCTTCTTCTGGGCGATGAAGAGTGGCCAGTTCGAGGACCTCGACGGGGCGGCCAACCGCATCCTCATCGACGAGGAAGATGACAGCGACGACGCCGCGAAGGGGTGAGGACAAGGCGCCCTTTCGGCCCTGCAATCATCCCCTGTGCGATCTTGTCGGCGTGGCTTGATCAATCGCAATGAAGCGCGCGGTGGGATCGCCCAAGGTCCCCTGCATGTGGACATATCACCCCGATCTGCTGGCGGTCCCGGTACCGCGCTACACGAGCTTCCCGACCGCGGCCGAATTCGGCGACGAGGTGGGCGAAGGCGACTTCGTCCAGGCTCTCGCCGACGTGCGCGGGGACATATCGCTCTACGTGCACATTCCGTTCTGCGAGAAGATCTGCTGGTACTGCGGGTGCAACACGAGCGCGGCCAACAAGGCCGAACGCGTGGCAAGCTATCTCGACGCCCTCAACCACGAGATCGGCCTGGTCGCCGAGCGTGTGCCCAAGGGCGCAAAGGTCTCGCGCATCGCCTTTGGCGGGGGCAGTCCCAACGGCATCTCGCCCATCGACTTCGTGCGCATCGTCGACACGCTGATCGTGCATTTCGGGGTGACGAACCCGGTCATGTCGATCGAACTCGATCCGCGAACGCTGGGCTCGGAATGGGCCTCGGTGATCGGAGCCATTGGCATCGAGAGGGCGAGCCTTGGCGTGCAGACGTTCGCGCCGCACCTTCAGGAAGCCATCGGCCGCGTCCAGCCGACCCGCATGATCGAGAATTCGACCGCGATGCTCCGCGCGGCGGGGATCACCTCGCTGAACTTCGACCTGATGTACGGGCTTCCCGGACAGACCATGGCCGATCTTGACGCTTCGCTCGAACAGACCGTGGCTCTGGGCGCGGACCGTATCGCGCTGTTCGGATATGCCCACGTCCCGCACATGATCCCGCGCCAGCGCAAGATCGACGCCAGCGACCTGCCCGACGCCCAGGCGCGCTTCGCGATGGCCGCGCATGGCTATTCCTTCCTGCTCGATGCGGGCTACGTGCCGGTCGGTTTCGACCACTTTGCCCTGCCCGGCGACGGTCTTGCGCAGGCCATGTTGAAGGGCACCTTGCGGCGCAACTTCCAGGGCTTCACCGAGGACCCGTCCGAAGTGCTGCTGGGGCTGGGCGCTTCGGCGATCAGCGGCTTCCCGGGCCTGCTCGCCCAGAACGAGAAGAACACCGGGCGCTACCGCATGATGCTTTCGCAGGACCGGCTGCCGGTGAACCGGGGCATCGCGCGCACGGCGCAGGACCAGCACCGCGGCGCGGTGATCGAGGCGCTGCTGTGCCGGGGCCGCGCGCGGATTGGCGAGACCCTGCGCGCCGAGGCCTTGCCGCTGCTGCGCCCCTATCTCGATGCGGACCTGTGCGAGATCGATGGCGAGGATCTTGTCATCCGACCGGGCGGCGTGCCTTACGCGCGCTCGATCGCGGCGCGTTTCGATCCCTATCGCAAGGATTCGCTGCGGCGCTTCAGTTCCGCGGTTTGAGCGCGCCCTCGCGGGTGTCGAACTCGACCCCGAAGAGATTGCCCTCGCGCCAGCGCACCAGGCCCCACAGCTCCTGACCGTCCTCCAGCCGGGCGCGCACGACGCTCTCGGCGGGCGGCGGTGTGCCGAGTGCGGCTGCGCTCAGCCCGCGTGAGGATATGTCGCGCACCATTACCTCGATCGGCTGGCCACAGGCGTCGGTGAGCGCAAAGCGCGCGCACTGGCGCAGCCGCCGTTCGCGCGGGGTCGGGGTCGGTCGAAAGCGGTCATGTCCCATCCAAGACCAGAACGACGCAGGGGAGCGCGAATTAAGGCTTCTGCGAAGAACTTCGCGAAAGATGTTCGCAGCACCTCCACGCGTGAGTGGGGCGCGTCAAGAATTGTGATCAACGCAACTGCGATTTGACCATGATCAAAGCCGGTTCCTGCCGCATCTGCGAGAAGAGAGTTGCCGGTCGCGCACCGCTGGCTGTCTCTGGCCCCGGTGCGAACCGCTTCTCCCCACCTTCGGGCGGCCCTACCTCGTGACGGGCCGCCTGTTTTTTGTCTGCGCGGTGCCTGCTCTCAGGCGCGGGTCAGGGCTTCGATGGGCAGGCTGTGCTGCGCCAGCGAAAGCGGATGCGGACGGTGGGAAACCAGCACCAGGCCCGTGCCCGTGCTTTGCAGCCATTCGCCAAGGCGGCGTACCAGTTCGCGTTCGGTCGCACCGTCGAGCCCTTCGGTGGGTTCGTCGAGCAGCAGCCAGGGACGCCCGGCCAGCAGCGCGCGGGCCAGCGAGAGGCGCTTGCGTTCCCCGCCCGAAAGCGGTGCGCCGTCCTCGCCCAGCATGGTGTCGAGGCCTGCGGGCAGGCGCGCGATCCTTTCGTCGAGGCAGGTAATGGTGAGCGCGGCGCGCATCGCATCCTCGGTGATTCCGGGGCGGGCGAGGCGCAGGTTGTCGGCGATCGATCCGGCGAGCAAGGGCGCGTCCTGCGCGCTCAGCGCAAACTGGCCGCGCAAGGTATCCTCGGTGCATTCGGCCAGCGGGGCACCGTCGACCGAGATCGGCGCGGTACTTGCGCGAAGCCCGGCGAGCGCCTCAAGCGCAAGGGTCTTGCCCGAGCCGGATGTTCCCAGCAGGGCGATGTGGCTGCCCGGGGCAAAGTCGTGGGTTCCCAGCCGCAAGGGCGCGGCGAGGGGGGGCTCGCTTGGCGCTGCCGGCAAAGGTTGCTCGGCAAGGTCCAGGAGGCTTTCCAGGCGGCGCAGGCCTTCCTCGACGCGGGCCTGGCGCAGCGCAGTGCGCGAGATCGCGGCGAGCGCCTCGATGGCCGCGGTGGCGGCGAGCAGGCCAAGCGCGGCAAGCGCGGGGCCGCTCGAGGCTGTGGCAAGGACGGCGATGGCTGCCAGCGCGCCGTAGAGGAGCTGGAAGGCCGCAACACCGGCTTCCGCCCGGAACAGCGAGCGGCGCGCGGCATCGAGGCGCGCGATGGGCTCGGCCAGCTCGTCGAGAACTGTCTCGACAAGGCCATAGGCTGCGATCTCGGCGCGGGCCTGCGCCATGTCGACATAGCGGGCGCGCAGCTCTCCCAGCGCTTCGGCGGCCGCGCGGGCAGGCGCGGCGGTGAGGCGGCGCGACAGCGCGGTCACGGCGAAGGGAAAGACAACGAGCAGCCCTGCCAGCAGCAGCGCGGGTAGCCAGCCCGAAAGGGCGGCGAGGGCCACGCCCGCCAGCGCGGCGGCCAGGCTGCCCGGGCGCGTGGGCTGGCGCACGATGAGGTCTTCAAGCGATTCGATGTCGCCGATCAGCCGCGCGCTCGCCTCGCCTGCCGAGACATCGGGGGCACGGCGGGTGTCCTGCGCGGCGAGCAGGCGGAAGAGGCGGCTGCGCAGGTCCGCCATCGCGGTCAAGGCGGCCTTGTGCGAGAGCATGCGCTCGCCGTAGCGGCTGACCGTGCGCAGAATGGCCAGGAGGCGGATCGCGGCGCTGGGGATCAGGTAGTTGAACGCCTGCACGGCCAGGAGGCCGGAGGCGCCCGCGATGGCCGCGCCGGTCAGGAACCAGCCCGAGACCCCAAGCAGCAGCAAGCCGCTCAGCGCCGCGACCACGGCCGAGAGGGTGCCCAGACGCAGGACGCGGCGGACAGGGGCTGTCGGGCGGGCCAGTTCGACCGGATGCGAGGAGGCGGGGCGGCTCACAGGGCGATCTCCTGCTGGGCGATGGCCCGGACGGTTTCATCGTGGGTGGCGACAAGGAGCGCCCGCTCGCGGGAAAGTTCCTGCAGCACGGCCACGATCTGCGCGGCGCTGGCGGCATCGAGGTCGGCGGTGGGCTCGTCGCACAGGAGCAGCGGGCGGCCTGAAAGCAGCGCGCGGGCCAGCCCGATCCGGCGTCGCTCGCCGCCCGAGAGGCCCGAGCCCTTGTGGTCGATGACAAGGTCGAGCCCGCCGCGCTTCTCCAGCAGCGGGCCAAGGCCGACCCTGCGGGCGGCGACCAGGACGGCGGCATCGCAGGCCTCAGGCGCGGCAAGCGCGAGATTGCGGCGCAGCGAGCCGGGCAGCAGCAGCGGGCGCTGCGCGGCCCAGGCCACGTCGGCGCGATCGAGAGGATGTCCGGCAAGGGTCGTGATCCGGCCCGAGGGGACCTCGATCTGCCCGGCGATGGCGGCCAGCGTGCTGGTCTTGCCGCTGCCCGAGGGGCCGCTCAAGGCCACGATGCCCGTGCGTGGCAGGCGCAGGTCGACAGGCCCGATGCAGACGGTGGGCCAGGTCAGGATCAGCCCTTCGACAACGAGGCCGTCGAAGGGAGAGGGCGCCGCGGTGGGCGTGCTGGACGCTTCCTCCACCTCGTCCTGCCCGGGCGCATACTCGGCCAGCGCGCTCTCGGCGGCCTCGCCCATCTGCTTCTCGTGGTAGGCGGCGGCAAGGCGGCGCATGGGCAGGTAGACCTCCGGCGCCATGGCGAGCGCAAAGAAGGCGCGGCCCAGCGTCAGCGGCTCGGGCGGGGTGAAGGGCAGGAGGCCCAGCAGCGCGAAGCCGCAGTAGATCGCCACGAGCGCAACCGCGATGGCCGCGAAGAATTCAAGCACCGCGCTCGACAGGAAGGCGGCGCGCAGCACCGCGACGGTGCGGGTCGCCACGCCGTGGGTGGCGTCCTCGACCTGGCGGGCGATGCGGGCCTGCGCGCCGTAGTGCCGGATGAGAGGAAGATGCCGGACCCGGTCGACGAAGAGGCCGGAGAGCGCGGCCAGCGCGTCGAGCTGACGTTCCGAGGCCCGCCGCGCGGCGGTTCCGGCAAAGATCATGCCGACCACGAAGGGCAGCAGCGTGGCGAGCAGGATCAGCGCGGAGAACCAGCTCGCCAGGGCAATGAGGCCGATGGCAAGGAGCGGGCCGACCACCGCCGAGACGCGGGCCGGCTGGAAGCGGGCACCGTGCTCCTCGATGGCCTGGACGTGGTCGATGGCCAGCGCCGCGCTGGTTCCCGCACTGACCGGTGCGGGGAGGCGCCCCCCAAGCAGGCGCGACATCGCGGCGCGGCGCCAAAGGTTTGCACCGATTTGCGCACCAGGCATTGCGAAATGGTGCACGAGGAGGACGCTGCTGGCGCGCAGGAGCGCTCCTCCTGCAAGGCAGACGAGCCAGCCAAAGAGGGCCGTACCCGCCACAAGTGCTTCCACGCCGCCGGAAATTCCCCAGGAAAACAGGGCCGCACCGAGGATATCGAGGGCGCAGAACTGCCCGGCTCTTTTGGGTTTCATAAATCGGCAACTGTGTAAGTGATATTGACTCGAGACCTGGCGAGGCCTAGGCGGGGGCTATTGAGTGCAAGCGCGTGACGCAAGTGCCGCGTTCGAGCACGCCGCTACTTGGGATTGACTGCGATCAATGCCCGGAATGCCTTTGCACTCCAAGGGGCTACGCACGGATCGCACCAGAAATGCAAAGGTGACCCCCCATGATCGACTTCGCTGTCGTCGAATTGTCACGCCTTCAGTTCGCCCTCACGGCACTCTACCACTTCCTTTTCGTCCCGCTCACCCTTGGCCTCTCCTTCATGCTGGTCATCATGGAGAGCGTCTATGTCATCACCGGACGGCCGATCTGGCGCGACATCACGCGCTTCTGGTCCAAGTTGTTCGGCATCAACTTCGTCCTGGGGGTCGCCACCGGCCTCACCATGGAGTTCGAGTTCGGGACCAACTGGTCCTATTACTCGCACTACGTGGGCGACATCTTCGGCGCGCCGCTCGCGATCGAGGGCCTCATGGCCTTCTTCCTGGAAGCGACCTTCGTGGGCCTCATGTTCTTTGGCTGGGATCGCCTCTCCAAGCGCGGCCACTTGCTGACGACGATCATGGTGGCGCTGGGCTCCAACCTCTCGGCGCTGTGGATCCTCATCGCCAACGGCTGGATGCAGCACCCGACCGGTTCGAGCTTCAACCCCGACACCATGCGCATGGAGGTGACGAGCTTCTTCGACGTCGTCTTCAACCCGGTGGCGCAGGCCAAGTTCGTCCACACCGTGAGCGCGGGCTACGTGACCGCCAGCGTCTTCGTCCTGGGCGTTTCCTCGTACTACCTGCTGCGTGGCCGCTTCCTGGAGCTTGCCAAGCGCAGCTTCACCGTGGCCGCCGCGTTCGGCCTGGCTTCCTCGCTCTCGGTCGTCGTGCTGGGCGATGAAAGCGGCTATGCGCTGGGCGACAACCAGCAGATGAAGCTCGCCGCGATGGAAGGCATGTGGCACACCGAGGCCAGCCCCGCAGGCCTCTCGGTCATCGCCTACCCTTCGCAGGAAAGGCGTGAGACGCTCTTCGAGGTCAAGGTACCCTACGTGCTGGGCCTGATCGCCACGCGCTCGCTGACCGGCCAGGTCGAGGGCATCTATCCCCTCGTCGCCGAGGCCCGTGACCGCATCGAGAACGGCCTTGTCGCCTATGATGCGGTCGAGAAGCTGAAGCTCGATCCCAGGGACACCGCCGCGCGCGCGCAGTGGGAGACCGCCAAGAACGATCTTGGTTACGCGATGCTGCTCAAGCGCTACGTCGCCGATCCGCGCACGGCCGATGCGGTGACCATCGACAAGGCGGCCTGGGACACCGTGCCCGAAGTGCCCGTCCTGTTCTGGGGCTTCCGCGCCATGGCGGGCATCGGTTTCGTTCTCATCGCCTTCTTTGCGACCGCCTTCGCGCTCTCCTCGACGCGTCGGTTCGACAAGCGCTGGTTCCTGCGCGCGGCTCTCTTCGTCATGCCGCTGCCCTGGCTGGCTGCGGAGCTGGGCTGGATCGTCGCCGAAGTCGGGCGCCAGCCCTGGGCGGTCGACGGAGTGCTGCCGACGTTCCTCGCCAACTCCAGCCTGACCGTGCCGCAACTGTGGACCACGATTGCCGGCTTCACGCTCCTTTATGGCGCGCTGGCGGTGATCGAGGTGCGCCTCATGCTCGCCTCGATCCGCAAGGGGCCGGAGGAATACCGCCCCTGGCGCCCGGGCCGCGAAGAGCCCGCCGAAGTCGCGACGGCCTACACCGCCGTCCCCGCGGAATGATCTGAAAGGACAGATGAAATGCCTTTCGTACCTCTCGATTACGAAACCCTGCGCCTGATCTGGTGGCTGCTCCTGGGCGTGCTCCTGATCGGCTTTGCGATTGCCGATGGCTTTGACCTTGGCGTGGCTGCCCTCCTGCCGTTCGTGGGCAAGACCGATGTCGAGCGGCGCCAGGTGATCAACACCATTGGCGCCACCTGGGAGGGGAACCAAGTCTGGTTCATCCTCGCGGGCGGCGCGATCTTCGCGGCCTGGCCCTTCGTCTACGCGGTGAGCTTCTCGGGGTTCTATCTTGCCATGTTCCTGGTGCTGGCCGCGCTGATCCTGCGTCCGGTGGGCTTCAAGTACCGCTCCAAGAAGGCCGATCCGGCCTGGCGTTCGCGCTGGGACTGGGCGCTGTTCGTGGGCGGCTTCGTGCCCGCGCTGGTCTTCGGCGTGGCGGTTGGCAACGTGCTCCTGGGCGCGCCCTTCCGGCTCGATAGCGACCTTCGCACGTTCTACGAAGGCTCGCTGCTGGGGCTTTTCACCCCCTTCTCGCTGCTGACGGGCCTGCTGTCGGTGACGATGCTGGTGCTGCATGGCGCAGGCTGGCTCAGCCTCAAGCTGGAAGAGGGCCCGGTGCTCGACCGAGCCCTGAAGTTCGGCAAGATCGCTGCGCTTGCCTCGCTCGTGCTGTTCGTGCTGGGCGGCGTCTTCGTGGCCTACGGCGACATGGGTTACCGCCTTGCCGCCGAGGCCGATCCGGCTGGCCCCTCCAACCCGCACCTGACGGGCGCGGTGGCCGCAACGGGTGCCTGGCTCGACAACTACGCCGCGCACCCCTGGATGCTGATCGCCCCCGTGCTGGGCCTCCTTGGCCCGATCCTCGCGTTCCTCGGCATTTCGGGGCGCAAGCACGTGCTGGTCTTTACAGGTTCGACGCTGGCGAACGTGGGCATCATCGCCACCGTGGGGCTCTCGATGTTCCCCTTCATCCTGCCCAGTTCCATCGATCCGGCCTCGAGCCTGACCTTGTGGAACGCCTCCTCGAGCCAGGGCACGCTGTTCATCATGCTGCTCGTCACGCTCATCTTCCTGCCGATCGTGCTTCTCTACACCGCCTGGGCCTACAAGGTGATGTTCGGCCGCGTGACCGATGAGGAAGTCCGTCTCAACCCCGATTTCTACTGAGGAGTTCGACCCATGTGGTATTTTGCCTGGATCCTGGGTGTGGGCCTTGCCGTCAGCTTCGGCGTCATCAACGGCGTGTGGCACGAGTTCCACTCCGACCCGTCCGAGGACCGTACCGTCCTCGACTGAGCGCGGGTTTGCCTGACCAGAACGCCGCCTGTGTCCCGAGGGATGCAGGCGGCGTTTTCGTGTGGGAGGAGGACGTCTTTTTCCAAGGGGCCATCGCCCCTTGACCCCATACCGGGCGACCTCACCATATTCGGCCACGGCGGCGCGTGGGAGGTGAGGTAGACGGTATGGGGAGCCCGAGGGCGATGGCCCTCGGAATCCTGTCCTGGTCGTCCTGCCCTGTTCGCCAAGCTGGCAGATACAAAGATCCCGGCCGAGGCCGGGATCATGTTCTCTCAGGTAACGCGCCTCAGTGCGTGGCGGCCGTTTCCGCCCGCGCCTTGCGCCACCTCTGGAAGGTCTTTTCCGAGATGCCGCCGACCTCGCGGCAGCTTTCGACCACGCCCTTGCCCTGCGCGATGAGGGCGAGGATCGCCTGGCACCTGGCCTCCTTGTCGGGGATCGCGCTCACAGGACGCCGCCGGACTTCAGCAGCATGTAGATGGCGACGACGAAGATGAGGACGGCAAAGACCGTGGTGAGCAGGCCCTGGCCGGAGAGGCGCCGGGCGGTCCAGGTGCCGCCAAAGCCGCCGAGTACGCCCCCTGCGATGAGAACGGCGGCCAGCATCCAGTCGACGAGGCCCGAGAGCGCGTAGTTGGCCGCGGTGGTGAGGCCAAAGGCGGTTACCGCGACGAGGCTGGTGCCCACCGCGTTGATCATCGGCATCGAGGTCGAGGCGATCAGGCCGGGCACGATGAGGAAGCCTCCACCGATCCCGAAGAAGCCCGAGAAGGCTCCGGTGCCAAGTCCGAAGCCCAGCACCTTGGGGGCGTTCTCGCGATTGCACTGCGCGCCGGGGATGCCCATGTTGCGCCGTCCCCGGATCATCAGGCCGCCCACCACCATCATCACGAGCGCGAAGAGGAAGAGCAGTTTCTGCCCGTCGATGGCCTTGCCCAGGGTCGAGCCGAGGAAGGCGCCGAAGATCCCGGCAAAGGCGTACATCCCCCCGCAGCGCCACTTCACGTTGCCCGAGCGCGCGTGCTGGATGAGCCCGGTTGCCGCGTTGATCGCCACGGCAAAGGCGCTTGTCCCGATGGCGACGTGGGGGCTGGGCACGCCGACAAGATAGACCATCAGCGGCACGGCCAGGATCGAGCCGCCCCCACCGACAAGGCCCAGGGTGAAGCCCACGAGAACGCCCGAGAAGGCGCCGAGGAGCAGGTAGGCGAGGTCGATGTGGGAGGCGTCGGGCATGGCAGTGGACCGGTTCAGCTGGGGGAGGGATCAGGCGTTCAGAGCAGCGGGGCGGGCGGCACCAGCCACTCGCGTCCCTTGAGCATGCCGTGCCAGTAGATCGGGGGCAGGGCGTCGGCCTTGAGGTGCCAGGCCACGCGCGAGGGCCTGGTCCCGTCGATCAGCCACCTGGGCAGAGAGGGGGCGAGCTTGCCGCCGTAGGTGAACTCGGCCAGGACGATGTGGCCGCGATCGACCGTCAGCGGGCACGAGCCATAGCCATCGTAGGCCGCGACCGGGTCCTTGCCGTCGAGGGCTGCGAGCACGTTGACGGCAACCACGGGCGCCTGCTTGCGCGCGGCCGCGGCGGTCTTGGCGTTGGGGGTGCTGCACCCATCGCCCAGCGCGAAGACATTGGGCCAGCCCAGCGACTGGAGCGTCACCTGGTCGACCTCGGCGTAGCCGGCTGCATCGGCAAGCGGGCTGTTCGCGATGATCGGGTTGCCCTCCTGCGGGGGGACGGCGTGGAGCATGTCGAAGCTGCGGGTGATCTCGCCCGTTTCGGTGCGGAACGTCGCTTCGCGCGCAGGGCCGTCGACCGCGACGAGGGTGGAGCCGAACTTCAGGCCGATGCCGTAGCGCTCGACCGTCTCCATGAGCGCGGGCACGTAGTCGGGCACGCCGAACAGGACGCCGCCTGCGTTGTGGAACTCGACCTCGATATCGCCCAGGACGCCGCGCTCCTCCCACTCGCTGCACGAGAGGTACATGGCCTTTTGCGGCGCGCCCGCGCACTTGATCGGCATCGGCGGCTGGCTGAACAGCGCGCGGCGCGGGCCGGGCGTGCGGGCCAGTTTCTGGACCATCTGCCAGGTGTAGGGGGCAAGGTCGTAGCGGTAGTTGGAGGTCACACCGTTCTGGCCGAGCGCGGCCTCCAGTCCCTCGATGCTGTCCCAGGCGAGGCGGTTACCCAGCGCGACGACAAGCACGTCGTAGGTGACGGCTGCGCCACCTTCCAGCTCGACGGTGTTGCTGTCGGGCGCGAAGCCGCTGACCGCCGCGCGGATCCAGCTTGCGCCCTTGGGTAGGACCTCGCGGGTCTTGCGCACGGTGTCGGGCTGCTGGAAGACGCCGCCGCCGACCATGGTGAAGCCGGGCTGGTAGAAGTGGTCCTCGCTGGGCTCGACGATGGCGACATCGAGCGCGGGGCTGCGCTTGAGGAGCGAGGCCGCCGCCGCGATCCCCGCCGAGCCGCCGCCCACGATCACCACCTTGTGGTGGAGCGCGCGTCCGTTCGTGGCCCCATTGGCTGCAGACCGGCTGCGCGCGGCGCAGGCGACCTTCTCGGAGCGGTTTCCGGTGCGGCAGAAGGCGAGGGTCGGGCCGGGATTTTCCGCGAGGATCTTCGCGAATGCCTCGGCCTGGTCCTCGGGCGCGATCTTGCCGCCGACGGGCAGGTAGAAGGGCGCGATACCCCGCGCCCGCGCGGCCTGCGCAAGCTCCTCGAAGTTCGGCTGGCCGGGCTCTTCGTTGTCGGGGCGGTTGCAGATCAGCGTGGTGATGCCGGCGGAGACGAGACCGTCGATGTCCTGCGGGCGAACCTGCCCGGAAACGTGGAGCTGACCTTCGATGTGCCGCGTCTGCATGCGCGCTTCTCCTGGAATATGCGTACTTCTGAGGTGGGGGGGAATCAGCTGCGGCGCGTGTCGACCAGGCGGAAGGCGAGCATGCCTGCCAGCATGGCGGCGACGAAGACGCCGGCGGAGACGGGGTGGAAGACGAGCGAGGCGATCGCGGGGCCCGGGCACAGGCCGCCAAGGCCCCAGCCCACACCGAACAGCGCGGCGCCGCCGATGAGACGTGCGTCGATGAGGCGCGTGCCGGGCAGGGCGAAGTCCTCGCAGGCGAGCGGGCGGTGCATGCGGCGCTGGAGCGCCCAGGCGAGCGCCATGACGAGGACCGCGCCGCCCATCACGAAGGCGAGCGTGGGGTCCCAGTCGCCCGCAATGTCGAGGAAGCCGCGCACGCGCGCCGGGTCCATCATGCCGGAAAGGGCAAGTCCGGCGCCGAACAGCAGGCCGGAGAGAAGGGCCATGAGGTTGCGCATGTCAGATACCTCCTCCCAGAGCGTTGACCAGCGCGACGGTCACCATGCCGGTCGCGATGAAGGTGAGGGTGGCGACGATCGAGCGGGGTGAGAGGCGCGAGAGGCCGCACACGCCGTGGCCACTGGTGCAGCCACTGCCCAGCCGCGTGCCGACGCCCGTCACCAGGCCCGCGATGGCCAGGAGAAGGAGCGAGGGCGGAAACTGCGCCGGGATGCCGCCGGTCAGGGCCGCTACGGCCAGTGCGCCTGCCGGAAGTCCGGCGAGGAACAGGGCTGCAAGCGGCCAGGGCGCGCCGCCCGAAAGGCCCGCGACGCGCGCGGTCATTCCGCTGATCCCGGCGATGCGGCCGGGGCCCAGGAGCATGACGGCGCCCGCAAGGCCGATGAGGACGCCGCCGGCCAGTCCGTGAAGCGGCTGGGCATCTGGAAACGATTGCATGAACCAGTCGAACATGAGGGGGGCTTTCTGTCTTTCTGGAAAAAAGGCTGCTTTAGAGGGCGTTGACGGGAATCTTGAGGTAGCGCACGCCGTTGTCCTCGGGCTCGGGCAAGTGCCCGCCGCGCATGTTGACCTGGACCGAAGGCAGGATGAGGTTGGGCATCGAGAGCGTCGCATCCCGGCGGGTGCGCATGTCGACGAAATCGTCCTCACTCACGCCGTCGTGGACGTGGACGTTGGCGGCGCGCTGCTCGGCCACCGTGGTCTCCCAGACGAACTCCTCGCGGCCCGGTGCCTTGTAGTCGTGGCACAGGAACAGCCGGGTTTCGGGCGGGAGCGTCAGCAGGCGGCGGATCGAGCGGTAGAGCTGGCGGGCATCGCCGCCCGGAAAATCCGCGCGCGCGGTGCCGTAGTCGGGCATGAACAGCGTGTCGCCCACGAAGGCCGCATCGCCGATCACGTAGGCCATGTCGGCCGGCGTGTGGCCGGGGACATGGAGCGCGGTGCCTCTCAGCGTGCCGAGCGTGAAGGTCTCGCCATCGGCGAAGAGGTGGTCGAACTGCGAGCCGTCCCGGGCAAAGCGCGTGCCCGCGTTGAAGATCTTGCCGAAGACCTCCTGCACGCGCACGATCTCGCGTCCGATGGCGAGCTTGCCGCCCAGCTTTTCCTGGAGATAGGGCGCCGCGGAAAGGTGGTCGGCGTGGGCGTGGGTCTCGATGTGCCATGCGACTTTCAGATTTTTTGAAATCACGTAGGCAAGGACCCGGTCGGCCGAAGCGCTCGAGGTGCGACCCGAAGAGGCTTCGTAATCGAGGACCGAGTCGATGATCGCTGCTTCGCCGCTGGCCGGGTCGTGGACCACGTACGTCACGGTGAAGGTCGTTTCATCGAAAAATGCTGCAATTTCAGGTCGCTTGGCGCTGTCGCCGCGCGCCGTTTTGATCTGGGTGGCGGCCTGGCTCAGGGCCGTGTGGGGGGCTGGTGCGTCAGGCATGTCGTTCTCCAAATTTTGATTTAATGTAATTATGTAACTGTCTTGCGTCAAGAGGCATCTTGCGCTAGAACTTTTCCATGGAAGACGAGACCCGCAAACACTGTTGTCCCTTGCGTATCGGCGATGCCGTGCCCGCGTTCACCGCGCGCAGCACGCAAGGCCCTGTGGCGATGAAGGATTTTGAGGGGCGCTGGCTGGCGTTTTTCTCGCACCCGGCCGATTTCACGCCGGTATGCACGTCCGAATTCGTCGCCTTCGCGCGCGCGGCTGAACGCTTTGCCGAACTGGACTGCGCGCTGATGGCGCTTTCGGTGGACAGTCTCTACGCGCATTTCGCCTGGCTGCGGGCGATCCGTGACCATTACGAAGTCGAAGTGACCTTTCCGGTTGTCGAGGATCCCACGCTGGTGATCGGCCGCGCCTATGGTATGGTGGCGAACGACGCTCACGATGCCGGGACCGTGCGCACCGTCTTCATCATCGACCCCGCGCAGGTCGTGCGGGCCATCGTGACCTACCCGGTCGAGATCGGGCGCTCGGTGGAGGAAGTGCTGCGCATTGTCGCGGCACTGCAGGTCGCCGATGCCGGCAAGGGGCTGCCGCCGGAAGGCTGGGAGCCGGGCAAGCCGCTCTTTGCCCATCCCGAGCCGACGATGGACAGCGTGCTGTCGGCCGACAACCCGGTCGGCTGGTTTCTGAAGGAGTGTGAATGATGGCCAGTGCATCCACCCCGCCTTCGCCGTCCGGAGGGGACGGCGCCCCGATCGAGCTCATCAAGGCGATCGCGCATCCCCTGCGCTACGAGATCCTGTCCTGTGTCGCGCGCGGGGAGCGCAATGTGGGCGAGATCGAGGCCGCCACGGGGATCGGCCAGCCCACGCTCTCGCAGCAGCTCTCGGTGCTGCGCAACGCAGGGCTCGTTTCGGCGCGGCGCGAGGCCAAGCTGGTGTTCTACGCGGTCGAAGCCGAGGCGCTTGAACAGGTCTGTTCGGCTTTCCAGGCGATCTGCCCGGCCGAGTTCCAGGGACGGATCGTCGCCAAGCTGACGGGCGGTGCGGTCACCTCGGTGCAGCCTTTGCCGGCCAACACGCAGGACGGCAGCGACACGGCGGCGCTGCGGCGGCGCGGTGGGGCGGCGGTCTTTGCCAAGCTGGACTGATCGCTCGGGCACCGTGCAGCGGCCCGCAAATTGAAGCTGCGGACATAGAAAAGGCGGCTCTGCGGCCGCCCTTTCCCTCTCCGAACCGGGAAACGAAAACAGCGCCAATCGGCGCTGCCTGTCGTCCAAATCTGTATCAGCCGCCCTTGGCGTCGCTCTCGTTCGCGGCGAGGCCCGACTGCATGTAGGGAACCGGGTTCACCGCGGCACCGTCCACACGGACTTCGTAGTGCAGGTGGGGGCCAGTCGAGCGGCCGGTCGAGCCCACGAAACCGATGAGATCGCCCTTGTGGACGGTCTGGCCTTCGGCAACGTTCAGGCGCGAGAGGTGGCCGTAGCGGGTCTGCAGTTCGCCGCCGTGCTCCAGCGAGATGTAGAGGCCATACGAGCTGAACATCGAGGCGCGGCTGACGATACCGTCGGCGGGCGCGTAGACCGGGGTACCGGTCGGCGCGGCGAGGTCGATGCCCTTGTGGCCCTGGCGGCGCCCGAGAATCGGGTGGTTGCGCATGCCGTAGCTGCTGGTGGTAACCGAATGTTCGAGGGGGTTGCGCGAGGGGATCGAAACCGGGGCGATGGCGCCGACCTTGGCCGCGGGCTTGGCGGCGGCCAGGCCGGTTTCCTCGAAGTTCTGCCAGGAGCTGAACAGGGTGCGGAACTGGGCGTCTTCGTTGCCCGAGGCCGACTGGCCGGCCGACTGTGCCGCGCGCAGCGGGGCGGCGATGTCGGCAGACGCCGCGCTGGAGTTGGCCATGGCCGGATGGGCGGCGATAGCGCTGCCCGCGATCACGGCGGCACCGGCCACTGCGCGGATTTTGGCGAAGACTTTCGTTACGACCACTCGCAATACCTTGTTATCCGCCGAACCCCTTGGGGCAAGGCGCTTGAACCCTTCGACCGCGATCCTGGGATGCGGACCGTGTCGAACCTTGATTTCGGAGATGGTCGGAACCCCCCGCCGTCTCTCGAGTTTCAGTTATGACCGGGAATGTTAATCAAACAAGGGCGGCGTAGAATTCGCGCGATAAACCGGCAGCCGAGCGCGCCGAGTCGTTGAACGGTGGCTTAACGACCCCGTGGAAATGGCGGGAAACCAAGGTTTTCCAGAGAATCGCAGGCGCCGCATTTCGGCGCTTTGCCTCCGCGTCGAAATGAGTTGCGCCGTACCGGACGTGCCGGATTTCATCGTCAAGGATTCGTTGGAGGATAACGGCGCCGCGCGCATCGCCTAGGGCTTTAACCCTATCGCGGGTGCCCGGAGTCACGTCGAGCCCGCGCGCTTCGAGCACCATCGGCACCACGGCAAGACGCGCGGCGACGTCGTGGCGGGTCTCGCTTGCCGCGTCCCACAGCCCACCATGGGCGGGAAGCGCGCCGTAGTGGCTGCCCATGGTCGCGAGGTGCCGCTCGATGAGAGCGAAGTGCAGCGCTTCGTCGGCCGCGACGCCCAGGAAATCGTCGATGAACTCCCGGCTCATCTCGCCCCCGAAGCGCCCGGCCATGTCGAGCGCAAGGTCGATCGCCACGAACTCGATGTGCGCGAGCGAATGCCACAGGGCGATGCGCCCGCGCTCCGAGCCGGCCTTGCGGCGCTTGGGCATATCGCGCGGAGGGAGCAGCTCGGGATGGGCCGGGCGGCCCGGGGTATCGGGCATGGCCACGTCGAAGACCGGCGCAAGGCGGCCCTGGCGCCACTCCCGCACCAGCTTGCGGGTCGCCATGACCTTGGTGCGCGGGTGGGGCTCGAGCAGGGCTGCCCGGATCGCGCGCGCCAGCGTTGGCGGCGGGTTCGACATGTCGCAGGTCATGGCGTTCAGAGGGCCTTGGCGGCCTCCAGCACGGCCTTGGCGTGCTCCTTGACCTTCACCTTGTCCCAGACCTGGGCGATCCTGCCGTCGGCGTCGATCAGGTAGGTGGTGCGCACCATGCCCATGTAGGTGCGGCCGTAGTTCTTCTTCTCGGTCCAGATGCCCAGCGCATCGGAGAGGCCGTTCTCTTCCGCATCGGTGGCGAGAGGGGCCTTCAGGTCATGCTTGGCGATGAAGTTCTGGTGCTTCTTGGCCGAATCCTTGCTGACACCCAGCAGCGCCACGCCCGCCGCGTCGAACTCCGGCTTGAGCGCGGAAAAGTCGATGTTCTCGGTCGTGCAGCCGGGGGTGTTGTCCTTGGGGTAGAAGAACACGACGAGCTTCTGGCCCGCAAAGTCCGAGGCCTTCACGCTGCCGCCTTCGGGCGTCTCCATGGCAATGTCGGGGAAGGCGTCGCCGGGGCCGGGGCGTTCGGTCATGGTGTCTCAATCTCCAGTTCTTCGCCAAAGGCGTCGCGCCAGGCCTGGGCCACGCAGCTGCGTGCGCCCGCCAGCGCGGTTTCGAGTTCGCTCCAGTCCCCATAACCACATGCGCGCACGAGGGCCAGCCGTGCGGCGGGCACAGGCAGCTGCGAATCGGGGGCAAGCAGGCGGGCGGCGACGAGGAAGCGGGTGAGCGTGTCGTGCGCGGGGCCCAGGTCCTGCGGCAACAGGCCGTGCGTCGCGAGCGCGGCGATGGCGGCCCCGAGATCCGGGACAAGCCCGCGCCCGCTGGCAAGCTGGGCGTGGTGGACAAGGAACTCGAGGTCGACGAGCCCGCCGCGCGCGAGCTTCACATCGAGCGGGCCCTTGGCGGGTTTGTGCCCGGCCATGCGGGTGCGCATCTCCAGCACTTCGCCGCGCAGCACCTCGGGATCGCGTGGGCGGGTGAGGACGCGGGCGATCTCGTGCTCGACGGCAAGGCGCGCTTCGGGAGATCCGATGAGGACGCGCGCGCGGCACAGCGCCATGTGCTCCCAGGTCCAGGCGTCCTCGCCCTGGTACTGGCGGAAGCTTTCCAGCGAGGCGGCGGGCGGGCCCTGTTCGCCCGAGGGGCGCAGGCGCGTGTCGACTTCGTAGAGCGCGCCCTCGGCGGTGGGCACCGAGAGCGCGGCGATCGCGCGCTTGGACAGGCGGTTGTAGTAGAGCGTGGCGCCCAGCGGGCGTTCGCCGTCGCTCTCGGCCTGGAAATCGCCGGTGAAGAGGTAGATGAGGTCAAGGTCCGAGGCGTGGGTCAGGATCCCGCCGCCAAAGCGACCGAGGCCGAGCACGACCATTTCGCTCCCGGGGATTGTCCCGTGGCGCTGGGCAAACTCCTCGCTCGCCGCGCGGGTGAGGACGAGGCTGGCGGCCTCGGCGATGCGCGCGAGGCCCTGGCCGATGGCGATGGGATCGTTGACGCCTTCGATCAGCTGGACGCCAAGCCGGAAGCGCGCCTCGCTGACCCGGCGGCGCACCGTGTCGAGAATGCGCTCGTAGTCGCTGCCCGGCTCAAGGCGCGCGAAATTGGCGACGAGGCTGTCGACGTCGCCGGGAAGCTCGAAGGCGCTGGCGTCGATCAGCGGATCGAGGAGGTCTGCCCGGCGGGCAAGGGCATCGGCGAGCGGGGGGGCGAGGCTGAGAATGTTGACCAGGACGCCCAGCAGCGCGGGGCGCGCCTCCAGCAGGCGGAAGAGGTTGATGGCGCTGGGCAGGTTGCCCAGAAGCTGCTCCCAGCGCAGCACCGCGCGTTCGGGCTCGGGCGCCTGCGCCAGCGCGGCCATGAGTTCAGGGCGCATTGCCTCGAACGCGGCGCGCGCTGCGTCCGAGCGCAGGGCGCGCACCCGCCCGGAGAGCCAGCCCTCGATCCGTTCGGCCAGCGCGGCCGGATCGGCGAAGCCCAGGTCCTCCAGCTCGTCGCGAAGGCTGGCCTGGGCGGGCATGGCAACGGCCGCGTCGGCTTGGAGCGGCGTATTGGCCATGACCAGCGCGTCGTAGCGCGCGCCCACCTCCTGCGTGATCGCGGCGACTTCCTCCACCAGCGCGGCGCCATCGGCAAGGCCATCGAGCCGGGCGGCGGCGTCGAGCGCGTCGGGGTCGGTGGGCAGCGAATGCGTCTGATGGTCGCGCAGCATCTGCAGGCGGTGCTCGATGGTGCGCAGGCGGTCGTAGCTTTCGCCCAGGAGGCGCGCGTCCTCGGGCGGGACAAGGCCAGCCCCGGCGAGCGCATCGAGCGTCGCGCGCGTGCCGCGCAGGCGTAGCGCGGGCTGGCGGCCACCGTGGATCAGCTGGTGGGTCTGGGCGTAGAACTCGATCTCGCGAATGCCGCCGCGGCCTTTCTTGAGGTCGAAGCCGGGGCCGACAGCTTCTGTGCCGCGTGCGCTGGCGCGGATCTGGCGGGTGAGGCGGCCGATCTCGGCAATGGCCCCGAAGTCGAGGCTCTTGCGCCACACGAAGGGCCGGATCGCGGCGAGGAACTGCTCGCCTGCCGCGATGTCGCCCGCACAGGCGCGCGCACGGATGAAGGCGGCGCGCTCCCAGGCGAGCGCCGAGCTTTCGTAATGGGTGAGCGCGGCGTTGATCGAGATGGCAAGCGGGCTGACTTCCGAGGCCGGGCGCAGGCGCAGGTCGACGCGAAAGACATAGCCCTCGCCATCGACGTTCGAGAGCGTCTGGACGACATGGCGCGCGACGCGCTGGGCGGCCTCGCCCGGATCGTCGCGCTCGCGCCGGGGCAGGGTCTCGGGATCGAACAGCAGGATCGGGTCGATGTCCGAGCTGTAGTTCAACTCGCCCGCGCCGTGCTTGCCGAGCGCCAGGGCCAGAAATCCGCCGGGCTCGGCGTCGGGCGCGCGGCGGCGGATGCCATCGGCGATGGCGGCGTCGAGCGCGCGGTCGGCAAAGGCGGACAGCTCGCCCGTCACTTTCAGGAGCGGGAAGGCACCGGCCAGGTCGCCGATCGCCAGCGTCAGCGCGAGGGCCTGACGCTCGCGCCGCAGCGCCGCGCCCACCGAGGGCGCGCCGTCCCCGGCCGTGCGCGCCATCGCCAGCGCGGCCTCGCCATCGCCCGCAGCCAGCACGTCGGCCAGTTCGGGGCGTCGCTCGAGCAGCGTTGCAAGAAACGGTGCATGGGCACGTGCACGCGCGAGCGCGCCGCTCCAGTCCTCTCCGGTCGTCGTCGTCATGGTGCCTGTCCTGCCGTCTTGGACTGGGCCGGGCAAGCGCCTTGTTCACCGCGCGCGCCTCTGGCACCTCTGGGCCAGGGGCGCCGCCGGGGCGCCATATTGCCAATCCAGGGGACTTCCCGTGAAGAACCGCCTTCTCCTCCTTGCCGCGCTGGGCCTCTCGGCCTGCTCCTCCACGTCCTACTCCGGGCCCGACATGCCCAAGGGCACCGCGCTGCCCCCGCCCGAGCGGCCTGTCGCGGACGAGACGGCGGACGCGCTGCCGAGCAAGGCCAGGGCGATCATGGCGGAGGTGACCGCCACGCTCTCCTCCGATGCGCTGGAGGGCCGCGCGCCCAGCACCGCGATCGAGCCCAAGGTGCTCGATGCGATCATCACCCGCTTCAAGGCCGCCGGATTGCAGCCGGGCAATCACGGCGAGTGGCTGCAGGAGGTCCCCACGGTCGAGATCACCGCGACCGATCCCACCCCGATGGCGGTGACGGGCAAGGGCACCTCGCAGACCTTCGGCTACGGCGATGGCTACGTCGCGGCGAGCTACCGCGTCGTGCCCGAGACGCGCATCGCGGACAGCGAACTGGTCTTCGTGGGTTATGGCATCAACGCGCCCGAACTGGGCTGGAACGACTACGCCGGGATCGACATGAAGGGGAAGACCGCGGTCATCCTCGTCAACGATCCCGATTACGCTGCGCAAACCGAGGACGGGCTCTTCAAGGGGCGGCGCATGACCTACTACGGGCGCTGGACCTACAAGTTCGAGGAAGCGGCCCGGCAGGGCGCCGATGCCGCACTGATCGTGCATGACACCTTCCCGGCCGCCTATGGCTGGAACGTCGTCAACTCCAGCTGGACCGGCGCGCAGTATTACGTCCAGACCCCGGACGACGGGGCGAGCGCGACGAAGGCCAACGGCTGGATCCAGAAGGCGGTCGCCGAGACCTTGCTGAAGAGCGCGGGGCAGGACCTTTCGGCACTGAGCGAAGCGGCGAGGCGGCCCGGCTTCAAGCCGGTGCCGCTGGGCCTCAAGGTCCGCTTCGGGTTCGACAACACGGTGCGCAAGTCCTCCTCGCACAACGTGGTGGGCGTGCTCCCCGGCACCGAGCGCCCGGATGAATACGTGCTCTATACCGGGCACTGGGATCACCTAGGCCACTGCACGCCCGATGCGAGCGGGGACGACATCTGCAATGGCGCGGTCGATAACGCGACCGGGATTGGCGCGCTGACCGCACTGGCGAATGCCAACGTCGAGGCAGGGGCCACCGCGCGCAGTCAGGTGTTCCTCGCCGTGACGCTGGAGGAATCGGGGCTGCTGGGCTCGGAATACTATGCGGCCAACCCGGTCTTCCCGCTCGATCATACGGTGGGCGGGGTGAACATGGACGCGCTGCTGCCCGGCCCCCGTGCGCGCAGTTTTGCGATGGTGGGGGGCGACAAGTCGGACCTGACCGCGCTGTTCCGCGCAGCGCTGGCTGATGAGGGGCTGGGCGAAGTGCCCGAAGACCACTCGGAGCGGGGCAGCTACTACCGCTCGGACCACTTCTCCTTTGCCAAGCGGGGCGTGCCGATGTTCAACTTCGAGCGCAGCACCGACCTCGTCGAAGGCGGGCGTGCGGCGGGCGATGCGCTTTCCGAAGACTATGTCACCAACCGCTACCACGCCCCGTCCGACGAATATTCGGCGGACTGGAACTGGGATGGCATTGTCCAGGAGGTGTCGCTCTTCTATCGGCTCGGCCGCGATCTCGCCGATTCGGACAGTTGGCCGAACTGGCACGAGGACGATGAATTTAGGGCCGTGCGCGACAAGGCATGCGCGGCATCCCAAGGAGGCTGTTGAGTTGTCTTTCGCCCTTCCCCCCGAGTGGCACCCGCAGGACTGGATCTGGATCGGCTTCCCGCACGATCCGGTCGAATGGCCCGGCTTCCTGGAGGCTGCGCAGGAGCAGATGGCGCAGTTCGCCAGCGTCGTGGCCGAAGCGGGCCAGGAAGTGCGTCTGATCGTGCGCGACGAGGCCAACCGCGCGCGTGCGGCTTCGCTCATCTCCGACAAGGTCACGCTGGAGGTGCGCCGCTACGGCGATGTCTGGCTGCGCGATACAGGGCCTCTGGTGACGATGGACGCCAAGGGCGCGCGCAAGGCGATGCGCTTCGGCTTCAACGGCTGGGGCGGCAAGTACCTGATGGACGGCGACCAGGAAATCGGCGCCGAGCTCGCCCGTGATGCCGGACTGGCCGTCGAGACGGCGGACTGGGTCCTTGAAGGCGGCGCGCTTGACGGCGATGGCACCGGCCTTGTCGCCACGACCGAGCAGTGCCTGCTCAACCCCAACCGCAACCCGCACCTCACACGCCAGGATCTGGAACTGCGCCTGGAGCGCGATCTGGGCTACGACAAGGTGCTGTGGCTGGGCGATGGCCTCATCAACGACCACACCGACGGGCATGTCGACAACCTCGCGCGCTTCGTCGCCCCGGGCGTCCTCGCCCTGCCGCGCGCGACCGGCGTGGACGATCCCAACGCGGCGATCTACGCCGATGCCAAGGCCCGCGCCGAGGCGATGGGCGTGCGCGTGGCCGAAGTTCCCTCGCCGGGCCGTGTCGAAACGGACGGGCGGATCGAGCCCGCCAGCTACATGAACTTTGCGATCACCTCGAACCTGGTGGTCGTGCCCATTTACGGTACGAAGTACGACGAGGAAGGCGTCACCGCCATCGCCGAGCTGTTCCCCGACCGTGATACGGTCGGCGTAATGGCCGATGCGGTGCTTGCGGGCGGCGGTTCGTTCCACTGTTCGAGCCAGCAGATGCCCTCGCTTCCCAGCGGTGATTAACGCTTTTGCAAGGGCTCGGGCGCATAGCAGCGTCATGGCCCGAGTCCTTGCCCTTGCCTTCCCGTTCACGCGGCGCCCGGCCCTGCCGGTGGCGCAGGGCGTAGCGCAGGATGTGGCGCGCGGCCTGGTCGTGGCGGGCTGTGCGCTCGCGCTGATTCTCGCCGGGGTCGATCTCGGGCTCTGAGCCCGCGGCATTTTTCGGACATTTCATCGGATTGACGGGGAAGGTCTTTGCACAGGGCCTTCCGGCGCGCTGTTGGCCGCGTCTGATGCACTGCACAACCTCTCTATCGCAGTGCAGCAAGATTTCGTCGCAATCGGCTGATGCAGGCGTAACCAAGGCTTCCCACTTTCCCTCCTCGACACCACATCTGGGAGTGTGAACATGCGCCAATTCAGTGAAGCCGAAAGCGCCGCAGGGCGCGAAGCGCTCGTCGGCAACTTTCTCCTGTTCCTGTTCGGGTGCGGGGTACTGGCCTTCTTCGTCTCGGTGGACCGGGTCGACTGGCTGCGCATCCGTCCGGCCAGCGGCAGTTCAGCTGCCATGGCGCAGGCCGGTGCCAAGCCTGCATCCGTGCCCCTGATCGAACGCGCCGAACCGCGCAAAGGAGACGTCCGAAACCCATGATCGTTACTTCGGCCCCCCGTCCGGCCCGCATCATCCGCGAAGTCTGGAAGCCGCTGGCCGTCCTGTTCGTGTGGGACGTGATCGTCACGTTCACCTACTACGTCCTGCCTTTCGACGCTCCCGAGCTGCCGGTGACGCTGTTTGGTTCCGCGCTCGCGCTGTTCCTGGGCTTTCGCAGCAACTCGGCCTACAACCGCTGGTGGGAAGGCCGCCAGCTCTGGGGCCTGATGATCAACGCGAGCCGCAACATCGCGCGCGGGGCCCGCAACTTCCTGCCCGACCCGGAAGGGGAGGATTACAAGCGGCGTATTGTCCTGCGCCAGATTGCCTATGTTCACGCGCTGCGCTGCCAGCTGAGGCGCCAGAAGCCCGACGAAGAAGTGATCCGCCTCCTTCCCCGGCACGAGGCGGACCTAGCGCTCCAGCGCACCAACGTCGCCAACGGCATTCTCGATGGCACTGGTCAGCGCATCGACGAGGCGCGCCGCAAGGGCTGGATCGACACCATCCAGCAGGCCCAGATGGAGGCAGTTCTGGTCGACATCGCCAATTCGCAAGGGGGCATGGAGCGCCTCAAGAACACGCCGCTGCCCCACCAGTACCGCTGGCTGCCCACGGTCTTCACGCATATGTTCTGCGTGCTGCTCCCCATCGGGCTGGTCGAGACGCTGCAGTTTGCAACGCCGCTCGGCTCCACGCTGGCGGGCGCAATGTTCCTTGCCGTCCTCACCATCGGCGATGAACTGGTGGATCCCTTTGCCAACGACGTCCACGACCTGCCGCTCAACCAGATGTGCCGCACGATCGAGATCGACCTCCTGCAGTGCATCGGCGAGGAGGCGCCCGAGCCGCTCAAGCCGGGGAAGGACGGCGTGCTCTGGTAAGCGCTTGCCCTGCGCGGGCCCTCGGCGCATAGGCTGGTCCATGGCACGAGCAGATCGTCTTGAACGCATGGACCGCCGCCGCGAGGAGGCCGAAGAGGAATACACCGCCGCGCTGATTGGCGCGCTCAAGGTGACCGCCGCCGGGCAGTGGGGCCTCTTCGGGCACACCCGCGACAAGACCCACGTGGCCAAGGCCAAGCCGCTGCTTGCCGAACTGGAGGAGCTGGCCGACGAGATCGCGGACCTGCGCGAACGGCTCGACCTCGAACCCTTCGCGCTCCACGCCGAGTTCCTTGCCGCGCGCGGGCCGGTGAATTCCCATGCGGTGGGTGAGCCCAAGCAGGCGCAGGCCTGGCTCGCGCGGCTGGAACAGGATCAGTAAGGTCGGTCCGAGGGCCATCGCCCTCGGGCTCCCCAACCTGTCTGGCTCACCTTGCGTGCGCCTCGGTGGCTGAAAGAGGTGAGGTTGCCCCTTGTGGGGTCAAGGAGCGATGGCCCCTTGAAGCGGTTTTCCTGTTTCTACCCCAACTCGAATGTCGTGATCCCGTAGATCCGCTTCTCGTCGAGCGCGGGCGCTTGTCCCAGGTACATGCGCGCGCAGCCGAAGACCTCGCGCAGGCCGTGGCGTTTCACCAGCGCCATCGCGCCCGGGTGCGTCTCGGGCACGTCGAGAGTGACGAGGCCGTCCTTGCCATGTGCGGCCAGCGCGCAGAAGAGCGCTTCGGCGGCCTCGTCGTCATCGGCGAAGAGCGGGCCGATCTTGGTGCCTTCGCGGCAGGGGCGGATCGTGCCGAAGCCGGCCAGTTTCCCGTCCTTCACATAGCCCAGCGAAAGGGCCCCCTCCTGCGCGATCCAGCGTTCGAGGAACGGCTCGCGCGGGGCGGGAAAGCAGGTGCGGTCGTAGGCTGCGACCTCGGCGAAAGGCACTTCGGACAGCGGGACCAGGGCGGCATCGGCGCGCATCGCGGCCTCGGTTGTCGGCCAGTCGGTGGGGATCGTGAACTGGAAGCGCAGGTCGCGGTGCGCGAAGACGAAGCCGCCCTTGGCGTAGTAGTCCTGCATCGTGAAGACGCCGTCCATGCCGATGGGGCGTCCCGGTTTCAGGCGCGAGAGCAGCATCTCGCGCCGGTTCTGCCACAGCCGGTCGCCCAGGCCCTGCCCGCGCCAGTCGGGGCGCACGATGAAGAAGCCCATGAACCCGAACTCGCCGCCGTAGGAGGCGATGGTGCCCCCGCCGATCAGTTCGCCGTCCATCTCGGCGGCGATGAAGGCGTTGGGCTCGGCCTCCCAGAACAGGTCGGCATCGTGCAGGCCCGGGTTCCAGCCTTCGTTCGCCGCCCATTCGACAAGGCGGTTGGCTTCGCGGCGGGTCATGGCGCGGATGGTGAGGTCGCTGAGCGTCATGCCGGGCAACCTAATGCGCCTGCGCCGATTTGCCAGCGATGTTGCGTCGCGGGCGTGCAAGTCTTTCTATCGGCGCAACAGCATCGCCCCGAAGATGGCGAGATGCAGGGCTATTCGCGGATCGTGGCGAACCAGATGACGTGCTTGGGCCCCTTGCCGTTCGAGCGCGAGGCGACCTTGCGCTCCTCGACCGCGAAACCGGCGCGTTCGAGCCGGCGGGTGAAGTCGGGATCGGGCCCGGCGGACCAGATCGCGAGCACGCCGTCGGGCGTCAGCGCGCGCTTGGCGGCGCGCAGGCCGGACTTGGAATAGAGGACATTGTTGTCCTCGCGCACAAGGCCGTCGGGGCCATTGTCGACATCGAGCAGGATGGCATCGTAATCGCCTTCCGCGCCCGCGATGAAGGGGGCCACGTCGGAGAGGATCAGGTTGACGCGCGGATCATCGAGGCAGCCTGCCTCCAGCTCCTTCATCGGGCCCTTCGCCCATTCGATGATCTCGGGCACGATCTCGACCACGGTGGCCTTGCCGTTCTCGGGCAGGACCCGCAGCGCGGCGCGCAGGGTGAAGCCCATGCCATAGCCGCCAATCAGCATGTGCGGGCGCCTGGCGTGCTTGATGCGCTCGAAGCTCATCGTCGCCAGCGCCTCTTCGGAGCCCCACTTGCGGGTCGACATGAGTTCATTGTGGCCAAGGACGATCATGAAGTCCTTGTCGTGGCGGTAGAGTTCGAGCTTTTCGCCGTCCGGCACCCATGCCGTATCGAGGAGTTCGCGCTGGATCATGGTTCAGCCTTCATAGCACAGGTGGACGATGGGAAAGGGACGCCCCTCGGCGTCGGTCGGGGAGCGGCCGGTGCGCACGAAGCCGCGCGCAAGGTAGAAGGGCAGGGCGTTGTCGGCCTGCTCGTTGGCATCGACGCGCGGGGCCGGGTGCAGCTCGAGCGCCTTGCCGACCAGCGCGGAGCCGAAACCCTGTCCGTGGACGTCGGGGTGGACGAAGAGCGCCTCGATCATGTCGCCGTCAAAGACCAGGAAGCCCTGAACCATGCCCTTGGCGTCCTCGGCCACCCAGAGGGCGACCTCGGGGAGCATGGCCGCGACCTGGACCTCGATCTGCGCGCGCTCGTCCGGGGAAAGAAAGCCGTGCGTGGCCACGACGGCCGCGCGCCAGATATCCAGCGCGCGGGAAACGTCGCGGGGCTCGCCCGGCCGGAGGATCACCGCAGGTCCGGGGCCGTGGCGGCCTCGCGCAGCATCGCGATGGCCTCGTCGAGCGGCATGACCTTCTGGTCCTTCTCGCCCAGCGTGCGGATCGCGACGGTGCCTTCCTCGGCCTCGCGCGCGCCCACGACGAGCAGGTGCGGGACCTTGGCCAGGCTGTGCTCGCGCACCTTGTAGTTGATCTTCTCGTTGCGCAGGTCCGCTTCGACGCGGATGCCCGCGGCCTTGAGCTTGGCGACGGCCTCCTTGGCGTAGTCGTCGGCGTCCGAGATGATCGTGGCAACCACCGCCTGCACGGGGGCGAGCCAGACCGGGAGGCGGCCCGCGAAGTGCTCGATCAGGATGCCGATGAAACGCTCGTAGGAGCCGAAGATCGCGCGGTGCAGCATGACCGGGCGGTGCTTGGCGCCGTCCTCGCCGATGTAGGCGGCATCGAGGCGCTCGGGCAGGACGCGGTCGGACTGGATCGTGCCGACCTGCCAGGTGCGCCCGATCGCGTCGGTCAGGTGCCATTCCAGCTTGGGCGCGTAGAAGGCGCCTTCGCCGGGCAGTTCCTCCCAGCCGTATTCCTCGGTGGCAAGGCCCGCCTCGATGACCGCGTTGCGCAGTTCGTCCTCGGCCTTGTCCCACATCTCCTCGGTGCCGAAGCGCTTTTCAGGGCGCAGCGCCAGCTTGATCGAGTAGGTGAAGCCGAAGTCCTTGTAGATCTTGTCGGCCAGTTCGCAGAAGGCGCGCACTTCGGCGACGATCTGGTCCTCGCGGCAGAAGATGTGTGCATCGTCCTGCGTGAACTGGCGCACGCGCATCAGCCCGTGCAGCGCTCCGTGAGGCTCGTTGCGGTGGCAGCAGCCGTTCTCGTAGAGGCGGATCGGCAGCTCGCGGTACGAAGTGATGCCCTGGCGGAAGATGAGAACGTGCGCGGGGCAGTTCATCGGCTTCAGCGCCATCCAGTCCGCATCGTCGGAAACGATCGGGCCTTCGTCCTCGGTGTTCGGCGTCTCGTCGGGAATGACGAACATGTTTTCGCGGTACTTGCCCCAGTGGCCGGACTGCTCCCACTGGCGCGCGTCCATCACCTGCGGGGTCTTGACCTCCTGGTAGCCGGCGCCGTGGATGGCGCGGCGCATGTAGTCCTCCAGCGCGCGGTAGATGGTAAAGCCGTTGGGGTGCCAGAACACCGAACCGTGGGCTTCCTGCTGCAGGTGGAACAGGTCCATCTCGCCGCCCAGCTTGCGGTGGTCGCGCTTGGCGGCCTCTTCGAGGCGCGTGAGGTGGGCGTTGAGCTGCTTCTTGTTGAGCCAGCCGGTGCCGTAGATGCGGGTCAGCTGCGCGTTCTTCTGGTCACCGCGCCAGTAGGCGCCGGCCACGCGCATCAGCTTGAAGGCGGCCGGGTCAAGCTTGCCGGTGGAGGGCAGGTGGGGCCCACGGCACATGTCGAGCCAGGCGCCTTCGGAATGGGGCTGGCCCGACCAGTAGACGGTAAGGTCCTCGTCGCCGGGAAGCTCGGCGGCCCATTCCGCCTTGAAGGTCTCGCCTTCGGCGGTCCACTTGGCGATCAGCTGCTCGCGGGTCCAGACCTCGCGCACCAGCGGCTTGTCGGCCTTGATGATCTCGCGCATCTTTTCCTCGATGGCGGGAAGATCGTCCATCGAGAAGGGCGCGCGGCCTGCAGGCGCCATCACGTCGTAGTAGAAGCCGTCATCGGTCGAGGGGCCGAAGGTGATCTGCGTGCCGGGCCAGAGCGCCTGCACCGCCTCGGCCAGCACGTGGGCGTAGTCGTGGCGAGCGAGATCCAGTGCCTCGGCCTCATCCTTGGCCGTCACCAGCGCGAGCTGCGCATCGCCTTGGAAGGGGCGGGTGAGGTCGACCAGTTCGCCGTCGACACGGGCGGCGAGCGCCGCCTTGGCGAGGCCCGGGCCGATGGCCGCGGCCACGTCGAGCGGAGTCGCGCCTTCGGGCATCTCGCGCACGGAACCGTCGGGAAGGCTGATCTTGAACATCTCGGACATCGAACTCGTCTTTCGCTCCTGGGCCGCGCGGGCGGTGCCTTGGGCCTTTGGCACAAGCGCACGCCTCGCGGAAGGTCCGGCGTCGGCTATTTTGGCTTGGGATCGGGAGAATGACGCCACATCGCCCGAGCCCGGGCAACGGCGCTGCGTGGTCTCAGCCCACGACCTGCCGTGCCCGGGCGCGCCGGGTGGTGGTGGTCGTGGTGGGTGTTACACGCTTGGTCATCGAACGCGCTTCTAGCAGGGAAGTGCCCGCGAGTCACGCGGCCCGGCCCGCTGGGGCCACGCCGTCGGCCGACCTGTCATTATGTCAACTATACTTGACACGACTCGCGGTGCAATGACAAGCAAGCTTTACACAAAAGCAAGGGAGCTTGTCGTATGTCCCGTAATGTTTCGCTGCTCTGGGGTGGCGGCGTGATCGCCGTGGCCCTTCTCAACATCGCCGAGGTCCTGCCCGACTGGACCACGATTGCCGCAATCCTGACCATGCCCGCGATGGTGGCCCTGCGCATCCGCAAGGGGCGCACGCACGGGAAAGGGTGCTGAGCGTGGGCCTCTCGAGCACAAATCCGGCGTATCGCCGCTATCTGCGGCGCTTCATTCCGATCACGTTTGTCTACGTGGCCCTGTTCGCGCTGGCGACCTGGGTGATCCCTGACGACGCCCCGGCCAGCGTGCTGACGGTGGGTGTCGCGATCCTGCCGGGGCTGGCCGTCCTGGGCTGGATCTGGGCGATGGCGCGGCTGCTGGTCGAACTTCAGGATGAGTATCTACGCATGCTGGAAGTGCGCAAGTTCCTGGTCGCGACAGCGCTGACGCTGGCGGTTTGCAGCGTCTGGGGCATTCTCGAACTCTATTCGCCCCAGGTGCCGAAGCTCCCGATCTTCTTCGTATTCCCAATGTGGTGCGCAGGGCTGGGGCTGGGAATGGTGGTCAACAAGCTGACGCTTGGCGATGCGGGGTGCATGTGAAGAACCGCCTGAAAGTCCTGCGGGCCGAGCGTGGCTGGAGCCAGCAGGACCTGGCCGGAAAGCTCGATGTCTCGCGCCAGAGCATCAACGCCATCGAGACGGGACGTTACGATCCCTCGCTGCCGCTGGCCTTTCGTATTGCCGAAGTATTCGAACTTGCGATAGAAGAGATCTTCCTGAGAGGAGAGTAACGATGCCGCGCGCATCTCGTCCCGTTCGTACACGGCTGCTCATGCTGGCCGCTTCGCTGGCCCTGTTCGCAGGGCTGAGGGCGCTTGCATTTGAGCGTTTGGGCGCCGAAAGCGTCGCATCGGACATCACGGGCGCGCCGATCTACGCGATCACGCAGACGGGCAATCACATCCTTGTCGAGGTCGTGAGCCCGATTCTCTACTGAAGCCGCTTGGGGCGCCGCTCGGCGATCCGCTGCCAGCACCACATGGTGAAAGCCCCTGCGGGAAGGCACAGGAGGGCCAGGGCCGCCGCGAGCAGGTTGGGCGCAGGGGCGAGCGCAGCGCCGAGGAGGACGGCATAGGGCAGTATCCACCAGCCCCGGCCGCGGCGTTGCAGGAGCGCGGCGACCAAGGCGCTCGCCGAAGCTGCCAGGATCAGCGCACTCCAGGCAAGCTGGGCCGGGCCCAACTGGGCGAGAACTTCGCCCAGATTTTCTGGGCCGGGCACGCGGGCGAGGAAGGCCTCCGGGTGGCCAATGTAGGGCCAGGTCCAGGGCGCCGTGGCGACGAGCGCGATGCCGAGCACGAGGGCACCTTCCCCCAGCACGCCGCCAAGACGCCGCCACGTGAAGGGCGCGCGCAGCGAGTCGAGGACGAAGAGCAGCGCGGGCACAAGAAGGCTCGCCGGCTCGGTCAGCGCGGCGAGCGCGAAGACGAGGCCCGCGCTCCCAAGGTGCCAGCGGCTCGTGCGCACGATTACCAGTCCGCACCCGGTCAGCACCAGCGCGGTGAGGAAGAGTCCGGGGCCCGCCAGCGGAACCGACGTTATGGCAAGCGGCGAGATCGCCAGCAGCAAAAGGCCTATGCGCGCGGCGGCCTCGCTGGCAAACAGGCGTCGCCCCAGCACCAGAGTCAGCGCGCCGATGGCAAGGGCGTTGGCGAGGTTGAACAGTCCCAGCGTGACCGCACTTGCGCCGAAACGGGCATAGGCCAGCGAGAGGACCATGGGCCAACCGATCGGCGTGAAGATAGCCGGGTCGCCGGGCGCGGCGAAATACCCTCCGCCAACTGCCAGCGCGAGCGCCGCTTCGTGATGCCACTGGGCCTCGGGCGGGACCGCGATGTCGAGGAACAGCGCCCCGACCCGCAGCCCGAAATAGAGCGCCCAGATTGCGAGCAGGACCGAGCGCTGCTGCGCGAACCATTCCAGCCGCCGCGCGGTGCGCGTGGGCTGTGTGGGGAAGCGGATGATTTGGGCGTTCATGGCGAATTTTCGTAGATGCGGCGGCGAAGGTGGGCAAGGGGGCGTGAAGAAGGAAGATAGGATTCAAGGGGTTATTACCCCTTGACCCCCAAAAGGGCGTCCTCACCTTCCACACGCCGCTATGGCTGAGATACGCGCGGTCGCCTGTTCGGGGAGCCCGAGGGCAATGGCCCTCGGATCTCTCCTTGCCCTTCTCGGTCCCAGCCCCCACCTTGCGCGCCATGACCGAGATCCGCTTCCACGAAATGGCCGATGGCCGCCGCATCGCCCACCGCTTCGCGCCCGGACAGGGCCCCACGCTCGTCTTCCTGCCGGGCTACATGTCCGACATGTCGGGCAGCAAGGCGACGGCGCTGTTCGAAATGGCCGTCCACACCGGCCGCGCCTGCCTGCTTGTCGACTATTCGGGCTGCGGGGCGAGTGACGGCGATTTCGCCGACGGCACGCTCAGCCGCTGGCGCGACGAGGTGGTGGCCGTGATCGAGGCCGCCGCGCTCGACAAGGTGGTCCTGATCGGCTCCTCGATGGGCGGCTGGCTGATGCTGATGGTAGCCGATGCCCTGCCCGACAAGGTCCACTCGATGATCGGCATTGCCGCCGCGCCCGATTTCACCGACTGGGGCATCGCGCAGATGGACAAGGGACTGCTTGCCGATGGTGAGACCATCTACGAAGACAATCCCTATGGTCCCGAACCCACGCCGACCCACCCCGCCTTCTGGGCCGACGGGCAGGCGAACCTCCAGCTGGAAGCACCGATCGAGTTCTACGGTCCGGTGCGTCTCCTCCACGGCCAGCGCGACGAGGACGTGCCTTTCGACCTTTCGCTGCGCCTGTGCGAAATGCTGCGTTCAGACGATGTGCAGGTGACTTTCATCAAGGACGGCGACCACCGCCTTTCGCGCGAGACCGATATCGCGGTTCTCATGCGCACCGTGGCCGACCTGCTTCTGGCCCGTGACCCGGAAAGCTGATCGTCCGCACGGCCGACCGGAGACGTAACCCTCGATGTCGATTTCGCTGCTTCTGATGCCCCTTCTCGCCCAGGCGGCGGGGACCATCGGCTCGCCCTATGCCTCTTCGCTTCCGCTCGAGATCATCGAGAAGAAGAACGACGAGGCGCGCAAGCAGGCGCAGGAGCGGGCCTATGCCGGGCCCGCCGCGCCGGTCAGCCGCAAGGGGTGCATGGACCTTGTCCAGTCCGATCCGCAAGGCTCGGCCAATCTGGCGCAGGAGGCCCTCTATGAGGCGATGGGGCGCGAACGCGTGCGCGCCGGCCTGTGCCTGGGCGCGGCGCTCACCGTGCTGGAACGCTTCGACGAGGCGCGCGAGGCTTTCGTCACCGCGCGCGATGCGACCGAGGCCGAGGACCACGTCAGCCGCGCGCGGCTGGGCGACATGGCGGCCAACGCCGAACTGGCACAGGGCAATGGCGCCAAGGCGCTGCTGCTGCTGGGCCCCGCACTCACCGAGGCCAAGGCGAGCGGCGATGACCGCGTTCTCGCCGAAGTCCAGATCGACCGCGCGCGCGGGCTTGTCGCCGTCGACCAGGCCGAGCAGGCGGCCGATGCCCTTGCGGCGGCGCGCGTTGCCGATCCGGAGAACGCGCAGGCCTGGCTTCTTTCGGCGACGCTCGCGCGGCGCCAAGACCAGCTGATCGTCGCTTCGGGCCAGATCGAGACGGCGGCCAAACTGGCACCGCGCGATCCGGCCGTCGGCCTGGAGGCGGGCGTGATCGCGATGCTTTCGGGCGAGGCGGATGCCGCGCGCCGCAGCTGGCAGTCGGTACTGGACGTCGCCCCGCAGAGCCCGGAAGCCCAGACCGCCAAGACCTATCTTGCGCAGACGGCCCCCGATGATGGGCCGGAGCGCCCCTGAGACACCAGACTACGGATAACGATGCCCATGGTACCCCTTTCGGTTCTCGACCTTGTCACCGTTCGCGAAGGCGACAGCGTGGCCCGCTCGCTCGACATCACCGTCGATACCGCCAAGGCCGCCGAAGCCAACGGCTTCAAGCGTTACTGGGTGGCCGAGCACCACGGCATGGCGGGGATTGCGGGCGGAGCGACCTCGGTCGTGCTTGCGCACATCGGCAACGCGACCAGCACGATCCGCATCGGCGCGGGCGGGATCATGTTGCCCAACCACACGCCCTACGTGATCGCCGAGCAGTTCGGCACGCTTTCGGCGATGTTCCCGGGCCGCGTGGACCTGGGGCTGGGCCGTGCGGCGGGCGCGGACGGGCGGCTGGCGAACGCCTTGCGCAAGGACATCGTGAGCGCGTCGGAACGCTTCCCGCAGGACGTTGTCGAACTGCGCGCCCGCTTTGCCGGGCAGGCCGTAGGCGGCGTGGAATCCCCGCAGGCAAGCGGGGCGGATGCGGAAATGTGGATCCTGGGCTCCAGCCTCTTCGGCGCGCAGCTCGCCGCCATGCTGGGTCTTCCCTATGCCTTCGCTTCGCACTTCGCGCCCACCCATCTGGACGAGGCCGCGCGCATCTACCGCGAGCGCTTCGAGCCGTCCGAATTTTGCGACAAGCCCTATTTCATGGCCGCGATCAACACGATGGCCGCCGAGACCGAAGAGGAGGCCTGGTACCTCTCCTCCTCGACCGACCAGAGCTTCGTCGCGCTGCGCACGGGTAGTCCCGGCAAGCTGCAGCCGCCGCTGCGCAATTACCGCGAAAGTCTCCCCGCTCCGGCGCGCGCAATGCTCGAGCAGATGCGCGGTGTCGCCGCCGTCGGCACGCCCGACCAGGTGCGCGCGGGGCTCGAGGCCTTTGTCGCGCGTACGCAGGCTGACGAGCTGATCCTGAGCGCCTCGACCTTCGATCCCGCCGCGCAGATCCGCTCGCTCGAACTGATCGCCGGGGCGCTCGACTGAGCCGCGAGGACAAGAGCCGGTACAAGACCATGTGCGTGCAGGGGTATTGCCAGCGCCGCCGCAAGCGGCCAGACAGGCCCGTCCAGGAGGGGATATGAACCAGTCTGATGTTGTTATCGTGGGGGCCGGCCACGGCGGCGCCCAATGTGCGCTGGCTCTGCGCCAGAACGGTTTTGAGGGCTCGATCACGGTGATCGGGCGCGAGCCGGAGTACCCCTACGAGCGCCCGCCGCTCTCCAAGGAGTACTTCGCGCGCGAGAAGACCTTCGACCGCCTCTATATCCGTCCGCCCACGTTCTGGGCCGAAAAGGACGTGAGCTTCCGCCTTGGCTGCGAAGTCATCAAGGTCGATCCCAAGGCGCATACCTTGCGTCTTTCGGACGGCGAGACCTTCGAATACGGCAAGCTGGTCTGGGCGACCGGCGGCGATCCGCGCCGCCTCTCGTGCTCGGGCGCCGAACTGGCCGGTGTCCATGCGGTGCGCACGCGCGCCGACTGCGACACGCTGATGGCCGAGGTGGACGCCGGGATCCGCAAGGTGGTGGTGATCGGCGGTGGCTACATCGGCCTGGAAGCGGCCGCTGTGCTGGCCAAGCTGGGCCTGGAGGTCACGCTCCTCGAAGCGCTGCCCCGCGTCCTTGCGCGCGTGGCGGGCGAGGAGCTTTCCGCCTTCTACGAGAAGGAGCACCGCGAGCACGGGGTGGACCTGCGCACGGGCGTTGCGGTCGAATGCCTCGAAGGCGATGGCAAGAAGGTCACCGGGGTCAAGCTTGCCGATGGTTCGGTCCTTCCCGCCGAGGCGGTGATCGTGGGCATTGGTATCGTGCCTGCCGTCGGCCCGCTGATCGCCGCAGGCGCCGCGGGGGCCAATGGCGTCGATGTGGATGAATACTGCCGCACGTCGCTTCCCGACATCTACGCCATCGGTGATTGCGCCGCCTTTGCCTGCGGCTTTGCGGGCGGCGATGTCATGCGCGTGGAATCGGTGCAGAACGCCAACGACATGGCGACCTGCGTGGCCAAGGCGCTGTGCGGCGACGAACAGCCCTACAAGGCCTTCCCGTGGTTCTGGTCGAACCAGTATGACCTGAAGCTCCAGACCGCGGGCATCAACAAGGACTTCGACACCACCGTGGTGCGCGGCGATCCCGACACCCGCAAGTTCTCGGTGGTGTACCTGCGCGCGGGGCGCGTCGCGGCAATCGACAGCGTCAACATGGTCAAGGACTACGTCCAGGGCCGCAAGCTGGTCGAAGCGGGCGCGAAGGTCGACGTCGACCAGCTTGCCGATCCCGAGGTTCCTCTCAAGTCGCTGCTGTGAAGCGATAGGTCCTGTATCGCACCTGCGGGCTGGACCTGTGCAAAAATGTCGTTAAGGCCCGCTCTTTCGTAATTTTCGAAGGGGCGGGCGTCGACGCGCGCACGCACCCGTGCAAGGGGTGAAGCGGTATGAACGCGCGGACAGACGCGGAAAGCAGGCAGGTGCGCGGGTTCGAGCCCTATCGGCGCAACGCGCGGGTGCTGGGCGCGAGCCTGGTCGGCACCGCGGTCGAGTTCTACGATTTCTACATCTACGCCACGGCCACCGCGCTTGTCTTCGGGCCGCTGTTCTTTCCCGCCAATTCGGCCTCCGCGCAGCAGCTGGCGGCTTATGCGAGCTTTGCCATCGCGTTCCTGGCCCGTCCCATCGGCGCCACCTTCTTCGGCCATTTCGGCGACCGCGTGGGGCGCAAGTCCACGCTGGTCGCCTCGCTCATGCTGATGGGCGGGGCGACTGTCGCGATCGGCTTCCTGCCTACCTACCAGAGCATAGGTTGGTACGCGCCGCTCCTCCTGTGCGTGCTGCGCTTCGGGCAGGGGCTGGGGCTTGGTGGCGAGTGGGGCGGCGCGGCGCTGCTGGCGGTGGAGAGCGCGCCGCCGGGCTGGCGCGCGCGCTTCGGCATGTTCCCGCAGCTGGGCGCGCCGCTCGGGTTCCTGGCGGCCAACGGCCTGTTCCTGATCCTGTCCGGGCTTCTGAGCGAAGCGCAGTTCATTGCCTGGGGCTGGCGCCTGCCGTTCCTGCTGAGCTCGGTCCTTGTCGGGCTGGGCCTGTGGATTCGCTTCAGGCTCTCCGACAGCCACGCGCTCGACGCCACCGGGCACATCGCGCCGCCCAAGGCCATTCCCCTGTTCGAGCTGTTCAAGGGCCACCTGCGCCAGACGGTTGCGGGTACCTTCGCAGTCGTCGCCTGCTTTGCCATCTACTACCTCACCACCGCCTTCGCGCTGGGCTATGGCACGGGAGAGCTGGGCTATGACCGGCAGGATTTCCTGGGCGTCCAGCTCTTCGCGATCCTGTTCATGGCTCTGGGCATCGTGGTGGCAGGCTACGCCGCGGACCGTTGGTCCTCGCGCTCGGTGCTGCTGTTCGGCTCGCTGTGCGCCATCGGTGTGGGGATCGCGATGGGGCCGATGCTGGGCGCGGGCTCGCTCACCGTGATCGCGCTGTTCCTGGCGATGGGCCTGTTCACCATGGGCCTCGTCTACGGTCCGCTGGCCGCGCTCCTGCCGCAGCTGTTCCCGGCACGGGTGCGCTACACCGGCTCCTCGATCGCCTTCAATGTCGGCGGGATCCTCGGCGGTGGTTTTGCCCCGGCGGTGGCGCAGGGGCTGGTCGACCAGGGCGGACTGGCCTTTGTCGGCCTCTACATCTCCGGCGCGGCGGTACTCACGCTGGTCGGGCTGCTCAGCCTTTCGCGCAATACGGAGCGCGACTTCACGGTTTAGAAGTGCGCATATATCGAATAGTGTAGTATGGTTTTATCGTTTCTGCATGGCGCGGTGCGAGCGCTCGAAATCGCAGATCATGCAGGGCCTGTGGGTCTGCTATGAACTGGGCGAGAAGCGCGAGGGCTTCTTCGTCGAGTTCGGGGCGACCAACGGCCTGAAGAACTCGAACACTTGGCTGCTGGAACACGAACTGAGCGGTATCGCCGCCTTTTCCGATGGCGATCACTTTGCGGATCGGCGCCGCAGGGTCACGCGCTAAGGCGGTGGAATGCCCAGTCGGCGGCTTCGGCCACCACCTCGTCGGCATCCGCGCGCAGCGCTTCGACCTGTGGCAGCAGGGCGCTCCACCCACTGTTGCCTGCCGCATAGAGGCAGTTGCGCACGAACCGGTTGCGCCCCACGCGCTTGATCGGTGAGCCCGAGAACAGCTTGCGAAAGCCCGGATCGTCGAGCGTGAGCAGATCGGCGAGATCAGGGGCGGTCAGCTCCGCGCGCGGCAGGAAGGGCTTCATCGTGTGGGCTGTCCGGGCAAACTTGTTCCAGGGGCACACCGCCAGGCAATCGTCGCAGCCATAGATGCGATTGCCCAGCCCTGCACGCAGATCCTCGGGCACCGGGCCCTTGTGCTCGATGGTGAGGTAACTGATGCAGCGCCGCGCATCGAGCTGGTAGGGCGCGGGGAAGGCGTCGGTCGGGCAGGCGTCCTGGCAGGCGCGGCACGAGCCGCAGGCATCGCGCGCGGGCGTCGAAAGCGGGAGCGCAAGCGTGGTGTAGATCTCGCCCAGGAACAGCCAGGAGCCATGCTCGCGGCTGACGAGGTTGGTGTGCTTGCCCTGCCAGCCAAGCCCGGCGGCGGCCCCCAGGGGCTTTTCCATGACGGGCGCGGTGTCGGTGAAGACCTTGACCCCCGCTTCGCCAAGGCCGCGCGTGTCCGCCTCGGCGACAAGCCAGCGCGCCAGGTGCTTGAGCGCCTTCTTGACCGTGTCGTGGTAGTCCGCGCCTTGCGCATAGACCGAGATGCGCGCGCGCTCGGGATCGTCCGCCAGCGCCAGCGGATCGTGCGCGGGGGCGTAGCTCATGCCAAGGGCAATGACCCGCTGCGCCTCGTTCCAGAGCCCTTGTGGCGAGCGGCGGTGATGGGCGCGCTCGGCCATCCAGCCCATCGTGCCGTGCATGTCGGCCTCCAGCCAGGCCTCGAGTCGCGCGGCGCGTTCGGGATCTTCCTCGGCATCGGCAATGCCGAAGGCGCAGAAGCCCAGCGAACGCGCTTCCTTTTCAAGGTCTTCTCGAAGGGCACTTAGGACGGTCTTAACCAAGACGGCTCCATGGACGGGGTTCACACGCCGCAGCGCGCGCACGAAGATAACGGGGTCGATATGGAGTGTGCACTAGGAGATAGGCCCATGACGGGCAATGCGCCATCGCGGGAGAGTGCGGCTCAGGGACCCATGTCTTCGACCCCTGCGCGTCCTCTGGCGATCGAGGCGCGGGGCCTGATCAAGAGCTTCGATGGCACGCGCGCGGTCGACGGGGTTGATCTCTCCGTGCCAGAAGGCGCGGTCTACGGCATTCTCGGGCCCAACGGGGCGGGCAAGACCACGACCTTGCGCATGGTGCTGGGCATCATCGATCCCGATGCGGGCGTGCGCCGGATCCTGGGCCACGACCGGCCGCACGAGGTGGCCCACGCCATCGGCTACCTGCCCGAGGAGCGGGGGCTCTACCCCGCGATGAAGGCGGTGGAGGCCATCGCCTTCCTGGGCGCGCTGCGCGGCTTGCCGCTCAAGGAGGGGCGCAGGCGCGGGCGCGAGCTGCTCGAACGCCACGGACTTGGCCATGCGGCCGACCGCCAGATCCGCCAGCTTTCCAAGGGCATGGCGCAGCAGGTCCAGATCCTGGGTACGCTTGTCCATCGCCCCCGCCTGGTCATTTTCGATGAGCCCTTCTCCGGCCTCGATGCGCTCAACCAGGGGCGGCTCGAGGCGATGATGCGCGATCTCGCCGCGCAGGGGACGACCGTCATCTTCTCTACCCACGTCATCGCCCATGCCGAGCGCCTGTGCGACGAGGTCGCGATCATTGCCGGGGGCAAAGTGCCCTTTGCGGGCTCGGTCGATGTCGCGCGCGACCGTATCCCGGCGCAGGTCCGTCTGGAGACACGGGCGCGCGAGGGCGCCTGGCGCGCCGCGCTCCCCGAAGACGCCCGGCGCGAGGGGCGTTTCTGGTATTTCCCGCTGCCCGAAAGCGGCATCGAACCCCTGCTGCGCGCGCTGATCGAAGGCGAGGCGGGCATCCTCTCGCTCTCGATCGAGCGGGCGGGTCTGCACGATGCCTTCGTCGCCATCGCTGGCGAGGCGGCGGCGCGCGCGATGGGGCAGGACACGCCGGAGGAGACCGGTTCGTGAGTGATATGCGAGAGCCAGGCCACTCGGGCCGCCTGTCCACGCTGTCGGCGGCTTGGGTGATCGCCCGGCGCGACTTCGTGGCGATCCTGTTCAGCCGCGCCTTCTTCTTCTTCCTCCTGGGGCCGCTGTTCCCGGTCCTCGTCGGCATCCTGGCAGGCTCGGTTGGCCAGCGCGTGCAGCAGACCGCGCAGAGCCCCGAGATCGGCCTCGTCATGGCCGAGGCCGAGGCGCGCCGGATCCTCGCCGCGCGCGAGGTCCTGGCTGCGCGGCTGGGGGAAGCGGTTCCGCGCATGACCCTGGTGCATCCACTGGCCGAGGGAGAGGACTATGAACCGCGCACCGCCCTGGAAGGCCGTGCGGCCAATATTGCCGCGATCCTTTCAGGGACCGCCGAGGCGCCGCAGCTGACCGGCCCGCGCACGCGGATCGAGAGCTGGCGCGGCCCGGTCGCGATGGTCGCCGCGCAGGCGCAGGCGGGTGAACTCGCGCCCTGGCCCAAGGTTCGGCTGGAAACCACCACCTCGAGCAGCGCGGTCGAGCGGCGCGGGCGCCTCACCACCGCGCAAGGCGCCCAGACGCTGCTGTTCCTCCTGACGATGATGCTGGCGGGCATGGTCCTCTCCAACCTCGTCGAGGAAAAGGGCAACAAGATCATTGAGGTGCTGGCCGCCGCCATTCCCATGGAGGCGGTCTTCATGGGCAAGCTGTTCGCCATGCTCGGCGTTTCGCTGGTCGGCATTGCGACCTGGGGCGCGACTGTGGGCGCGGTGCTGCTGGCCGGCAGTTCGGTGCTGCCCACGCTCACCACGCCCGCGGTCGGCTGGCCGATGCTCGTGGTCCTGGGCGTGGTTTACTTCGCCACGGCCTACCTGCTGCTGGGCTCGGTCTTCCTGGCCGTAGGTTCGCTGGCGACGACCGTGCGCGAGGTGCAGACGCTCTCGATGCCGGTGACGATGGTGCAGTTGCTGGTCTTCTTCCTCGCCAGCTACGCGATGACGCAGCCGGGCACGGCCATCGAGTATTTCGCGCTCATTTTCCCTTTCAGCGCGCCCTTTGCGATGCTCGCGCGCGCGGCGCAGGACCCGGCGCTCTTGCCTCATGTCCCGGCGGTGCTGGCGCAGTGCGCCTGGGTGCTGCTGCTCGTGCGGCTGGGCTCGGCGCTGTTCCGCAAGCGGGTGATGAAATCGGGCCCTGCGCGGGTCAAGAAGGCACGCAGCTCGCTGTTCAGGCGCAAGGCAGGCGCGAAGGTGTAGTCTTCTCACTCGCGAATCACAGGCGGGAGCGGCGTGGCGGCTTCCGCGCGATTGGGGAGAGACCATGGCGCAGATCCGTTCCGAAAGGCGACCTTCGGGTGGCTTCGATGCTGGCCGCAGGCGTGCGCTCGGCTTTCTGGGCAGCGCGCTGGCGAGCGGCATTCTGGCCGCCTGCGGGGCGCAGGAGGCCGATGCGAAAACCTACCCGGTGCAACTCACCAAGGCGCAGTGGAAGGCGCGGCTGACCCCGCTGCAATACCGTATCCTGCGCGAAGGGGCGACCGAGCGGGCGGGTTCGTCTCCGCTCGACACCGAAAAGCGGCGTGGCATCTTCGCGTGCGCGGGGTGTGACCATCACCTCTTCGATTCGGCGACCAAGTATGACAGCCGCACCGGCTGGCCCAGCTTCTGGCGGCCTCTGCCCGGCGCCGTCGGCACCTCCACCGACCACAAGATCGGCTATCCGCGCACCGAGGTCCACTGCGCGCGCTGCGGCGGGCATCTGGGCCATGTCTTCAACGACGGGCCGCGGCCCACCGGCAAGCGTTATTGCATGAACGGGGCGGCGATGCGCTTCATTCCGCGTTGATCGCAGGCTTGGGTACGCCCGAGACGGCGGGCGCAAGCGGCTGGACGAAGGCAAGGCGGACAGAAATCGCCAGCGCGAGCGCGATCAGGCTTCCTGCAAACAGGGCGACCCCGCCCCAGCCCGCGTGGGTCCAGGCGTAACCGCCCGCCGAGCCCAGGACGCTCGACCCCATGTAATAGCCGAAAAGGTAGCTTGCGGTCCCTTGCGCGCGGACCGTGCGCGCGCGGCGTCCGACCCACGAGGAGGCGACCGCGTGGGCGGCGAAGAAGGCCACGGTGACGACCCCGATGCCCGCGATCACGAGGGGAAGAGCCTGGGTACAGGTCAGCGCAATACCACAAAGGAAGAGGGCGAGCGGAGGCCACAGCGCGCGGCGCGGGCCGAACTTTCCCGAAACATGGCCTGCCAGCGCCGAACTGGCCGAGCCGAGCAGGTAGAGAAGGAATATCAGGCCGACCTCGCCCTGCGAGAGCGCATAGGGCGCGGCCAGAAGGCGGTAGCCCGCGTAATTGTAGACCGAGATGAAGGCGCCCATCAGCAGGAAGGCGACAAGGAACAGCCAGGGCAGCGCGGTGTCGGCAAAGAGCCCGGCGAAGCCCTTGGCATAGCCCGTCAGCGACTGGCGGCGCGGCGTGAACTGGCGCGAGTGGGGGAGGATGCGCCAGAAGACGAGTGCAAGGACCAGTGCGGCAAGGCCCGTCGCGCCCAGCGCCGTGCGCCAGCCCCACCATTCGGCGAGCAGGCTGACGAGCAGGCGCCCGCTCATTCCGCCCACGGCAGACCCTGCGATATAAAGCCCCATCGCGCGCCCGACGGCGGCGTCCTCCACTTCCTCGCTGATATAGGCCATGGCGACCGCCGGAACGCCCGCCAGCGCGATCCCGCACACGAGGCGCAGCGCCAGGAGGCTGTGCCATCCGGGCAGGAGCCCGAGCGGGGCCGTCAGGACGGCGGCACCCAGCAGGGAGCCGATCATCATGCCGCGTCGTCCGATGCGCTCCGAGATCATGCCCGCCACCAGCAGCACGAAGGCCATCGGGCCCGTCGCGAGCGAGACCGCCAGGCTCGCCTCCTCGGCGTTGAGGCCATAGTCGGCGCTGAACTGCGGGAGCAGCGGCTGGGTGCAGTAAAGCAGCGCGAAAGTGGACAGCCCGGCAAACAGCATGGCCGCGCACAGGCGGCGGTAAGCCCCTGTTCCGGGGGAGATCTTGGCCTCGGTCATTGCCCCTTCCTATGGGGACGGGACCTGCGCGGCGCAAGGCGAAGCGCGCCGAAGGCTTCAGGACGGCGGACCTGTGTGAGCGGCGTCTCCACCGCGTGGGGTCACAAGTGGTGGTCCGCCGTCCCGCTCCTCAGGTCCCGGTCGCGCGGGCGGCGGGCACGTCCATCCCGGCGCGCTCGAGGATCTGGGAGACACTGCGCTGGGTGGCCGCGATGGGCGCCCCGGCGACGAGGTTGGCAAAGCGCTGGCGCTCGGCGGCGATGCGCTCGGCAAGGTCGCCTGTGGGCACGAAGTCGTCGATCTCCTGGCGCGTGACCGCGCCTTGCGTCTCAAGCAGGTATTCGGTGACGATCTGGCGGTCGCGCTGGATCCACACCTCGCTCATCAGGGCCATGACCATGCGCGCGACGTCGGTGATGCTTTCGGGACCCAGATAGTCGGGGCCGGTGTCGGTCTTGGAAGTGTTCATGCCTGGGCCTCCACAGCGGTGCTCTCGGGTTTGCGGGCGCGGGTGATCCAGGGGTACTGGTCCTGCCCGATGGCGTAGGATTCCACGGCTTCGAAACCAGCCTCCTCGAGCATCGCATCGAGGCTCTCATGCAGCACCGGCGAGAAGAAGGGCTCCTCGCGGTGGAGCGTGTCCCAATCCAGGATGACGGCGTGGAACATCGAGACCGCGCGGAAGGGGGGCGGGTCGGAAATGACGATGTCCGCGCCCGGCTTCATGATCCGGAACAGCTCGGCAAAGAGCGCGCGGTTGGCCTTGGGCGGCAGTTCATGGTGCAGGGCATAAGTGATGACACCATCGAAGCTGGCGTCCGCTTCGCCGGTATCGGTCGCGCAGTCGGCCTGTTTGAGATGGACCGGAAAGCCGAAGCGGGCGGCCATGCGCGCGCCGTTCTTCAGCAGCAGGGGCGAAAGGTCGGCGCCGTGCAGTTCGGCCTCGGGAAAGACGCTGTGGACGGCCTTGAGCGTCGAGACCCCGCCGCAGCCCGGCTCGTAGATGCGCGCGTAGCTGTCCTTGGGGAACTGGCGGATGGTCTTGAGGCGCTGGCCCACGATGTCATCGCCGATGCCGACCGCTGCGTAGCCGCCCTTTCTGAATACATAGGGGCCCACGCCAAAGGCGAAGAGCGCGCCGTAGAGGTCGTAGCCGTCCCAGCCGCCCGGCTCCAGGTGCCATTCGATGGGGGCGAACCAGGCGGGGATGGCGAGGTCCTCGGCCAGGGTCAGCGAGCCAGCCTCCGGTGTCTCATCCGAGCCTTGCGCCATCGCCGCGTCATAGGCCAGAAACTCGGCGCGCCGCTCCTCGATGGCGGGGATGCCGCGGTTGAAGTTTTCCTCGGCCACGTAGCGCTGGAAGAAGCGTTCGAGGCGGTAGATCGCATCGCCCTCGCACACGGTGCGGGCCTTGGCGATGCGCTCGCGCTCGGAAAAGGCGGGGGTGGGGGAGGCATGGTCCTCGCCCAGCATGCGCCCTTGCGGGTTCTCCTCGAAGTTGGCGGCGGCCATCGGGCGCAGCGTGCCCGAGGAGAAGGTCTGGATCGCGCCCAGGATCTCCAGCCCGGCGCGTCCGCGCTGGGAAAGCGCGAAGGTCGGGGCGGCACCTTCCTTGAGGGAGCCATCGTCAAGGCGGGTCAGGAATGTCATCGGCAAGCCTCCACAGGGCAGGGGATGGGGGAATGTCTCAGGGGGTTTCGGACGGATCGGGCCGCTCGGGCCGGGCGCGGGCCATGCCGCCCAGCACTTTCCACTCGCCCCTCTCGCGTACCCAGCTGTGGGTGACCTCGAAGCGCTCGTCGACAGGCGTGCCATCGGCCAGCCGGGTGCGGTGGGTGTGGTAGTAGATGACTGCGAAATCGCCGTGGAGGGCCAGGTCGAGGAAGGTCATCTCGAGCGCTTCGAGCGTCTTGCCCGCCATGCGCCGGCCGGTTTCCTTCAGCCCCTCGTTGCCCTTGGGGAGGGGCGCATAGGGGGGCCAGGCCTTGTAGCCGTGCGCCGTGCTGGCGAGGTAGATCGCAAGATCGCCCTTGGCCCGGCCGTTGTAGATCGCCAGTTCGCGCGCCCAGATCGCCTCCTTCGCGGCCTGCCAGGCGGCATCGGAAGGGGGCTGGGCTGCTGCGGCCAGGCGCGGTGCGGCAAGGCCGGCCAGAAGGAGGCCGGACAGGGCCAGTCGGGTCAAGCGGCGGAGTTTCACGCGCTCTCCTGTGTCGGGGTGGGGATCTGGGGGAGAGGCAAGGTTCCCGGCCCGCCACCGGGAAGGCTTGGGGCCTTCTGGGGTGGCGGGCGCGGGTCCCTTGCGTGGGGTCAGTAGTCGAAGGTCAGGGTCACGCCGAAGGTACGGCGATCGCCCAGGTTGACGTTGTACTGGAAGATCGAGGGCACCACGAACGAGGCCTCGGCGTACTTCTCGTCGAGCAGGTTCTTCACCCAGAAGAAGCCCTTCCAGCGATCCGCGCTGACACCGACGCGGGCGTTGGTGAGGAAGTAGGCCGCGGTCGAGGCGGTATTGGTCTCGTCCACGTACATCTTGCCCCGGTAGATCTCGTCGGCGCCCATGAAGAAGTCGAGATCGTCGTTGACAGGTGTGCGGTAGTCGAAGCCGAAGGTGCCCTGGAACTGCGGCACGTTGCCAAGGTAGTTGCCCGCAACGTTGCCGTCCGTGCGACACACGATGTCATCGCAGGTGCTGCTGGCGGTGGGCGCCACCGCGCCGTCCTTGGCCGTCGCGTGCTGCCAGGCGAACGAGCCGTTGAGCGTGAGCGGAGTTGCGACGCGGTAGTTGGCGGTCAGTTCCACACCGTAGGATTCGGCCGAACCGCCGCTGATGTAGGCGCCGGGCACCGCACCGCCGCCTTGCGTCGAATCGACAGGGGGCACGTAGTTTGCAGGCGGCGCGCTGATCTGGCGCTTCTGCCAGTCGATGTAGAAGGCCGCGAGCGAGTAGTTGAAGCGGTTGTTCAGCAGCGAGCCCTTGGTGCCGACCTCGTAAGTCCAGTTCACTTCCTCGCCATAGGCGCGCTCCTCGGGCAGCAGTTCGACCGAGCCGGTGACGTAGCCGTTGAAGCCGCCCGCCTTCACGCCCTTGGCCGCGCTGGCGTAGAACATCAGGTCCACGCTCGGCTCGTAGCGGACCGAGAAGCGCGGGGTGAGGTTGTTGTAGTCGGCCTCCAGCGCGGGCAGATCGGGGGTCTGCATGTCGATGGTGGTGAGCGCGGTGTGGGTGTAGCGCGCCTCGGCGCCGAGCGTGAGCTGGTCGTCGAGGAGCTTGAGGCCGACGCGGCCGTAGCCGGAGTCGATCTTGTAGTTGGTGCGCCGGTTGTTGAACAGGATCACCCCGCCATCGTCGAGCGGGTCCCAGTTGTCGCTGAGGACCGGGCCGCCCGGCTGCATGCCCAGGCGCAGGCCGAAGAGGAAGGCGTCCGAGGTCTTGGAGCGGAAGTAGCCGAAGTCGAAGGTGAAGGGACCGCCATTGTCGAAGGCAAGGCGCGCGTCGTGGCTGGTGTACTTCATCAGCCCCGCCTCGCGCTGCATCGAGAACGTCGGCGACTGGCCGGGCAGGCGGAAGGAGCTTTCATCGAGGTAGTACGAGTTGCTGGCAAAGCTCGACTGCTCGATGCCCTCGCCGCGCACGCGCCCGAAGTCGTAGTTGAAGGTCCAGTCGGGCGAGAAGGCGTACTCGGCCGCGACGTGGTACATCTCGGTCTTGGCGCGCATGCCCGGCTGGGGCGCGGCGAAGAGGCCGTCGGGATAGTGGTCCGTGTTTTCGCCCGAGCGCTTGCCCGCCGGGCTGCTCGGCAGGTTGCCGCACCACAGGTAGGGGCTGCCGTTCGAGCCGACCGCGCCGCAGTTGAGCTGGTCTTCGCGCAAGTTGCCGTCGATGGTGTAGAAGGCGCGGATCTTCTCGTTGCGGGTCAGCCGGTAATAGGTGCCGGTGATCGCCATGCCATCGGTCGGCGTGAGCTTGAGAGAGGCGGAGAAGTTGCGGCGCTGGTAGCCGCCGAAGTCGGCCATGCCGCTCGATCCCGCGCCCGGAAAGTTGTTCTTCCACACGCCGTCGAAGTCGGCCGTGGCGTAGTAGATCCGGCCCGAGAGGATACCCGGCACGATCGGTCCGCCGACAGCGGCGCGGACGTCCGTATAGCCCCCGTTGCCGACCGAGGCGCGGCCGCTGGCGTGCAGTTCGTCGGTGGGCTCATTGAGCACGTAGTTGATCGCACCCGAAAAGGTGTTCTGGCCGTAGAGCGCGCTCTGCGGGCCCTTCACGACCTCGATGCGCTGGACATCGCCCAGCTGCGAATCGACCATGTAGCCGCGCTGCAGGTAGATCCCGTCGATGAACACGCCGGTGTTGCCCACCGCGTTCTGCACGTTGGTCTGCGACAGGCCGCGGATGACCGCGTTGCCGTTGAACTTGGAGAGGAAGTCGGTGAAGCGCAGGCCCGGCGTGTAGTTGGCGATGTCCTGGAGGTCGGTCACGCCCTTCTCGGCCATGTCCTCGGAAGAGATCGCCGCGATCGAGAGCGGCACGTCCTGCAGGCGCTCCTCGGTGCGCCGCGCGGTGACGATGATGTCGCCCGAGGCCGGTGCGCTCCGGGCGCTCTCGGCGCTCTGTGCGCTCGCGGTGCCCGGGGCGCTGGCCAGCAGCGCGGCGGTGCAGATGCTCGAAAGAAGCGCGCTCGTACGCACGATGTGATGACGGGCCATGCCCACTACCCCCTGTTTCTTGTGAACCCCATTTGCGCGGTGGCTGCCGTTGCCGGTGCGCCGCGTGCCCCATGGGTAAGGGGAGGATGGGCTTCACCCGAACTGCAAGTTCGGGGCGTGTTCAAGGGATGAACACGGCGCCCGGGGACCCGTGACCTTGCCATGGGGAGGCGGAAGAAAGGGATGTGTCACAGCGCTTTGCCATCGTGCGGGTGCACCCATCGGCCACTTCAGGAGCCTGCCCATGCCCTCTCGCCGCGATGCCTTAAGCGCCGGTCTTCTCCTCTCCGGAGGGCTGGCACTGGCCCCATCCGCAGGGGCGGCAGCGGCACCTTCCGGCGTGCGCACCGGGACGCCAGCCGGTCAGGACACCGCGTCCACGCTGACGACGCCCGCAGGCCTTGTGGTCGAAACTACGGGAGGGCGCGTGCGCGGCTATGAGAGCCGTGGCATCGCGACCTTCAAGGGCATTCCCTATGGGGCCGACACCGGGGGCGAGGGGCGCTTCCTGCCCCCGCGCAAGGTCGATCCCTGGCCCGGCACGCGCCTGTGCCTGGTGCCCGGTGCGATCTGCCCGCAGGCCGGCGAGGGCCCCTCGGCCAGCCCGATGGCCTTTCTCAATCCCGGCACGCCTTCGGTCCAGAGCGAGGACTGCCTCAACCTCAATGTCTGGACGCCTGGTACGGGCTTGGGCACGGGCACGGGCACGGGAAAGCGCCCGGTCATGGTGTGGATCCACGGGGGCAACTATTCGACGGGATCGAGCCTCGCCATCCGCGCCACCGACGGAGAGGCGCTGGCCCGGCGCGGCGACGTGGTGGTGGTCTCGGTCAACCACCGTCTCAACGCGCTGGGCTATCTGGACCTGGGTGCGCTCGGCTCCGACTCGGACTTTGCCGCCTCGGGCAATGCGGGGATGCTGGATCTTGTCCTGGCGCTTGAATGGGTGCGGGACAATATCGCGCAATTCGGGGGCGATGCGGACAACGTCACGATCTTCGGCCAGTCGGGCGGCGGGCTCAAGGTGACGACGCTCTGCGCCATGCCCGCGGCCAGGGGGCTGTTCCACAAGGCCATCGCGCAGAGCGGCTCGATCCGCCAGCTGTTCGGCCGCGAGATGACCGAGCCGCTGGCGCTCGGTCTCCTCTCCCAACTGGACGTTCCTGCCAGCGATCTTCGACAGCTCCAGTCGCTTCCGCTGGCGCAGGTGCAGGCCGCCGCACAGGCCGCGCAAGGGCAGTGGTTCGCCAAGGCGAAGCCGGGCGAGATCTGGCATCTTGTCGGCTGGGCGCCGGTGCGCGATGGCACGATCATTCCCGCCGATCCCTATAGCGTGCAAGGCCGAGCGCTCAGCGCCGATATCCCGCTCATGGTGGGGACCGTGCGCCACGAGTTCTGCCTGACGATGTTCACGCTGGAGGCGGAGAAGCGCAGCTGGGCGGACCTGCGCGAAGGGATCGGGGCGGCGTTCCGCGATCCCGATCCGCTGATCGCGGCCTACCGCGCGGCGCATCCGGAGGAAAAACCGGTGGGCCTTCAAGCCATGATGTCGGCCGACAGCTTCAACCGCCACAACGCGCTCGAGCAGGCGCGTGGGCAGACCGCCGCAGGCCGGGCGCCCGCCTTCCTCTACCGCTTCGACTGGATCACCCCGCAGTTCGACGGAGCGCCGCGCGCCTACCACTGCAGCGAGCTGCCACTGGTCTTCGACAGCCTCGACATCGTGCCCGAGGCGGCGGGCACGGGGCCACGCGCGAAGGCCATGGCCGCGAACGCGGCCGATGCCTGGATCGCCTTTGCCCGTACCGGCAATCCCTCGCATGCAGGGATCGGGACGTGGACGCCGCTGTCCTCGCCGCAGGATGCCGCGACCATGGTGTTCGACGACACCTGCCGGATGGAGCGGCAGAACACCGATCTCATCGCGCGCATGCGCGATCATGCGCTCTGGCTTTAGGCCGCGTCAGCCAGAGGGCAGGCTCGCGCCCGGAGGCATCATGGTTCCGGGCACCGTGCGCAGGTGCAGGTCGCGCTGCGGGAAGGGGATCTCGATGTCCTCGTCGGTGAAGCGGCGGGCAATCGTGAAGTTCATGCGCGAGCCGGCCTGGAAGGCCTCGATGGCATCGGAGGCGAAGGCCTGGAGCCTGAGGTCAAGCGAACTGTCGCCAAACCCGGACATGATCACCACGGGCTCGGGATAGGGCAGCACGCCCTCGTCCTGTGCCGCAATGTCGAGCAGGACCTCGCGCACGCGTTCGAGGTCGGTGCCGTAGGCGACCCCTATCGGCACGACCACGCGCGAGGGACCGGACGAGAAGCTGCGGTTCTTCACCACGCCCGCGATCAGCTGCGAGTTGGGGACGATGATCTGGTGGCGGTCGAAGGTCTCGATATGGGTCGAGCGCACCGCGATCTTGCGCACGATGCCCGAGTTGTCACCCACCTCGATCCAGTCGCCGACCTTCACCGGACGCTCGATGAGAAGGAGGATGCCGCTGGTGAAGTTCTCGACCACCGACTGCAGGCCAAAGCCCAGCCCAACCGAAAGCGCGCCCGCCACGAAGGCAAGGTTGGAGAGGTCGAGCCCGGTCGTCGCGATGGCGATCAGCGCGGCGAGCGTGATCCCCAGATACCCCAGGAAGGTAAGAAGCGCAGCCTCGGCGCCCGCGTCCATCGCGAACTCGGGCAGCACCGTCACCTTGAGGAAGCGCTGCAGCCAGCGGGTGATGAAGAAGCCCAGGAAGAAGACTGCCGCAAAGGTCGCGACATCGCCGATCGAGAGGCGCACCTCGCCAAGGTCCACGCCGTTGCGCAGGAGCAGGATGCCGTCGGAAATCTCCGCGCCGCTGAAACCCCAGATCATCGCGATGATCGGGAGCACCAGCAGCGTCAGGAGGAAACCGGCCGCCAGCGGCACGAAGTGGAGCGCGCGGCGGTAGGCGTGCAGCTTTCCGGTGGCGAGCAGGCCGGTCACCAGCGCGATCGAGCGGTGGAAGTAGATCGCGATGCCGATGACCGCGAGGCTGATCAGCGTCGAGGCGAAGAGGAAGCGCGCGAGCATGGCATAGCCCACCAGCGCGGCAAGCACCGAGGCCGCGCCGAACAGGCGCATCAGGCGGGAGATGGGGGTGGCGAAGTCGATGGCCTCGTGGGTCGCCACGCTCTGCGCATCGGCCTCGATCCGGGCCTTCTGGAAGGCGCTGGAGAGGTGCCACAGCAGCCATGCGCCGATCACCGCGAAGAGTGCGGAGAGGACGTGGGACACATTGGCCCCCACTGCGCCGTGGTTTTCCAGGCTGCTGAGTACCGAGATCAGCGCGAGCAGGATCGTCAGGCGCTGGATGGTGCGATTGGCGCTCGCGCCGTCCTCTTCGGGAAGCGAGATAAGGCGCAGCTGGGGGAAGGGGGAAAGGACCGCGCCCCGGCCCAGCCAACGGCCGACCGCGATAAGGCCGCCCGCCCCGATGAGGGAGGGGACGATACCCAGGACCATGTCCTTGGGCATGAGGGGCAGGAGAATCAGGAGTGCAGTGGTGACGCAAATGGCAAGAATGATGGCGAATACAACAGTGGCGCTGGCATCGAGCGCGAGCGTCCAGGCAAGCTTGCTCGCGATCGAGGTGGCCCGTGCCCGGCGCCGGTCGACAAGGGCCGAGAGCCACTTCCAGCCAAGCAGGCCAAGCATGGGCACGCCCACGATGACGGCGAGGCTCACCGCGATCATGCCTGCAATGGAGACCTCGCCCTGTTCCCGGCGAAACTCACGGGTGCGGGCCTGCGCGGTGGCATAGGCTTCCATGAGTTCACCGCCCGCGCGAATCCACTGGCGCGGGTCGAGTGGGGACACGTCGTGGGAGAAAAGGCGCTGCTTGTTCAGCGAGGCGAGGCGTGCGTCGAGCTCGGAGACCAGCACGGCGGCGCGGGCCTGTGCGTTCTGCAGGCGCAGCGTGGGGCGCATCAGCTTGCTGAGCGTGGCTTGCAGCCGGGCGCGTTCCTCGGTCACGCTTTCCGGTTCGCTTTCGCCTTCGGCGGGCGGCTCGCCCAGCCCCTCAATCTGCGCTTCGAGAATGCGCAGGTCGAGCGATCCGTCGTTGGCGAGCGCCACGGCCCGGTCACGGTCCGCGGCAAGATCGGCGCGCAGGGCGCGCAGCTGGGCGGTCTGATCGGTGTCGGGCGTGCGCTGGAGAAGGGCCTGGGCCTGACGGGTGTGTCCGGCCAGATCTTCCATGAGCGCGGCGACGGCGGCCTCGCCCTCGTCCTGCGCAGCGGCCCGGGCGGGCGGGATGCCAAGAGCCACAGCGACAGCGAGCAGAAGCAGGGCCGCAAGGCCAATGGTGCGCAGGGCGTGAAAGGAAACGAAGTCCGGGCGAAGTCCGGAGCGGACAAGATATCTGGCCGAAAGCACCTGCTCTCCTCTAGGTGTATTTCGTATCAGGAACTGGACTTATGGCATCAATCTGCAATCGATGCTGCCCCTTAACTGCGTGCGGACTTGAAAAGATTGCGCGGGAGTAGGGGCAAAACGGAAGGCGCACGTTGCAGGCTTGCCGCACACACCGCATGCGGTCTTTGGCGTGTGTTGCGTGAAATCGACAGGCCGTGCCGGGAACGTCGTCTCACTTGACCCGGGCAATTGACGAACGGGGGCTTCGCGCATAGCCGGGTAGGCACTTCCCCCATGTGTGCTACGCTTCACCCCCGAAGCCGTGGCCCGACTATCCGGCCCATCGCTGTGCGAACGCGGGCATGAGCCGCCAGACAAGGACGATACCCATGAGCCTGACGGCCGCTGCCGCCGCGTTGATGATCGGCTCCGCCATCCCCCAGGCGGTCGCGCAGGGACCCGAGGACACGCCTGTCCCGGCCGCGCAGGAGGCAATGCCGCAAGCCGAACAGGCGCCTCTCGCCGCGCCCGAAACGGTTACGGACGAACCCGGTGCGTCCGATGCGCAAACGGGCGATCAGGGGCTCGAAGGTTCGGAAATCATCGTGACTCGCCGCCCCGGTGCGCCTCCGGGCGATCCGCTCGAGGCGATCAACGAAACCTCGTTCCAGGTCGTCCAGTCGGTTGACAAGGCGGTCGTCGAGCCGGTCGCCAAGGCCTACAACAAGGGCATCCCGCATCCGGTGCGCGAAGGCCTGCGCAATGTCTTCTCCAACCTCCAGGAGCCGGTGGTCTTTGCGGCCTACATGCTGGAATTGAAGCCGGGCAAGGCGCTGGAGACGGCAGGGCGCTTCCTCATCAATTCGACGCTGGGCCTCGCCGGCATCATCGATGTGGCCAAGCGCAAGCCCTTCAACCTGCCCTACCGGCCCAATGGCCTGGCCAATGTGCTGGGGTACTATGGCGTCGGGCCGGGGCCCTACATGTATCTGCCGATCATCGGCCCGACGACGGTGCGCGACCTCATCGGCGATTCGATCGACCGGCTGGCCTCGCCCGCCATGCTGGGCAAGCCCTTTACCAAGCCCGAGGTGGCGATCCCGATGATCACGCTGGCGCAATTGGGCGAACGCGCGGCCTTCGACGACGAGATCAACCGCATCCGCGATACCGACAACCCTTACGCGACCTATCGCGAACTCTACCTGCGCCAGCGCGAGGCCGAGATCGAGGCGCTGCACGGTCGGATCATGCCCGATGTCGTGCCGGTCTATGGCCGCATGATGCCGACCGCAGGCAGTGAGCCCCAGGATACGCCGGAGCTGATCGAAACCCCTGAGACGCCCGAGCCTGCCGCACCCGCGGCCATTGCAACGCCCGTGGAGCCGACGATCCGTTATGTCTCGGAGCCGGTCGTGCAGCCGCTGCCGGAAGGGTACGGGAACATCTAGAAAGATGGATCCGAGGGCCATCGCCCTCGGGCTCCCCGAACGGTCGACCTCACCTTCCGAGCGCGCTGTGGCTTGAGAAAGGTGAGGTCGCCGATTCCGGGGTCAAGGGGCGATGGCCCCTTGAATCGTAGCTTTATTCCTTCGGCATCGTGTCGATGGCACGGCGACCCAGAGCGGGATCGTCGGTGAAGAAGCTGTCGATGCCGGTTGCGATATAGGCCTGCATCATGCGGACCGAACCTTCGTCGTGGCGCGCCGCCTCGCCGCCTTCGCCGCGGTAGTCGGTGGGCAGGAAGACGTTTTCCGGGCGGAACGTCCAGGTCGAGACCTTGAGCCCGGCAGCATGTGCGTCGCGGACCAGAGCCGTCGGCGTGCCGAGAGGGCCGGGCTTGCCGTCCATCGTGCCGAAGGGAATGATCGACTGCAGGATGGGCGAGACCCAGTCCGCATAGCCGCGAAGTTTCGCAAGGCCTTCGGGCGTGTGCATCTGGGCATAGGTCATGCCCTTGCCCGTGGGGGCCAGATCCGTCGGGCGCACGTTCATCGGCAGGGTCAGTTGCAGCAGCTCGATGTTGCTCTGTCCTGCGATGCGGGGGCGCAGCCACTGGAGGTTGGACACCTCGAAGCTCTGCACGATGACGGGGGCGGTCTGGAGGAAGTGGCTGGCCTCCACCGCCGCGAGGAAGCGTTCTTCCAGGGGCAGGCCGATTCCACGAAAGTAGGTCGGGTGCTTGAGTTCGGGAATGAGCCCGATGGTGCGCCCGCGTGCGGCGGCCTCGGCGCCCACGAAGTCGGCGATCTCGGCGAGTGTCAGGAGCTGGAACTGGCCGTCGTACGTGTGGCTTTGCCCACGCATTTCAACCGGAAGGCGCTCGACTGCGCGCAGGGACTTGATCTCGTCGAGAGTGAAATCTTCGGTGAACCAGCCCGTTACGTTCTGCCCGTCGATGGTGCGCGTCGCCTTGCGATCCGCGAATTCCGGGCGCTTGGAGACGTCGGTGGTGTCGGCGATGTTGTTTTCGTGCCGGGCGATGAGCACGCCGTCCTTCGTCGCGACAAGGTCGGGCTCGACGAAGTCGGCGCCGTCCTCGATCGCCTTGGCGTAGGAGGCCAGCGTGTGCTCGGGCCGCAGCGCCGAGGAACCGCGGTGGCTGATGAGGAGGGGTTTTGCCGGGGCCGTGCGCGGGGCCGGGACGGGTGTCTGCGCCCGGGCCTCCAACGCACCAGGCGCGGCCCCCGCAAGGGCCGCGCCGGCACCGGCGCGCAGGAGGGTCCTGCGCGACAGTGTGGTGTCGTTCATGTTCAGATACCTGCGGTGAAGGTCAGGAACCACTGGCGCGGGGCCAGCGGGTAGGTGGCGTAGGAGGCCGTCGGACGGCCGACGCTGATGGTCGAGGCGCCCTTCTCGTCGAACAGGTTGGTCACGTTGAGCGAGACCGAGGCCTTTTCGAGCGGGATGTAGCCGGCAAGGTCGAAGGCAATGCGGGCGTTGGCCATGTAGTAGGAGTCGACCACGCCGTCGTTGGTGTAGGTGGCGTAGCGCTTGCCGATGTACTGGCCCTCGATCTGCGCATCGATCGGGCCGAAGTTGGCCGAGATCATGGTCTTGTTCATCCACTTCGGGCTGCCCGGGACCTGCTTGCCGTCGGTTGCGAAGACGTTCGTGCCATCGGTGTAGTCGCTACCATAGCGCGAGCTGTTGAACGAGAACGCGTTGTAGATCGAGAAGATCGAGCCCAGGCCCAGCGTGATCGAGGCATCGACGCCGTCGGTCTTCACGCCGCCCACGTTGAACAGCGTGCTGGTGCCGCCGGTGATCGAGCCGCCGCCAAGGCCGCCGACCGTCGTGCTGATCGAAAGCAGGCGGTTGGAGAAGTCGACGTGGTAATAGTTGATCTGCGCGTCGAGCGAGCTGAGGAACGAGCCGGGGAACACGTGGTGGCTGCGCAGGCCCGCTTCGTAGGTCCAGGACGTTTCGGGACGGCCCACATCCTTGAAGTAGTCGAACGCGGCCTGGCTGCCTTGGCCCCACGGCGCGGTGCCGAAGTTGCGCATGTTCTTCTGGATGTTGAAGTAGATTTCCTCGGTGCCGTTGAAATCGTAACGCGCGCCAATGGCGTGAGAACGGCGGAGCAATATTCGACCACGCTAGCGGCGGGATAGTCCTGCTGCGGGCGGCGTAAAAGTCGTCCACCTTGAAGCCTTTCTGCCAAGTCAGGGAGGTGTGGGGATCTACAGCGTGGAACTTTATCTTCAGGTCCGTTTGGCTTGCGCGGATGGCATGAGCCAGCGGGCGGCGGCGAAGCGTTTCAATGTGTCGCGCGACACGGTGCGCAAGATGCTGTCGTTTTCATCGCCACCGGGTTACCGGCGTCAATCTGTCCCGCAGCGTCCGAAGCTGGACGGGTTTGTGGCGATCATTGATGGATGGCTTGAAGGGGACCGCTGCGTCCCGCGCAAACAGCGCCATACGGCGAAGCGGGTATTCGACCGCTTGCGCGCCGAGCATGGTTTCACCGGCGGCTATACGATCATCAAGGATTACATCCGCGAGCGTGAGCAACGCAGCCGGGAGATGTTCGTGCCGCTGGCCCACCCGGCGGGGGATGCGCAGGCCGATTTCGGGGAAGCGCTGGTGGAGATCGGCGGGGTGCAGCAGAAGGCCTACTTCTTCGCACTCGATCTGCCGCACAGTGATGCCTGCTATGTGCGGGCCTATCCGGCGGCGGTGGCGGAGGCCGGGTGGACGGACACGTTCATGCCTTCGCGTTCTTCGGCGCGGTGCCGCGCTCGATCGTCTATGACAACGATCGCTGCCTTGTGGCGAAGATCCTGCCAGACGGCACGCGTAAGCGTGCCACGCTGTTCAGCGCTTTCCTGTCGCATTACGTGATCCGCGACCGCTATGCCCGCCCGGGCAAGGGGAACGAGAAAGGCAATGTGGAAGGGCTGGTTGGTTACTGCCGCCGCAATTTCATGGTGCCGATCCCGAAGTTCCCGACACGGGAGGCCTTCAACCTATGGCTGGAGGAGCAATGCCGCAAGCGCCAGCAGGACAAGGTGCGCGGACAGAGCGAGACGATCGGTGAGCGCTTGCAACGCGATCTGGCAGCCATGCAGCCTCTGCCCGCTACACCCTTCGAGGCCTGCGATCAGACGAGCGGGCGGGTCTCCTCGCAATCCCTGGTGCGCTACAGGACCAACGATTATTCGGTTCCGGTGGCACGGGGCCATCAGGAGGTCTGGATCAGGGCCTATGTCGATGAGGTGGTGGTCGGCTGCCGCAGCGAAGTCATCGCCCGTCATCCTCGTTGTTATGCCCGCGAGGAGGTTATCTTCGACCCGCTCCACTATCTCCCGCTGATCGAGCAGAAGATCAACGCATTCGACCGTGCCGCGCCTTTGCAGGGCTGGGATTTGCCCGAAGCGTTCACGACACTGCAGCGGTTGATGGAAGGCCGCATGCACAAGCATGGCAGGCGTGAATATGTACAGGTGCTGCGCCTGTTGGAAACGTTCACCCTCGCCGATCTCCAGGCGGCGGTGGAACAGGCCATTGATCTTGGCGCCATCGGCTTCGATGCCGTCAAGCACCTCGCCCTGTGCCGGGTCGAACGCGTACCGCCGGGCTGGACACGGACGTCTATCCCTTCCTGCCACGCACAACGGTCGAGAAGACCTTTGCCAGAGCCTATCTGAGCCTGCTCTCCGACCAGCAGGAGGCCGCATGAGCGATCAGACCCCGGAGCTTCTTCTCGCTCACAATCTCAAGGCACTCAAGCTGCCTACGTGCCTGCGAGAGCACCACAAGCTCGCCCGGCAATGTGCCGCTGAAGGCGTCGATCATATCCGCTTCCTCGCCCGCCTTGTCGAGATGGAGATGATCGACAGGGAGCGTCGTATGGTCGAGCGGCGCATCAAGGCCGCGCGCTTCCCCGCCGTCAAAAGCCTCGACAGCTTCGACTTCACCGTCATCCCCAGGCTCAACAAGATGCAGGTGCTCGAGATGGCGCGCTGCGAGTGGATCGAGCGGCGTGAGAACGCCATCGCTCTGGGGCCATCGGGCACCGGAAAGACGCACGTAGCGTTGGGGCTCGGACTGGCAGCATGCCAGAAAGGGCTGTCGGTGGGCTTCACCACTGCGGCGGCGCTGGTCAGCGAAATGATGGAGGCGCGCGACGAGCGGCGTCTCCTGCGCTTCCAGAAGCAGATGGTCGGATACAAACTGCTCATCATCGACGAACTGGGCTTCGTACCGCTCTCCAAGACCGGCGCCGAACTGCTGTTCGAGCTGATCTCCCAGCGTTACGAACGCGGCTCCACCTTGATCACCAGCAACCTGCCCTTCGACGAATGGACCGAAACCTTCGGATCCGAGCGTCTCACAGGCGCGCTCCTCGATCGCCTGACCCATCACGTCAGCATCCTCGAGATGAACGGCGAAAGCTATCGCCTCGCTCACAGCCGGGCCCGCAAGGCCAAAATCAGACCCTGAAAAGCAAGCCAATGCCGGGGGGAGTGGCCCTCGGGCTACGCCCTCACGCCACTCCCCCCGGCGTGTAACACGATGGCCTGGTTTTACGCCGCCCCATGGCCGACTTTTGCTCCGCCGTTGACACACGCCCGGTGGCTCGCCGAAGGACGCACCGCTCCAAAAGATCATCCGGCAGGACGGCTCCACGTCACGCGCAAGGACGATGTGCTGCACCTGGAAATGGACCGGCCCGGGACCCACAACGCCATCGATGCCCCGCTGCGCGATGCCCTTCGCGAGGCGCTGGACCTGGCGGTTCTCGATCCCACCATCGCGCGCGTGGAGCTGCGCGGCGGGGGGCGCACGTTCGGGGTGGGGGCGGATCTGGCCGAGTTCGGGACCACGCGCGATCCGGCCCGGGCCCATGCCATCCGGATGCAGACGCTGCCCGCCCTTGCGGCGGTGCGCTGCGGCGAGCGGCTGGTCAGTCGGGTGCAGGGCCTGTGCGTTGGCGCCTCGCTGGAACTTGCCGCCTTCGGGCGTATCGAGGCGCGCCGGGACGCGATCTTCCACTTGCCGGAACTGGCGATGGGGCTGCTGCCAGGAGCAGGCGGATGCGTGTCGCTGTCGCGCCGGATCGGCCGTCAGCGCACCGCGCTCATGGTCCTATCCGGCCGCCGCATTGGCGTGGAGACAGCGCTCGCCTGGGGCCTTGCCGACTCGTGTGTCGATGCGCTCGTGCACTAGTCGTCCGGCAATCAGGGTGGCGCGGACCATGGCGGCGTCGAGGACCTTGCGGGCCACTTGCCAGGGGCGATCGAGCAGGCACAGGTCAGCCGGGGCGCCCACGGTGATGCGACGCCTGCGCGCAAGGTCGGCCGGATCGGCCAGGAACAGGTCGAGCGCCTCTTCGGGCGAGAGGCGCTCGTCCAGGCCGAGGACCTTGCCCGCCCGGGTTTGCCGGCTGCAGGCCGCACGCATGGCGGCCCAGGGGTCGAGCGTGCCGTAGGGGGCATCGCTTCCTGCCGCGAGGGTTACGCCTGCCTCGCGAAAGGCGCGCAGGCGGTAGAGGTGTGGCCAGTCGGACGCGGGGACGTCGGCGCGGTAGCGGTCGCCCCGCTCGGCAATGAAGGCGGGCTGGCTCACCACCTGCAGGCCCAGCTCGGCGATCTGCGCGATGAGCGGATCGGGCGCGATCCCGGCGTGTTCGATGCGGTCGCCGGGGCGTGGGCCGGCGCTGCGCAGAAGAGCGAGTGCGAAGACCAGTTCGACTTCGGTGGTGCAGTGGATCGCGACCGCCCGGCCCCGCGCATGGGCGGCTCGCGCCGTCTGCGTCACCGCATCCAGATCGGGCAGGGCGTTTTCGTGAAGGTGAAGCTTGACCGGGCCCAGGGTCAGCCCGGGAGGGAGGGGGACATCGCTCAGGCCCGGCGTTCCCGCGACCATGATCGCAGGGGCAAAGCCGGCCGTGCGTGCGGCGTGTAGCCAGGCTACGGTATCGCGCGCGTTGGCGGGCGACATGTCGGTCACGCCGGTGATGCCCCCCGCCGTCAGACGCGCGCCCAACGCGGTGAGGTCGGGGGGGCTGGCGGCAAGGGTGGTGCGAAGCCAGGAGTCTTCGTCGAAGAGGCGTCCTGTCCAGTTGCCGTCGATGCGCTCCAGACCCGGCGGCGGGGCGGCGCGCTCCAGGAGCTGCGCAAGCGCGGCGCTGTTGAGGAACCACATGCGCCCGGTTCGGTGCTGGATGCGCACCGGACGGGTCGGCAGCCATGCGTCGAGCTGGTGGCGCGAGAGCATTCCCGCAACCGCCTCGTCGTAGCCGGTGCCGCGAAGCCAGTCGGAGCCCGGCGCGGCGCGAAGGACGCGTTGCAGGGTTGCGGCGTCGTCCACTTCGGGAGGGCCGCAAGGCACCGAGTGGACAGCCGCGGCGCTTGCGGCAAGGTGGATGTGATGGTCGTGCAGACCGGGCAGGAGCGCGCCGCCCTTCGCCTCGAGAATGGACTCGCCCGGCAGGGGAGATAGGGCGCCGATGGCGGTGATCCGGCCGTCTGCGATACGGACATCGGCGCGCGGGCCATCGATGGAACCCGAGGCAATCCGGGCATTGCGGATCAGCATGGGACCACCTCGGGCGCGAGGATCGGCTGGCCGCGTCGCGCGTTCCAGGCAACGAGGTCCTGCGATAGGTGCGGATCCTGGGCCACGGCCTCTGCGACAAGGCCGCTCATGGCGACGATCAGGCGGCCGCCGTGTCCGGTGCGATAGCGTTCGAGCGCGGCGCGGGCGGCGACGATGCCGGTGAGCGGGTCGGCAATGGCATCGCCGACGAAGCCGACCTGGCCGGTCTGCGCGTGCAGCCGGGCCGAGAGGCCCCCGGCCACGCTGGTGTCGTCGCCAAAGCCCACCCAGTTGGCCGCCTCGCCAGCTATCCCGTGCCCGGTGATGGTCAGCCAGACGAGGCCGGGCCGCGCGCGCACGAGGGCTTCGGCGTCGACCCCAAGCTGGCGCAGCGCGCGCGGCCGGGCGGCCTCGATCACGATGTCGGCCTGTGCGATCAGCTGGGTGAGCCGGTCGCGGCCCGCAGCGGTGCGCAGGTCGAGCGCGACGGTGCGCTTGCTCTCGGCGAGGCGGGTGAAATGGCAGGGGTCGGTTTCGCGCAGGCGGTCCTCGCGGCCCCGGCTCTCGATGCGCGTGACCTCGCCGCCGCACAGGCGCAGGAGGCGCGCGGCGAGGGGACCGGCCCAGAGCGCGGAGAGGTCGAGCACGCGCGGCGGGCGATAAGGTACCGGTCGGTCATGGCCCAACGCGCTGGCGGCAAGCGCGGGGGAGGCGGGGCGCTCGGAAAGGCCCGCTATGGCCATGCCCAGGAGGCGCCCGCGTGCGACCGCCTCGGCCTCGTCCAGCAGCGCGAAGCCGGAGGCAAGATCGACGGGCGCGTCGGTGTGGAAGAGCGCGGGCAGCAATTCCTGGTCGCTCGGCCGCGCGAGATTGAGCGCCACCCAACCATCGCGGGTGCGATGAAAGCGGCAGCCGCCCCGGCAGGAAACGTCTCCCGGCACCGTCAGACCATGCAGCATGGCGCGTTCGGCGAGCAGGGCTCCGGCCTCAGGAAGGGCCGCGCCCGGGGCGAGCGCGGCGAGGGCATCAAGCTGGCCCTGCGCCCAGTGCGTCAGCGGGATGGCGGGCGCGATCACGGCTTCACGCGCCGAACCAGCCCTTCACCTCGCGGCGCAGGAGCTTGCCCATCTCGTTGTAGGGGAGGGTCTCGACCACCAGCGTGCGCTCGGGCACGCGGCTGGAGCGCAAGCGGGCGCGCACCAGCTGACACAGCTCGTCGTGGGGCGGGCAGTCGCAATCAGGTGCGGTGACGATGGCGATCCCGACCGCTTCGCCCCATTCGAGGCTGGGCACGCCGGTTGCGCAGGCGTCGGCAATTGCAGGGTGGGTGAGCAGGACGTCCTCGATCTCGCCGGGCGAGATGTTCTCGCCGCCGCGCACGATCACATCGTCCGCGCGGCCCGAGAGGAAGAGATAGCCCTCCTCGTCGAGATAGCCTGCATCGCGTGTCGGGAACCAGCCATCGGGGGTGAGCGCGGAGCGTTCCTTGTATTCGCCCGAAACCTGCTCGCCGCGCACGAAGATCTCGCCCGCCTGGTTGGGACCCAGAACCGTGCCGTCCTCGTCGCGGATCTCCAGCTCGATGGTGGGAAGCGGGCGACCGACCGAGGCGAGCCGGGCGCGCACCTTTGGATCTTCGGAGGCTTTCGCCGCGCGGTGGTCTTCGGGGCCAAGCAGCGCGATGGTCGAACTCGTTTCGGTAAGCCCATAGGCGTTTGTGAAGGCGGTTTCGGGAAAGAGGTCCAGAGCGGCCTCGATGAGCTCGCGCGGCATCTTGCCTCCACCATAGGAAAGGGCGCGCAGCGAGGACACATCGCCCGGCGTCCCTGCGCGGATGGCCTCGACAACGCGGGCGAGCATGGTTGGCACGACGAACGCGTGGGTGACCTTCTCCCTGGCGACCAGATCAAGCCAGCTCTCGGGGGTGAAGGCGGGCAGGAGCACGATCCGACACTGCGCGTAGATCGAGGTCAGCAGCGCGGCAATCCCGGCAATGTGGTAGGGCGGGACGGTGACGAGCCGGGCCATGTCGTCTTCGGCCGAACCGAACTCGACGGTGCCGATCACGTAACTCGACAAATTGGTGTGGCGCAGGATCGCGGCCTTGGGCGCTCCGGTCGTGCCGCTGGTGAAAAGCTGGACGGCAACGCCGAGCCCCGGATCGGCGTCTTCCAGCGGCGGTGCCGCACGTGCGGCGGCGACGAACGCGGCCCGTTCCAGCAGGGTATTGGCCGGGTCTTCGCAGAGCGTCCCAGCCCGCGCGGCATCGCCCACCAGCAGGCAGGGTGTGATCCGGGCGAGCAGCGCGGCAAGGTCAGGGTCGGCCAGGCGATAGTTCAGCGGCACATAGGGCACGCCTGCCAGAGCCGCGCCGAAGAGCGCGAGCACGGCGGCCTCGCTCGATTCGTCGAGCAGCGCGACATATTCTGCGCCCGACTGGCGGATCGTGCTCGCCGCGCCTTGCGCGGCGGCGAAGAGTTCGGCGTAGGTGAAACGTGCGCCGTCGCACACCAGCGCGGTGCGTTCGGGGGCGGCCTGCGCGGCCATCTCGAGGAAGAGGGCGATGTTCATCGCGCGGGGGCCTTTCGTTCAGTCCGAGGCCGGAAGGGGCTTCGCATCCTTGGTGACGAGCGGCGTGCCGTCGACCGCGAGCGAACCCTTGCCCGGTTTCACGCAGAGCAGTTCAAAGGCGGCGTCGGCATCGACGTAGCGCTTGCCGATGAGTGTACCTCCCGCGTGATCGGCGGCAGGCTCGCCCACACTCTGCTTGTCCTCGGCCATGGGGGCACCGCCGCACTCGATGGTGCCTTGTCCGGCACGGATGACCATCACTTCGGTATCGCAGGTCGCGCTCTTGAGGCGGGTTCCGGGTTTCATGGCTTGTTCCTGTCGTGCTTGCTGCGCAAGGCCGCTGGCGGCCCGGCGTCGGGGGTGGGGCGGGGATCAGGCGATGGCGCCTGTCGCCTTCAACTGTTCGATGCGCTCCCATTCCAGGCCCAGTTCCATCAGCACCAGTTCGGTGTGCTCGCTGGCCTGGGGGGAGCGCGTGGTGGTGATGGGTTCGTGGTCCCATTCGACCGGACTGCGCGAGAGCTTGAGCGGTTTGTTGCTGCCGTCGGCGGCCTCCACTTCGAGGATGTGATCGTTGGCCTGGACCTGTTCCTCCTCGGCGAGTTCGAGGAGGTTGAGGATCGGCGCCCACTGGCCCTTCATCGTGCGCAGGTGCTCGCGCCAGTAGGCGAAGGGCTGCGCGGCGAAGGCTTCGACGAGGATCGCACTGGCCGCTGCGGCGTTCGTGATGAGGCTCAGGGGGTCGGCAAAGCGCGGGTCCTGAGCCGCCTCGGGGCAGCCGACGTGGGCGAAGGTATCCTCGATCAATCCGGTCGGGCTCACCATGCACAAGTTGATCGTGCGCCCGTCGCTCGTGCGGAAATTGCCCATGAAGGGATTGCGCGCGTTGCCGCCGGAACTGGGCATCGGGTTGCGGGTGATGATCCCGGTCTCAAGGGCCTGGGCCATGTTGGCGCCCGCCGCCCAGGTCGCGGTCGAGAGCAGCGAGACGTCGAGCTCCTTGGCTTCGCCCGTGCGTTCGCGGTGGAACAGCGCGGCCGAGATGCCGCCTGCGATGAACATGCCCCCGATCGAATCGCCGAAGGCCTGGATGCCCTGGCTGAGCGGGCCGTCCATCTCGGTGGGTGTCATGCAGTCGGCGATGCCGCTGCGGCTCCAGAAGGCGGTGCCGTCAAAGCCGCCCAGTTCGCGTTCGGGCCCCTTGTCGCCCCAGGCGCTGCCGCGCGCGTAGATGATATTGGGGTTGGCCCGGCGGATGTGCTCGACATCGAAATTGTACTTGCGGCGGTGCTTGGGGAGGTAGTTGGTCAGGAACACGTCGCAGTGTTTCGCCAGTTCGTAGAGAACTTCCTGGCCCTCGGGGGTGGTGAAGTCGACGCCGACCGAGCGCTTGCCGCGGTTGGGATGCTCGAACAGGGTGTGGCGCTGCGGATCGAGAGTGACACCGCCCATGTTGAGGAAGCCGCGCTGCGTATCGCCGCGCACCGGGTGCTCGATCTTGATGACGTCGGCCCCCCAGTCGGCGAGGACGGCCCCTGCCGCGGGGACGAACGTGAACTGTGCCACCTCGAGCACTCTCACACCTTCCATGACTCTCGCCATCTGCACGTCTCCCCGTTTCTGTCTTGGCTTCAGGGATAAGGCGGCGGCGGCGCAGCGTCACCCTTTCGGGGGGCTGCGAGGCGCGATCATCGCTCCAACGATAGCGCGGGCCGGCGCACGCGCCGTGGCGATATCCCGCCGCTCCGGTGGATTTCGCACGGTGGTCCCCGCAAGCAGGACGGCAAAGGCAACATCCGGACGTGGGAGAGCAGCAGATGGAACTGGGCAGCGCGACGAGTGCGATCGTGACGGGCGGCGCTTCGGGGCTTGGCCGGGCAAGCGCGCAGGCGCTCGCGGCCAAGGGCGTGAAGGTGGCGATCTTCGACCTCAACGAAGAGGCGGGCGCTGAAGTCGCCGCGTCCATCGGCGGGACCTTCCACAAGGTCGACATCCTCGACGAGGACAGCGTGGAGGCGGGCTTTGCCGCCGCGCGCGCCGCGCACGGGCAGGAGCGTGTGCTGGTTCACTGCGCGATGGTCGCCAAGGGCGGCAAGACGGTGAGCCGGGACAAGGAAACCGGCGCGTGGAAGCGTCTCAGCACCCAGGACTATGCCTTCTCGGCCGAGGGTATCCTGGTCGCGAGCTACCGCGTGGCCTCGATCGCGGCGCTCGGCATGGCGGCAAGCGACCCGCTCGGCGAGGACGGCGAGCGCGGTGCGATCATCCTCACCTCCAGCGCGGCCGCGCAGGACGGGCAGGTCGGACAGGTCGCCTATGGCTCTCTCAAGGCAGGGGTGAACGGGCTTGTCCTGCCCATGGCGCGCGATCTCATGGACCTGGGGATCCGGGTCAATTCGATCATGCCGGGCATCTTCGCGACGCCTCCGATGCTGCGCTTCAAGGACTTCAACGCCAAGATGTGGGACGCGCTCAACGCGTCTGTTCCCTTCCCCAAGCGGCTGGGGCGCCCCGAGGAATTTGCCAGTCTCGTCGTCGAGATTGCCGGGAACAGCTACCTCAACGCGCAAGGATTTCGCATCGACGGCGCGATCCGGATGCCGCCGCGCTGACCCGGTCGGGGAGGCGCAGGCGCTCGTTTCCCGATTTCATTTCAGAACGTTGCGAGCTTCTTTCTCGGTGTCAGCTTTGGGCTTGCTAAGCCGGTTTGCGAAAATTGCATTCGCAGTTGCACAAAGAAATACCAAGCTAGGTTGACATTTTGCCTCACTTGATACTAACCTTGCTTATCTTTTCGGGGCGAGGCGCCAGACAGATCTCGCTACCAGATCCCAACGCGGACCAGCAGGTCCAAACCAAAGTGAGGTCCATGATGAACACCAAGATGCTCGCATCGCTCTGCGCCGCCGCTGCGTTCCTGCCGCTCAGCGCGCAGGCCGCCACCTCCCAGGAAGAGGCCACCACCAGCGCCGCCGCGATCGTTCAGGTCGCGCAGGGCACGCAGGCCCAGGCTCCGGCGGTCGAGGCGCGCAAGGGCTCGATGATCTACAGCGACGGCAAGCGTATCGGCCAGGTCTTCCGCGTGCGCGAGAACGGCGATGCGCAGGTCGTCATCAATGGCCAGAGCCACATCGTTCCTGCCGAGACGCTGATCGAAAAGGACGGCAAGCTCGCCACCACGCTCAGCCGCTCGCAGGTCGTGTCCGGCCGTTAAGCGTCTTCTCCCGTGGGGCCTTGCTGACGCCCCCGAGAATCCGCGCAGGCGGATATGGGCTGCCGATCCTTCGGCAGCCCCTTTTTCGTGCCGATCCCAAAGACGGCTATCTCGCTCGGCTAGGCCAAGGCTGCGTGCGAATGGTGCGCCAGACAGTTCGGGGAGCCCGAGGGCGATGGCCCGTGAGGACGGCTCTTCTTTCCGACTTGCTACTGGATGTTCCCGAGGTTCGCCGAGATCGCCTCGAGCGTGGCATTGATCTGCCGCAGTTGCTCGTCGGAGAGGCCGGCAAAGGTCGCCTCTTCGCTGAGCGTCGCAACATCGCTCAGCGTGCCGGTCAGTTCCTGGCCCTTGGGCGTCAGGTAGATGGCGTGGGCGCGGCGGTCGTCGTGCTTGCGTTTGCGTTCGACCATGCCCTCGGCGATCAGCCGGTCGACCAGGCGCCCGGCGGAGACTTCCGAAATTTCCAGTGCTTCGGCGATGACCCGCTGCGTGGCGCCCGGGCGCGAGGAGACGACGGCAATGACCGTCCATTGCGAGCGGGTGACGCCCAGTTCGGCAATTGCCTCGTCGAAGTGCTTGCGCATGAGCCGCGAGACGATCGCCATCTTGAGCGCCACGTCGCGCTTGAGCATGTCGGGCGCGGCCTTGCGGCCGTCCGTCCCGGACGTATCCGGAAGGCCCGGGCAGGTGGCCGAGGCCGAAGCGGGCAGCGAGCCGCTCACACCCTTTCGATGATGATCGCGGGGGCCATGCCGCCGGCCGCGCACATCGTGACGAGGGCGTAGCGCCCGCCGGTGCGTTCCAGTTCGTCGAGCGCGGTGCCGAGGAGGACCGCGCCCGTCGCCCCGATGGGGTGGCCCAGCGCGATAGCGCCGCCATTGGGGTTCACCTTCTCGCGCGCAAGGCCAAGATCGCGGATGAACTTCTCGACGACGACCGCGAAGGCCTCGTTCACTTCCCACACGTCGATGTCGTCCGGGGTGAGCCCGGCGCGGGCAAGCGCCTTGCGCGCGGCAGGCACCGGCCCGTTCAGCATCAGGGTGGGATCATCGCCGATGTTGACCGCCGTCACCACCCGCGCACGCGGTGTGAGGCCATGGGCCCGGGCGTATGCGGGTGAAGCAAGGAGCAGCGCGGCGGCCCCGTCGACCACGCCCGAGGACGTGCCGACATGGTGGACGGGCGTGAACTCGAGATCGGGATAGCGCCTGCGGATCTGGCCGGCAAAACTGGTGCCTTCGCGCGTGGCGGGCAGATCGTAGAACATGGCAAAGGCGGGTTTCAGCTCGGCAAGGCCCTCGGCGGTGGTCTGGGGGCGAGGGTACTCCTCGTGGTCGAGCAGGACCTTTCCGTCTGCGTCGGTCACGAAGGCGAGCGAGCCGTCAAAGCGGCCTTGTGCGATGGCCTGTGCCGCGCGGCGCTGGCTTTCGAGCCCGAAGGCGTCGAGCTCGGCGCGCGAGATCCCTTCCATCGCGGCAATGGCATCGGCGGCAACGCCCTGGTTGGTCTGGGGGTGGCGGGCATCGAGCGAGGGGTTGTTGGTGCCAAGCCCCCCGGCAATGTGCACCTTCTTCTCGCGCAGCATCGTGCCGTAGTCGACGACATGGCTCATCATCTCGCTGCCCCCGGCAACCACGCAGTCTTCCAGGCCCGCCATGATCTGGCCCGCCGCAAGGCTGGTGGCGGTGAGGCCCGAGGCGCAGAAGCGGTCGAGCGTGACGCCGCTGACCGTCACGTCGTAGCCCGCATCGAGTGCGGCCATGCGGCCCAGGTCGCCGCCCTGCAGGCCCATCTGCGCGCTGGTGCCCCAGATCACGTCGTCGATGGTGGCGGTGTCGAGGCTGTTGCGCGCGCGCAGCGCGGCCAGCACCGTGCGGGCGAGGTGCTGGGGGTGGAGGCCCGAATAGGCGCCCTTGCCGGTCTTCCCGATGGCGCGCGGCGTGCGCACCGCGTCGATGATGTAGGCCTCGGCCATGCAAGTTCTCCCCTGGCAATTGGCGGTCCCTGCCGCGCGCCCCTTTTCCGCTGGACGGACTGCAGGCGCGTGCATCTTGGTCTGGCACCACAGGCGGGATAGGCCAAGGCTCGGGCGCGTGTGCGGGGCACATCTCCGCCCGGGCGATGGCGCGTCGAATATGGCTGGACCTGTCAGGCACAGGGCCGGATCATCGCAGGATCAAACAAGAATGCGCACCAGGGATGGGCGAGCTGGAAATGGGGCAGGGGTGATGGCTGAGGACGCGAAGGACGTGCAGGGGACAGCGCCCGGCGCCATGGCAGGTACCGTGAGCGCGTCCCAGGCGCCGCCCGGGACATTCGCGCCGCTGGCCGTGGCACCCTTCCGGCGTATCTGGTCGAGCAGCGTGTGTTCCAACCTCGGGCACCAGATCCTGGGCGTGGCGGCGGCCTGGGAAATGACCCGGCTCACCGATTCGCCGGCCATGGTGGCCGGGGTGCAGACAGCGCTCATGCTGCCGCTCATGCTGGTGGCGCTGCCGGCGGGCGCGCTCGCGGACATGTTCGACAGGCGCGTCGTGGCCATGTGCGGCCTGGCCTTTGCGTGCCTTGGCGGCAGCGTCATGGCGCTGTGCGGGCTCCTGGGGCTGGTCACGCCCTGGCTGATGCTGGGCCTCATTTTCGCAATCGGCTCGGGCGTTGCGCTCTTCGGTCCGGCTTGGCAGGCCTCGATCAGCGAACTGGTCCCGCCCCGCCTCCTGCCTCCTGCAGTCGCGCTGGGTTCGGTCAGCTTCAACCTGGCGCGCTCGGTTGGCCCTGCCATCGGTGGTTTCCTGGTGCTGGCCGCGGGCGCGCACGTGGCCTTCGGGGCCAATGCGCTGGGTTACATTCCCTTCCTCCTCGCCTTCTATTTCTGGAAGCGCGAGCAACCCGCCTCGCGCCTGCCACCTGAAAGCCTGGGGCGTGCGCTCGTCTCGGGCATGCGCTTCGCACTGCACGCAGGCGGCGTGCGCAACGCCATCGTGCGCGTCTTCCTCTTCGGCTTCTGCGTGGCGACAGCCTCTGCGCTCGCCCCGCTGATCGCGCGCGACCAACTCGCGGGGGACGCGGCGTCCTATGGCGTCCTTCTGGGCGCGGGCGGTGTCGGTGCGATCCTGGGCTCGCTCTCGACCGCGACCCTGCGCGCGCGGCTGGGGCCCGAGCTCGCCATCCGGATCGGCACGCTGGTGACCGCGGGCGCGCTTGTCGGCATTGCCTATAGCCGCTCGATCTGGGTCGCGGCACCGTGCTTCCTGCTTCAGGGCATGGGGACGATGATGGTGCTTGCGATGCTCAACGTGGCTGTCCAGCTTTCGGCGCCGCGCTGGGTCACGGCGCGTGCGCTCTCGCTCTATTCCTCGGCGGTGACGGGGGGCATCGCGCTGGGCTCGATCGGATGGGGCGCGATCAGCAACGGGCTCGGCCTCCAGACGACGGTGCTGGTCTCGGGCCTGGCGCTGGCGGCGACGGTGGCGCTGGGCTTCGTCCTGCCCATGGCGCATGAGGGCGAGGACCGCCGCGCACCGGTGTCGCTGGGCAAGAGCCCCGAGGTGGCGCTGGGGCTGACCGCGCGCTCCGGGCCGGTCGAGATCGAGATCGACTACCGGGTGGAGCCCGCGAATGCGCGCGAGTTCTTCCGCCTGATGCAGGACGTGGGCAAGGCGCGGCGGCGCAACGGCGGTTTCGCCTGGTCGCTCGCGCGCGATATCGCGGACACGCAGCTGTGGGTCGAGCGCTACGAATGCCCGACCTGGGGCGACTATCTGCACATGCGCAACCGCTTCACCCAGGCCGACCTCGATCTTCAGGAAAAGGTGGAGACTTTCAATACGCTGCGCGACGGGTCGCGGCTGCGTCGGCGGTTGATGCGGCCTTTCGGATCGGTGCGTTGGCGCGCCGAGGTCCCCGATCCCGGCCCCGATCAGCCCCGCCCCTTCAGCTACTGAGGCGCGCCTCGTAGCTTCCCCGATCTTGACGGGCCTTCGTCTCGATATGATACTTTGCGCATCATAATAAAGAGCGAGGAGAGGGACGATGGAGGCACAGGCTCTTGCGGACCATCGCAAGTCGGCCGCTGTGGCGCAGGAGGGGTTTCGTCTCGACGCCAAGGCGCGACGGCTGGCGAGCTTGCGCGAATCGCGCGCCGCGCTGCGCAGCGCCGGCCTGCTGCAGGATGGTCCGGGATCGGAGGATGTGGCCGGGGGCAACCCTGAACACGTCCCTGTCTTCTATCTGGACGGGCCCGCGCACGCGCAGCGTCGTGCGGCCATCGCCCGCTTCTTCACGCCCAAGGCGATCCAGACCCGCTACCGCTCGATCATGGAGGAGACGACCGCGCGTCTGCTCGATGATCTGCGCGCGAGCGGTACGGCCCGGCTCGACCGCATCGCCTTTGAACTGACGGTGGCGGTGGCCGCCAACATCGTGGGTTTGACCGAGACCTCGCCCAGCCGGATGGCGCCGCGCCTCCAGTGCCTGCTGCGCACCGCGTTCAGTCCGGCGACGGGGTTGGGCAAGTTGCGCGACCGGATCATCCGCAGCGTCTACGGCGTCTGGTTCTACTACGCCGATGTGCGCCCGGCCGTGGCGCGGCGGCGGGCCGAGCCGGGCGATGACATCATCTCGCAGTGCCTTGCCAAGGGCTATTCGGACAAGGCGATCCTGATCGAGTGCATGACCTATGCGACGGCGGGCATGGTCACGACGCGCGAGTTCATCGTGATGGTCGCCTGGCACCTGTTCGACAATCCCGAGCTGCGCGGCCAATTCCTCGATGGGGACGAGGAGGCGCAGATGGCGATCCTCCTGGAAATCCTGCGGCTCGAGCCGATTGCCTCGGTGCTCTACCGCCGCGCGGGGGCAGGCGTGTGCGACCAGGCGCTGGGCGAGGTTGCGGGCGGCGAGCGGCTCGCGATCGATCTTCGCGCGGTCCATGGCGATGCGCAGTCGGTGGGCGCCTGTCCCCATGCAATCGATGCCGAGCGTGCCCGGCGCGAAGGGCAGAAGGCCGAATTCCTCAGCTTCGGCGATGGACCGCACCACTGTCCCGGCTGGCAGGTGGCGCTCCACGAGACCCGTACCTTCATCGATCAGCTGCTGCGCGTGCCGGGCATAGCAATGGCCCGCGCGCCCGACATCATCTGGAACTCGCAGCTGATGAGTTACGAACTGCGCGACGCCCAGCTTACCTGCAGTCTGGCCTGATCCGGGGCCTGACAGCGCGGCGTGATCGCCGGAGCGAACTTTGCCCTTTCCTTGTGACAGGCCACGGGGGCCGCTCTAACCTCGCGTCCTGAGAGAGTGCATGGACGTGAAGGCGCCTGCCGCGCGCCTGTCATGAGCCGTGCCCGAAAGGGGAGAAGGGTGTGAGGACCCGAAGGGCTTTTCTTGCAACGGCGTCATGCCTGCCGCTCGCGCTGGCCGCCGCGCCCGTCGCGGCGCAGGATGCGGACGTGCAGGCCGAGCGGGTCATTGTCGTGACCGCGCAGCGCCGCGCCGAGGCGCAGGTCGACGTGCCGATCTCGATCACCGCGCTCGATGCCGGGATGCTGGAAACCGCCAACGCGAATGAGCTTTCGGGCATCCAGAGCATGGTCCCTGCACTGCGCTTTGATCGCCAGAGCCAGTTCGTCCAGCCCACCATCCGCGGTGTGGGAACCAGCATCACCACTTCGGGCGGCGGCTCGAATGTCGGGATCTATGTCGACGGCTTCTATTCGCCCAACCCGGCCGAGGCCGACTTCGACCTTCTTCGGGTGCGCAGCGTGCAGGTTCTGAAAGGACCTCAAGGTACGCTTTTTGGCCGCAACACCACGGGCGGGGCGATCCTGGTCGAGACCGCCGATCCCAGTGTCGATCCGGCGATGGAATTTCGCGCCTCGCTCGCCAGCTTCGAGGCAATCCGCGCGCAAGGCTACGTCACGACAGGGCTGACCGATACCCTCGCGCTCGACCTTGAAGTCAACTACGCGACCGGCAAGGCCTACCAGCGCAACATCGCAAGCGGCGCGCGCGACCGGCGCTACCGCAACTGGCAGGTGCGCACGGGGCTGAAGCTCGATCTGGGGGATGTCACCGCCAAGCTGCGCTACCAGCATGTCGAGACCGACGACCCGCGCCCGCTGCTCTACAACATCTTTGTCGACGATGTGCTGGGAGTCGGGGCGCCCAGCTTCGCGCCGCCCTCCACCTACACCACCGATCCCGACTTCTACGCGCCGGGGCCGGATCGCAGCTTCATCACGACCAACAACGACATCGTGCAGCTGACGCTCGAGGCGGACCTTGGCTTTGCCGAGCTCGCCTCCTTCACCCAGTACCGCGACCAGGACGTCGATGCCTCGCTCGATCTCGACAAGACCGCGCTGACGATCTTCCAGTACGGCCTGCCGGTCTTCAACCGCACCTTCACGCAGGAATTCCTGCTGACCTCCAGGCCCGGCCCGGCGCTGCAATATACCGCGGGGCTGTTCTACCTGTTCAACTCGGACCGCTACAAGACGTACGCGGACAACGCCGTGCCGCTGGGCTTTGGCCGGGTGCGCCTGGGCGGTTCGGACGCGCCCACGCGCAGCACCGCGGCCTTCGTCGACCTCACTTACGAGGTCACGCCCAGCCTCTTCGTGACGGGCGGCCTGCGCTATGCCCACGACACGATCACCCAAGCGTTCTACAACGTGGGGGAGGAGGCCTTCGACGTCGCCGACGTGAAGAGTGATCGCTTCACCCCGCGCCTTGTGGTGCGGTACAAGCCGAGCGATACGACCAGCCTCTACGCCTCCTATGCGCGCGGCTACAAGGCGGCGATCCTTGATGTCGGCGGCTCGTGCCAGAATCCGCCCGATTTCGTCTGCAACGATGTCTCGCCCGAGACCATCGATGCCTTCGAGATCGGCTTCAAGACCGAGAGCGCACTGCTCAGCTTCGAGGCGGCGGCCTTCTACTACGACTACCGCAACCTGCAGGTCTCGCTCTTTACCGATGGCCGGGCCGAGATCATCAACGCCGCCAAGGCCGAGATCTACGGCGCGGAAGCTGCGCTTGCCTTGCGGCTGGGCGGCGGGTTCTCGATCACCGCGGGCGGCGCCTATGTCCATGGCCGCTACACCGACTTCCCGGGCGCCCCGGTCTACATGCCCTGCGCCGATTTCGGGCCGGATGTTGCGGCCTCGTGCGCGGCAGGCGGTGTCTCCTATCTTAACGTGCCGGTCGATCTGAAGAACGTCGACATGCAGCGTACGCCCGAGTTCACCGGCAACCTGGGCGCGCGCTGGGAGGTGGGGCTGGCTGGCGGCGAACTCGCCCTGTCGGGCAATTTCTACTACACGTCCTCGTTCTTCTTCGGCCCGTCGGGCACCCAGTTCCAGGGCGGTGACTATGAGACCCTCGCGCTGCGCGCGCAGTGGGACGACCCTGAAAGCCGCTTCTTCCTCGCCGTCTTCGGCGACAACGTGACCGACAGCCGCTACGTCAACCAGGTCCAGTACAACAACTTCGGTTTCGGCGCGACCTGGAGCCAGCCCCGCACCTGGGGTGTCGAGATCGGCTACAGGTACTGACGCGCATGCTGACCGACACCTCCATCGCCGAGAGCGAGGTTGCGACCGGAGAGGGGGCCGTTGCCACTGGCGCGCCGCCCGAACTTCCGGGCATGGCCTACCGCGCCTATGTCCTCGCTCTCCTGACGCTGATTTCGGCGCTGAGCGCGGTGGACCGGCAGATCCTCGACATTCTGGTCGAGCCGATCCGCGCCGATTTCGGCCTTTCCGATGGCCAGCTCGGGGCGCTGAACGGCATCGCCTATGCCGGTGTCTACGCGCTGGCCGTGATCCCGCTCGCGCGTCTGGCGGATCGCTATCCGCGCAAGATCGTGATTGCAGCCGGCATCGTCATCTGGAGCCTGGCCACGACCGCCTCCAGCCTTGCCCGCAATTTCACCCACCTGTTCGTCGCGCGCATGGGCGTGGGGCTGGGTGAGGGGGGGCTCAGTTCACCCGGCCCTGCGCTCCTGTCCGACCTGTTCCCGCGCCACCAGCGCGGCACGGTGACCTCGATCTACATGACCGGCCCCGCCATCGGCATGGGCCTGGCTTACGCAATCGGCGGCTACGTGGTCGCCGCCTATGGCTGGCGTGCGGCGTTCCTGGTTGCCGGGCTTCCCGGTCTGGTGCTGGCCGCGCTGTTCTACCTCACCGTGCGCAACGTGCCCAAGGGCCTGGCGGATGGGTTGCGCGCCGATCCTCCGCAGCCGGGACTGGGGCGGACGCTCAAGGCTATCGCGGCCTTGCGCACGATCCTCTGGATGATCGTCGCGCTCGCCTGCCTCGCGCTCATGGTCAACGGGTTGCTGCGGTGGATTCCGGCCTATCTTACCCGCACGCAGGGGCTCGCGCCGGTCGAGTTCGGGGCCTGGCTCGGGGCTGCGGTGGGGACCGGCAGTTTCGTCGGCCACCTTGTCGGCGGGCCGCTCGCCGATTGGGTGGGGCGCCGCGATCCGCGCCGCCAGATGGGCATTGGTATCGCCGCCAGTCTGGGGGCTGCGCTCACAATTGTCGTGCTCTTCAACGCCCCTTCGATGGGGGTCTTCTATGGCCTTGCGGGCTTCCTGTCGTTCACCGGCGGGATCTTCGCGGCCCCGCTCATCATGGTCTGCACCACGCTGCCGCCCGTCTGGGCCCGCGCGACGACGGCGGCGATGACGCTGATGGCGGTCTACCTCGTGGGCTATGGCTTCGGACCGGCGCTGCTGGGGGTTCTCAGCGATGCGCTCGCTCCATCGTTTGGAGAGGATGCGCTGCGCATCGCGCTCCTCTCCAGCACGGTCCTGGCGCTTCCCGCCACGTTCAGCTTCGCCATGGCCGCGCGCCACTATCGCGCTGACCTTGCCCAGAGCGAACGCCAGCTCGCCCGCGATGCCGGACGGACCGACACCCCCCATCCCGACAGGGAGACCCCGTGATGACGACACCGCCCCGCCGCCTGCCCAACCTCCCGCGTGAGGAATGGACCGAGCCTGCACGCGATGTCTTCGCCTTCTGGGGCGAGCCCAATGCGCGCGAGGAAGGCTCGCGCACCAACATCATGATGGTGCTTGCCAACCACCCGGACATGGCCATGCCCTACAACCATTGGGCCAGGCACCTCCTGATGACCAACACGCTGCCCACCCGCGCGCTCGAACTGCTGATCCTGCGCGTCGCCTGGCGGGTGAAGAGCGCGTATGAATGGCACAACCATGTCGGCTACGGCCTCAACGCCGGGCTCACCCTCGAGGATATCGCCGCGATCCGCGACTACCCCGAAGGCGCGGGGCGCTGGGGCGAGGCGGACCGCCTCGTGCTCGATGCGGTCGATGATCTTATGGACCAGCATAGCGTTTCGGATGCGACCTGGGAGGGCCTCGCGCGCCATTATGACCGGCGCCAGATGATGGATCTGGTCATGTCCATCGGCCACTACGTGATGACGAGTTGGGCGCTGTCCTCCTTCGGCGTGCCGATAGAGGGCGATGTCGATCCCATCGGCTTTGATCTCAAGACCGCCTCGGGCGCAGGGCCGGCCCGTACCTTCAAGCCGGGCGAAGTCGACGATTGGGCGACGCGCAACCAGGCCTGAGCGCTCATTCCCGGCCCGCGCGCCATCGCCGGGCCGATAGAATGGCGGGCAGGCAAACGCGCAATTGCAGCGGGTCGGGTGCGGGGTCAGAACAGATCCCGACATCACTTCACGAACATGAGGGCGGAGGCATAGCAGCATGGCGACCGAGATCATCTTTCCCAAGATCGGCTTCTCGATGACCGAGGGGCAGATCGCGGAATGGACCTTTGGCGAGGGCGAGGAAGTGACCGAGGGCGAGTGCCTGTTCCTGCTCGAAGCCGACAAGTCCACCAACGAGGTGGAGGCCCCGGCCTCCGGTATTCTGCGCATCGCCGTGCCCGAGGGCGAGACGGTCCAGGTCGGCACCATCGTCGGCATGATCGAATAAGGCTTAGCCGATGACGTTCAAGGTCGGTATTGTCGGCGCTGCCTGGGGCGGCATGGCCCATCTTCCCGCCTGGCGCGCGGTGCCCGGCGTCGAGGTGACCGCGATCTGCACCTCGCGCGAGGAGACCGCGCGCGCGGCCGCGCAGAAGCTGGGGGTGGAGCGCGCCTTCTGGGACGCCCACGAAATGTGCCGTGACCCCGATATCGACATCGTGGACCTGGGCACCCGGCCCAATTTCCGCCAGCCCTGGCTCGAGACCGCGCTCGCCCATGGCAAGCACGTCTACAACGCCTCGCCACACGCACCGGGATGGGAAGGCGCCAAGGCCATCGACGCGGCCTGGCAGGCCTCGGGCGCGGTGGGCGTGGTCGATGCCTTCATCGAATACGTGCCCGCCGTGCGCCGCCAGATCGAACTGGTGCACGAAGGCTATATCGGCACGCCCATCGGCGGGACCTGCCATCTCAACATCTCGCTGTTCAACCGCGCCTCGAAGCAGTTTCCCTACAACTGGTTCGCGCGTGGCGACGCGGGGGTTTCGGGCCTGCGCAACAATGGCAGCCACGCGCTCTACCCGCTTCTGGCCATGCTGGGACCGGTCGAGGAGGTGGTGGCCGACGATCGCCAGGTCCTCTCCGAATGGGTCTATGAGGACGGCGAGCGGGTCACGCCCGAGACGACCGACACCGGCAACGCGCTGCTGCGCTTTGCGAACGGGCCCATCGTGCAGCTCCAGGCGGGCTGGGCGATGACGATGCACGATGGCTGGCTGCTCGACATCTACGGGACGCAAGGGCGACTGGTTACCCGCGCGCCCACCTTTCCCAGCGCGCAGGACTGCACGCTGTGGGGCCTGAGGGCGCAGGACAAGCCCAACCCGCACGCGCCGAGTGACCTGCAGGCGCTCGACATCCCCGAGGCGTACCGGGTGGACCCGGACCTGGCCATCGACGCAAGCTTCCCGATCCCCCCCTGCTTCCCGATGGCGTTGGCCATGCAGCGCATGGTCGCCGCGATTGGAGGCAAGGGCGCCGCGGCGCCCGACTTCGCCCGCGCGCTGGAAGTCGAGCGCTGCCAGGAGGCGATGTCCCGCGCGCAGGCGGAGAGGCGCTGGGTTGCGCTGTCCGAGGTGGCCTGAATAAGCCTGTTTTACAGGTGTTTGTTCGGGGTGTTCCCGAGATATCGCCGTGGCGCAGCGGCTCTCGTTGACCTTGCCCGCGTGGCCCCTGACAGTTCCCCTCGACGCCTGAAGCGAGCGAGGTTTTCCCATGACCCAACCCAGTAACGCCCCCCAGCCGGATTCCGCCGCGCTGACCGACATCTTCCGCCGGATGCTGCGGATCGAGCGCAACGACGACGCGATCCTCTCCACCATCCGCAAGGGGCGCCTGCAGATGCCCTACTACTCCGCGCGCGGGCAGGAGGTGATCCCGGCAACGATCTCCCACTTCCTCACCGACGAGGACCAGATCTGCACGATCTACCGCGGCATCCAGGACATGGTCGCCAAGGACATGCCGCTCAAACCCCTCTGGGCCGAGATCGCGGGCCGCATCGATGGCACCTGCAAGGGGAAGGGCGGCCCGATGCACCTCACCCACCCGCCGACGGGCGTGATGGTGACGACGGGCGTCGTGGGCTCCTCGATGCCGATTGCCAACGGCCTTGCCTGGGCGGCCAAGCTCGACGGTTCGCGGCGCGTGGTCATTGCCTATTTCGGCGATGGCGCCTCCAATATCGGGGCCTTCCACGAGTCGCTCAACCTGGCCTCGCTCTGGAAGCTGCCGGTCATCTTCGTGTGCCCCAACAATGGCTTTGCCGAACACACCCGCTTCGAGAACGGCACTTCGGTCGACCAAATCTCCAAGCGCGCGATCGGCTACGGCATGCCCGGCTTCACGGTCGACGGAAACGACCCCTGGGAGATGTACGCGCAAGTCTCCACCGCGATTGCGCGGGCGCGCGACGGAGAGGGGCCAACCCTGCTCGAATGCACGACCTTCCGCTTCCTCGGGCACGTCCTGGGCGATGACAACAAGTACATGGCCGAGGGCGAACTGGCCGCCGCGAAGGAGAAGGACCCGCTGCCCCTCTTCCGCCAGCGCCTGCTCGACGAAGGCCACGTGGACGAGGCGACGCTTGCCGCGATGCAGGCGAAGATCGAGGCGGAGGTGGCCGAGGCCCGTGACTTCGGCCTCGCCAGCGAACTTCCGTCGGTGGACGAGATCCGCCGCGATGTCTTTGCCCAGGAGATGATGGCATGAGCACGACGACAACCCGCGCGGCCACAAACAACACTGGCACGAGCAAGATGAACAGCCTCCAGGCCGTGAACGCGGCGCTGCATCAGGCCATGGCCGCCGACGACAAGGTGCTTGTGCTTGGCGAGGACATCGCCGACCCCGAAGGCGGCGGCGTGACCGGCGCGACGGCGGGCCTTTCGACAAAGTTCGGGGGCGAGCGCGTGCGCTCCACCCCGATCTCGGAGCAGGCCATCATCGGCGCGGCCATTGGCGCCGCGCTTGCCGGGTACAAGCCGGTGGCCGAGATCATGCTGATGAACTTCACCACGGTCGCGATGGACATGATCTTCAACCACGCGGCCAAGCTGCGCTTCATGTCGGGCGGGCAGACCTCGGTGCCGATCACCATTCGCACGCTGACGGGCGCGGGCTGGCAGACCGCGGGCCAGCACGCCGACCACCTCGAAGGCTGGTACGCGCACGCAGCCGGGATCAAGGTCGTCGCGCCGTCCAATCCGGTCGATTACAAGGGCCTGCTTCTGTCGTGCATTGACGATCCGGACCCGTGCATCTTCATCGAGAGCGCGGGCTCGCTGTTCGTGCCCGCCGAAGTCCCGGACGACCAGGGGCCGATCCCGCTCGGCAAGGCGCGCATCGTGCAGGAGGGTTCGGACCTTACCATTGTCACCTGGTCGAGCCAGACCGTGCGCGCACAGATGGCGCTCCCCGCGATGGCCGAGGCGGGCCTGTCGGTCGAACTCATCGACCTACGCACCATCTCGCCCTGGGACCGCGAAACCGTGCTCGCCTCGGTGCGCAAGACCGGGCGGCTCCTTGTCGCGCACGAGGCCGTGCGCGATTTCGGGCCCGGCGCGGAAATCGCCGCGACTGTTTCGGAAGAGCTGTTCGGCGTTCTCAAGGCCCCGGTTCGTCGCCTTGGCGCGCCCAAGTGCCCGGTGCCCTTCGCGAAGGTCCTGGAGGACGCCTATATCGTCCAGCCTGACCAGATGGTTGCCGCTGCGCAGACGCTGATGGGGTGAGAGAATAAGTTGATTCAAGGGGCCATTGCCCCTTGACCCCCAAATGGGCAACCTCACCTGTCTCGGCCACGGTGGCGCGCGTAAGGTGAGGTTGCCCGTTCGGAATTCCTTCGTGACTATCCCGCAGACGTCCGTTCCAGCACCGCATCGCCTGCGCTTTCGTTCCAGAACGCCGCGCTGCCACCCAGCGTGCGGTTCAGGAACGCGCGTTTCAGGAACAGGTGGACCGGATACTCGACGGTGAGGCCGATGCCGCCGTGGAACTGCACCGCCTCCTCGGCGACCTGCTTGTAGACCTCGCAGCAGTGGGCTTTCATTGCGCCGAGCGCGAGGGGAGCGGCCTCGCTACTGGCCTCATAAAGCGCGGTTGCGGTTTCCAGTGCGACCTTGAGGTCGGCGGCGCGATGCTTGAGCGCCTGGAACATCGCGAGCGGCCGGTCGAACTGCCGGCGGGTGCCGAGGTACTCGATCGCCATGGCCAGGACAGCTTCGGCTCCGCCCAGCGCATCGCCCGCAAGGCCAAGGCACAGAAGGCCGTCGAGCCGTTCGGTCAGGGCCGCGGCTTCGGCACCCGCCGCCAGCGGGATGCGCGGGGCATCGGGTGCGGGTTCGACGCTGAACAGGCGGCGCGAGCCATCCCAGGTGGGAAAGGGCGTGATCTTTGCGCCTGCAAGGCCGACCAGAGCCACCTCGTCGGCGCTGCGCACAAGGATTTGGCTTGCCGTATCGGCATCGGGCACGGCGCTAAGGCCGTCTCCGGCGATGGTGAGCGAGGTCGTGATCGCCGCGCCCGCCATGGCGTTTTCCAGCAGCTCCTCGCGACCGGGGACGTCCGGGGCCTGGACCAGGGCCTCAAGCGCGAGGAACTGGGCCAGAGCCGGCCCGGGCATGCGCGCGCGGCCCATTTCGGTGAAGATCACGGCCAGGTCGCGCCGTTCGAGGCCAAGGCCGCCGAGCGCTTCGGGCACGCCGGCCATGAACCAGCCCAGCTCGGCCATTTGTGCCCAGGAGCCTTCGGCGTCCTGCGCGGCCTGCCAGTCGGGAAAGACCTTGCGGGCGTTGTCTTCCAGTTCGCGGCGCAGGGCGCTCATGGCCTGGCCTCCGTGATCCAGTTCTTCGGTTCGCGGGGCATTCCCAGCATGCGCTCGGCAATGATGTTGCGCTGCACTTCGTCGCTCCCGCCCGCGATGGTCCAGGCATAGCTGTTCATGAAATCGGCCATCCAGTTTCCGCTGTTGAGATCGCCGAAGGTGATCGGCGCGTGCATCTGTCCGGCAAGGTCCGCCAGTTCGACGCCAAGGTTCGTCCAGGCGCGCAGGCAGCGCGAATAGGCGAGCTTGACGATGGAGGCATCGCCCACGCGTTCGTCCTCGTCCATGCGCTTCTGCAGGAAGCGGTCGGCCAGCGCGCAGACCGCATCGACCCGCGTCGCGAGCGCGCCAAGCTTGCGCAGGACACCGGCATCGCAGGTGCGCCCGGCGGCGTGGACCGCCTCGCTAAGCCGCAACATCGCGCCGCGCATGCGGTACGAGAGTTCCATCAGCGTCAGCCCGCGTTCGGAGGCGAGCGTGGCTTGCGCGACGGCCCAGCCTGCGCCTTCCTCGCCCACGCGCTGGGAGACCGGGATTTCGACCTCGTCGAGGAAGATCTCGGCGAATTCCTCGTCGCCCTGGATCTGGTGGATCGGGCGCACGCTGACACCCGGCAGGCGCATGTCCATCAGGAGGTAGGTGAGCCCTGCCTGCTTGGGTCCATCGGCTGAGGTGCGCACCAACAGCAGGCACATGTCGGCGTACTGGGCCATGGTCGACCAGACCTTCTGGCCCGAGACGACATAGACATCGCCGCGCCGCTCGGCCCGGCTGCGGATCGCGGCCAGATCGGACCCCGCGCCCGGTTCGGAAAAGCCCTGGCACCAGGTCTCACCCTCGAGGATGCGCGGCAGGTAGTGGCTGCGCTGCTGCGCGCTCGCGCATTCGGCCAGCGTTGCAAAGGCGTGGTAGGTCGACACGAACGAGAGGAGGAGGCGCGGCGTGTCGGCGCGCGCCAGCTCTTCGTAGATGATCTTCTGTTCGGCCAGCGACCGCCCGCCACCGGGCCATTCCCTCGGCCAGTGCGGCACGGCGTAACCCGCCCCCACCAGCTTGGCGAACCAGGAGCGCTGCGAAGCGACGAAGGCTTCGTGCGTGGAGGCCGTGCGCCAGTCCCGGGGCGCTTCGCGCGCGATCCAGTCGCGGATTTCGCGTCTCAGGGCGTCGTCTTCTTGCGTCATGGAGCAAGCTAGGCCCCATTGTGCGCGCGACCTTCAAGCTCGCCGCCGCGATATCGGGCGCACGATGCTACCGCGCGGGGGTGGGGCGGGTTAGGCCCCTGTGCATGGACTTTGACTGGACGCCCGACGAGCAGGCCTTCCGCGAGCGCCTGCGCGATCTTCTCGACACGACCCTGCCGGACGACTGGGAGCGCTTTGCGCAGCATGGCCCGGCCTCCCCGGACCTGACCCGCTATGCGCAGACCTTCTGTGGCAGGCTGGCCGAGGAAGACCTGCTCATCCCGCACTGGCCGGTCGAGATCGGCGGGCAGGGGCAGGACCCCTGGCACCAGACGATCCTGGCCGAGGAAATGTGGATCGCGGGCGAGCCGCGCGGCGGGCAGTACATGAACGTCAACTGGATCGGCCCGACGCTGATCCGCTACGGAACACCCGAGCAGCAGGCGCGCTATCTTCCGCCGATCGCGCAAGGAAAGGCGCTGTGGTGTCAGGGTTTTTCCGAACCGGGTTCCGGCTCCGACCTTGCTTCGCTGCGCACGCGCGCGGTGGCCGATGGCGGTGACTACGTGGTCAACGGGCAGAAGATCTGGACCAGCTATGCCGGACTTGCCGACACCTGCTTCCTCCTGTGCCGGACGAGCGAGGATCGAAAGCGGGGCATCACCATTCTGCTTGTGCCGATGGATACGCCCGGCATCACCGTGCGCCAGATCCCCTCGATCATTGGGGAGGGGGACATCCACGAGGTCTTCTTCGACGACATGCGCGTGCCCGCCAGCGCCCGGCTGGGCGAGGAAGGGCAGGCCTGGGAAATCATCGCCTATTCGCTGCGCAACGAGCGGCTGGGCATTCCACGTTATGCCCTCGCGCGAAGCGCGCTCGACCGTGCCGTGTCAATCCTGCAGGAACGGGGTGACTTCGTGCGCGAGGCGGTGCGGATCGAGGCGGCAGGTGCGGCTGCGCTGTGCGAGGCAGCCCGCCTCGCCAGCTACGCCATCGTCACCCGCCGCGCCGAAGGCGAGACGATCGGGCAGGAAAGTTCCTCGGCGCGCTACGCCACGGTCATGTGCGAGCGGCGGGTGTGCGAATTCATCGTCGAGCACCTGCCCGAGGCGCTGGCCGACGCGCACCCTTATCTCAAGATGCACCACCAGCGCGGCATCGTCGCGGGGATCGCGGCGGGCGCCGCCGAGATCCAGCTCAACATCATCGCCAGCGACGTGCTGGGCCTGCCACGGGAGGCGCGCTGATGCAGGTTGCCCTCAACGAGGACCAGCGCGCCATCCGTGACGCGCTTGATGCCCTGGCCCGCCCCTTCGAGGAGGCGCCGATGCACGAAGCGCCGTTGGTGGCCGCCAGCCCGGACTTTGCGCGGGCACTGGCCGAAAGCGGCTTTCTCGATGTTGCCTGCGACCCGGACTTGGGCACCGCGACGGCGGGCGTGGTGGTGGAACGCCTCGCCCGTCTGCCCTTCGCCGTGGAAGCGGCGACGCGCGCCTTCTTTGCGCCATTGCTGGAGGAGGGGTCCGGGCCGGTCTGTCTGGTCGAAGGGACACGCACGCCCCGACTCGTGCGCTTTCTGGAGCCGGGGGCCTGCGTGATCGTGCTGGAGGAGCAGGGTGTTACCTGTTTCACCGCAGGGGAAGGCCAGTTGCAGCCTGAGCCTGACAGTCTCTTCGCCTATCCCATGGCGAGCCTGCTGGAGATTCCCGAGGAGCGCACGGCGCTGCCGATCACGCCGAGCGAGGCGCGCACACGTGCCCGCGCGGCGCTGGCGGCCGAGGCGGCCGGACTGATGGCCGCCGCGCTTGCCAGCGTGTGCGCGCATCTCTCCGAGCGCACGCAGTTCGGGCGCAAGCTGGCGACCTTCCAGGCCTTGCGCCATCGCCTCGCCGAAGCGCAGGTGCGCACCAACGGGGCGTATTGGATGGCGATGAAGGCGGCGGCCACGCTTGATCCGGCCGATGCTGCGCTCGCGGCCTGGCACGCGCAGGAATCGGCGACTTCGACGGTCTACGACTTTCACCAGTTCCTTGGCGCCATGGGCATGACGCTCGAACATCCGCTGCACTTCTGGACCTACCGTCTGAAGGCCCTGATCGGGGAACTGGGCGGGCGCGGAGCAAGCGCGGCGGCGGCAGCGGATGCGCTCTGGGGGTGAGGGCGGCTCCCCGAACCCGTCGACCTCACCTTGCGCAGGCTGCCTTAGCTGAGAGAGGTGAGGTCGCCCATTCCGGGGTCAAGGGGCGATGGCCCCTTGAAATTGGACTTCTTACTCATGCCCGAACGCGGGCCGGGGCAGGCTGAACAGCGCGAGGCTGGCTGCAACCATGAGGACGAGGGTCGTGAGCAAAAACATGTCGTATCCCCCGGTCCGGTCGTAGACCGCCGAGGCCGCAAGCGGCCCGAGTGCCGTGCCGACGGAGAGAGCGACGAGCAGCCCTCCGTAAAGCGCACCGAAGGCCTTGAGGCCGAAGTGGCGCGTCGCGAGGTAGACGATCACGTCGACCTCGGCGCCCAGTGTCAGTCCGATCAGCACGGCGACGGGAACCGCGCCTTGCGCGCCCGCGCCCAGCAAAATGAGCCCGCTCGCGACGGGCAGGAGGAAGATCGCCGCTCCTACGTAGGCCGCGGGAAAGCGGTCGAGGAGGAGGCCGGTGCCGAGCCGTCCGGCGATGGAGAAAAGCCCGATCAGCGAGGCCAGTGCGGCGGCCCGTGCGGGGGGCAGTCCGGCATCGGTGAGGATGGGCACGAAATGGACGACCAGCGCCAGCACGGTGAAGGTGAAGAGCAGGCTCGCGACGAGGAGGCGCAGGTAGACAGGCGAGCGCAGGCCTTCGAGGAAGCTCACGCCTTCGGGGGCGGGCGTGCGGGAGGCGGGCGCATCGTCCTTTGCCGGGGGCGGCGTGCGTCCTGTGCGGAACAGGACGAGGATCACCGGCCAGGCCAGCGCCATCCAGGCGAGGCCCTGCCAGGCCATCGCGCTCTGCCAGCCGTAGGCGGCGATGAGACGCGCGCCCAGCCAGGGGAACAGCGCGGCGGCAACCGAGGCTCCGCACAAGGTGATCGCGAAGGCGAGGCCGCGCGAGCGGGCAAAGCGGCTGGCGACCGCGGCCGTCCAGACAGTTGCCTGCACCGGCAGCGTGGCCAGCGCCATCAGGGTCCACAGCGCGTACCATTGCCAGGCACTGCCGCTTGCGGTGCCGAGCAGGGTAAAGGCCGCGCAGGTGAGCGGAATGCCGATGATGCCCAGGATACGCGGGCCGACCTTGTCGACGAGCATGCCGATGGGCACCCCGAACACGGCCTGGATCAGTGTGGCGATGGTCATGCCGAAGGTCGTGGTCGCACGCGACCAGCCGAAGCTCTCGCTGATCGGCTCGATATAGACGCCAAGGCCATAGATATGAATGACGCTGGTGGCGTAGCCAAGGGCGGCGGCCAGCGGCACGCCCCAATGCGCCTTCCATTCCGCGCGGGCGGTCACAGGATGCACCTTCCGCTTCCTATTCGGCGGGAAGGCGGCCGTTCCTGGCCATCTCGAAACTCTGCCCCAGGTGCGCGCGGTAGCCATGGAGGCCGAGGTCGGCGTAGGTCGCCGGATCGGCGATTTCCTCCATGCGCGCGGCGACTTGCTCGATGGTCCAGTGGGGCTGGAAGACGCCGTGGGTCTCGAGCATGTCGATCTTGGCCATGCGCCCTCCGATCGCAACCAGCGCTTCACCCGAGAGTGCGCAGTCCTCGTGCGCCAGCCAGCCCACCATGGGCGCGACGAGTTCGGGGCCGAGCGGGGGATACTGCGAGGTGTCGAGCCCGTCGGCCATGCGCGTCATGGCGCCGGGCAGGATGAGATTGCTGCGGATACCGTGCTCCTCGCCCTCCAGCGCGATCACGTTGGAGAGGCCGATCATGCCCGACTTGGAGACCGCGTAGTTCACGCAGGCCTGGTTGCCATAGAAGCCGCCGATGGAGGAGGTAAGGACGACGCGTCCGTAGTTCTGCGCCTTCATGTGCGGGAAGGCCGCGCGCACGAGGTAGAACGCGCCCATCAGATGCACGTCGAGCACCGAGTGGAAGTCCTCGACCGCGATCTCGTCGAGCGCGCCGTAGCGCACGTTGCCCGCGTTGTGGATGAGGATGTCGACGCGCCCGAAGGCGTCGAGCGCGCTCTGGACGATGGCGCTCGCCCCTTCGCAAGTGGCGACGCTGTCGACAGAGGCGAGCGCCTCGCCGCCCGCCGCTTCGATCTCGCGCACGACCTGCTGCGCCGGGCCCTCGTCCTCCCCTTCGCCCAGGATCGCGCTGCCGTTGTCGTTGACGACGACTTTCGCGCCCCTGTTGGCGAGCAGGAGCGCATAGGCCCGTCCCAGGCCCCGCCCGGCGCCGCTGATCACGGCCACGCGGCCATCGAAGCGCAATTCGTCCATCGTCCTCTCCTTCTGACCCGCATTGGCTAGGCTCCGCTCGCGGTGTGGCGCAACGCGGCTCACGAGCTTTCGCCGGGGCGATGAAAGGGAGGCAACCTTGTGGGTGGCTGGAGGTCGGGCGCAAGAATCCGGCCATGGCACACGAACCCCAGATCGCGCCCGCAGCCGACCTTGCAAAGTCGGTCCTTGTCCCCGCCGAGGCCTATGTCTCGCCCGAGTATGCCCGCGCCGAGCAGGATCGCTTGTGGCGCAAGGTCTGGCTCCAGGCGGGGCGGGTCGAGGACCTGGTCGCGACCGGTGATTTCATCACGTATGACATCGGCCCGGATTCGGTGGTTATCGTGCGCACGGGTCCTGACAGCCTGAGGGCGCACCACAACGTCTGCCCCCATCGCGGGCGGCGGCTGGTCGACACGCCGCCGGGCGCGCGCAATGCGCAAGGGCAGGCGCGCGGGTTCATCTGCGGCTACCACGGCTGGAGCTTCGGCCTTGATGGTGCGAACACCCACGTGCCGCAGGAGGACGACTGGCAAGGGGCCTTGTGCAACGGGCGCGCCGATCTGACGCCGGTGCGCGTGGATACCTGGGGTGGGTGGATCTGGATCAGCCTCGATCCCGAGGGGGAGAGTCTGGAAGCCTATCTTGGCGTGCTCCCGGAGATGCTCGATCCCTATCGCCTGCAGGACATGCGCGCGCGCTGGCGCAAGTGGATCGTGTTCGAGTGCAACTGGAAGGTGGCGATGGAGGCCTTCTGCGAGACCTACCATGTCGCCACGACCCACCCCGAGTTCAACGCCTTCGGCCAGTTCCGGGGCTGGGCGCGCCAGGAGGGGCTCCATTCGCACATTGGCTATGAGACGGCGAAGGATAGGGAGGAGGACGCGGGCAAGTTGCGCGTGGGGACCGGCGATGCCCGGCTCTCGACCGCCGAGATGCAGCGCTTCACCTGGGAGAATGCGAATACCAACACGACCATGACGATGGTGCGCGCGGCCGAACGGCTGGCGCAGGAACTGCCCGAAGGAACTCCGCCAGCACAGGTTTCCGCCCACTGGATCGCGGCCTCGCGCCGGGACGATGCCGCGCGCGGGGTCGACTGGCCGGTGGTCGCCCCCGCACACACGGCGAAGGCGGGGACGGCCTGGCAGGTTTTTCCCAACTTCCAGATCGGGCAGGCGGTGAACAACATGCTGTGCTACGCCGCGCGCCCCTATGGAAGCGACCCGGACAGATGCATCTTCGAGGCGGCGGTCTACGAGCTCTACCCGGAAGGGGAGGCGCCCGAGACAGCGTGGACCTACACCGAGCCGCACGAATGGCCGCCGGTGTTGCAACAGGATTTCGGCAACATGGCGGCCGTCCAGCAGGGCATGAAGAGCGCGGGGTTTCGCGGTGCCCAACCCAATCCCTACATGGAGCGCGCGGTGGCCAGCCTGCACACGAACCTCGCCCGCTACATGCAGGCGGGGATGCCCGAGGCGCAGGACTGACCGAAGCCGTTGGCTGCGCGGGGAAGACAGGTAAGAGAAGCAGTCACTTCAAGGGGCCATCGCCCCTTGACCCCAGAATGGGCAACCTCACCATTCTCTACCCAAGTTGCGGGTGAGAAGTGAGGTCTCCAGTTCGGGCAGCCCGAGGGCGATGGCCCTCGGAACTATCTTCCTCTTTACCTTGCCTCAGGCGAAGGGCTCTTCGCCCTCCAGCTTGGTGCGCACCATCAGGCGGCCGCTGGTCACATCGTACCACTCGGCGCGGTGCATGGTGCCGGTATTGTCCCAGATGACGAGGTCGCCCTCGGACCATTCGTGGCTGTAGGTGAATTCCTCGCGGGTGGCCCATTCGCGCAGTTCGTTGAGGAGCAGGCGCCCTTCCATCACGTCCATGTCGACCACGGTGTGCGCGGTGTTGCCGATCACCAGCGACTTGCGGCCGGACTTGTGCGTCCAGACCAGCGGCAGGGTGTTGTCGCCGATTGCCTGCATGCCCTTGAGCATCGCGACGGGCGGTTCGGGGTTGTAGAAGAACAGCGTCGCCCAGGCACCGTGGCGCACCTTGAGGTCTTCGATCCGGTCCTTCTCCTCCTGCGGCAACGCGTCGTAGGCGGCGTAAGTGTTGGAAAACCCGGTGTTGCCCGTGCCCTTGGGCGAGGGTTTCTTGCACGAGAGGATCGAGGCGAGGATTGGCACCTCCTGCATGGTCCCGTCGATGTGCCAGTAGAGCGAGCCCTTGAGGTACTCCGCGGTCGGCCCGGCGATGGCGGGGTCGATGCTGATCTTGGTGACCTCTTCCTCATCGCCCTTGCGCTCGGGCGCGTAGGTGCCGAGCGTCTTGGTGAAGGCGATCTGCTCCTCGTTGGTGAAACCGATCTTCGGGAAGACGAGTACGCCGCGGTCTTCCAGCAGGTCGCGCAGTGCATCGCCGAGCGACCCGGAAAGAAGTTCTTCCTTGGAATTCAGGACGTAGGCGCCGATCTTGTCCTTGATGGTCTCGTGCGTGAGCGTCGTCTGGGTCTCGACGGCCATGGCAAATCCTCCCTTGTTCTGGGGCTGAATATAGTTCGCCCGGGCGCGTGGATGAAGCACGCCCCGGCGATATCGGGTGGCAGGGCCGGGGTGCGTGTCAGGCCGAGCCCATGTAGCGACCACCGTTCACGCTGATCGTCTGGCCGGTCACGTAGCTCGCGCCCTCGCTGGCCAGGAACACGCAGGCCGCCGCGATCTCGTCAGGCTGGCCCACGCGCTTCATCGGCAGGGTCTGCGAAAAGGTGTCGATGTCGACCGGGGCGGCGCGCAGCGCCGGGGTGTCGACGAAGCCGGGCGGCACCATGTTGAAGGTGACGCCGCTCGCGGCAAATTCCAGCGCGAGGGCCTTGGTCATGCCCAGCACACCGCCCTTGGAGGTGACGTAGTGGACCTGTGCGAAGGAGCCGCTCTGCACCGAGGAGGAGGTGATGTTGACCACACGCCCCCAGCCTGCTTCCAGCATCGCGGGCAGCATCTCGCGGATGCACAGGTGCGGGCCCTTGAGGTTGATGTCCATGATCTGGTCCCACTGCGCGTCGGTGATCTGGGCGTAGGGCACGAAGGGCGCGATCCCGGCGTTGTTCACCAGGATCTGGATCTCCCCGAAGGCGTCGCGCGTGGCCTTGGCGGCCGCGGCGATCTCGGTCGCATCGGCGCAGTTGGCGGTGCAGGCGATCGCCGTGCCGCCCGCCTGCGTGATCGCCTCGACCGTCTGGGCCACGCCCTCGCCGTTGAGGTCCCAGGCACCCACCTGTGCGCCCTCGCGGGCAAAGCGCTGGGCGATCGCGCGGCCAATTCCCGAGCCCGCGCCGGTGACGACGGCGACCTTGCCTTCAAGCTGCATTCTCTTCCTCCGGGTCTGCTTTTGGCCGGGACATAGCGCGAAGCGCGCGCGAGGCCTGCGCATCGCCTTGCGGTATCACCCGCGCGATGAGTGGCATCGCCCTGCGCCTTGCCGGTTGCCTTCGCGTGCGCGCCTGCCTTGACTGCGCGCAACAAGGAGGTGGAGTGAAATGACGCGCCGCGAGATCGAAGGCTGGAGCCTGCGCTGGGACGAGGAGCGCGCGCAGGCTGCGCGCCGCGAGGGATGGTGGCGCGACGAGACGCTTGCCGATCTCGTGCCGCGCCTCGCTGCCGCCGAGCCGGACCGGCTGATGCTGGTGGAGGGTGAGGTGCGGCTGAGCGCGGGCGAACTGCACGAACGCGCGCTGCGCCTGGGCACCTGGCTGGGCGAGCGCGTCGCGCCGGGCGGTGTCGTCTCCTTCATGCTGCCCAACTGGCACGAGGCCGCGACGATCTACCTTGCCGCGACTTACGCCGGGCTTGTCGCGAACCCGATCCTGCCCTCGCTGCGCACGCGCGACACCGCCTTCATCCTGCGCGACTGCAAGAGCCGCGTGGTCTTCGTGCCCGAGACATTCCGCCGTTTCGACTACGCCGCGATGCTGACCAGCATTGCCGCCGAGATGGAGCACGGCCCCGAGATCGTCGTCGTGCGCGGCACAGGGCCGGTCGCGGGCACGCAGGACTATGCGGCGATCCTGGAGGCGAGCGCGCCCCGTACCATCCGTCACCCCGATCCCGACGCGGTGCGCATGGTGATGTACACCTCGGGCACGACCGGGCGGCCCAAGGGTGTGCTGCATACCCACAACTCGCTCGGCGCACTGCTGCACCAGATCGGCGCCTACTGGCACGTTGCGCCGGGGGACCGTTTCCTCGTTGCCTCGCCGATCAGCCATATCGGCGGCTCGATCTACGCCTTCGAGGGGCCGGTGCTGCTGGGCAGCGTGGCCGTGCTGCTCGACCAGTGGAACGCGCAGGAGGGGCTGCACCTCATGCAGGCGGAAAGGATCACCCATATGGCGGGCGCGACCCCGTTCCTCGAACAGATCCTGCGCGCGGCGCAGGCGCAGGGAGACCATCTGGACGCGCTCAAGGTCTTCATCTGCGGAGGAGCCTCGGTGCCGCCCGCGCTGATCGAGGAGGCGAGCGCCTGGTTCACGAGCGCCCGCGTCAGCCGGGTCTACGGCAGCACCGAGGTGCCGGTCACGACGGTCGGATCTCTGGATGAAAAGGGCATGCCCGAGGCCGCGCAGACCGACGGCAAGGCGGGAATAGCGCAGGTCATCCTGGCTCCCGACGGCGAGATCCGCGCGCGCGGCCCCCAGATGCTGGCGGGCTATATCCGGCAGGAAGACGAGGAGGGCGCGTTCGATGCCGCAGGCTTCTACCGCAGCGGCGATCAGGGCGCGCTTGATGCAGGTGGCTTTCTCACCGTCACCGGACGGATCAAGGACCTCATCATCCGCAACGGGGAGAACATCGCGCCCAAGGAGATCGAGGACCTGCTCTCCGGCCACCCCGCGATTGCCGACATCGCCATCGTCGGCTTGCCCGACCCGCGCACTGGCGAGCGCGCCTGCGCGGTCATCGTGCCAAGCGACGGCGCCATTCCCGACGTGCCGATGCTGGCGGACTACCTGTCGGCCGCTGGCGTCACCCGCTTCAAGTATCCCGAGCAGGTGGTCCTGCGCGAGGCCCTGCCGCGCAACGAGGCGGGCAAGGTCCTGAAGCACGTCCTGCGCGCCGAACTGGCCGAAATGGCCGTCTGACATCGCCCGAGCGGTGGCTGGGGCGGGCGCCTTCGTGATCGGAGGGGCGGGCGTTAAGCATCGCTGCAAACATGTTCGAGAGAGGATCCTTCGCCATGGCCGAGGCCGACCCTGCCGCCCGCTTCGATGTGCCCCATCTCGTCACCAATCCGGAACGTATCCCGGCGGCACGCTACTACGACGAGACCTTCTACCGCGCGGAAACCGAGCGGCTCTGGCCCCATGTCTGGCAGATGGCGACGCGTCTCGAACTGATCCCCAACGTGGGCGACTGGATCGAGTACAGCAATCTGGGCCAATCGGTGATCGTGGTGCGCACCGGCGAGGGCAGCGAGGGCGTGAAGGCCTACCACAACGCCTGTCGCCACCGCGGCGTGCCCATCGCCGAGCCGGGCGGGCAGGGCAACTGCAAGAGTGCGGGCTTCATCTGCCCCTTCCACGGCTGGCGCTGGAACATGGAGGGCGACAACACCTTCGTCTACGGCAAGCACTTCTTCTCCGAGGAGCAGCTCGACGCGGCCGACCTGGCGCTGCGTCCCTGCCGCGTGGAAACCGCGATCGGCTGCGCCTTCATCAACTTCGACGAGGCGGCTCCGTCGCTGCGCGAGAGCCTGGGTCCCGTGCTCGAAGCGCTGGAAATGCGCGGGTTCGACGATCTCAAGGCCGAGTGGTGGTATGCCACGAAGCTGCCGGCGAACTGGAAGATCGCGATGGAGGCCTTCATGGAAGGCTACCACGTGATGAAGACGCACCCGCAGCTCCAGCACAAGCTGCCCCAGCTCTACAACACGATGTACGGCATGGACACAGGGGGCATCGGCCTGCCGATCAACCCCGGCCTCACCGTGCGCGAGAACGTCCAGGCCCAGTTCGAGCACATGAAGCTCCTGAACGAGGGCATGGCGGGCATGGTCCACGCCAAGGAAGTGGAGATCGCCAGCCACCTTCTCGATGTCGAGCTGCCCGAGGACCCGGCCCAGGCCATCCCGATGTGGTACGGCATCGTCCAGCACCAGGTGGTCGAGCAGCTGCGCGCGCGCGGCGAGGACATTCCCGACCTTAACACGCTGGCCCAGACCCATCCGGTTCAGGCGGTGGAGTTCCTCTTTCCGCACTATTTCCTGCTGCCCACGATGAGCAGCGCGTCGGCCTACCGCATCCGTCCGCTCGGCCCCGAGGAGTGCCTGTTCGAGCTGTGGTCGCTCACCCATTTCGCGCCCGAGGACAACCACCAGAGCGTCACCGAGCCGACCCTGCTGCCCTACGACAGCGAGGAGTTCCCGCCGATCCCACGCCAGGACTATGGCAATATCCCGATCCAGCAGCAGGGCCTTCACGCGCAAGGCTTTGACTACATGCGGCTCGGACGCGGTGTGGAGGGGCTTATCAGCAACTACAACCGCGTGATCGACGGGCACTTGAAGGGCATCGATGGCGAGCGGCTGAGCGCGGCGACGCGCAAGCTGCAGCACAATTTCGATGGCCAGATCGAAGATCTGGGTTTCTGAGATGGCGCGTACCAGCATCATCACGGGGGCAGGCAGCGGCATAGGTCTTGCTACGGCCAAGGCCCTGCACGCGGCGGGCGATGCCATCGTCGGCATCGGGCGCAGCGCCGACAAGCTGGCGGGGCTCGCCGAGGCTCTGGGCACCGAGGAGCGTCTGGCCACACTGGCGCTCGACATCACCGATGCGGATGCTCCGCACGCCATCGTCGACTTCGCGCTGGAGCGCTTCGGGTGCATCGATACGCTGGTCAACAACGCGGGGCTCGGCAGCCCGACCCCGCTGCATGAGACCGACGATGCCACGCTCGATCTCTTCCTCGACGTCATGCTGCGCGCGCCCTTTCGCCTTTGCCGCGAGGCCATCGCGCACATGGGCGAGGGCGGCTGCGTGGTGAACGTCACCAGCACCTTCGCGATGATCGGCGGCAAGCGCGGCGGGCCCTATTCGGCGGCCAAGGGCGGGCTTCGCTCGCTGACCGAGCACATGGCGGCGGAGTACGGGCCGCGCGGCATTCGCAGCAATTGCGTCGCGCCCGGCGTTACCATGACCGACATGGTCCGGCACCGTTTCGAGGATGAGACGTTCAAGCGGGTGAACGTGGAGACCACGCCCTATCCCCGCCTCGCCGAAGCCGAGGATCTGGCGAACGTCATCGCGTTCCTGTGCTCACCGGGGGGCGAGATGATCAATGGCCAGTCGATCGTGGTCGATGGCGGGTGGACGCGGACCAAGTACCTCTCACCCCGCGCGCTGACCAGCGACTGGGTCGAGAGCTAGAACACGAAACGCGAGAAACGGGAACGGATATGCGCACCATCGATCATTTCATCTGCGGCGAAAGTTCGGGCACCGGCTCTGGCGCCCGTGTCCACCAGGTCTGGAATCCCTCCACCGGGGAAGTGCAGGCGGAAGTTCCGCTGGGCGATGCGGCCCTGCTCGACCGTGCAGTGGAAACCGCAAGCCGGGTCCAGATCGAATGGGCGGCCACCAACCCGCAGCGCCGCGCACGCGTCATGTTCCGCTTCAAGCAGCTCCTGGAAGAGAACATGCAGGCACTTGCCGAACTCCTGGCGAGCGAGCACGGCAAGGTCGTCGACGATGCCAAGGGCGACATCCAGCGCGGGCTCGAGGTGATCGAGTTCGCCTGTGGCATTCCCCATGCCCAGAAAGGCGAATACACGGTTGGCGCGGGCAGCGGGATCGATGTCTACTCGATGCGCCAGCCGCTTGGCGTGGGCGCAGGCATCACCCCGTTCAACTTCCCCGCGATGATCCCGATGTGGATGTTCGGCATGGCGATCGCGTGTGGCAACGCCTTCATCCTGAAGCCCAGCGAACGCGATCCCAGCGTGCCGGTGCGCCTGGCCGAGCTCTTCGTCGAGGCGGGCGCGCCCGAGGGTCTGCTCTAGGTCGTCCATGGGGACAAGGAGATGGTCGACGCCATTCTCGATCATCCCGGCATCGCGGCGGTCAGCTTCGTAGGCTCGTCCGACATCGCCCAGTACGTCTATTCGCGCGGTGTCGCGGCGGGCAAGCGCGTCCAGGCGATGGGCGGGGCCAAGAACCATGGCATCGTCATGCCCGATGCCGATCTCGACCAGGTGGTGAACGACTTGTGCGGTGCGGCCTTCGGTTCTGCAGGTGAGCGTTGCATGGCGCTTCCCGTGGTGGTGCCAGTGGGCGAGGATACGGCCGAGCGCCTGCGCGAAAAGCTTATCCCCGCGATCAACGCGCTGCGCGTGGGCGTCTCGCACGATCCCGACGCGCACTATGGCCCGGTCGTCACGCCCGAGCACAAGGCGCGCATCGTCCAGTGGATCGGGACGGCCGTGGATGAAGGCTCCGAACTGGTCATCGACGGGCGCGACTTCACGCTGCAGGGGCACGAAAAGGGCTTCTTCCTGGGCCCCACGCTGCTCGACCGGGTGACGACGGGCATGAAAAGCTACCACGAGGAAATCTTCGGCCCGGTCCTTCAGATCGTGCGCGCGGCCGATTTCGAGGAAGCCGTCGCCCTGCCCAGCAAGCACCAATACGGCAATGGCGTCGCCATCTTCACGCGCAACGGCCACGCCGCGCGTGAGTTCGCCGCGCGCGTCAACGTCGGCATGGTGGGCGTGAACGTGCCGATCCCGGTGCCGGTCAGCTACCACAGCTTCGGTGGCTGGAAACGCAGCGCCTTTGGCGACACCAACCAGTACGGCATGGAAGGCATGCGCTTCTGGACCAAGGTGAAGACCGTCACCCAGCGCTGGCCCGATGGCGGAGGCGATGGTTCCAATGCCTTCCTGATCCCGACGCTGTGATTGGGAAGAACTGAAGAAAAAAGGAATAGGTCCGAGGGCCATCGCCCTCGGGCTCCCCAAACTGGCTACCTCACGGTGCTCACGCATCGTTAGCCGAGAGAGGTGAGCAAGACGGTTATGGGGTCAAGGGGTAATAACCCCTTGAATGGTATTTTCTTTCTTCACGCTTCCCGCCAGCGCGCAATCATCGCCGCGCCATCTTCACCGGCATCGCTTCGCGCGGCCCCGGGCGTGCGCGAGAAGCGCGGCGAGGGCGCGGCCTGTGGCAGGCCATTGCATTCGACATAGGTTTCCCGGGCGCAAAGGTGCGGGTGCGCTTTGGCTTCCGCGAGGGTCAGGACCGGAGCCACGCAGGCATCGCTGCCTTCGAACAGGCGGATCCAATGAGCCTGGTCATGCTCGGCGAAGCGCGCGGTGAGGGCGGCTTCGATCGCGGGCCAGCGTTCCGGTGCCTGTCCGTCGGCAAATTGGGGCAGGTCGAGCCGGGCGATGAGTTCGGCGAAGAAGGCAGGCTCCAGTGCGCCCACGCTCATCTCACGCCCGTCGCGGCACAGGTAGGTGCGGTAGTAGGGGGCGGCGCCTCCCAGGAGGTTGTCCGTGCGGTCGAGCGAGAGCTGGCCTGTCGCAGTCAGCCCGTCGAAGAAGGACATCATCGTCGTTACCCCGTCGAGGATCGCAGCATCGACGACCTGCCCCTTCCCGGACGTCGTGCGTTCGAAGAGCGCAGCCAGGATCCCTGTGACCAACAGCATCGAACCGCCCCCGAAATCGCCGACGAGATTGAGCGGGATCGCGGCGGGCTCTCCGGGACGCCCCATGGCCGCAAGCGCGCCCGAGAGCGCGATGTAGTTGATGTCGTGCCCGGCGGTGCGGGCGAGCGGGCCCTCCTGCCCCCAGCCCGTCATGCGCGCATAGACGAGGCGGGGGTTGCGCGGCGCGATATCGTCGGGTCCCAGGCCCAGGCGCTCCATGACGCCGGGGCGGAAGCCCTCGATCAGGACATCGGCGCTATCAAGCGCCTCGAGGCACTGCAGGCGTCCGGCCTTGCTGCGAATGTCGATCTCGATCTCGGCGCGGCCTCGGTCATTGACCGGGTTGGGCCAGCCGTTGCCACCCTTGCGGGTGATCCGGAGGACCTCGGCCCCGAGGTCGGCGAGCATCATCGCCGCCTGTGGTCCGGGGCCGATGCCCAGGAATTCGACGACGCGCAGGCCCTTGAGCGGGCCTTGCGCGCCCCGCGGGGCTGGCGCGTTCACGCGACCGGCTCGGCCAGCATTGCCCCCAGACGCGAGGCGATGATGCTTTCAGCCTCGGACACCATCCGGGCGAGAAGCTGCGCGCAGCTGGGAACGTCGCGGATCAGGCCCTGTACCTGTCCGGCCCAGACCAGTCCGGCTTCGGTATCGCCGGTTTCGAGTGCGGTGCGCCCCCGTGCGCCCGAGACGAGCGGCTGGACGTCCTGAAACTGCGCGCCGGGGACTTGCGCGATTGTCACCACCTCGTCGGAGATGCTGTTTTTTGCGACGCGTCCGGTGTTGCGGAACTGGCGGAAGATGAGGTTGGTCGCGCGCTCGTCGTTTTCGACGAGGAAGCGCTTGATGTTGTCGTGGATCGGCGCCTCCTTCGTGGCGCAGAAGCGGGTGCCCATATTGACGCCTTCGGCGCCCAGCGCGAGCGCGGCGGCAAGCCCACGGCCATCGCCGATGCCGCCGCTCGCCAACATGGGGATCTTCACCTGGTCGGCGGCGGCGGGGATCAGGACAAGGCCGGGAATGTCGTCCTCGCCGGGATGCCCGGCGCATTCGAAGCCGTCGATCGAAATGACGTCGACGCCCATACGTTCGGCCGAGAGCGCGTGGCGCACCGCGGTGCATTTGTGCAGCACGGTGATGCCGTGGCTCTTGAAATCCTCGACGTGCTCGCGCGGGCCGCTGCCCGCCGTCTCGACGATGCGCACCCCGCTCTCGATGATCGCCTTCCTGTATTCGGCGTAAGGGGGCGGGTTTACCGAGGGCAGGATGGTGAGGTTCACGCCGAAGGGCTTGTCGGTCATCGAGCGGCAGCGGTCGATCTCGCGCCGCAGGTCATCGGGCGTGGGCTGGGTGAGGGCGGTCAGGATGCCGAGGCCACCCGCGTTCGAGACCGCGCTCGCCAGTTCGGCGCGGCCCACCCACATCATGCCGCCCTGGACGATGGGGTGTTCGATCCCCAGAAGCTGGGTAATCCGTGTCTTGAGAGCCATTACATCGCCTCCACGATCATCACGTTGGCCATGCCGCCGCCCTCGCACATGGTCTGGAGGCCATAGCGGCCCCCGCGTGCCTTCAGGGCGTGGATAAGGGTTGTCATCAGCTTGGTGCCGCTCGCCCCCAGCGGATGACCGAGCGCGATGGCGCCGCCGTTGACGTTGAGTTTGGCCGGATCCGCCTCCAGCGCTTTTGCCCAGGCCATCGGGATCGAGGCAAAGGCCTCGTTGACTTCGTAAAGGTCCATGTCCGCGAGCGAGAGGCCGGTCCTGGCCAGGAGCTTGCGCGTGCCTGGCAGCGGTTCCTCGAGCATGACCACGGGATCGCCCGCGCTGACGCCGAAGGCGTGGATGCGCGCGAGCGGGGTCAGGCCATGGGTCTTGAGCGCGGCCTCGCTGGCGACCAGCACGCCCGAGGCGCCGTCGGTCATCTGGCTGGCATTGCCCGCCGTGATCGTGCCGCCCTCGGTGAGCGGATCGAGCGCACCGATGCCTTCCAGCGAGGCGTCGAAGCGCACGCCTTCGTCCTGCGCGAACGCGCCATTGGCGGTGGCGACAGGGACGATCTCGGCATCGAACGCACCGCTCTGGATCGCAGCGGCGGCCTTGCGGTGGCTGTCGAGTGCGAAGCGGTCCATGGCCTCGCGGGTGAGGCCGTGGCGGTCGGCGACCATCTGCGCGCCGGTGAACTGGCTGAAGGCGGGGACGCCGTAGCGCTCCTGGATCGAGGGCGCGAAGGGACCTGTGCCGATGCCCATCTTCTCGTAGACCGACATGTTCGAGAACATCGGCACGCGGGTCATGCTCTCGGTCCCGGCCGCAATGACGAGGTCCTGCGTGCCGGACATGACCGCCTGCGCGGCGAACTGCAGCGCCTGCTGCGAGGAACCGCACTGTCGGTCTATCGTGACGGAGGGCACGCTGTCGGGAAGGCCCGAGGCCAACACGCAGTTGCGTCCGAAGGCAAAGGCCTGTTCGCCCCCTTGCGTGACACATCCCATGAGCACGTCCTCGATTGTTGCGGGATCGATCCCCGCGCGCGTGACAAGCGCGTCGAGCACGGTCGCACCAAGGTCGGCGGGATGGACGCCGGCGAGGGCGCCCTTGCGGCGGCCCCCGGCGGTGCGAACCGCCTCGACGATATAGGCCGCGCTCACTTAGGCGACATCCGGATCGCGCCGTCGAGGCGGATCGTCTCGCCGTTCAGCATCGGGTTGGTGACGATGGATTCGACCAGCTGTGCGTATTCGTCAGGATGCCCCAGGCGGCTGGGGAAGGGCACCTGTGCGCCCAGCGAGTCCTGCACTTCCTTGGGAAAGCTCTCCATCAATGGGGTAAGGAAGAGACCCGGCGCGATGGTCATCACGCGAATGCCGTAGCGCGCCAGTTCGCGCGCGATGGGCAGCGTCATGCCCACGACCCCGCCCTTCGAGGCGGAGTAGGCGGCCTGTCCGATCTGGCCTTCGAAGGCCGCGACGCTTGCCGTGCTGATGGCAACGCCGCGCTCGCCCTCTATTTCTTCCGCGTCGTGGAGGCGGCTGGCGAACTTGGACAGCACGTTGAAGCTGCCGATGAGGTTGATGTTGACGATCTTTGCGAAGTCGCCGAGCGGGATCGGGCTCCCATCGCGGTCAAGCACCTTGCGCGGCGGGCCGATCCCGGCGCAGTTGACGAGGATGCGGGCCTTTCCGTTGACGGCCTCGGCCTCTTCGAGGGCCTGTGCGACACCGGCCTCGTCGGTCACGTCCACCTTGGCGAAGCGCCCACCAATCCGTTCGGCATGGGCCGTGCCCATCTCCTCGTTGAGGTCGAACAGGGTCACTTTCGCGCCCAGCCCGGCAAGGCGCGCCGCCGTGGCACCGCCCAGACCCGATGCGCCGCCTGTCACGACGGCCGCCAGCCCTTCCACCTTCATCCCTTGTATCCCTTCCCTGATATTGTGTGCCGTCACGCGGCCTGAAGCGCGCGTGCGATGACCATGCGCTGGATGTCGGACGTGCCTTCGTAGATCTGGCAGACCCGCACATCGCGGTAGATCTTGGCGACGCCGAACTCCTCCAGGTAGCCGTAGCCACCCAGCGTCTGGATCGCGCCCGAGACCACCTGCTCGGCGGTTTCGGAGGCGACGAGCTTGGCCATCGAGGCCTCCTTGAGACACGGGAGCCCTGCGTCCTTGAGGCTGGCCGCGTGGAGCACCAGATGGCGTGCGGCCTCCAGCTTCGCAGCAAGATCGGCAAGACGGAAGCCCACGGCCTGGTGTTCGAGGATGGGCTTGCCGAAGCTGGTGCGTTCGCGCGCGTAATCGACCGCGATCTCCAATGCGGCCTGTGCCATGCCGATGCACTGCGCGGCGATGCCGATGCGGCCGACCTCCAGGTTCGAGAGAGCCAGGCCATAGCCCGCACCCTCTGCGCCAAGGCGCAGGTCCTCGGGCACGAAGAGGTTGTCGAAGCGGATCGCGCAGGTGTCCGACGCGCCCTGGCCCAGCTTGTGCTCGACCTTGTCGACGCTGTAGCCTTCGCTGTCGGTGGGGACGAGAAAGCCCGTGATGCCGCGCTTTCCTGCATCGGGATCGGTGACGGCATAGACGATCGTCAGCCCGGCGATCTTGCCTGAGGTGATGAACTGCTTGGCGCCGTCAAGAACGTATCCGCCTTCCACCTTGCGCGCGCGGGTGCGGATCGCCGAGGCGTCCGAGCCTGCGTCGGTCTCGGTCAGGGCAAAGGCACCGATCATGCGGCCTGCGATGAGATCGGGCAGGAAGCGGGCCTGCTGTTCGGCGCTGCCGTCCTTGATGAGGCTGGAGACGATGAGGCTGTTCTGGATCGAGACGATGGTCGAGAGTGCCCCGTCGGCGGCGGCAATCTCGATCAGGGCCAGCGCGTAGGAGACGAAATCGGCCTCTGCGCCGCCGAAGCTTTCGGGCGCGGTCATGCCCATCAGGCCAAGGCCCGCCAGTTCCTCGAACAGGGCGGGCGGATAGCCGCCCGCGGCCTCGAATGCGGCGCTCCTGGGCCGTATCTGCTCCTGCGCGAAGGCGCGCACGGCCTCGCGGATGGCCTCTTGGGTTTCGGTGAAGATCATGCCCCATCCCGATCGTGATCTGTGGTTTTCGGACGTGAGCGTATCAGCGCGAAGGCGCGCGGCAAGGAAGCCGGGGGGCAAGGCAACCGATATCGCGGTGGCGGGGCTTTGCGGAGGTTGAAAACACGAAGAAGGGAAGACGGATTCAAGGGGTTATTACCCCTTGACCCCAAAACGGTCGACCTCGCCCATTGCGCGCAAGGTTGCTTGCCAATCGTGAGCTAGACGGTTTCGGGAGCCCGAGGGCAATGGCCCTCGGAATCATCACTTTTTCTGCGTGACCTTCACTCCCCTTTGAACCGGGGCGCCCGCCGTTCCCTCAGCGCGGCGAGCCCCTCGCGGTGGTCGACGGTGCGCACGCTGAGTGCTTCGTAGGCGATCCCGGCATCGAGCAGGGCGGCGCCTGCGCGGCGCAGTTCGAGGTTGGTCAGCACCTTGGTCCAGCGCAGCGCCTGCGGCGCGCCGCCGGTGAGCTTGCGGCAGTAGTCATCGACCACGGCATCGAGTTCGTCTGCGGGCACGCAGCGGTTGATGAGGCCGATGCGCTGTGCTTCGGCGGCGGGGAGCAGCTCGCCTGTCAGCAGGAATTCCTTGGCGCGGGTGAGGCCGATGCGCGCGGCCCAGATCAGCGCGCCGCCATCGCCCGCGACAAGGCCAATGCCGACATGGGGGTCGCCGATCCTGGCGCCGTCTGCCGCGACGATGATGTCGCCCATGAGCGCAATCGTCGCGCCAAGGCCCACGGCGTGGCCGTTCATGCGCACCACCAGCGGCTTTTCGAGGGTGAGCAGGGCCTCGACGATCCGTTTGGCCTGCCGGGCTTCATGGTCGAAAAGGTGGGGTTCGCGCGCGTTGCGCTCCATGTGGTCGATGTCGCCGCCCGCCGAGAAGGCGCGGCCAGCCCCTGTCAACAGCACGACGTCGCTGCCCGGATCGGACGCGATGAAGGCAAGCGCCTCGGGCAGCTCGTCGTGGAGCACGAGGTTCACCGCATTGAGCGCCTCGGGCCGGTTGAGCGTAAGCACGAGCAGCCGTTCGCGCCGCTCCAGGATCAGCGTTGTGAAGGAGGGTAGCGGGGTCATGACCGGACCTGCGCCTCACGGGTCATCGCGTCGCATGGCTCCTCGTCCGCTTCGCCCAGCGCCGGAGGCGGCCCGGCGATGCGTCCGGGCGTGCGCGAGAAGTCGACCGGGATGCCCGGATAGCGCATGTCTCCCCAGCGCGAGGGGACGGTCTGGAAGAAGCCGCTCTCGACAAGGTGGGGGTCTTGGAGGAGGTCATCTGTCGTGCGCAGCGGCGCGGCGGGAATGCCCAGTTCGAGCAACAGGTCGAGCCACTCCTGCGTGGTGCGGGTGAGGAACGTCTCGGCCAGAAGCCCATAGATATGGTCGATCTGCGTGGCGCGCTGGGCCAGCGTCGCCATGTCGTCTGTCACCCATTCGGGCTTCACGGCCTGCGTGAACAGGCGCCAGTGCTTGTCGTTGTAGATGAGCGCGGCGACGTGGCCGTCGCGCGTGCGGTAGGGACGGCGGTCGCGGGCGACCGCGCGCGGGTAGTGCGCGGGGCCGAGCGGGGGATCGAACAGCGCGCCGTTGGCGTGCTCGACCAGCATGAAGGCGCTCATCGTCTCGAACATAGGGACCTCGACCTCCTGCCCCTCGCCGGTGCGTTCGCGGTGGAAGAGCGCCATGACGGTGGCGTAGAGCGCGGTCATCCCGGCGATCTTGTCGGCCATGATCGAGCCGACGAAGCCTGGTTCGCCATTCAGCAGTTCCTGCACCGAAGTCAGACCGCACTCGGCCTGGATGGTGTCGTCGTAGGCGGCCTGGTCGCGGTAGCGGCCCTTGCGCCCGTAGCCATAGCAGTTGGTATAGACGATGCCCGGATTGACCCTGGACACCGCCGCGTAGTCGAGCCCGAGGCGGGCAATCGCCCGCCCCCGCATCGAGTGGATGAAGACGTCGGCTTCGGCGATCATCTCGAGCAGCTGGGCGCGGGCGGCATCCTGCGACAGGTCCATCACGTGGCTGCGCTTGCCCCGGTTCACATGCGCGAAGACGCCGCCCATGCCCGGTTCCGGGCCGACCGAGATGAAGCGCGTGCCATCGCCCTCAGGGGGCTCGATCTTGATCACTTGCGCGCCCATGTCGGCCATGATCTGCGTCGCGTAGGGCCCCATGACCATGGCGGTAAGGTCGATGACCTTGATGCCGGCCAGGGGGCCTTGCCTGCCGTGTTCGGACACCTGTGCTTCCTCCCGTTCTGCAAGGGAAGCTAACCGTCTCGCCGGGCGCTGTCCTCTCGCGCCGATTTGGATCGCCCGAGCGAATATGCGCGGGCGCCAATTTGCGCTGTCCGGCTTGTTTGCTAGCCCGACTGCGCATTTCGGCGCGAAGGCGCGCGATGGAACGGGACGAGGCACGGGCAATGGATTTCACGTTCTCGGCGGACCAGCAGGAAATCCGGGACACGATCCTGAAACGCTGCGCCGCCTATGATGACGACTACTGGCTGGAGCGCGACCGCGCGGGCACCTTTCCCGAGGAGTTCTATCGCACCATGGCCGACGAGGGGGGGCTCGGCATCGCCATGCCCGAGGAATACGGCGGCGCGGGGCTGGGCATTACCGAGGCCGCGATCATGATGCAGGCCATCGCGGAATCGGGGGCAGGCATGACCGGTGCCTCCTCGATCCATATCAACATCTTCGGGCTTCAGCCGATGATCCTGTTCGGCACGAAGGAGCAGTGTGCGCGCCACATCCCGCGCATCATCTCGGGCGAGGACAAGGCGTGCTTCGGCGTGACCGAGCCCAACGCCGGGCTCAACACCACGCGCATCACTACCCGTGCGCAGAAGGTCGACGGCGGCTACCGCGTCTCGGGCGAGAAGATCTGGATTTCCACCGCGCAGGTCGCGAACAAGATCCTGCTGCTCGCGCGCACCACTCCGCTGGAGGAGGTGACCAGCAAGACCGGCGGCCTCTCGCTGTTCTACACCGACCTCGACCGCTCCAGGATCGACGTGCGCCTGATTCACAAGATGGGGCGCCACGCGGTCGATTCGAACATGCTCTTCATCGAGGACCTGTTCATTCCCGACGAGGACCTCATCGGTGCCGAGGGCGAGGGCTTTCGCATCATCCTGCACGGCCTCAATCCCGAACGCGCGCTGCTCGCGGCCGAGGCCATCGGACTGGGCCGCGCCGCGATCCGCCACGCCAGCGACTATGCGCGCGAACGGGTCGTGTTCGACCGCCCGATCGGCCAGAATCAGGCGATCCAGCATCCGCTGGCCAAGTGCTGGGCCCAGCTCGAAGCGGCGAACCTGATGACGATGAAGGCGGCGAGCCTGTTCGATGCCGGCGCGGAGTGCGGGGTGGAGGCCAACACGGCCAAGTACCTTGCCGGGGAGTTCGCCTTCGAGGCCTGCCATACCGCGATGCTGACGCTGGGCGGCATGGGCTATGCGCAGGAATACCATGTCGAGCGCTACCTGCGCGAAGTGCTGATCCCGCGCACCGCGCCGGTCAGCCCGCACATGATCCTCAACTTTCTTGCCGAAAAGGTTCTGGAACAACCGCGTTCCTACTAAGCTGTATCGCAAAAGAGGCGGAGAGAGACCATGCCTGAGACCCTGCCCATGCGCTCCTGGCTGTTCGCGCCGGGCGATGCGGCGCGCAAGATGGAGAAGTGTGCGGACAGCGCCGCCGACATTGCGCTGTTCGATCTGGAAGATGCCGTCACGGTGGAGCAGAAGCCCACGGCCCGCACCCTGGTGCGTGAGTTCCTGCAGGGGCGCGGGGATGACCACGCCCGCCTCTGGGTGCGCATCAATCCGGTCGACGGGCCCTTCGCGGTCGAGGACCTGGCCGCCGTCATGCCGGGGCGCCCCGGCGGCATCATGCTGCCCAAGGCGCGCGGGCGCGGCGATGTCGAGCTGCTCGACCACTACCTCACCGCGCTCGAGGCCGCGAACGGGATCGAACAGGGCACCACGAAGGTCATCGCGCTCGTCACCGAGGCCGCCGAGGCGATGTTCACGACCGGCGACTATCGCGGCGCGCCGCGCCTCGTGGGCATGACCTGGGGGGCAGAGGACCTCGCCGATGCGCTCGGCGCCAGCACCAACCGCGAGGCCGATGGCGACTATGCCTTTACCTACAAGCTGGCGCGCAGCCTGTGCCTGATCGGCGCGGCGAGCGCGGGGGTTCTTCCCATCGAGACCATCCACGGCGATTTTCGCGATCTCGACGGCCTGCGCGCGCGCGCCGAGAAGGTGCGCGCCGAGGGCTATCGCGGGATGCTCGCGATCCATCCCGCACAGGTCGAAATCATCAACGCCGCCTTCACGCCGAGCGAGCATGAAATTGCCGAGGCACAGGAGATCGTGGCGATCTTTGCCGCCAATCCCGGCGTCGGGGCCATCGGCTACAAGGGCGGCATGCTTGACCGGCCCTATCTCGCCCGAGCGGAAACCGTCCTGCGCCTGGCAGGCCGCGCATGAGCGTGACCGTCTCGCCCGACGATCTTGACCTTGCGCGCTACCTGCGGCGCGGCGACAGCATCGTCATCGGCCAGGCTTGCGGCGAGCCGACCACGCTGGTCGAGGCGCTGCTGGAGCAGGCCAGCGCCATCGGCGATCTCAAGGTCTTCATCGCGACGAGCTTTTCCGGGCTGTTCCGGCCGGAACGCAGCCAGGCCATCGCGCTTTCCAGCATGGGCGCCATCGGGGCGTTGCGCGCGATGAGCAAGGCGAACCGCCTTTCGGTCATCCCGGTCCACGTCGGGCAGGTCGGCGCGCTGATCGCCTCGGGGGTGATCGGCTGCGATGTCGCCATGCTGCAGCTGAGCACGCCGGATGAACATGGCCTCCACAGCTGCGGGCTCATTGCCGACCATGTGCGCGCCGCGGCCGACAGGGCACGGGTCGTCCTGGCCGAAGTCAACGCGCAGGTGCCCTACACGGCGGGCGAGGCGATCCCCGCCGCCGAGATCGACGTCGCCGTGCCGGTCGCGCGCACGCCGGTGGAGGTCGCCCCCGCCGCGATCACCGAGACCGACCGCGCCATTGCCGGGCATGCCGCGCAGTACATCCGTGACGGCGCCGTGATCCAGACCGGCGTGGGCGCGATCCCCGATGCGATCCTGCGCCAGCTGACCGACCGCCGCGACCTGGGCGTCCATTCGGGCATGCTGGGCGATGGTCTGGTCGACCTGATCGAGGCGGGCGTCGTCACCAACGCGCGCAAGGCGATCGACCGGGGCGTCTCGGTCAATGGCGCGCTGATCGGGACCGAGCGGCTCTACCGCTGGGCGCACCGCAACCCGGCCCTGCGCATGTGTGCGGGCACCTATACCCATGCCGATTCTGTGCTCGCGCAGATCGAGGGGCTCGTCTCGATCAACTCCGCGCTCGAAGTGGACCTCACCGGACAGGTCAACGCCGAGCAGAGCGGGCAGAGCTATCTCGGCGGAACGGGCGGCCAGGTCGATTTCGTGCGCGCGGGTGCCCGTTCGCCGGGCGGCCATGCGCTGATGGTCTTGCCGGCCACGGCGCGCGGCGGCACGATCAGCCGGATCACGGCGAACCTCTCCGGCCCGGTTACGACCGCGCGCAGCGAGGTGGACGTGATCGTTACCGAGTTCGGTGCCGCGGAGCTGAAGGGCCAGCCGCTCGCTGAACGGGCGCGGCGCCTGTGCGCTATCGCCCACCCCGATTTCCGCGAGGACCTCGAGCGCGAGGCCCACGCCATAAGCCAGAGAGGTTTCTGACGATGTCCGATGCGGTCACCCTGACCAGCCCCGAGCCGGGGATTGCCCTCATCACCATCAATCGTCCCGAGCAGCGCAACGCGCTTTCGGCCGAGGTGCGGGCCGGGCTCTACGCGGCCTGGGACGCCTTCGAGACGACCCCGGACTACCGCATCGCGATCCTCACCGGCGCGGGCGAGAAGGCCTTTTGCGCAGGCGGAGACCTCAAGGAGATGGTCGAGACCGGGCTCCAGGTGCCCCCGCGCGACATGTTTCCGGTGCCCTACGACACGGTGCAGCTGAGCAAGCCGACCATCGCGGCGGTCAATGGCGTCGCCTTCGCGGGCGGCTGGATGATCGCGCAGGGCTGCGACTTGTGCGTGGCGAGCCGGGCCGCGCGCTTTGCCATTACCGAGGTCAAGGTCGGGCGCAGCTCGCCCTGGGCCGCGCCGCTCATCCACATGATCCCCCAGCGCATCATGATGGAGATCATCCTGACCGGAAAACCGATTGACGCTGAGCGGGCCTATGAGATCGGCCTCGTCAACCGCCTCGCCGAGCCTGGAGAAACGCTGGAGGTCGCGCTCGAACTCGCGCGCGAGGTCCTCCAGGGCGCGCCGCAATCGGTGCGGGCGGGGCGCGAGACGGTGATGCTGGCCACGCAGATGGGCCGCAGCGCCGCGCTGGAAGCCGCGCGCCACGCCTCGGAATGGACCTACCGCTGCGAGGACGCGCAGGAAGGTCCGCGCGCCTTTGCCGAAAAACGCGCGCCCGTCTGGACGTCCTTCGACTGAGGGAGCGGCGTTAGCCGTCCGTCTCCACAGGCGACCCTAGATTGGCGTGGAGGCGGCCGAGCAGTGCGTTCATCGTGGCCATTTCGTCCGCGTTGAAGCCTTGCCAGGCGGCCTCCTCGGCGTGCGCGGCGATCCGGTCCAGTTCGCGGGTGATGCCGCGTCCTGCCTCGGTCATGTGGATCGCCTGGACCCGGCCCTCCTGTTCCTGGCGGCGGCGCTCGACGAGGTTTTCGGCCACCAGCCGGTCGACGATCCGCCCGGCCGAGGCATCGGAAATCTCCAGTTTCTGCGCGATCCCTCTCTGGGCAATGCCTTCCTCCTGCGCGACCACGACGAGCGCGCCCCATTGCGAACGGGTGACGCCCAGGTCCGCCACCATCTCGTCGAAGCGGGCGCGCAGCAGGCGGGCGAGCACGGTGATCCGTACCGACGCCGTGCGGCGCGGGTCCTCGAAATCCCTGAGCGGTGTACCGTCCAATTCCCTCTCCTTGCGCATCGGTGCCGGCGCTTGTCCCGCAAACGCGTGCGATCCGCAACGTCGAGTCACCCGCTCGTGCGCCGCCGTGGCCGAGATAAGGTGAGATCGTCGATTCCGGGGGCCAAGGGCGATGGCCCCTTGAAACCATTATTTCCTGCTTACGACCTCTCTTCAGGCCCAGTTTCACCGCGAAGGCGATGCCCGGGACCTGCGCTTGACCCCGAGCGGAGGCAGGGAGAGGGATGGGCCGTTGCCACAATCAAGGGAGGGCCTTGTGAACACCATGCGTTGCTGCTGGGAGGTGCCCGGGGCCCATCTTCAGGCGCCGGTCTGGCTGGAGGGGGCGGACATGCTCGTGCTCGCCGACAGGGCGCACGGGACACTTCGCTATTTCGCGCCGGACACCGGTGAGAGCGGGGAGATCGCGGTACCGGGGCATCCCGGTTTCGCGGTGCCGACGCAAGAGGGAAGTCTCCTTGTCGGGACCGCGCGCGAACTGCTGCTGCTGGACCGTGAGGGAAGGGCCTCGCGCGAGTTTCTTCTCGAACCCGGCGCGCAGCAGACGGGCCACGTCCATGTCGATGCGCGCGGGCGGGTGTGGTTCACCATGGAGGCAGCGGGGGAGGCTGCGGGGGAGGCCTTTGGGGAGGCGGCCGGGCAGGCTGGGCTCGTGCGTTACCACGACGAGCGGCTGGTGCGCATGGTCTTCGACATGCCGGATGCGGGCGGAATGGCGCTCGATCCCGAGGCGCGCGAACTGCTGCTCGCCGATGGTGGGGCCCGTCGCGTGCGGCGCTACCGGGTCAGCCGGGCCGGGAGCCTCTGGGAAGAGGCGCCGTTCCTCGATCTGGCAGGAAACAATAGGCGTCCCGCCGCGCTTGCACGCGACAGCGAAGGCGGCGTGTGGTTGAGCTTTGCAGGCCGCGCAGACCTGAGTCACTACGCTGCAGATGGAACGCTGCGCGCGCAGGTGGACGTCCCCGGAGAGGAGATCACGGGGCTCGGCTTTGGCGGGCGCGGGGCGGACATCCTCTACATCTGCGCCCGTACCGCGCAGGGCGCAGCGCTCTACGCGCATGATCTTGCCGTACCGGGACCGCCTACCTGCGCGGTGCGCACAGGGCACGCCGACATCGGCCTGATCAGCGAGGACGACCACCACTGAACTGGGGCGCTCCTGCGCCATCGGCACAGCGCCTTGCGCCTCCTGTCGAGAAGCGCAGCGCGTGTGCGCCCTAGCGTGGGGGGGAAAGACAGGGCGCGAACCGGCGCCGGAGAGGAGCTCCCAGCCATGACCGCGTCTGCCATAGCCCCTGCCTTCGCGCTGCGCCGCGAGTTGGCGAAGAAACCCGCGGCCCTGCCCACGAGCGTCACCATCGACCCGGTCAGCGCCGATATCATCCGGGGGGCCTTCGAGACGATCTGCTTCGAGGTGGCGACGCACCTGGGCCGGGCGGCCTCCTCGCCGATCATCAACCAGTCGAACGAGCGCAACGCGGCCATTGTCGATGCCCACGGGCGCCTTGCCATGGGCTCGATCGGCACGCCGCACCTCACCTTCGTCTCGCAGCTGACGGTGCGCTACGGGCTCTTGCAGCAGGCGAAGTACGACTGGGGCGCGGGCGACGTGTTCCTGGGCAACGATCCCGATGCCGGGGGCGGGCACCTTCCCGACTACAACGTCTATGCCCCGGTCTACGATGATGCGGGCGAACTCGTTACCTGCATCGCGCTCCAGGCGCACCAAGGGGATACCGGAGGCAAGGACCCTGGCGGCTTCACGCTGGAGGCCACCGACATCTTTACCGAGGGCCTGGCGATCCCTTGCGTCAAGCTCGTCCATCGCGGGGCGAAGCGCGTCGATGTCATCGACATGATTGTGCGCAACAACCGCTTTGCAACCTTTGCAGGAGACCTGGCCGCCATGATCAGCGCGGTCGAGAAGGGCGCACGGCGGATCGAGGCCCTGATCGCGCGCCATGGCGCGGACCATGTGCGCGCGGCGATCAACCACGCCATCGACGAGACCGAGCGCCAGTTCCGCCGCGAAATTGCCGCCTGGCCCGATGGTACCTATCCCGCCACCGTCTTTATCGACCACGACACCGCCGGGACGAAGGACGTGAAGGTTCATGTGGAGGTCACCGTTTCGGGAGAGGACCTGACGGTCGATCTCACTGGCACCGATGATCGCGCGAACCTGACGGGCGTGTGGAACACCTTTGCCAATTCGCGCGGCTACGTGATGGTCCAGCTCGCGGCCATGATCGACCCGGCCATCGTCAAGAACGAGGGGCTCTTCCAGGCGGTCGAGATCGTCATTCCCGAAGGCTGCATCGCCAACCCGCCGCCCAACAAGCCCGCGGCGCTCGGCAGTTTCCACCCCGCCTGCGAGATTACCGAGGCGGTCTGCGTGGCGCTTTCGGGCATCGTGCCCACGCGCGCGCAGCCACAGGTCTACAAGATCGGCATGCCCAATGCCGTGATCGGCTTCGATGCCTCGGGGCAGATGTACATGGATCAGGGCGTCGATTGCCGCTCGATGGATGTTTCCGCGGTTGCCGGGCTCGATGGGTGGGGAGCGTGTCCGTCCAGTCTAGGCAATCTCCTGCTTGGCCAGGCCGAGGATGCGGAAAGCCGCTTTCCTGTGCTCAACATCGCGCGCGAGCTGACCACCGACACGGGCGGGGCAGGGCAATGGCGCGGGATGCCGGGCAGCTGCAACGTCAAGCAGGTCCTGCAACCGATGATAGCAACCGCCTGGATGGTGAGCTACGACCACCCGATCAGCGGCATGGGCGGCGGCGATCCGGGATCGCCCTATGTCAATCGCTTCGAGGTCGGCTCGCCCAACGAGCGGCGCATCGCGCTGGCCGAGCAGGCGATGCTCCCGGCAGGCGCGGTCATGGCCTACCAGCATGGCGGCGGCGGCGGCTTTGGCCCGCCCACCGCGCGCGATCCCGAGGCGGTGAAGGAGGACGTGCTCGACGAACTCGTCAGCGAGGAGGCCGCGCGCACACGTTATGGCGTCGTGCTGACAGGGCGCCTCGAAGACTATGACCTTGCCGTTGATGCCGAGGCCACGCGGCACCTGCGCGCCCAGATGGCCGAGGCCGACACGGGACTTGTCGTGGCCGAATAGCTGGCGGCGGGCAGAGAACAGACACAGCACGAAAGACGGGGGACGGGATGGCCTACAGGGTCGGCATCGATATCGGCGGGACTTTCACGGACTTCGCGCTCCTGGGCAGCGCGCATGAGGACGTGCGCCTCTACAAGAACCTGACGACGCCCGAGGACCGCTCGCTGGGCGTGATGCAGGGGCTCGAGCGTCTGGCGCAGATGGAGGGGCTGGGCCTTGGCGCCTTTCTTGGCGCCTGCGACATGATCGTCCACGGCACGACCGTCGCTGACAACGCGCTGATCGAGATGGACGGGGCGACCACGGGGCTCCTGTGCACCGAGGGTTTTCGCGACGAGATGGAATACCGGCGCGGTTTCAAGGAGGATATCTGGGATCCGACGCTGCGGCCACCGCCGCAGATCGTGCCGCGTCGCCGCCGCCGTGCGGTGCGTGAGCGGATCATGGCGGACGGATCGGTGCACCTCGCGCTCGACGAAGACGGCGTGCGCGAGGAATGCGCGCGGCTGCGCAAGCAGGGCGTCGATTCGGTCGCCATCGCCATGCTGTTCAGCTTCCTCAATCCCGAGCATGAGCGCCGCACGGCCGAGATCGTGGCCGAGGAAATGCCCGGCGCACGCATCTCGATGAGCCACCGCGTCCTGCCCCGTGCGCCCGAATACGACCGGACCAGCACCACCGTGGTCAACGCTTTCGTCGCGCCGCGTGTCGCGGACTATCTGGAACGGCTGGTCACGCGTCTGGAAGAGGCGGGCTACGCCAACCGCCTGATGGTGATGCAGGCGTCCGGTGGGGTGATGAGCGTCGACTATATCGAGGGCGCGCCGGTGCGCGTGCTCGCCTCGGGGCCCGCGGGCGGGGTCATCGGCTCGGCCCATGTCGGCGCGGCCAAAGGCTACCGCGACCTCTTGTGCGTGGACATGGGCGGGACCTCCTACGACATGAGCCTCGTGCAGGACGGCGCCGCGCCCGCCGAGGCGGGCTGGAACATGCACCACCGTTATCTCGTCGGCGTGCCGATGGTGAAAGTGGAGACGCTGGGGGCGGGGGGCGGCTCGATCGTTGCCGTCACAGGCGGTGTCCTGCGCGTAGGGCCCGAGAGCGCGGGCTCGGTGCCGGGGCCGATCTGCTATGGCCGGGGCGGCACGCGCCCGACCGTTACCGATGCACTTCTCCTGCTCGGCATCCTCTCGGACGAGGAGGGATTTGCGGGCGGTGACTTCGCGCTGCGGCGGGCCGGTGTCGAGGAGGCTTTCGCCGCGCTGGGCCGTGAACTGGGCAAGAGTGCGCAGGAGACCGCCTACGACGCCTTCCGCCTCGTCAACGCGAACATGGTCAACGGTATCCGCCGCACGACGGCGAGCAAGGGCGTCGATCCGGCCGGGCTCACCATGCTGGCCTATGGCGGTAACGGCCCGGCCTTCGCCGCGATTCAGGCGGGAGAACTGGGCATTGCCCGCGTTCTGATCCCGCGCGCGAGCCCGACCTTCTCCGCGCTCGGCACGCTGGTTGCCGATCCCACGGTCGATGAGGAGCGCTCGCTCATCGCGCCGGTCGAGGACCTGCCGCTGGAACGCCTGCGCGCGCTCTGGGAGGAACTGGCGGCCCGTGCGCGCGAAAGCCTTCAGGCCGCCGGGTTCGTCGAGGATGAGGTTACCGCCTCCTGGCAGCTCAACATGCGGTATCCGGGCCAGAACTTCGCGCTTACCTTCGATGTTGCGCACGGGACGCTCAGCGATCTTGTGTGGCTCGACGGGAACCTGGGGCAGAGTGCGCTGGCGCTGTTCAACGCCCGCCACACCGAGGAATACGGCCATATCCGCGAGCATGAACTGCCCGAGGTGACCGGCGTGCGCCTCGTCAGCCGGGCGGCCACGCCAAGTCCGCCCGTCCGGGAGGGGGCTGCACCGTCCCCGCGCGCGGCGATGATCGCGAGCACGCGCCCGGTCCAGCTGGGCGAGGGCTATGACGAGACGCCGATCGTGGCGGGGGCTGCGCTCAAGCCGGGCGACTACGTGGCAGGGCCCGCGGTCATCGCCGAGACGTTCACCACCATTGTCGTTCCCACCGGCTGGCGGGCCGAGGTCGATGCGGCGGGCGACTACATGCTGGTGCGGTGCTGATCGGCCGGTGTGGCGCCATGTTGCATTCAGACCTTGAGGTCCTGCCGGTATTTTTGCGGCGTGGTTCCGGTCCAGCGCTTGAAGGCCCGGCCGAAGCTGGTCTGCTCGCCATAACCCAGCCACTCGGCAATCTCGTCGAGGCTGGCGTCGGGGCGGCGCAGGTAGCTTTGCGCAAGCGTGCGGCGCACGTCCTCGACCATTGCGCTGAACGAGGTCTGTTCCTCGGCAAGGCGGCCCTGGAGCGTGCGGACCGAGACCGCGAAGCGCTCGGCGGCGCGCTCTATCGTGCAGTGCCCCTTGGGCAGGTCGCCGCGGATGTAGTCGCGCACCCGCTGGGTGAAGGTGATCCGGTTCGCAGAGCGCACGCGGTCGAGATACCCCCCGAGCAGGCGGTAGAGAAGCCGGTTGCTGCTGGCGAGCGGCAGGTCGAGATGGGCGCGCTGAAAGCCGATGGCGTTGACCGGCGCGCGCACGTGAAGGCGGCAGCCGACCACGCGCTCGATCTCCGCCACGTCGCAAGGACGCGGATCGATGGCAAGCTGGACATAGCGCGGCGAGAAGTCCGCTCCGCCCAGTTGGCGCAGCAGCTTCATCTGCAGCACCACGGCCTGCAGGTTGGCCTGGTCGTTGACGCCAAGGTCATGGACGACGCCCCAGCGCAGTTCCGCGCTGCGCTCGCCCTCGACCAGTTCGGGGGCGGCCTCGGGCGAGTGGATGATGGGGAGGTAGCTGACAAGCGCGTCGATGGCGGTGCGCAGGTCTGCTGCGGCGCGGGCAAGTGCGGTGATGCAGCCGAACACTTCGGCGTCCTGGCCTTGCGCGAAGTGCAGCCCGAACAGCGGATCCTCGAACAGGGTGCTGCAGTATTCGAAGGTGTCGACCAGCGCTTGCGCGCCGACGTGGCTGTCGGGATCGCCCAGCGCGCGCATGTCGATCCCGGTGCGTTCCAGAATGGCGCGCGCATCGCGCCCGCGCCCGCGCGCGAAATCGGAAAAGCCGCGCAGGTTCGCCGCGCGCATCTGGCCCTTGCCGGGCACCGCATCGAGCGGGCCTTCGAGGCCGTAGAAGATCGCATCCTCGCTCATCGAGCGTGCAATTCTACGCCGCCTGGTGCGCAAGGTCCAACACCGATGACACTGCACGGGCGATGAGTTGGTGTGCTGCTGGGCAGCCGGATACGGCGCTGGCAGCGTGGTGCTACGCGAACGGGAGAGAGCCCAATGGCCGAAATGAAGACACCCCAGGAACACCGCGAAGCCGCACGCGCCTACGTGCGCTACGAAAAGGACACCGAGCGCCGCATCGCGACGCTGACGCTGGTGCGTCCGGCGCGCGGCAACGCGACCACGATCGGCATGCGCATGCTCTATGCCGACTATGTCCACCGCGCCAATGTCGACGATGAGGTGAAGGTGCTCGTCATTCGCGGCGAGGGGGAGGACCTGGGCACCGGGGGCGACCTGGATGAGCACGGTGACATGTACCTCAACCCCAAGGACGGGGAGAGCTTCCTGCCCGACCTGGAGATTGACCCGGACGAGGACGTCGCCTGGCCGCCGCCGGGGTCCTACCGCCACCTCCACTCGCTGACCGACTATTACACGCGCGCGGCCGCAGGGCAGCGCCCGCTCCAGGAATTCAAGAAAATCAGCATCGTCGAGGCCAAGGGCTATTGCTACGGCTGGCATTTCTACCAGTGCGGCGATGCCGACATGGTGATTGCCTCGGACGACGCGCTCTTCGGGCACCCCTCGTTCCGCTATGCGGGCTGGGGGCCGCGCATGTGGAGCTGGCTGGAGACGATGGGCTACCGCAAGTTCGTCGAGATGGTCTTCACGGGGCGTCCCTTCACGGCCGACGAGATGGCGGACTGCAACTTCGTCAACTCGGTCGTGCCGCGCGAAGACCTCGAGGCCGAGGTCGCCAAGTACGCCGATGCCTGCTCGCGCTCGCGCCCGCTCGACGTGGTGGTGGCGCAAAAGACCTTCTTCGAGGCCTACAAGCAGTACCGGGGCGAGTACCTCGGGAGCCTGCTTACCGGCTGGCTGGAGGGGATGTTGCCCGCCATGAAGCCGGACCGCGAGACGAGCGTGGACCTGGGCGGTGATGCCTTTGCGGGCGGCATAGCCAGGACGGTCAAGAACAACGACCTCAACTATCCTCCTGAATGGCGGCTCAGCCGCAAGGGGCGCGCGGCCAAGGAATGATCGGCGCAGTTCCGGGCGCTTCGCTCCGCTGGTTTGGTACGCGATCTTGCGCAGATTGTCGAAGCCCTTGCGCCTGCGGTCAGGCGCTGCCGTGCAGGCGTGGCCTAGGGTGCAGGGCAGTGGACCAGGGCGCCAAGACCCGGTCCCGATGGGAGAACGGGTATGCCCGAGACGCTCTTTGCGCTCGATGCGGACAACTACCGCGACTGCCAGAACATGTTTCGCGGTCCAGGCCGCAGCGAATACTACGAAGGCGACTTCTGGATCGATGAGACCATGCCGGTCGAGGTGTGCGCCCGCAAGCGCACGAGCGGCAGTTGCACGATCATCGAAACGCGCGCGGCAACGCGCCAGTTCTTTCGCCGCACCCAGCGCCATATCCGCACGAACGCCAGTGATCTCAGTGTCCTGTGGTTCGTACGCAAGGGGGGGCTCAAGTATTCCAACCGGCAGGGGCGCCTGACCGTCGCGCCGGGTGGGTTCCTGCTCACCCGGTCGATGTCGCCGTTCTTCATCGAGCTCGAACCGCAGGTGGGCGAAGGGCTCGACGTCCTGCACATGACCGTGCCGACCCATGTCCTGCGCGGGTTTCTGCGCGGCGAAGTGGAGGATTGCGCGGCCCTGGATGCCGAATGCCGCGCGGTCGCAAGTGCGGGTTCGATCCTTGCGCAGGTCTTCGAGGAGGGCGATGCCCTTGGCGCAGACGCCATGCAGCTCCTGACCGAAACCGCCTGCCGCCTGATCGGACTGGCCCTCGACGAAGAGGCCAAGGCGCGTCCGCCGCGCCGCACGCTCAGCGAGCAGCGGCTGGACGATGTCCTGCGCTTCATCGAGATCCACCTCTCCGACCCGAACCTGTGCATGGCCATGGTCGGCGAGGGCTGCGCGCTCAGCCCGCGCTATCTCTCGCTCCTGCTCCAGGGCACCGGGCAGACATTTTCCGAACTGGTTTGGTCGAAGCGGCTGGAGATGGCGAAGGAATGGCTGGGCCGCAGCGATCCGCGCGCGGTTGCGATCAGCGAGGTTGCCTACGGGGTCGGCTTCAAGAGCACTGCCCATTTCAGCCGCAAGTTCAAGCAGGTCTTCGGCCTTAACCCGCGTGACTACCGGGAGCGCGAAGGTGCGGGGCGCTCGGCGCGTGCAGGGGCTTCCCACAAGCCGCATCGCCTTGCTGTCGGGGCAATGCTGCAGTGAGGCAGGCTTGACCAAGAGTGTCACCACGCTCACCGACAAGTATGTCGAGGAGAGCGGGCGCATCCAGATCGGCGCCTTGCAGGCCTATGTGCGCCTCCTGCTCGACCAGGCGCGGCGCGACCGGGCCGAGGGGGTGGCGAGTGCGGGCTATGTGACCGGCTATCGCGGCTCGCCGGTGACGACGCTGGACGCGCAGCTCTGGGGTGCGGGCGAACTGCTGGCCGAACACGACATCCGCTTCGAGCCGGGCCTCAACGAGGAACTGGCCGCGACTTCACTGCGCGGCACGCAGCAATTGGGCTGGTTCGGTACGCCACGTGTCGAGGGGGTCTTCGCGCTGTGGTACGCCAAGGGCATTGGCGTCGACCGCGCGCACGAGGCACTCAAGCTGGGCAACCTGGAAGGCGCCGCACACCGGGGCGGCGTGCTCCTGCTGGCGGGCGATGACCATGCGGCAAAAAGCTCGGCCAGCGCGCACCAGTCCGACCAGAATCTGGCGGCGGCCTTCGTGCCCACGCTCTATCCCGCCACCAACGCCGAGATCTTGTCCTATGGGCAGTACGGTTGGGCGCTGTCGCGTTACTCCGGGCTCTACTGCGGCATGAAGGCGGTGACCGATACGCTGGACCTGACGGCAAGTGTCGACCTGCCGGGCTGGACCTTCCCCATTCACACCCCCAACGCGCCCGGCCCGGCCCGCAATTTGCGCGAAGGCATGTCCGCGCTGGAACAGGAGGCGCTGACGGTGCGCCATCGCCTGCCCGCAGCGCAGGCCTTCGTGCGCGCGAACCTGCTCGACCGGGTGACGCATGGACGCGCCGACACGCGCGGAGGGCTCGTCATCGTGACGGCGGGCAAGGCCTGGCTCGACACCGCGCAGGCGCTGCTCGCTCTTGGCCTCGATGCGGGGCGCTGCCGGGAACTGGGCATCACCGTCCTGAAACTGGCGCTGACCTGGCCGGTCGATCCCGAGATCGTGAAGCAGGTCTGCACACCTGCGCGCGAAGTCCTGGTGATCGAGGAAAAGCGCGGCTGGATCGAGGACCAGATCGCCCGGATCCTCTACGGCGTGGCGCCAGCTCCGGCGCTTTCGGGCAAGACCGATCCGCAGGGCAGGCCGCTGCTGCGCGCCGAGGGCGTTCTGGACCCGAGCGAGGTGCGCGCGGGGCTGGTCAGGCGATTGCGGGATCTGGGCTGCAGCGATCCGCCGCTCGATGCGCGGGCCGAGGCCCTGGAGGCGGCCGACGGGCGCGCGCAAGGCCTGTCGATGGTCGCGGCGCGCCCGGCCTACTTCTGCTCGGGCTGTCCGCACAACCGCAGCACCCAAGTTCCCGAGGGCAGTTCGGCGATGGGGGCGACCGGATGCCATGGCCTTGCCCACTACATGCCCGGTCGCCACACGATGCAGACGGTGGGTATGGGGAGCGAGGGCACGCCCTGGATTGCTGCGCAGCATTTCGTCGACACGCCGCACTATTTCCAGAACCTGGGCGATGGCACTTATACCCATTCCGGGCTTCTGGCGATCCGCGCCTCGGTCGCGGCGAAGAGCGCGGTCACCTACAAGATCCTCTACAACGATGCCGTCGCGATGACCGGGGGGCAGCCGATGGAAGGGGGGCTTACCCCCCAGCAGATCGTCCGAGAACTGGTGACCGAGGGCGTCGATCCCGTTGTGGTCGTGAGCGAAGCACCCGAGATTTTCGCGCGCGAGGGTCTGCCCGGCAAGGTGCGCGTCCTTCACCGCGACGAGCTGGAACGGGTGCAGCGTGACCTGCGCGAGGTGAAGGGCACCTCGGCGATCCTTTATGAGCAGACCTGCGCCAACGAGAAGCGCCGCCGCCGCAAGCGCGGCCAGCTCGCCGATCCCGATAGACGCCTCTTCATCAACGCGGCGGTGTGCGAGGGCTGCGGCGATTGCTCGGTTCAGTCCAACTGCCTCAGCATCGAGCCGGTCGACACCCAATGGGGCCGCAAGCGCCGCATCAACCAGTCGACCTGCAACAAGGACTTCAGCTGCATCAAGGGCTTTTGCCCCTCCTTCGTGACCGTGGAGGGCGGACGCCCGGCGCGGCGCATGGCGGACCTCGCCGCGCTTGAGGGCGACCTTGCCGCCCTGCCCGAACCGGCGCGCGTGTCGTGCGCGCAGGGCTTCGACATGCTCGTGACCGGAATTGGCGGGACGGGGGTGCTTACTGTCGGCGCGGTGCTGGCGATGGCCGCGCAGATCGAGGGCAAGGCGGCGAGCCTGCTCGACATGACCGGCATGGCGCAAAAGGGCGGGGCGGTCGTCAGCCACCTGCGCATCGCGCCCGAGCCTGCGCAGATCCCCTGCGCCCGGGTCGGCACCGAGCAGGCCGACGTCATCCTCGCCTGTGATCTCGTCGTGGCGAGTGCGCCGGACGTGCGGCGCGCGCAAGGGCCCGGGACCACGCTGGTCGCCAACGAGGACGTCGCGCCCACGGCCGAATTCCAGACCAATTCCGGCCTCGATCTGTCGGCGGCGCGCTTCCTCTCCGCGCTGGGGCAGAGGGGCGACCCCGCGCGCGCCTTTGCGGTGCACGCGGGCGAACTGGCGAGCGCGCTCCTGGGCGATGCGATCTTCACCAATTTCCTCATGGTCGGCTATGCGGCGCAGAAGGGCCTCCTGCCTGTCTCCTTGGCCGCGATCGAGGAGGCGCTGGCCCTGAATGGTACGGCGGTTGCGGCCAATCACAAGGCGCTGGCGCTGGGCCGGTTGGCCGCGCATGATCCGGGCTGTCTGGAGCGTCTGGCCGGGCTGGCGGACACGGGCGGTGTCGAGCCGGAGACGCTGGAAGGCGTGCTCGACAGGAGCGCGGCGCATCTTGAGGACTATCAGGATGCGGCCTACGCGCGCGCCTATCGGGAGCAGATGGCGAACCTGCGCGCCGCGATTTCGCCGGAGGCCGGGGACGTCGGGGACAGGTTCCTGCGCACGGCCGCACGCCAGCTTGCCCGGCTCATGGCCTACAAGGACGAGTATGAGGTGGCGCGGCTTTACACCCGGCCCGAATTTGCACGCTCTGTGAACACGGCGTTTGACGGGGACGTGCGCATTGCGCTCAACCTGGCGCCGCCCTTCCTGCCGCTGGGCCGTGACCGCAAGACCGGACGTCCGCGCAAGATCCGCTTCGGGGCCTGGATATTCCCGCCCCTGCGTCTGCTGGCGCGAGGCAAACGCCTGCGTGGTGGGCCTTTCGATCCCTTCGGCTACAGCGCTGAGCGGCGAGCCGAACGCGCTCTGGTGCAGGAGTACGGGGCACTCCTGCACGAACTGGCGCAAGGGCTGAGCGCGCAGAATGCCGCGCGTGCCATCGAGATCGCGCAGAGCGTGAGCCAGGTGCGTGGCTACGGCCCGGTGAAGGAGGAGAGCATGGCCGCGTGGCGCGCGCTCGTCGCGCGTGAGCTGCCTGAGTTCAGGGATCGGGCGAGCGATGCTTGCGCTCCGGGCGAGGCCATTGGCGAGGTCATCGCCTAGGTTCGGCATGGCCCGGAGACGAAAACCGGAGAGGAATTGCGATGAGCGTGCAGGCAAGCGTCGAGAAGCGGTTGATCGACCGCGCGGTCCGCATCGGGAACGAGGCCTATGTATCCCCCGACTACGCGCGGGCCGAGGCCGAGCGGCTCTGGCCGCGGGTCTGGCAGATCGCCTGCCGCGAGGAGGAGATCGCGGCGCCCGGGGACTATGTCACCTATGATATCGCCGAGGATTCGGTGATCGTCGTGCGCGGGCAGGACGGGGAGGTCCGCGCCTTTCATAACCTGTGCCGCCACCGTGGGCGACGCCTGACCGAAGGTTGCGGGAACAGGAAGGGCTTTACCTGTCCCTCCCACGCCTGGAGCTGGGACCTGTCCGGCGCGTGCCTTGGCATGACGCGGGGCGAGGCGTGGGACGGGGCGCTCGGCAAGGAGGACGTGCCGCTGCTGAACGTGCGTGCGGCGACCTGGGGCGGGTGGGTCTTCGTGACGATGGACGAGGATGCGCCGCCGCTTGCCGATTATCTGGGCGAGGTGGCGACCAATCTGGCTCCCTTCGAGTTTGGCAAGATGCGCTATCGCTGGCGCCAGTACCTCACCTTTCCCTGCAACTGGAAAGTCGCCATCGAGGCCTTCAACGAGGGGTACCATGTCGCGGGCACCCACCCGCAACTGACCAAGTTCTCGGTCAAGCCGACCTGGAGCGATGCCTGGGGCCTGCACGGCGTGTTCGGCTCGGCTGCGCGGGAAGGCTCGGGCGGGGCGAGCAGCGGCGCGGCCGGCGCGGCGGACATGCGCGAGGGGCTCAAGCATTCGCTTAACCAGCTGTGGGAGGAAGTGAACGCGACGACCACGCAGACCATGGTCGATGTCGCCAATCTCCTGCCCAGCGAACTGCCCGAGGGTACACCGCCAGCCGAGGTGCAGATGCACCTCATGAAGCGCACGATCGAGGAGGACGCCAAGCGCGGCGTGCTCTGGCCCCAGATCGACCCGGCCCATTTCGCCAAGGTCGGCAATGTCCTGCACATCTTTCCCAACACGGTGATCGTGCACGGACCGGTCTTCGCGCTGTGCTACCGCGCGCGGCCCTGCGGCGAGGACCCCAACCGCTGCATCTTCGAGGTCTACACGCTCGAGAAGTTCCCCGAAGGCGCAGAGCCGCGGCCCGAGAATCTCTACCGCCCCGAGATGACCGAGGCGAACTGGCGCAAGGTCCTGTGCCAGGATTTCTCGAACATGGAGGCGGTCCAGCAGGGCCTGCGTTCGCGCGCCTTTGCAGGGATCTACCCCAGCCCCGTCGAGGAAAAGGCCATCGTCAACTTCCACCGCGTGCTCGCCGACTATGTCGGGCGCGGCGCTCCTGAACCCATCGATTGAAGGCACCGACCATGGCGCAGACCAGCCCCGAGACCGACCTCATCCTCGATACCCGCGATGTCGACCGCTACGTCGGCAAGCAGGTCGTCTTCGCCGAGATGTGGGACCCTGCCAGCGCGACCGAGATCCGCCGCTGGGTCCAGGCGCTCGACTACGCGAACCCGCTCCATTACGACGAGGAAGCCGCGCGCGCCTCGCGCTTTGGCGAGATCATCGCCCCGCAGAGCTTCACCGTCGCGATGGACTATGGCCACGGTTGCCATCCCTCGTGCATCGGCAACGTGCCGGGCACCCACCTCATCTTCGGGGGCGAGGAATGGTGGTTTTACGGCGGGCGCATCCGGCCCGGCGACTTCCTGCGCCAGGAGCGCTTCTTTGCCGGTTACAAGGTCACCGACACCAGCTTTGCCGGGCCGACCATGTTCTCGGACGGGGACACCTACCACTACCGCGAGGACGGCACGCTCTTTGCGAAGGAACGCGCGACCTCGATCCGTTACTTGCGCGAGGAGGCCAACCGGCGCGGGGTCTATGGCAAGGAAAGCCGTGGCGTGAAAAGCTGGACCGCCGCCGAGATGGAGGAGATCGACCGCATCCGGCTCGACTGGATCCTCTCCAACCGTGAAGGCGCAACGCCCAACTGGCATGCGGTGAAGGTCGGCGACACGCTTCCGCGCCGGGTGATCGGCCCGCACACGCCGCTCACCTTCGGCTTCGAGTACCGCGCGCACCGCCAGAACATCTGGGGCACCTGGCGTTGGAACCCGCCCGAAGGGTATCAGGATCCGGCCAAGGAGAACGCCGGGTTCGACAAGGACATGACCTACGATTTCGAGGCGCAGAAGATCGATCCGCGCCAGAAGGACGGGCTCTACTATGGCCCCTCCAGCGGCCACCTGAACCCGGCCAAGGCCGAGAAGATCGGCATGGGCGGGACCTATGGTTACGGCGCCTCGATGAACGCGTGGCATCTTGACTACGTGGCCTACTGGGCCGGGCACGGGGGCTATGTCTGGCATTCCAAGACGCAGTTTCGCAAACCCGCCTTCGAAGGCGACGTCACCTTCTTCGAGGGCGAGGTTGTCGACAAGTTCGAGACCAGCGAATTCGGCATGCCGACCGTGCGCATCAAGACCCGCCTGACCACGCAGGACGGGGACACGATCCTGACCGGCAGCGCCGATGTCGCGCTGCCCCACGTGCGATGAGCGTGCTCTCCGATCTGGTGCGCGAGGCGCCCGGTGACAGCGGCCTCTCGCGCGTTGTCGCGATCCCGCTGGCCGAGGAGCCCGGCATTGGCGCGCGCACCATCGGGGGCTATCTGCGCGAGGTGACGGAGCGCTTTGGCCCGGCCGAAGCGCTCGTCTTCAACGAGGGGGGCGAGCGGCTTTCCTGGACCTATGACGCGCTCTGGGACGAGGCCAGGACAACGGCCCGCGCGCTCCTGGCGCAGGGGATGGAGCCGGGCGCGCGGATCGGCATCCTGATGACCAACCGGCCCGAATTCCTCTCGGCCTTCTTCGGCATCGCGCTCGCGGGCGGTGTCGCGGTGGCGCTCTCCACCTTTTCCACGCCGGAGGAACTGGCGCACCTGATCTCGGCGTCCGAAATCCGCACGCTGCTTCTCGAGGCGCGCGTCCTCAAGACCGACTTCGTGGCCATGCTGGAGGACCTGGAGCCCGCGCTGGCGGCGACCTCGCCCGAAACCTTTGCCTCGGCCCGTTTCCCGGCCTTGCGCACGCTTGTGGCTCTTGGCGGGGCGCCGCGCGGGGCCATTCGCGACTGGGCGGCGTGGCGTGCGGGCGGGAAGGGTGTGTGCGCAGGGGACGTCGATGCGCGTCTTGCCCAGGTCACGCCGGAGGATCCGGGCGGGATCTTCTTCTCTTCGGGTACGACCAGCCTGCCCAAGGGTATCGCGCATAGCCAGCAGGCTTTCGCGATCCAATGGTGGCGCTGGCCGCGCCTGTTCGGAATGACAGAGCCCGTGCGCGCCTGGACGGGTAACGGCTTCTTCTGGTCGGGCAATATCTCGATGGTGGTCGGCACCGGCCTTTCGACCGGCGGCTGCGTGGTCCTCCAGCGCTATTTCGACGCGGACGAGGCGCTGCGTGTGATTGCGGCGGAGAAGGTCACGTTTGCCAATGGCCGCCCGCACCAGTGGGCGCGCCTTCAGGCTTCGCCGAACTGGGGCGGGGCGGACCTGTCCTCGCTGCGCCATGTGCCGCGCGGCGAACTGGTCTACGCCCATCCCACCTGTACGGCGGACTGGGAGGTGCCACAGACCTTCGGGACGACCGAGACCATGTCGCTGTGCACCTCGATCGGCCATCATGCCAGCGAAGAGGACTACGCAGGCAGCTACGGCGTGCCCCTGCCCGGCAACGAACTCAAGATCGTCGATCCCGAGACGCGAGAGGTCGTGCCGGTAGGTGCGCATGGCGAGATGTGCATCAAGGGCCCGACGCTGATGAGCGGGTACCTGGGCAAGCGACCCGAGGACTGCTTCGATGCCCAGGGCTTCTACTGCACCGGCGATGGCGGACGCGTCGATGCGCAGGGGCGCTTCTTCTGGGAGGGGCGCCTGACCGCGATGATCAAGACCGGCGGGGCCAACGTCGCGCCCGAGGAGATCGACGAGTTGGTCGCCAACTGGCCCGGCGTGAAGCGTGCGCAGACCGTGGGGGTGGCCGATCCGTTGCTGGGCGAGCGGGTGGTGACCTGCCTCGTGCCCATCGCGGGGGCCGTGATCGACGAGGACGCACTGATTACGCATCTCAAGGCAAGGCTTGCCAGCTTCAAGGTGCCCCGCCAGGTCCTGGTCTGCCGCGAGGAGGACTTTGCGATCACGGGCAACGAGAAGGTGAAGCCCGCCGCGATCCGCACCCTTGCCGAGCGCCTTCTGGCGCAGGGCGCGGCCTAGGAAGCGGCTGCGTTCGGTGGGCTCAGATCTTCACCTCGATCATGCCTTCGACGACCCGCACCGGGAAAGTCTGGATCGGCTCGGTCGCGGGCGGGTTCATCGCCTCGCCGGTTTCGAGGCGGAAGCGCGCGCCGTGTGCGGGGCAGGCAATCCAGCCGCTGCGCATGCGCCCGCAGGCCAGTTCCTCGTCGGCGTGGCTGCACTTGTTGCGCACCGCGAAGACCTGTCCCTTGCTGCGGCACAGGAGGATCGAGATCCCGTCGATCTCAATCTTGGCAACGCCGCCTTCGGGCAGCGAATCGAGCGGGGCGGCGGCCGTGTAGCTGGTGTCGGTCATGCCTTTGGGCATGCCGCGCGAGGGGCCCGGCGCGCAATTCGCCCGCGCGCAATTCGCCCGCGCGATCAATGGCAACACGGCCGTGAAACCGGCCGCGCACAGGTATTCAAACAGGGCGGCGGAACCGCCAGGCACGAACATCGGGAGAGAGCGATGGCGCAGCAGGACTATTATCAATTCGCCTATGTCACGACCGACTGGCGGCGCGCGCTGGAGGAACTGGGCGCGCAGCACGATATCGCCACGTGGATGGAAATGCCCGAGGCCGAGTTCGATACAGGGCCCGGCACGAAGGCGGTCTGCCACTTCGCGCTGGCCTTCAAGGGGGACCTGCAGTTCGAGGTGATCGAGCCGGTCGCAGGCGATTGCGCGGTCTACCGCGCCGGCCTTCCTGAAACGGGCTATGCCAAGCGCTTCCACCACCTGGGCCGCCACTTCGCGCAGCGCGCGGACTTCGACCGCCAGCTGGAGGCCGCAAAGGCGCGTTACGCCAGGCCCGTCGCCGCCGAGACGATGGGCGGCGAATACGCCTACTTCGATGCGCGCGCGGAAACCGGCCATTTCCTCGAATACTTCATCTTCCCGCCCGGCTCGCACCTTGAGGGAGTGCCCCGCTCGTGAGTGCTGAGGAGAGCTTCGATGTCGTCGTCGTGGGCTCTGGCGCGGCGGGCGCGATGGCGGCGCTGCGCGCGGCGGAGCGCGGCCTTTCGGTCCTCATCGTCGAGAAGGAGCGCAAGTTCGGCGGGACTTCGGCGGTCTCGGGCGGGGTCATGTGGGTCCCCAATCACGGCCTTGATGGCGAGGTCGGCGACTCCCGCGAGGCGGCGCTCGAATATCTGCGCGCGATCATCACGGTGCCGGTGAACGCGGCGCGCCTCGAGGCTTACGTGGACATGGCGCCCGCGATGCTCTCGTTCCTGACCACCGTCGGGGTGCCCGTCGTCTCCGGCGTCTGGCCGGACTATTTTCCCGACCGGCCCGGCGCGCGCAGCGATCGCTCGCTTGTGGTGCCTACCTTTGACGGACGGCGGCTGGGCGACAGCGTCTACCCGGCGATGCGCGAGCAGTACAACCGCTTCAAGCTGTTCGGGCGCTACGCCATGGACCTCACCGAGACGTTCACGCTGATGATGCAGGCCAAGGGCTGGCGGCGCACCGTTACCCATATCCTGCGCCGCTACTGGCTCGACCGGGAAACGCGCAAGGTGGGGCGGCGCGACCGGCGCTTCACGCAAGGCGCTGCGCTGATGGGCGAAATCTACGAAAAGGTGCTGGCGCGCGGGGTGGAGCTGCGCACCGAGACCGCGCTCGTCGAATTGCAGACCGATGCGCAAGGGCGGGTCTGCGCGCTGGAAGTCGACAATTATGGCCGCCGTTACACCATCGCCGCGCGCCATGGCGTGGTTCTGGCCGCGGGCGGGTTCGAGTGGAACCAGGAACTGCGCGAGCGTTTCTACCCCGTCCCCGGCCGCACTCGCCACAGCTCCACCCCGGAGGACGCCAACCGCGGCGAGGCGCTGATCGCGGGCGAGAAGATCGGGGCGAGCACCGAGCACACCGAACAGGGCTGGTGGATTCCGACCATGCAGCTGCCGATGCCCCGGGCCTCCAACTTCCACGAGATCCACCAGGCCGCCTTCGATGTCGGGCGCCCGCATAGCCTGTGCGTCAACCGCAAGGGCGTGCGCTTCGTCAACGAGGCGACGGGCTACGACCGCTTCGGGCAGGCCATGGTCGCCGACCACCTGGCGACGGGCGCGAACTGCCCGTGCTGGCTCGTCTTCGATGCGACCTTCCGCGAGAAATTCAGCGCAGGCGGCCTCATGCCCAACGTGCTGATGCCCGACGCCAAGGTGCCCGGCGACTGGTGGGGACACTACCTTTTCCGCGCCGAGAGCCTGGCCGACCTTGCCCGCCAGATCCATGTGCCTGTCGACGCACTGGAGAAGAGCGTTGCCAGGATGAACGCCCACGCGGCGAGCGGGACCGATCCCGAGTTCGGGCGCGGGGGCAATGCCTATGACCGGATGTTCGGCGATCCTACCGTCGCGCCCAACCCGTGCCTTGGGGCCATTGCGAAGGCGCCCTTCTACGCGGTGCCGATCAACAATGGGGACCTGGGCACCAAGGGAGGGCTGCGCTGCGACGAACGTGCGCGCGTGCTCGATGGTGCAGGCGTTCCGATCGGCAACCTTTACGCGGCGGGCAACTGCGCGGGATCGCCCTTCGGGGACTGCTATCCGGGCGCCGGGGCCACCATCGGACCTGCGCTCACCTTCGGGTTCGTCGCGGCCAACGACATTGCCGAGCGGGCGGGGAACAGGGCGACCGCTCGCGGGGACGAAGAGCAATCGGCACATGAAGGGGAGATCGTGGCATGAACGCGCGCAAGGTGGCCATCGTGACGGGCGCGGCCGGTGGGATTGGCGAGGCAATCGCGCGGCGTTTCGGCGAAGAGGGCGTCGCGGTCCTGGGAACAGGGCGCACCGAGGCCGCACTCGCCGATCTCAAGGCGCGGCTTGAGGGCGAGATGGAGTTCGACTACGCGGTGGCCGATCTTGCCGCCGATGCGGGACCTGCCGCGGTGGTGGCCCGCGCCATGGAGCGCTTCGGCCGGATCGATTTTGTCGTCAACAACGCGGGCTCCTTCAACATCGGTCCGGTCGATGCGACCACCGATGCCATGCTTGACGAAGTGCTCGGCATTTCGCTGCGCGCCCCGTTCCGCCTGTGCCGCGAGGCGCTCGCACACATGGGAGCCGATGGCACGGGCGGGGCGGTGATCTTCATCGGCTCGACCTGGGGGCTCTATGGCACGTGTGGGGGCGGGGCCTACAGCGCGGTCAAGGCCGGGCAGATCGGGCTCATGCAGACAATGGCGGCGGAATATGGCCCGCGCGGCATCCGCAGCAACTATGTCGCCCCGACCGTCGTGAAGACGGGGATGACGCAAGGTTTCTGGGAGGCCGACGCCTTCCGGCGGATCAACCACGAGTTCACTCCGCTGACCCGCGACTGTACCGCGCAGGATATTGCCGAAATGGTGGTCTTCCTGTGCTCGGACCGGGCCGGGTTCGTCAACGGCCAGACCATCGCGGTCGATGGCGGAATTTCTTCCACCCGCTACCTCGCGCCCGAGGCGCTGGGGGCGACGCGGCTGTGAGGCGGCTTAGCTGATCGCGCCATTGGCCTTGAGGCGGTCGTACTCGGCCTCCTCAAGGCCGAGAAGCTCGCGGTAGACATAGTTGTCGTGCTGGCCGAGCGTCGGGGCGCCGTTGGCAATATCGGCTTCGTCCGGTGCCATGCGCCAGCTTGGTCCGACCACGGGGCGCGCATCGCCGTTGCCGTTGAGGACGGTGCGGTAGGTGCCGTTGCTCCAGAAGGTGTCGCTGGCCATGAGGTCGAGAGAGGAGGCGGCCGGATAGGCCGCGACCCCTGCCGCGCGAAGCCGCGCGCCAAGATTGCAGGCCTCGTGCGCAGCCGTCAATGCGGCGAGTTCGGCCTCCAATTCGCGGCGATGGGTCCGACGCTGGGAGAGGCTTGCAAAGCGCGGGTCCCTGGCAAGGTCGATATTCTCGAGCAGTTCGCAAAGGGCCTGCCATTCGGGCTCCTCCTCGCAGGCAATCGAGATCCAGGCGTTCCGGGCGCAGGGAAAGAAGCCGTGCGGGGCGAGGGCATCGTGGGCGTTGCCCCTGTGGCGCGGGACGTCTCCGGTCAGGGCGTATTCCAGGAGACGGTCGCCGACGAGGCTCGACATCGTCTCGACGGCGGAGAGGTCGACCTGCTGGCCCTCGCCGGTGCGTTCGCGGTGGTGCAGCGCGGCGACGGTGGCAAAGGCGGCCGCCGCGCCCGCGCTGGTATCGCCGAAGCGGATGTTCATGCCTTCGGGCACGCGGTCCTCGTGTCCGACGAGCCCGGTGACACCGCCGATTGCGCCGAAACTGGGGGCATAGCCGGTCTGCGGCCCAAGCGGGCCTTCGCTTCCGTACATCTTGATGGAAACGTGGATGATGTCGGGCCGGATCGCCTGCATCTCGGCAAACGAGAGACCAAGCTTGGCCATCGCGCCCGGGCGCAGGTTGTCGAGCACGATATCACTGATCGCGATCATGTCCTTTAGCCGGGCGAGCCCTTCGGCGCTCTTCATGTTGACGCGCACGCTCAGCGCTTCGGTGTTCTGGCTGAGGAAATAGGGCGCGTGCTCGATGTCGAGCCCGCCATAGGCGCGCATCTCGTCGAGCGAGGAGGTGCTTTCCACCTTGAGCACTTCGGCGCCGAGCTGGGCGAGGAGCTTGGCGGTGTAGGGTCCGGCCCAGACCTTGGCGATGGCGAGCACCCGGATACCGGCGAGCGGCCCGCCGCGCGCATGTCCGCTCATGCCGCGACCTCCCGGTCATCGGCGCCGGGTTCGGGCGCGGGACGGGTGAGGCGGGGCGGCGAGGCGGTCATGCGGTAGGGCGCGGCGGGAGTGTCGGTCCCCTCCAGTGCCTGGAAGAAGCCGCGATGGCGGTACTGCGGATTGGCGAAGAGATCGGGCGCCAGGTTGACGGGAGCGAGCATGACGCCGCGCCGGTGTGCCTCGTGCGTGATCGCATCGCGCGGCTTGTCCGCGATCCAGCTTCGGAAATGCGTGCGAAAGGTTGCGACCCGATCCGGCGTGCAGTCGAATTCGAGCCAGTCTTCGGGGAACTCCTGGCCCCAGGCGGGATCGTCCATCAGGCCAAGCAATCCGCGCCAGTGGCGCGCGGTGGTCATGATGAGATGGACGTACCCGTCCGCGCAGGCAAAGACGCGGCCCGGCCCGCCCATGTCGTAGCGGCGCCGCGATTGGCTGGGCTCGTCGTCTCCTGCGAGCACCCGGCCCAGCACCACGTCGGCGCGGCTCAGCTGCACGGCGACTTCGCTGAGGTCGATGGCCTGTCCTTCTCCGGTGCGGCGCTGGTGGAAAAGGCTTGCGGCAGTGGCCAGCGCGGCGTCGTAGCCGGTGTCGAAATCGGGCATGAAGGGGCTTGCGCCCATCAGCGGGGGATCACTGTCGCCGCTTTCGCTTGGCGTGTGCCAGGCCCAGCCGCCTGCAGCGGCGATGTTGATCGGAAAGGCACGGGCCATGTCCTTGGGCGCATCCTGCCCGAAGGGGGTGATGTGGCAATGGACGAGCCGGGGGAAGCGGGCCGAGAGGTCCTCGGGCGCGAGGGCCCGGCGTGCGCACCAGGCTGGGGTATGGTCATCGATCAGGGCATCGGCGCGCGCGAGCAGGCGTTCGAGTGCGGCGCGGCCTTCGGGCGTTTCCAGGTCGAGCACCACCGACTTCTTGCCGGTGTTGGCATAGGCAAAGACCGCGCAGGCCCCGTTGGCCACGGGCGGGCCGAAGCGGCGCGTGGGCGAGCCTCCCGGCCGCTCGACCTTGATGACCTCGGCGCCGAAATCGGCAAGCAGCCGGGCCGTCCATTCGCCGCACACGCGCTCGGCAGTCTCGATGATGGTGGTGCCGGAAAGCGCGGTCATGGCCTGTGTCCGTCTGTTTTCATGTCAGGGCTGGAGGTCCTCGAGTTTTGCCGAGAAGGGGGGCATCGCCATGTAGCGATCGACCGTCTGCTCGAAGTGGCGCACGCGGATTTCCTGGTAGTCGGCAAGGGTCAGGCCCGCCTTGGCGCTGGCTTCCAGCCCCTCCTGCTGGGCGTGGAGATTGTCGGTGTCCTGATCGAGAATACGGCCGAAACCCGGGTCCATGCCCTGTGCCTCGGCAAAGGACTGGTGGTCTTGCAGGACCTGGACCTCGGCGGTCTCGAAGTCGCCGCTGCGCGGCTTGGGGCGCATGAACATGACCTCGTAGATGGTGCGGCGATGGTCGCGCGCGTCGGGCCGGAAGCGGTAGATCATCGGCAGCGAGATGCCGGGGAAAAGGAACAGGTTGGGGAAGAAGGTGTAGCTGTAGGTGTCGAGCAGTTCGGTGTCCGAGACGTGCGAGAGATCGGTGTCGCTCGCGCTTTCGAACATTTCGCGGAACATGTCGGCCATGACCTGGCGGGCACGCTCGCCCTCCTTCAGTTCCGGCCGCGCGCCGCCCAGCGCCGAACTGTCGCCCAGCGTGAAGTTGGCGATGATGTCGGCCTCGCTGTAGCGCTCGCGCAGCTTGGGGCTGACCACGCCCAGGGTCGAGATGAAGCGGTCGACGTGCTCGCCATAGACATCGTACTGCGAATTGACGTCGCCATTGGCGGGCGCGACCTGGGGGTGCGTGTCGCCCACGTGGTAGGCCTCCATGAAGGCCTCCATGGTGAGCTTCCAGTTGGCCGGATAGCTCTTCTGGACGTGGAGGTAGATGTAGCGGTCCTCCAGCTTCCAGGCCGTGAGATGGGCAAGGGCCTCGGGGCCGAGGTAGTCCTCGAGCGAGGGGGCGGCCGGGTCCATGTTGACCCACACGAAGCCGCCGAGCCGGGCGACGCGGGCCTGGGGCAGGCACATCCGGCGCGTCCTGGTATGGGCGAAATCCCACTTCTCCGGGATGTCGGCCAGCGTGCCGTCGAGATTCCAGGTCCAGCCGTGGAACGGGCACCTGAGGTTCATGGCAAAGCCCTCGGTTGCCGAGGGCTTGAGCTTGGTGCCGCGGTGGAGGCACGCGTTGTAGTGCGCCTTGATCTCGTCCTCGGCGCTGCGCACGACGATGAAGCTGTAGGAGCCGAGGTCATAGACATAGTAGTCGCCCACTTCGGGAATGTGGTCCTCGCGGCAGGCCATCTGCCAGGTGCGCGGCCAGAGGCGCGCGAACTCGCCGTCTGCGAATTCGGCCCGGGTATAGCGCTCCTTCGAGACATCCTCGCTGCCCAGGTACGTGTAGCTGACATCGCGGGCCCATCCGGGCGCCGTGTTGCGGTCACGCGCGATGATGTCCTGCGTGCTCTCGGCAGGGTGGCGGGCTTCGCCGGGGCGCAAGGGGCCGGTTTCGACGTTCATCGTGGGGGTCTCCTCAAGGGGAATGTCAGGGCGTCACCGCTTCGGGCGCGGTGCGCTGCCCGGCCGGGACGAGGGGAAGGGCGGTCTTGCACAGCGCCCCGTCCTTCATGACGAGGGCGATGTGGCCGGGGCCCTGCAGCAGGCGCGGATCGGCAAGCGGATCGCCGTCGACAAGAATGAGATCGGCAAGCTTGTCCGGTTGCAGGGTGCCCAGAGTGCCATCGCCCATCATCGCCAGGCCCCCGTTCGCCGTGGCGCAGACCAGCGCGCCTTGCGGGGAGTAGCCGTAGTAGTCGATGAAGAACTCGATATCGCGGCCTTGCGTGCCCTGCGGGCTCCAGCCGAAGCCGTAGTCGCCCCCGATCAGGTGGCGCACGCCGCGCTTGCGCAGTTCGGTGTGGGTGCGGCAGCTGTTTTCGAGCAACTCGGGGATGTTCATGTAGCCCCCGACCTCGGCCGAAAGGCCGTGGCCGGCCGCCTCGCCCGCCATGATCTGGTGGAACAGGCCGACCGTGGGGACGACGAAGATGCGGTCCTTCGCCTCTTCCATCAGGTCGAGCAGTTCCTCGTCGGCGTATTCGCAGTGGAACAGCGCATCGACGCCCGCCCGCACGCAGCGCTTGGAGCCTTCGATCGAGCGGGTGTGGGCGTTGATCCGGCGTCCGTAGGCGTGGGCGGTCTCGGCCGCGACGCGCACTTCCTCGAAGGTCATGGGCGTCGTGTGCCCGGGCGTGCCGGGGTAGAACGGGTCGCCGGAGACGTCGATCTTGATGTTGTCGACGCCCTCACGGCAGTGCAGGCGCACCATCTTGCGCATTTCCTCGGCGCCATCGACGATGCTGGAGGGGCCGATGCGCGGATCGTGCAGGCGCGCTTCGTCCCCCATCGCGCCGGTGACGCTGATCTCCAGACCCCCGGCGCGGATGCGGGGGCCGGGCAGGCGTCCGGCGTTGACTTCCTCGCGCACCGCAACGGCGAGACGCAGGCGCGCTTCGGACGCGCCGTAGGCGCTGGTAAAGCCGGCCTCCAGAAGGGCTGCAGCGCTGCGCGCGGTGGCAAAGCACTGGGCCTCGGGCGTGGGCTTGATGAGGTCTTCGGTCGCGCAGACGTTCTCGAACGAGAGGTGGGCGTGGCCCTCGACCATGCCGGGCATCAGGAAGCGCCCGCCCGCATCGATCACCGTGTCGCCTGCGTGTGGCTCGAGGGCGCCGATCTCGGCGATGCGGTTGCCCTCCACGCGCAGCGCGCCAGGAAAGGGGTTCGCGCCGCTGCCATCGAAGATGCGCGCGTTGCAGATCAGCGTTGCCGTCATGCCGTTTCGGTTCCTTTCCCGCATGTTCGTGCCGCGCATCGCCGCGCGCGTCCTGAGGGCAGAGCCTAGACCTGCGCAGGGCTGGGCCGAATGACTGCAGCGGCAAGCCCACTTGGCCGCAGAGGCTGCCCCTTTGCGAAATCTCGCGGAAAGGCGGGCCTGGCGGCAAATGCGAAGCGTACAATTCGGCCCGGCGATGTTCGCAGCGGGTGTGCTCTCGCGCCTTTCGCCAAGACCCGCCATGGGCTTATCTCGCGGAAAGCCATTTGGGAGGGCGAACCGCATGGGCGAGATTTGCGTCACGCTGACCGACATCGAGGGATCGGTTGTAGAGATCAGGGACGGGGCCGAAGGGGAGACTCTGATGGAACTGGCCCGCCGCCACGACGTGAAGGGCATCATCGCCGAATGCGGCGGCGCATGTTCGTGCGCGACCTGCCATGTCTACATCGATGCGGCGTGGAGCGCGGCGGTGGGGGCACCCGATCCGGTCGAGGAGGACATGCTCGACATGGTCGAGGACATCCGCCGCCCGACGAGCCGCCTGTCCTGCCAGATCACACTGCATCCAGGGCTCGACGGTCTGGCCGTCGAGGTCGCGCCCGAACTTTGAGCGTGGCGGCATTGCCCGCAGGGACAAGTGCGGGGCGGGCTGCAGGCATGGTGCAAGGGTACTCCTGGGCGCACTGTGCAAGGGCCAGCAATCCGAGAGTGAACACGAGGATTGGGGAGAGGACATGACTATCGTGCGAGACGCGGCGAACGACGACACGCAGGCCAGACCGGGCATGGAAGGGGAGGATGCGCGCCTGGTTGCAGAGGCGACCCTGCTCGACCCGGTTGTGCACAAGCAGCCTCGCCGTTTCTACGCGGCCATGCGCAAGCTCGATCCGGTGCATTACGACGCCGCGCTCGACATGTATCTTGTCTCGCGCTGGGAGGATATCCAGACGGTGCAGCGCGATCCGCTCACCTTCTCGGTCAACAAGGGCTACCATACCCAGCAGGCCAAGGGCTTTGCCGAGGAATTCCAGCAGATCCTGCGCGAGAAGGGCGGGGGCTACTTTCCTGACGCGATCATGTCCGATCCGCCCTACCATACGCGCGTGCGCAAGCTCATGGAAAGTGCCTTCACCGCGCACCGCGTGAAGGACCTTGAGCCGCGCATCGAGGCGGTCGTCGACGGGCTTCTCGCGGAGCTGGCGGACAAGGGGTCGATGGACGCCGTCACCGATTTCGCGCAGCCGCTGACGATCCGCATCATCTGCGAGCAATTGGGGCTCGACGGGTCGATCAAGGACAGGATCGCGCGCTGGTCGACGGCGGTTACTGCCCAGATCGGGCGCATGCAGGACCGTGAGGAAATGCTGGGGCACGCCGCGCAGATCTGTGATCTGCAGCAGTACCTTATCGCCAAGATGCGCGAGCGCGAGGCCGATCCGCGCGAAGACATGATCTCGGACATCGTCCATGCCCGTGATGGTGAGGGGGAAGGCTCGGTGCTGACTTTCGAGGAGGCGGTTTCGCTCATCCGTGCGCTTCTGATCGCGGGCAACGAGACCACCGCGACCGCGCTTTCCAACCTCGTCCTGATCCTTGCGACCGAGCCCGATGTGGCCGAGATGCTGCGTGCTTCGGCCGATGACGACCGGCTGATGAACCGCTTCGTCGAGGAACTCCTGCGCATCGAGCCGCCCGTGCGCGGGCTCAGCCGGATGACGACAAAGGAGGTCGAACTGGGCGGGCGCGTGCTGCCCGAAGGGGCGCACCTCCTTCTGCTCTACGCCTCGGCCAACGACGAGCCCGAGATCTTTCCCGAACCGCGCCGCTTCGACATGGAGCGCAAGAACATCATGAAGCACGTGAGCTTCGGGGGCGGGGTACACAAGTGCGTCGGGCTGGCGCTCGCGCGCATGGAAATCAAGGTCGCCGCGCGCCTGCTCGTGCGCAAGTTCGCCGACGTACGCCTGGCGATTGCCGAGGAGGACATCGCCTACCTGCCCACCGTGGCGACACGCTCGATGGAGAGCCTGCCCGTCACCTTCACCTTGCGCGACTGACCATGGCTGGGGAACTGGACGGCAAGGTCGCCATCGTCACCGGCGGGGCGGGCGGGATCGGCAAGGCTACCGTCGACCTGTTCGTGGCCGAGGGCGCGCGGGTGGTTGTCGCCGATGTCGACACCGATGCGGGCGAGAGCCTGTGCGCGAAGCTGGGTTCGGCGGCGGTTTTCCGCCGGGTGGACATGGCGCAAAAGGGCGAGGTGGAGGCACTCGTCGACTTCGCGGTGGAGCGTTTCGGGCGGCTCGATGTCATGTTCAACAACGCGGGGATCGCCTGCGGTGCCTTTCCCGATTTTCTCGACGACACGCTGGAGGACTTCGCCAAGGTCGTGGGCGTCAACCTGTTCGGGCCGATGGTCGGCACGCAGGCCGCCGCACGCGCGATGAAGCGGCAGGGAGGGGGCGGCGCGATCCTCAACAACGCCTCGATCGCGGGCGTACTGGCAGGGCAGGCGATGATGACCTACCGCGCCTCGAAGGCGGGGCTCATCCATTTCAGCAAGTCGGCCGCGATCGACCTCGCGCGCCACGGCATCCGGGTGAACTGCCTGGTCCCGGGCCATATCCGCACACCGCTCAGTGCGTTCGAGGAAGGCTCCGGGGCGGACAATCTGGCGCAGCTGAGCCAGGAAATCGACGCGATCTACCTCTCGAACCAGCCGCTCAAGCGCCGCGGCTGCCCCGAGGACGTCGCGCAGGCCGCGCTGTTCCTCGCCAGTGACCGCGCCGCACAGATTACCGGCATCGCGCTTCCGGTCGAAGGCGGGGTCACCACCGGCGATCCGGTCAATCATCTCGCAGACATTCTGGAGGCCCGCAGCCGGGTTCTGGGCGCATGAGCGGGTTACGCGAAGGGAGAAGGTGGTGATGGAAGCCCAAGTGGACGAGCGCAAGTCGGCGGCGCTGGCCGAGGCGAACCTGCGTGTCGAGGACGGCGCGCAGAAAGTGACGACCTTTGCCGCCGCGCGCGAGATGCTGCGCCACACGCAGGTCCTGCAGGACGGGGCCGGCGCGGACGAGGTGGACGTGGGCGATCCCGAACAGGTCCCGGTCTTCTATCTCGACGGCAAGCCGCACAAGACCCGGCGCGCGGCCATTGCGCGCTTCTTTACCCCGCGCGCGATTTTCGAGCGCTATCAGGCGGTGATGGAAGCCACCACCGACCGTCTTCTCGCGGATTTCCGGGCGCGGGGCGAGGCGCGGCTCGACGAGATCAGCTTCGAGCTGGCGGTCGCGGTCGCCTCCAAGATCGTCGGGCTCTCGCAAAGCGATCCGCACGACATGGCGCCGCGTATCGCGGTGCTGCTGCGCGCCTCGTTCACCAACGCCAAGGGGCTGGCGCGCTGGAAGAACCTGCTGCTGCGTTCGTGGTACGGGTACCGCTTCTACGTGAAGGACGTGCGTCCGGCCGTGCGGGTACGGCGTGAGGAACCGGGCGAGGACATCATCTCGCAGTGCCTCGCCAAGGGCTATTCCGACAAGGCGATCATGATCGAGTGCATGACTTACGCCACGGCCGGGATGGTCACCACGCGCGAGTTCATCGTGATGGTCGCCTGGTACATGTTCGAGCGCGACGAATTGCGCGCGGACTTCCTTGCTGCCGACGAGGAGAGGCAGTTCGCCATCCTGCTGGAGATCCTGCGCCTCGAACCGATTGCCGCGCTGCTCTATCGCCGTTCGGCGCAGGACCTTCCCGAGACCTGCCTGGGCGCCTTGCGCGAAGGGGCGCGCTTCGTGGTCGACATGCGCGCGGTCAATGCGGACGAAGCGGCGGTCGGGGCCTGCCCCCATGCGCTCGATCCCGACCGTGCCAGGGGGCAGCAGGGCACCTTCATGAGCTTTGGCGACGGCGCGCACCACTGTCCGGGATGGCAGGTGGCGCTCCACGAGACGCGCATCTTCATTGACCGCCTGCTGCGCGTACCCGGTGTCGCGATGGTGAAGCCGCCCGAAATGCTCTGGAACGCGCCCCTGATGAGTTACGAACTGCGCGACGCACAGGTGCGCTGCACACCCTGATCGACGGGCGATATCGGCGCTGCGATACGCCTTACGCTTGTTCCCGGCCCCCCGCCGTGGCTACCACGGGGGCAGACGTGGTGCGCCGTCCGGCGCCGGACAGGCTGGGAGAAACGCAGATGGCAGGCAGATATATCGTCACCGGCGGCTTCGGGGTGCTGGGCCGCGCCGTCTGTGCCCAGCTCCGCCGTGAAGGCCACCGCGTCGGCGTGATCGACATGGCACCCAGTCCGGATGGCTACGAAGGTCCCGCCGAGGGGGGCATCGACCTCTCCGATCCCACGCAGGTCGGGCCTGCCGTGGCGCGGCTGGTCGCGGATCTGGGCGGGCTTGATGGTCTCGTCAATGTTGCGGGCGGTTTCGTGTGGGAGCCGTTGGGGCCGGGTTCTCCGGCCACGTTCGAGCGGATGTACCGCACCAACCTGCACACCGCGACCACGGCGTGCGAGGCGGTGCTGGATACGCTCGCGCCGGGTGGGGCCATCGTCAACATCGGCGCGGCGGCGGCCCGCGCTGCGGGCGAGGGCATGGGCGCCTACGCGGCGTCCAAGGCCGGGGTCCTGGCGCTGACGCAGGCGCTTGCCGCGCAGCTGCGGCCCCGGGGAATCCGCGTGAACGCGGTCCTGCCCACCGTGCTTGATACCCCGACCAACCGCGCCGACATGCCCGATGCCGATCCTGGCGAATGGATTGCTCCTGCCGCCGCAGCGCAGGTCATCGCCTGGCTGCTTTCGCCTGCGGCATCTTGCGTGACCGGAGAGGGGATCGCGCTTTCGATGGGGCAGGGAAAAGACAATTGAAGAAGACCATCCAGGGGGCCATCGCCCTCGGGCTCCCCAAATGGGCGACCTCACCACTTCAAGCCAAGGTGGCGCGCGAAAGGTAAGGCGGCCCGTTTGGGGAGCCCGAGGGCGATGGCCCTCGGATATGTCTTCCTGAAACCCTTTAGCTCCCTTCGGGAAAGATGAGAGTGACGCACAGGCCAGGGTGCGCGTTGGCGACCGCGACCTGCGCCTCCATGCGCCGCGCGGCCGAGCGCACGATCGCAAAGCCCAGGCCACTGCCGCGCGTGCCCACGCTGCTCTCCAGCCGCACGAAGCGCGCGCCAAGCCGGGCAAGGTCGGTTTCCGAGAGGCCCGGGCCGGTGTCGCGCACCGAGATCGTGCCCGGCGCGGTGATCGCGACGGTGATCGTCCCGCTCCCATTCCGTGCGCCGTAGCGGATCGCGTTGTCGATCAGGTTGGCGAGGATCTCGAAGACGAGCGTACGGTAGCCGGATACGCACACCGCGCCCGCCTGCGGGGCTTCCAGCACGAGGTCGATGCCCGCATCGATGGCCTGGCCGATGTGGCGATTGACGACCGCAATGGCCACTTCGCGCAGGTTCACCCGTTCGCGCGCCGTGGGGACGCCCGCTTCCTCGGCCCGGGCCAGCACCAGCAGCTGGGTCATCAGGTGTTCGAGCCGCTCGGTCGCATCGGCGATGGCGGCAAGGGCCCTGGCATCGCCGCGCCGGGCGAGTGCGACCTGGACTTTCAGTGCCGAGAGGGGCGTGCGCATCTGGTGCGAGGCATCGGCGGTGAAGCGCCGGATACCGGCCGTGGCCGTGTCGAGACGTGCAAGAAGGCTGTCGAAGGCTTCGGCAAGAGGGCGCAGCTCGCGCGGGAGAGGCCCGGCATCGAGAGGGGAGAGGTCGGGCGCGCCATGTGCCTTGCGCCGGGCGACGGCATCGCGAAGGCGCGCGAGCGGGCGCAGGCTCCAGCTGAGGGCAGGACGCAGGAGGAGGACGGCAAGGCCCACCAGCACGGCTTCGCCCAGGACCAGCGCGGCAATGAGACGGTGGCGCAGGGCCTGGCGGTGTCCCAGCGTCTCACCCACCTGGACAAGGACCGGGGTGGAGAGGCCAGGGAGCGGACGGCGCATCTCGGCAAGGCGCAGGCGCAGGCCCTGATAGGTGACGTAGCGGAAGGCCGGTTCGCTGCGCGGCAGGGCGGCGATGTCCTCGGGAGCGGGCAGGTCGCGGCGCCCGGACAGCGTGCGCGCGCCCAGGGCAAGGCGGTAGTAGACGGTATCGCCCTGGGGCGTCTCCAGCATGGCCAGGGCGGCCGGGTGGAGGGGAAACAGGAGCAGCTTGCCATGTTCGACCTGCACGCTTTCGGCAATTGCGGCGAGCGCGCCGCCCAGCACGCGGTCGTTGCCGGTGCGCACCACGCGCGTGACGATGACCGCGCCGATCAGGGCAAGAACGATGGCGACGCCCGCCATCGGGGCGATCATTGCGAGCAGCAGGCGGCTGCGCAAGGCAGGTGTTCGCGCGTCGGCAGGGGTGCCGGCTTCGCGGTGCAGTTCAGCGGGCATCGAGCATGTAGCCGATCCCGCGCACGGTGCGGATGCGCGGGCCTTCGGGCCCCAGCTTGGCGCGCAGGCGCGTGACGTAGACCTCCAGCGCGTTCTGCCCGACCGGTTCGTCGAAGCCGAAGACTTCGCCCTGCAGGATTTCGCGCACCACGATCTGCCCGGCCCGCGTGGCCAGGGCATCGAGCACGGCGGCCTCGCGGCGGCGCAGGTCGAGCGGGCGCCCAGCGAGGCTCGCCTCGCCGGTGGAGCGGTTGACACGCAGCGTGCCGATGGTGACTTCGGGGGTCGGATCGCCGCCGCGCCGACGACCAAGAGCGCGCACGCGCGCCTCCAGTTCCTCGGGCGCGAAGGGCTTGCGCAGGTAGTCGTCGGCGCCCAGGTCGAGGCCGCGCACGCGGTCATCCAGCCCATCGCGCGCGGTCAACATCAGCACCGGCACGCGCGCGCCGCGGCGGCGGAGCGTGCGCAGCACCTCGAAGCCGTCGATGTCGGGCAGGCCTACATCAAGGATCAGCGCGGCGTAGGGCTCGTGGGTGACGAAGAGGAGCGCGTCCTCGCCGCAGGTGACATGATCGACGGCATGGCCAGCCCCGCGCAGCAGGTCGCACAGGCTGCGGGCGAGCAGATCATCGTCTTCGACCAGCATGATACGCACGCGGTGGGTTCTTTCCGTGAAAGGTTCGCGACAGGCTGGGGACTTAGCGCAAGCGGCTCTGGAGCCCGGCCCTTTTGGCGTGTGCGGGCGGGAGGAGTGTCAGCCTTGCGTCCATACCTGCGTCTGTTCCGGTCCTTGCGTCCTTCGCGGGAGGGCGCGCGCCCTTGCGCGCAAGTCCTCGACAGGCGCGCTCTTAGCGTGCGCCTGGCCGTGCACGAAGCGGAATATCTCCCTGATTGCGCGGCCTTGCGTGCCTTTCCTGCAAGCGCGCGGATGCGCCTTGTCTCCCTCTTCCAGGCGCCCGCTGTGTCACCTGCGCGGCGCCGTTTCAGTCCAAGGAACCCTCTCCCCATGCGAATGCTGAAATGCGGTTGTGCGCTCGTTGCGATTGTGGCGGCGAGCCCGGTTCTCGCCCAGACTGGGCCCACGGCCCCCACCAACGAGACCCTGGCAGACCTCGTGCGGCGCCAGGCCGCCGAGATCGCCGATCTGCGCGCCCGGGTCGAGCAGCTGGAAGGTCATGGGGCTGCCAGTACTTCCGATGAAGCCCCGGATTCGGTCATTGTCGTGTCGGCCGAGGAGAAGGACAGCGGCCTGGGCGCGAACGCGCGCGTCGTGACGCTGCCCTATGCTCCCCAGCTCATCACGCCGACCCCGGTCGAGCGTGACATCGTGCGCGCGCAGGCGGCAAAGGATGCCGGTGTCACCACCGAATGGGGGGCGGGGCTTCCCGTGTTCCACTCGGCCGACGGGCAGTTCAGCTTCAAGCCGCGCGGGCGCATCCTCAGCGATGTCGGCACGACCTTCGGCTCGGACCACGATGCGCGCAACATCACCACCACGGGCATGCGCTCGCTGCGGCTGGGCTTCGAGGGCGGGGTGGGCACGCACCTGTTCTACCAGCTCGAAGCGGAGCTGGGGCAGAGCAAGGTGCAGATCATGGCCGCCTCGCTGGGCTGGCGCGACAACATCAGCGCGAAGACCAGCTTCGACGTGCAGGCGGGCAACCTCTTCAACGACCGGTCCTTCGATGGCTCGACCGGCTCGGATTCCACGCCCTTCATGGAGCGCAGCGTGGTTGCCGATGCGATCGCGCCGGAGCGGGGCTACTTCGGCATGGGCGCGATGGGGCGGCTGTACTTCCCGGCAGGCCACCTTGCGGTGACGGTGACGGGCGACACCGTCGATGCCGATCATACGCAGAGCGACAGCCGCACCGCGATGGCGCGCCTGCATCTCAATCCGCTGCATTCGGATCGGGGATTGCTGCACGTTGCGGCCTGGGGCTTCGACGAAGCGCTCAACGGTGCCTCGCGCACGCTCACCCCGAGTACCTTCGTCGACACCCGCTTCAACGGGGCGCTACGCGTCCAGAGCGGCGCGCTGACAGGGGCGACGGGCACCACCGGCTACGGCTTTGAACTGGGCGGATATCAGGGGCCGGTCTGGTTCATGGCCGAAGGGGGCGAGCGGCGCGCGCGGCTCGACGATGGGCGGCCCGATTTCCGCACACGGGCCTACAGTCTCTCGGCCGGGTGGTTCGTGACGGGAGAACTGCCGCCCTACAACCCGCGCGTGGGCAGTTTCGGGCGCCCGCATGTCCTTTCGCCGGTCTTCGATGGCGGACCGGGCGCCATCGAGCTCACCACCCGCTACGAGCAGGTCTCCTTCCGCAACCTGCCCGACCCGGCCGACGGCTGGTCCGAGACGCTGGGCGCCAACTGGTACCTCAACAGCTTTACGCGCATCCAGCTCAACGCCGTCTACTGGAGCGTGACCGACGCGCTGCCGGCCTATGCCGGCACCGACAAGGGCGAGACACTTGCCGCGCGCTTTGGCGTTACATTCTGAAACATGGCTATCGCCTGTTGAACACGCGTCTTTCAAGAAATTGACAGGCGAGGGGCCCTCTTGACCTAATCGCGTTCAGGTCAGGGAGCCCCACCCGTGTTTCGACGCCCACCTGCTCACGTCCGACTTTCCGCTTCAACCGGCTGCCGCGGTGGCCGTCCCCTCGCTGTCGAGGCCGACGTCCTGCGCGGCAAGCGGCGCTTCGGCGACGGTTTCGACAAGGTCGGGCTCGGTCAGGGTGTAGCCGCGCAGCAGGAAGATGCTGAGGAGCGGGGCAAGGGCGGGAATGATGGCAAAGCAGATGCGGATCGCAAAGACCGCGCTCGTGCTCTGGGCCTGCGCGGCGCCCGTGCTCGAGGCGGCGTAGCCCATGGCCGAAAGGGTCGCGCCCATGATCATCAGGCCGCCCGCGTTCGAGATCTTGTCGACGAAGCTCATGAAGCCCGAGAAGGCCCCCTCGCGCCGCTGGCCCGAACAGATGAAGTCGTAGCGCACGGCGTCGGTCAGCATCGAGGCGGCGAGCAGGACCACCCCGCTCATCGCCGCGCCGATCACGGTGGTGCGCAGGCCAAGCACGATCAGGCTCTCATGGGGACCGGCCAGCGCCCAGCTCAGCACCGCGAGGCCGTAGACGGCGAGCGCGGCGATATAGGCGTTCTTCTTGTCGAAGCGGCGCGAGATGCGCAGCCAGGCGGGCAGGGCGAGGATGTTGCCCGCCGTCAGGAAGACATAGAAAAGCCCCAACCAGGCATCGCTCCGCGCCAGCACATACCGGGTGAAATAGGCGTTCGAGACGCTGGCCGTCGCCACGCCCACCATGAAGACGATGTGGACGAAGACCATGATGCGAAAGGGCTGATTGGCCCAGGCAATGCGCAGCTGGTCGGTGAAGCGGCCAGGATGGTTGGCTTCGGCATTGGTGGCCCGTGCGCGCAGGAGGAGCGGGATCGAGCCGAGCGCGAGCGCGCCGATGAGACCGGCCAGCACCCAGCCCATCGCGGCGTGCCCGGCGCGGCCCGCACCCCAGCTTTCAAGCAGCCAGGAGGGCACCGAGGAGCCCAGGATCTGGCCCGCAAAGCTGCCGTAGGTCTTCCAGGCAAGGATGCTGGAGCGGGCGTGGTAATCATCGCTCACCTCCACGATCATCGCCGTGCTGGGCACGGTGTAGAGCGAGAAGGCGGTGCCGTGGAGCGCCAGCATGACGCCGATCCAGAGCAGCAACAGGGGCTGGCTGTCCCAGGCTGGGGCGGCGAAGATGCCGACGATGGAGAGCGGCATCAGCAGCCCTGCAGCAAACAGGAAGGGCACGCGCCGTCCCCAGCGGGTGCGCGCGCGGTCGCTGGCGTACCCGGCAAGCGGATCGACGAAGCCGTCGTAGATCTTCACCAGCGCGAAGAGCGTGGCCGCGATCCCCGCCGAAATCGCCAGGTTGTCGGTCAGGAAGCGCAGCACCAGCACCGCGATGACCTGATTGGCCGCCATCATCGCGGCCCCGCCGATGGCAAAGCCCAATACGACCGAGCGCTGCGTTCCGGCCAGCTGGCCTCCTGCCTGTTTCATCGCGTTCCCCCTTGCTGTGCGGGCGCGCGCGACAGGCCCCTGCAGGGGCGCTGCGGCCCTGCGCGCTCTCGGGGAAAAGGAAGCCACAGGAGGCCGGGGAATGCCACTGCGCCCGGATGCGCAGCAGGCTCTCCCAGGTGCGCTGCGGATTTGATAATTAAGTTTTAAAAACAATGATTTGAATGGGTGGTTCAACTTCGCAAGGCACGAAATCGACGACAGTTACTAGCAGATATGCCGGCTCGGCATGAAGGGGGAAGAATGGACACGCGCAAGTTCGATTACTTCATTTCCGTCGCGGAAACGGGCAGCTTTTCGCAAGCCGCTGTCAGTCTGCGCCTGTCACAACCCCTCCTCAGCCGCCAGGTGCGCAACCTTGAAGAGGAACTGGGCCTGCCGCTGTTCTACCGCAACGGGCGCGGCGCGACCCTGACCGAGGCGGGGCGCTGCCTGCTCAAGAACGCACGCAACGTGCGCGAGGCGATCGATGCGACCTACAGCGAGCTCAGCCAGCTGCGCAATCTTCTGGCCGGGACCGCCGCGATCGGCATGCCCACCAGCGTGGGCCGGGCGCTCAGCGTTCCGCTCGCCCAGCATTTCAATTCCGAGCTGCCCCACGTGAAGCTGCACCTCGTCGAGGGGCTGTCCAGCGACATTGCCGAGCGCGTCCAGCAGGGGCGGCTGGACGTCGCGATCCTCTATTCGCCGATCCGCAGCCAGAACATGCTGTGCGATCCGGTGGTGGAAGAGCAGCTGGTGCTGGTCAGCAAGCGGGGCAGCGGCCCGGCGGGGCCTGTCTCCTTCGAGGATCTGACCCAGCTTCCCCTCATCATGACAGGGCCCCATCAGCAGCTGCGCCGCGATCTGGAGAAGGCCGCTCGGGCGCGCGAAGCCGAGCTCCAGATCGCGGTCGAGATCGACGCGCTGGGATCGATTCTCGAACTGGTCGAGGAGGGGCTGGGCCATGCGATCCTGCCGCCGGCTGCACTTCTGCGTGACGAGGGTATGGAGCGCTTCGATGTCGTGCGCATCGACAGCGATCTTGTCCGCCGCACGCTTTACGTGGCGACGGGGCCGCAGCGTTCCGACGCGGTGCCCAGTCACAAGCTGGCGAGCCTGGTGAAGGAGAAGCTGCTGGGCCTCACCGGCCGCAACACCTGGCAGATCGTCGAGAGCCGCAGCGTGTAACGCGGCGCTTTCAGGCAGAGGCAAAGACCGGGAAGTGGGTGACTGGCGCCGTGCCCATGCGTTCCAGGGCATTGATGACGGCGGGCGCCCCGGGCACCGAGCCGGGCTCGCCGATACCGGACGGCCGATCGGCGCTCTCGACCATGTGGACTTCGATGCGGCGGGGCATCTCGTTCATGCGCAAGAGGCGGTAGCCATCGAAATTGCCCTGCCGCGCGGCGCCGTGATCAAGGTTGATCTCGCCGTAGAGCGCGCTCGAAAGGCCAAATCCGGTGCCGCCTTCGACTTGCGCGCGCACGGTGTCGAGATTGACGGCAAGGCCGCAGTCGACCGCGCTGACGATCCGCTCGATGCGAAAGTCCTCCGGGCTGCCGCTGAGCTCCGCGACCTGCGCGACGCAGCTGCCTTCCGAGCGGTGGACCGCCACGCCGCGGGTGATCCCATGCGGCGGCGGGGTATCCCAGCCTGCGGCCTTGGCCGCCACGCGCAGCACCTGCGCCTGGCGCGGTTCAGCACCCAGCAGGGCGAGGCGGAAGGCCACGGGGTCGGCCCCGGCGGCGCGCGCCAGCCGGTCGACGAAGATCTCCTTGGCAACGCCGGTGTGGTTGTTCGAGATCGAGCGGTAGGTGACGACAGGAACCTTCGCGCCTGCATGGAAGAAGCGCAGGCGCGAGTGGGGATGGTCGTAGAGGTCGTGAAAGTTGCCTTCCAGCACGGTGATGTCGCGGTAGGGGGCTTTGGGGTAGGGGCTGTTGCCGGTGACCGACTGGCCCGCAAGGCGCATGTCGAGCGCGAGCAGGCGTCCTTGCGCATCAAGGCCCCCTTCCATCGCGTAGACCATCAGCGGGCGGTAATGTCCCCCGCGCATGTCGTCCTCGCGCGTCCAGGTGAGCTTGATCGGGTAGGATGCACGCGCGGCCTTCAGGAGCTGGGCGAATTCGACTACCCAGTCGCCCGTGAACCCGGCGCGGCGCCCGAAGCTGCCGCCGGCGGGGACGGTCTCCAGTTCGACCGCCTCGGCCTCGATCCCCAGGATCGCGGCGACCTGCGCGCGGTTGTCGGTCTGGGTTTGGAAGCCGCCGCGCAGTTTGCAGCGGGTTCCGTCGAAGCGGCCCAGCAGCGCCAGCGGTTCCATCGCGGCATGGGCGAGGTAGGGGAAGGTGAACTCGGCCTCCACGCGCGTGGCTGCGCGCGCCAGCATGGCGGCGGGATCGCCGCGCACGTCGTCCCAGCTGGGCGCCTGCCGGTCCATGGCGGCGCGATGGTCGCGCGCGATCTGAGCATCGCTGCGCGTCTCGCCCCCGTCGTCGGACCAGGTCAGGGTGAGCGCGTCGCGCGCACGCAGGGCATGCCAGGTCGTGCGCGCGATGACCGCGATGCCCGACGGGATTTCGACTACCGCTTCGACGCCGGACATGGCGCGGGCGGCGCGGGTGTCGGCATGGAGCAGGCGAGCCCCGAAGCGGGGGCTGCGCGCGACGACCGCGTGGCGCATGTCCTCCCAGGCCCCGTCGATCCCGTATTTCGTCTGGCCCGTGACCTTGCCCGGCATGTCGGTGCGGGGCGTGTCCTGGCCGAGCAGGCGCCAGGCCGAACGCGGCTTGAGCGCCACGTTTTCGGGGACGTCTTCGTCCGCCGCGTCCCTTGCGAAGTCCCCCAGCGAGGCGCGGCGCGCGCCGTGGGTCAGTACGCCATCGCGCAGGGAAATGGCCTCGACAGGGACGTCCCAGCTGCGCGCGGCGGCGGCAAGGACCATGGCGCGGGCAACCGCACCTGCGCGCCGCAGCTCATCCCAGCTGTTGGCGAGCGAGGTCGAGCCCCCGGTCGCCTGACGCTGGAACATGTGGTTGGCGTAGGCCGTGTCACTCACTGGCGCGCCGAGGACACGGACTTTCGTCCAGTCGGCGTCGAGTTCTTCGGCCACCAGCGAGGCGAGCCCGCTCCAGGTGCCCTGGCCCATGTCGAGATGCTTGGAAAAGACCGTGACCGCGCCATCTGGCGCGATTTCGAGGAAGCGGCGCACCAGTTCGTCGCCCGGCACCTGGTCGGCGCGGAACAGGCTGTCGCCGAAGGGATGGCCCTGGCGGTGGATTTCGCGGGCGCGTAGCGATTTTGGGACCAGTCCCAGAAGCAGGCCACTGCCCGCCATGACCACGAAAGCGCGCCGGGAGGTGGCCACGCCGGTCATATGGCCGCGTCCAGCACGGCGGCACGGATGCGCAGGTATGTGGCGCAGCGGCACAGATTGCCGCTCATTACCGCCTCGACTGTCTCGGCATCGCCGTAGCCGGCCTCCAGCAGCGCGATGGCGGTCATGATCTGGCCGGGCTGGCAGTACCCGCACTGGGCGACCTGGTGGCGCAGCCAGGCGTCCTGCACCTTGCTTGCAGTTGCGCCGGTGACGCCCTCGATGGTGACGATGGAGCGGCCCGCCGCTTCCTCCAGCGTCACGCTGCACGCGCGCGCGGCTTCGCCGTCCAGATGGACCGTGCAGGCGCCGCAGTGCCCCGCGCCGCAGCCGAACTTGGTGCCGGTAAGTCCGGCCAGATCGCGCAGCGCCCAGAGCAGAGGCATGTCGCCCTCGGCCTCGAGTGTGGTGGGCGTTCCGTTGATGGTGAGTGTGATGGCCATGCTGGGAGCAGCATGCGGGGGGCAGGGCTGGCCGGTCAAACCGGGAATGGCGCCAGAAAAGGCATAACTGGAATGATTTGCCTTGCCGGGAGCAGGCTTACACCTTGGCGGCGTAACCAGGTCTTTCAGGGGGACAACATGGCAGCGAACGGGTCCGGGAGTGCAGGCGCGCAGGATGCCGACATCCTCATCATCGGGGGCGGCATTGCGGGGCTGACGGCGGCGCTCGGCCTTATCCGGCAGGGCCGCAAGGTGCGCCTCTTCGAGCAGGCCGAGGCGTTCGGCGATGTCGGCGCGGGGATCACGCTCAGCCAGCCCGCCAGCCGGGGCCTGTTCTCGCTCGGCCTGCGCGAGGCCATCGAGGCGGCCGCCGACATTCCAGTGCGCGCAGGCGGTGCGGATTGGCGCACCGGCGAACGGCTGGGCGGCCCTGACCAGATGGCAATTGCGCGTGAGCGCGGCGACATCCCCTATTTCTACCAGCTCCACCGCGCCGACATGCACGCGATCCTGGCGGACGCGGTTGCGGCGGCCGATCCCGAGGCGATCACGCTCGGCGCGCAGATGACCCGTCTGGAGCAGGACGCGAACGGAGTTACCGCGCACTTTGCCGATGGTTCGTGCGTGCGCGCTCCGATCCTGGCGGGGGCGGACGGCATCAATTCGCGGGTGCGCGCCGAGCTTTTCGGTGAGGAGAACCCGCGCTTTACCGGGCAGGTGGCCTACCGTTTCCTCATTCCGTTCGAGGACGTCCACCACCACATGCACCTGGGCCCTTCGGTCAATTACCTCGGGCCCAACCGGCAGGTGCTGGTCTACCGCATCCGGCACGGTTCGGTGGTCAACGGGGTGGCCTTTGTAAAGACCGACAGCTGGACCGGCGAGGGCTGGTCGACCCCGGCCGATGTCGAGGAACTGCTGGAGAAGTTCGAGGGCTGGAACGCGGACGTGCGCGGCCTCATCGCCAGCGCCCCGCGCGAGGGCACGCGCAAGTGGGCCCTGTTCGACCGCGATCCGCTGCCGCAATGGACGGTGGGCCGGGTGACCCTGATGGGCGATGCGGCGCACCCGATGCTGCCCTTCCTGGGGTTGGGCGCGGCGATGGGGATCGAGGATGCCGTGGTTTTCGCGCGCAGCCTGGGCGAAACGGCGGATCCGGTCGCCGCGCTCCAGCGCTACGAGGCGACGCGGCGTGAACGCGCGAACTGGGTGCTGCTCGCCTCGCGCAAGCAGGGCGAGATCAACCAGTCGGGCGACACCTCGCGGCGGGCCGCGCCCGACCCCCGCCACGAAACACTGATGACCTACGATCCGGCCACGACCGAGATTGCCGCCTTCGCCTGAGACACGCGCGGCGGGAGGCGCAACCTAGAGGCTCTGCACGAAGTCGGCGACGGTCTGGGCCCAGGCTTCGGGCTGCTGGTCGACGATATCGACCCCGCCGCCGTCGAGCGCCACCCAGGCGAAATCGGGACGCAGTTCACGGGCCTTCAAGGCATGGTCGTGGATGATGTCGCCGGTGTTGGTGAGGATCAGCGCCGGGCAGGCGATGGCCGCCAACGTCTCTTCCTGACGGTACTGGAAGGCGGCGTGGTGGCCATGCCAGTAGGCGCCCTGACCCTGAAAGGCCATGACCACGTATTCGCTCACCCGCTCGGGTTCCACCGTGCCAGCAGCCAGACGCGTGCGCGCGGCGTGTACGGCGGCGAACTGGCCGCCGTCGGCCTGGGCGGTGATCGTGCGCTCGCGCGGATAGCCGTTGGCGAGGAACTCGGCGCGCTCCTCTTCGGTCAGCGGCATGGGTCCGTTGAGGACAAGCGCGCGCACCCGGTCCGGGAACTGAAGTGCGACTTCGGTGGCGACAAGAGCGCCGGTGTGGTGCCCCAGGATCGTGGCGGAGCCGTGGCCGAGCGCATCAAGGACAGGGGGCACGCAGGCCGCCCAGTCTTCCACGCGCGGAGTGCCCTCGACGGGATCGGACATGCCAAAGCCGGGCATGTCGATGGCTACGGCGTGAAAGCCGCGTCGCGCCAGTGGCTCCAGCACCCGGTCGTACTGGGCCGAGGTCATCGGCGCCTGGTGGAGGAGCACGATGGGCAGGCCCTGACCTTCGTGGCGGTAGTGGATCTGGCCGTAGGGCCCGTCTGCATAGCCGCGCGCTGCCCAGCGCGTCATGCCAGGACCTCACGGCCGAGCTTTCGCCCGAACGTGATCGCGGAGGAAACGATCGAGCCGCTGAGGAAACCATGGCCGAGGAACCCGATGCCGATCACCTCGCCCGCGGCGTAGAGCCCCTCGATGGGATCGCCGGTGGTCGAGACGACCTGCAGGTCCTTGTTGACCTGGACGCCGGGGTAGCAGCTGATCGAACAGCCGTAGTGGCGCACTGCGTAGAAGGGCCCGCGCGCGATGGGGGCGGGCAGGTGCTGACGGCGCCACATGTCGCTGCCGACGGCCTGGCCTGCGTTGTAGAGCGTGACCGTCTGCGTCAGCGTCTTTTCCGGGAGGCCGCAGAGCCGGGCGAGTTCACCGATGTTCTCAGCGACGACAAAGTCCTCGTTGTCGCCGCGCAGGAGCTCGTCGAGCTGTTCGTCGCTCCAGCGGAAGACGGGCGGGGCGTCCTCGCGGATGCGCTCGTCCCAGATCATCCAGAAGGCCCAGCCCGGCTGGGCCATGACCGCGCGTTCGCGCGCGTCGATGCTGGGCTCGTCCTCGGGCATGAAGCGCTCGCCGTGCGCGTTGACGTAGATCTCCCAGGGCGGGCGGCGCGAGGGCAGGATGTCGCTGTGGATCCAGGCCGAGGCCGGGCTGTCGAGACGCCGCGTGCCGCCAAAGGCGGGCAGGCAGTAGTCGGTGAACCACAGGCGTCCCCCGGCCGTGCGCACCGGGTCGATGGCATCGCCGCGCACGGTCTCGACGTGGTAGCGCAAGGGGACGAGGCCGTGGAGTTCCTGCCAATGCCGTGCGCTGCCACTGAAGCCGCCGGTGGTGAGGACGACGGCCTTTGCGGCGATTTCGCGCACCTCCTCGCCGCTCTTGGCCACGATCCCGCAGACCTGCCCATGGTCGAGCAGGAGCTCGCAAAAGCGCGTGCCGGTCATCACGGTGAGGTTGCCCTGCGCCACGGCCGTGTCGATCTGCGCCTGGTAGGCTTCGATCAGGGAAAAGCCCTGGTTCGTGCTGCGGTAGGTGCGCGGGCGGTCGTAGAGGTCGTGTTCAGGGGCGAGCACGGCTTCGCCCGGATCGCAGGTCCAGCCGATCGAGAGCAGCCATTCGAGCATGTCGCCGGCCTCGTCGACCCACAGGCGCAGAAGTTCGGGGTCGCCGGTGCCGTGGTTGATGCGCAGGCAATCGGCGAAGTGCGCATCGGGGCTGTCTTCCACGCCTGCGGCCTTCTGGAGCGAGGTGCCCGCCGCGCTGATCGAGGCGCTGGAGAGGTGAAGTGTGCCGCCGATCTCCTCGGCGGCTTCGACCAGCGCGACGCGCAGGCCCCGCGCGGCTGCACCAAGGGCGGCGGGCACGCCGGCGGTTCCGGCTCCCACCACGAGGACGTCGAATTCGTATGGCATCTTGGGGGGCTCTCCCGGGTGTTCGCCGTGCGGGCTGGTGCTGCGCGGATGAGGGACAGGCCCGGCGCTTCCTGTCGGGAGGACCGGGCCTCTGCGCTCACATGTTCCTGGAGAAGTCCATCTGCTTCACGTTGGCGCCGCCGCGCCGTTCCAGCGCGCCGAAGGTGCGCTTGATGAAGATGTCGCGCTCCTGCGCCCAGGCGGCAAGGTCCTCGTCGCTGGGCTGGTACTGCTCGATGTCGGCGCTCGAGACGCCGACTTTCTCGAGCACCTTCTCGGTCACCATCAGGCGGCGGCGCATGGTCCACATCTCGGCGCCCAGCGCGACGACGACGTGCATCAGGTTGTCCACGACCTGCTCGGGAAACAGCGAGATGTTGTCCGAATCCGCGAAGATGAAGTCGTCCTCGGCGGAAACGAAGCCGGTCTCGGCGCCTGTATCGCGGGATGCCTCGGTTACACTCATGGCAGTTCTCTCTTCTTGAAGGGGATCAGAATTCGTAGCTGAAGCGGATGCCCAGCCGGCGCTTTTCGGGAAGCGCGATGCGGATGTCGTTGGTCGCCAGCGTGACGAGGTCGGTGCCGCGAAAGCCGGTGAGGGTCTGTTCGTTGAACAGGTTGGTGGCGAAGGCCTCGAAGGAGAGGCCGTTGTCCTGGCGTGCGCCGATGCGCAGGTCGACCTTGTCGTCGTTGCGGCTCCAGGCCGCGTTGTAATAGTCGACGTACTGGCGTCCGCGGTGGCGGTAGTCGATGCGGGCATAGCCCCACCAGTCCTCGGCAACCGGGTGCTCGTAGCTGGCGGACGCCGTCCAGGTCAGGCGCGGCACGCCCGAGAGGCGGTTGCCGGTGGCATCGTCGGTCCCGGCGATGTTGAGGCACTCGGCGCACACGAAGCTCTTGATCTCGGATTCGGCGAGGCCGAACGAGCCGCTGAGGCTGAGGCCCTCTGTGGGCGAGACATCGCCTTCCAGCTCGATGCCCCACAGGTCCACCGCGCCGATGTTCTCGGTGACGTTCAGCAGGTTGATGGTGGGCGAGCCGTCCGGATAGTAGGTGTAGCTGTTCGCCACCTGGCCGCCCGGTACTTGTCGATGTAGATTGCCGCGCGCAGCGAGGCGCGCCCGTTCCAGAAAGCGGTCTTGATGCCCGCCTCGTAGTTGTCGAGCCGCTCTTCATCGTAGGTCGCGCCCGCCGAGGTGGCGATCTGGGCCTGCTCGGTGGGTGTGAGTGCGCTGTAGCCATCGTTGAAGCCGCCCGGACGGTACCCGCGCGAGAACAGGACGTAGGCGGTGCTGTCGGGCGCGAAGGCATAGTCCAGTGTGACGCGCGGCGAGAAGCTCTTGAAGGTGGCCCTGGAGACCAGCGCTTCGGGGTAGTAGACGCCCGAGCTGCTGGCGAGGATCGAGCTTTCGATCTTGTCCCACTGGTAGCGGCCTTCCGCGCCGATGGTCAGATCTTGCGTGATGTCGAAGTAGAGCGCGCCGAAGATCGCCGGAGTCTCGGGCTTCTGGTTGCGCAAGGTGCTCGAATTTCCGCTGCCAAAGACGTTGAGGCCGTAGATCGCGCCGTTGTCGTAGTTGGCGGTGAAGTAGCTCGCGCCCAGGGTCCAGCGCAGGCGGTTCGTCTGCGCCGAGGTCAGGCGGATTTCCTGGCTGAAGTCGCTGATGTCGGTCTGGTAGTTGAGCAGCCAGTGGTTGAACGAGGGCGCGCCCGGGATGATCCCGAAGTTGGGGTTGGGATAGCCGCTGGTGTCACGGAAGGTGAGGTCGAGCGCGGTCTGCGTGCGGTCGGTGTGGTAGGCCGTGATCGAGCTCAGGAGCATGCCATTGCCCATCTCCCAGTCCATGCGCAGGTCCGCCTGCACCGTCCGGCGCTTGAGCCCGGAGCGCGGATTGAACGAGGGATCGAAGATCGTAGGGTAGCCATCCACGTTGTCGATGAGGATGTCGTAGGCGGCCGCGTCGAGGTCGTAATTGCCCCCGATCAGCGCCTCGGGCATGCGGTTGGGCAGGGCCCCGCACCAGTAGCTGCCCGAGGTGCCACCCAGGTCGCAGTTGAATTCGGTATTCTTGAGCGCGGCCTGCGCCGGCGGGCCGTCGTGCATCTCGCCATAGGAGAAGAAGCCGGTGATCTTGAGGTTCGAGGCAGGCTCGAACAGCATCTGGGCGCTGACTGCATCGTTCTTGCGGTCGCCGAAGGTCTCGTTGGGATCGCCCGAGTTCGTGTACTGCCCGCCCTCGAAGACATGGCTGCCGCCTACGCGCAGGGCCAGGACCTGGTCGATGAGGGGAAACTCGACACTGCCCGAGACCTGGTTCGAGCCGTAGTTGCCGAACATCGCCTTGATCCGGCCGCCGAATTCATAGGAGGGGGCCTTGGTCACGAAGTTGACCGCGCCCGAGAAGGTCGAGCGCCCGAAGTAGGCCGCCTGCGGGCCTTTGAGGACCTCGACCCGGGCGACGTCGTCGATTGCGGGGACCGTGGAATTGATGACCGGCGCGCCGTCGATGAAGACGAGGCCGCCCTGCGAGATCGGCGTGACGTTGGCGAGGAACAGGCCGCGGAAGGTCAGGTTGTTGATCGAGCGGTCGTTGCGCCCCGAGCCGCCGCCCGCCTGGTTCTGGAACTGGAAGCCGGGCGAATTGTCGGAGATGTCGTTGAGCGACTGGATGTCCTGCGCCTCGAGCGATTCCGAGGAGAAGGCGGTGATTGCGAGGGGGACCGATTCGAGGCGTTCCTCGGTATGGCGCGCGGTGACCAGGATGGCCTCGCCGCGCGTGGCCTGGGCTGGTTGGGCGGCGGGTTGGGCGACGGGTTCGGCACTGGGGCCGGACTGCGCGAACGCCGTACCGGGCAGCAGCGCGGCGCCTGCGGCGAGCGCGGTGGCGAGTGCGGGAACGGCGGCGGCGGCGCGCAACGTGCGGCGGCGGTCGGCGCGGCGTTTTTCGGTTCGGGTCGTGGTGGACTTCATGGTTACGCTTACCCCCCTCTTGATCGTGTCTCTGGTCGTGCCTCGGTCGTGTCGCAGTGGCGCGTGGACGCACCGGTCCTGACGGGGCTGCGCAGCTGGCGGCCCTGGGCTCTGCGGGAATGCGGGAAACCCGCCGGGGCCTGAACCGCCCCGGCGGGTGGGATGTCGTGGTCTATTCGGGCTTGCGCGCGATGTAGCAGGCGATCCCCCAGTGCCGGTTCTCGCCCTTCTCGACCTCGAATCCGGCTTCGCGCAGGGTGTCGAGGAAGTCCTTCTGGCCGAACTGGTGCGACCAGCGCTCGGCGTTGTAGACATGGTCGATCCAGCCCATGAAGCGGCGGTAGGGATCGTTCGAGCGGGCGCGTCCGGTGTGGAAATCGGTCACGTCGAAGACGCCGCCCGGACGCAGGATGCGGAAGACCTCCTTGACGATGTCCTTCGCGCCCTGTTCGGACACCTCGTGGAAGAGGATGTAGGCCGCGACGATGTCGACGCTGTTGTCCGCGAACTTGGTGTCTTCGGCGAGGCGCTGGGCGAAGTGGACCGGCGTGCCCAGCTCCACCGCGCGGCGGTGGGCATAGCGTACCAGCGGCCCGCCGACGTCGAGGCCCCAGACCTCGGCCTCGGGGAAGGTCTCGGCCAGCGCGACACTGAGCCGGCCAATGCCGCAGCCGATGTCGACGATGCGTTCGATCTTGCCGTCCCTGGGCTTGGCCAGCGTCTGGGCGATGCCGAACTGGAACTCGTCCTCGTTGTTCTGGCCCTTGTAGAAGGTGTTGGTGCCGTAGTGGTAGAGGGGCCCAGCAAAGTCGTTGCCGGTGTAGCCGCCCGGCTGGATGTGGATCTCGTGCTTGACGTAGTCGGGCATCTCCATGCCGGTGTTGAGCTCCAGCGTGCCGGGGCCCTTGGCGTCCACGTCCTGCATGTCGGCGTGGTAGAAGTCCTTGTGCTGCTCGTAGTGGTCGAGCACGTTCTGCCACATCAGCTGCTGGCTGGAGAGCCAGGCGCGGATGCGCGTGGCGATGATCGGATCGTCGTGGAACTGGTCGCGGAAGGCATCGAGCGGGGCGTCTTCGGCGTTGATACGCAGGTCCGCCATGATCTCGTCGGCGCGTTCGCGCGCGGGCTTGTCGAGATCGTTGTAGGTCCAGTTGCGAAAACCCAGGACGAAGTCCGAGTAGCTTTCGACATCGAGGCTGCGCACGCGGCGGTTGCGCTTGGAAAATCCGCGGTCGGTCAGCATGGAGGGTCTCCTTGAAAGGCGCGTCCGGTCACGCCGGGCTCTGTGCGGCGATGTGGGTGTGCGATGGGGTGGCGGCCGCTGCGGAAAGGCGCTCGCCCAGCAGCCTGCCGAAGGTGAGGGCCGAGGACATCGTCGATCCGCCGAGGAACACCTGGCCAAAGACGCCCATGCCCAGCACTTCGCCCGCGGCGTAGAGGCCCGGGATCGGCGCGCCGTCTGCATCGATCACGCGAAGCTCGCCGTCGACGCTGACTCCGCCCCAGGTCACGACCGAGGTCGAGACATGGCGGACTGCGTAGAACGGCGCCTGGGCGATGGGACAGGGCATGTGTTCGCGCCCGAAGGCGTCTTCGCCGCTCTTCTGACCTTCGTTGTAGGCGGTGATGGTGGCTTCCAGCGTGGCCGTGTCGAGCCCGCATTTCTCGGCCAGTTCGGCAATGCTGGCGGCCACGACGAAATCGGGGCTCTGCGCGAAGGCGCGCGCGACCTTTTCCGGCTCCCAGCGGAACAATGGCGGGGCCTCGGCCCGGATGTGCGCATCGTAGATCGTCCAGAAGGCCTGGCCCGGCTGCGCCCGCAGTGCGCGCTCGCGCCCGTCGGGGCTGGGCAGGTCCTCGCGCAGGAAGCGCTGGGCCTGCATGTTGACGTTGATCTCCCAGGGCGCGCGCATTGAGGGCGCGACCATCGAATGGATCCAGAAGGTGCCGGGGGCATCGATATCTTCCGAAGCGCCATAGGTGGGCAGGAAGTTCTGCGCATGGGCAAGGACCGCGCCCGCCGCTTCGGCGGCCAGGTGCCCATCGCCCCGGCAGGTGGGCCAGGCGTAGGTGCGATAGGGGGTGCCGGGGTGGAGCCGCTCCCACAGCGCGGCATTGGCACCGTAGCCCCCGCAGGCGAGCACCACGTTGTCGGCGCGAAGCGTGGTCTGCGATCCATCGGCTCCGCACACGTCCACACCGACGACGGCGCCCGTGGCATCGCAGGCCAGCGCGGTCATGCGCGTTGCCAGCCTGAGGTCGATGCGCCCTTGCGCGACCAGTTCGAGGACCTTGGGCACGAGCGTGTCGGCAAGGTCCTTGCCCCCGCGCGGCGGGGTGAAGGTGCGCGGCGCATCATAAGCTTCGTGCGCGGCGCTGAAGGTGGGCATCTGTTCGCCGAACGGGACACCTTCGGTATAGAGCCAGTCGATGGTGGTGCCTGCATTGTCGGTCCACAGGCGCAGCACGTCGTCCTGGGCGCTGCCGCCGCCGATGGTGAGGCAATCGCGGTAGTGGCGCTCGGCGCTGTCCTCGATGCCCTTGGCCGCCTGCGCCTTCGTTCCGCCGCCGGCAATGCTGCCACCTGTCAGGTGCAATGTGCCGCCGAGCTCCTTGGCGGCCTCGACCAGGACCACCCGAGCCCCGCCGCGCGCGGCCGTGATCGCCGCGGGAAGTCCCGCCGTACCGCCGCCGATGATCGCGATGTCCCAATGCTCTGCCATGGTCGCCCCCCTGCAAGGCTGCACGTCGTGCCGCGCCGTTCGGACCGGGCCGGAAATCAACGGGCCAGTCCGGGTCAAATCCCCATGGCATGGAGCGTAAGTCGCAAGGCAAGGTTCGAACAATAGTCGAAATAGGCATATCTAAAAGGCCCTCTGGACATGCCCAATTTAGTGGAAAGCGTCCCGCCTCTTCATATGCTTGAGCCCTGATTGGAGGGCTGGGTGGCCACCAGGCGTGCCCCTTTCTTCCTACCTTCAGCGCGAAAGGCACCGTCCATGAACAGGCGCGATTCGTCCATCTCCTGTGAGCAGGCCGCCCCGGCACGGATCGGCCCGATTGTCCTGGCCCAGGGGGTCCCGGTGCGCGAGGTCTTCGTGTTCCTGTTCATCACCGGGATCGCGGTGATGGTCTCGGCCTTCATCAACCTGATGCAGCCTTACGTCTTCTCCGAAATGATCGGCATCGCGCCCGAGCGGCAGGGGCGGCTCGCGGGCCAGCTGATGACCGTGCAGCAGGCGGTCGTGCTGGTCTGCGTCAGTTTTGCCGGCGCGCTCGCCGACAAGATCGGGCGCAAGGCGCTGCTGGTCTTCGCACTGGCCGGCTACAGCCTGGCCGCCGTTGCCTATCCTCTTGCGGGCGGCGTGGTCACGCTCTTCGTCATCCGCTTCTTCTTCGGCATTGCCTCGAGCACCCACACCGCAAGCGGACCGCCCAAGTTCTACGACTATGTCGACAACGGTTCGCGCGGGAAATTCATGGCGCTGGTGATGATCTTCTACGGGCTCATCAACATCCTCATGGTGGGCGTGATCGGGGGGGCGCTGCCCGGCTGGCTCAACGCGGCCGGATATGACGTGGCGCAGGCAGGCACCTTTGCGCTCTGGCTGTGCGGCGCCGTGGGCTTTGGTGCGGCCATCGTGACCGCGCTGTTCCTGCTGCCCGACCGGCCCGCGGGCCCACCGCCGGGCACCGTGCGCGCGCCGCTGATGGCGCGCGCGACAAGCGGCTTTCGTGACCTCACCCGCAACTTCGGGCGGATCCTGGGCTACACCCGCACCAACCGCCGTTTCGGCGTGCTGCTCCTGACCTCCTTCGTGGTGCGCACCGACGAGGCGGTGGTGGGCTCCTTCTTCGCGCTGTGGATCACGCTGCGCGGCGCCCAGGAGGGCGTCTCGACCACCGAGGCGCTGGCGATTGCGGGCACGGTTATGGCGCTGATGCGTGTCTCCTCCTTCGTCGTGCCCCCGATCCTGGGCCCGATCCTCGACAAGGTGGACCGCCTCTTCATCTATATCCTGAGCCTCGTGCTGGTGGGCGCGGCGTTCTTGGCTGCACCGCTGGTTGACAGCGTGACGGGCTGGGGGATCTTCCTCCTCGCCCTGTTCATCGGCCATGCCGAGAGCACCCAGACCATCGCCCAGCAGGCTCTCTTTGGCGAAGAGGCCCCCGCCGATTTGCGCGGCACAGCCTATGGCCTTCTGGCGTTCTTCGGGACGGTGAGCGTGGTCGTGGTCTCGTTCGTGGCGGGCTACCTCTTCGACATCATCGGGCTGACCGCGCCCTTCGTGATGATCGGCGTCCTGCACATGATCTTCTCAGTGGTGGCGCTGGCCTACCTTGGCGTGTGCCGCCGGCGTGGCGGCGCGGATTCCCCGCTTGAAGATGGCGCGGCGTCTGTCGGAGTAAGCGGATGAGCGCGGCGGATAGCGTCGAGCCGCCCGCGCAGGGCCGGCTGCGCTTCTGGGTAACGCTGGGGGGGCTCCTGATGACCACCGCGCTGGCCTCGCTCGACAATTTCATCATCAACCCCGCGCTGCCGCTCATCGTCAGCGAGTTCGGCGGGTTGGAGCGCCTGTCCTGGGTGATGACCGCCTTCATGCTCGCCTCGACGGTGACGATGCCGCTCTATGGCAAGTTCAGCGACATCCACGGGCGGCGCGCGCTGTTCACGGTCTCGATCACGTTCTTCCTTTTGGGCTCGCTCCTGTGCGGCCTTGCCGGCTCGATGCTCCAGCTGATCCTCTTTCGCGCGGTCCAGGGGCTGGGCGCCGGGGGCGTGCAGGTGCTGGCGATGACGACGATGGGCGACATCGTCAGCCCGCGCGAGCGGCCGCGTTACCAGGGCCTCTTCAACCTCACCAACCTGCTGGCCGGGATTGCCGGGCCGGTCGTGGGGGGCGCGGTGACGCAAGTCTGGGGCTGGCGCTGGGTGTTCTACATCAACCTGCCGATTGGCGCGCTGGCGCTGGCGGTCCTGTGGTTCGTCCTCCCGCGCCGTCTTGCCCATCGCCGCGAGCATGTGATCGACTTTCCCGGCATTGCCCTGCTGGTGGTGGGGACAGTCAGCTTCCTGTTGCTGCTGGGCGCGCTGGAGGGGACACGGGCGGCCTCTGTCTGGGAAATGGTGGTGATGACGCTGGCCTGCATCGGCGCCTTTGCGCTGCTGGTCTGGCAGGAGCGGCGTTCGGCGGAGCCCATCCTGGCGGTGGGTATGCTGGCCAATCCGGTGTTCGCGCGCACGGTCCTGTCGAGCGCGATGATCGGCCTCGCCTTCTTCGGCTCCTCGGTCTACCTGCCGCTGTTCTTCCAGATGGTGGGGGGGCTCTCCACCGCGCAGTCCGGGCTGATGCTGTTGCCTCACGTGATCGCGGGCACGGCCGTCTCGCTGATCGGGGGGCAGATCATCGCGCGCACGGGACGCTACAAGGCTCCCATCGTGGGCGGCATGGCGCTTCTGGCTTGCGGCTTCTTCTGCCTTGCCGCCGTGACACGGCTGGAACTGGGGCTGCCTGCCTGGATCGTGAGCTGCATGATGATGGGCGCGGGCGGCGGGCTGTGCATGCCCAACCTGATGGTCGCGCTCCAGAACACCGTCCCGCGCGAGGACCTGGGGCTGGGCACCTCCTCGATGCAGTTCTGCAACCAGTTGGCGGCCGTCGCTGGGGTGGGCATTGCCGGGCTGATCCTCTCGCAGCAGATCCGTGCGAACGCGCTTGCCTGGTTTCCCGCCGAGCGGGTCGAGGAGGTCGTCAGCCAGGGCGCGGTGCTGGCGCGCACGCTGGGCCCGGAAGGTCTCTCCCGCCTCGCGCAGGTCTACGAGAACGCCTTCCTTGTGAACTTCGCGATGGGCGGCGCGCTGACGGTGCTGGCCGCGCTGGTCGCCACGCGCATCCCCCAGATACGTCTGTCCGAGCGGATCGGGGGCGGCCCGGCGCCGGCCCGTACGCCCGAGGCTCCGGTCGCGGCACGCTGATCCCCCATCCCCTTGCGCGCGCGAAAAAGCCCGGAAGGATCTCTCCTTCCGGGCTTTCCCGTGGGTGACTGGTGTTGGTGCCTTAGAGCGCCTGCATCTCGGAGTTGAGATTGCCCGAGGCGGGGGCGTTGTCGTTGGCCGGGGCCTTGGCGTCCCGGGCGCCCTTCAGGTCTTCCGGGACCGTGATGTAGGGCAGCTTGAGCGCGTCGCTGGTGGTCTTGCGGATGCGGTTCACCAGCGCGGGATCATCATTGAGGACCTTGTCCTGCGCGGGATAGATCGCGTCGAGCTTGCCCTTCCAGCGGCCTGCAACCTGGTCCGGGAAGACCTTCTTGAGGACGTTGTAGGCAATCGAGGGCGAGGTCGAGGCTCCGGGCGAGGCCCCCAGCAGTGCGGCGATCGAGGCGTCCTTGGCCGAGACGATCTCGGTGCCGAACTGCAGGATCGCGCCCTTCTCGGGATCGTTCTTGATGATCTGCACGCGCTGGCCCGCAGTAATCAGCTTCCAGTCCGAACGCTGGGCCTTGGGGAAGTACTGCGCGAGCTGCTTCTGGCGGTCCTCGTCGGTGAGGGCGGCCTGGTCGGCAAGGTAGGAGACCAGGTTGAAGTTGTCCGCGCCCACCTTGAGCATGGTGCCCACGTTGTTGTCGTAGACCGAGGAGAACAGGTCCCACCACGAGCCGTTCTTGAGGAACTTGGTGCTCTGCAGCGCGAAAGGGCCGAACAGGACGTAGTTCTTGCCATCGATCCGGCGCGCATCGATGTGCGGGACCGACATCGGCGGCGAGCCTTCGTCGGCCATACCGTAGGCCTTGACGTTGTGGCGGTCGGCGATCCTGGGATCGTCCATCACCAGGAACTGGCCGCCAACCGGGAAGCCGCCGTAGATCTTGCCCTCGGGGATGCCCGAAAGCTGCAGCAGCTTGAGCGCCGCGCCGCCGGCCCCGATGAAGACGAAGCGCGACTTGATCGTGTGGTCCTCGTTGGCGGCGAGGTCGTGCACGGTCACGTTCCACGTCTTGTCCGCGTTCTGGTGCAGGCCGCGGACCTCGTTGGAGAGGTGCATGTGGAAGCGCGGGTTGCGGCGCAGACCATCGGCGAGGCCGCGCGTGATCGCGCCGTAGTTGACGTCGGTGCCCAGCGGCATGAACGTCGCGCCGACCTTCTCGGCCGGGTCGCGCCCGTCCATCAGGATCGGGGCCCACTCGGCGATCTGCTTGGGGTCGGTGCTGAACTCCATGCCATAGAACATCGGGTTCGCGGTCAGCGCTTCCCAGCGCTTGCGCAGGAATTCGATGCGCTTCTCGCCGAAGACGACGGCCATGTGCGGCGTGGGGTTGATGAAGGTGGAGGGCTCGGGAAGGTTGCCCAGCTCCACTTCATGCGCCCAGAACTGGCGCGAGTTCTCGAAGTCGCTGACCGTCTTGACGGCCTTGTCGATGTTGATCGAGCCGTCGGGCATCTCGGGGGTGTAGTTCATCTCGGCGTAGCCCGAGTGGCCGGTGCCTGCGTTGTTCCACCCGTTCGAGCTTTCCTCGGCGACCTGGTCGAGGCGTTCGTAGAGGTGCACGTCCCAGGTCGGTTCGAGCTCCTGCAGGTAGGTGGCGAGCGTCACGCTCATGATGCCCCCGCCGATCAGGACGACGTCGACCGGCTCTTCGTTCTCGGCCTCGGGGGTGCCGCCCCAGCTGACCGGGCGCAGCAGGAACACGGCTGCGGCCACAAGGCAGACGGCCACGACGCCGCCGACGATCTTGAGAGCTTTTTTCATGCGCGCCTCGCTGCGGGCTGTGCCCGCTTCGAGGAGGCGATGGGGGGCGTGGTGAACATCGTGTCTCTTCTCTGCTGACCCTGGGATGGGGAATGCCTGGTGCGCGGTGTGAGCGTCCCGGGACGTTCGCCGCGTGTGATGGCTGCCCTATCCCCATCGCGTTGAATGGGATCAAGCCGATTCGAGATTCAATCAAGTATATGAAAATAGGTTATTTTATTCGATGCTTGGGACGTTGGTGTGCATATTTTGTGCGCAAACTTCCGCAGGTGCGTCAAAATTTGCACATGTGCGCCCCGGTGTCATTCCATCATGCGGGCAAGGGCCGGGCTGATCCACTCGATGATTTCCTCGCGACGCCGAACGAGCGCGCGGACCGCGAGGGCTTCGTGCGTGGCGAGCGCCTCGATTTCGGGCAGGGGCAGGACGCCGAGCGCGGTAGCCCAGCCATCCGCGCGCATCGTCGTCGCGTCGATCACGCTAAGCGCAAGGACATGGTGGACGGGCTGGCCATCGCGCGGGTCGATCGTGTGGCACCCGCGCACGTAGTCGCCCGAGGTGGCGACGGCCTGTCCGCACAGCGCCAGCCGCAAGGGGGCGATGCCGTGCAAGAGGGCTGGCGGCGGGGTCTCGAGTTCGACCCACCAGGGGTCGCCATCGGGGCGCAGGCCGCGCCCGGCAAACTCGCCGCCGATCTCGACGAGGAAGTGGCGCAGGCCCGCCTCTTCCAGCGTCCGTGCAAGCGCATCGACGCCATACCCTTTGGCAATGCCTGAGAAGTCGAGGTGCAGCCCGCCGGGCTGGCGCAGCCGGGACGTCTGCGTGTCCCAGTCCAGCCGTGCCCAGCCCGAGATGGCGAGCGCGTCGGCTATGGCGTCCCGCGATGGCGGCTGGTGCGGGGCAGGACGCGGCCCGAACCCGTGCAGGTTCACAAGCACCCCGATTGCGGGGTCGAAGGTGCCTTCGCTGCGCGCGGCAAGGTCCAGCGCGGTGGCCATGACCTGCGCGAAATCGGGTTCGAGGGTGTGCCAGCTTCCCGCCTCGGCGCGGTTGAAGCGGGTGATCGCGCTGTCGCGTTCCCAGTGGCTGAGCTGGTCGATGAGCGTGTCGAGCCGGGCGTGCAGAAGCGCGGCGATCGTCGCAGGCGCTACGCCTTCGGGCAGCAGGGCCTTCAGGCTCCAGCGCGTGCCCATGGTCTCGCCGTCCAGGGCATGGACCGGCGCGCCCTCGCGCCATCCGGTGAGGATGTCGGGCGAGATGTCGAGGGGGACGGCGGTACGCGCGCCGTCCTCCCCGGCGGTGTCGGTCATGGCGCTCAGGGGGCGACCACTTCGGCGGTGAAGGTGTAGCCCATGCGGCGCTTGGTCGCGCGCGGCTCGGCCGGGTTGGCGTCCTCGGCCTGGGCGTCGATCCAGTACATGCCCGGCGTCGGCCAGGCGATCGTGGCGATGCCGTCCGCGCCGGTCTCGACCGTGGTCACCATCTCGCTTGAACGGTACTGCTTGGAGCCCGGAACTGCAGTGACCTTGACCCCGGCGGCGGGCTTGCCGTCGATGAGGAAGCGGAAGCGGCCCGGCTCGTTCGCAACAAGGTCATCGGGGTGCGTCAGCGGCTGGAGCTCAAGGCCCTTGCCCGTCGGCGTGAAGGCGTCGGTGTCGGGAATGCCCGAGGTCACGAAGGTGCCGTTGGTGCTGAGGTTCTCGGTCAGGTCGATATCGCTGGCGCCTTCGGGAATCGCGTCGACGCCGTCCACGCGCTTGTCGCCGGGCCGCGGACGCCCGCGTCCACCTACGCGCCATTCCTCACCGTTCAGCTTGAACGAGCCGAAGTAGCCCTGGCGCGTGACGCCCACCCACCAGGTGCCCTCCTGGTCAATGGCGACATCGAAGGTGCTGCGGTGGCGCGCCTTGGCGGCGTTGAGCATCTCGCCCTGGCTGCCGTCGGGCTTGACGATGGTGAGGATCTCGAGCGGCATGGCCACGTGATCAGGGTTGAACAGGTCGTTCGAGATCGCCCCGTCGAAGGAGATCGTCTGGTCGGTGCCCGAAAGCGTCGTGGCCGAGGGCACCAGCCAGAAGCGGTGCGCCGAAGCCGGGCTGGTCGTCAGCGCGAGCGAGGCCAGCGACAGCCCCGAGGCGAGCGCGAGGCGCGAGAAGAGAGTGCGGGAGTTCATGGCAGAACCTTTCTGGGCCCTTTTTCCGGGCCGGTACATGACAGGAAATGGGAAGCGGACGACTTCAGCGGATGGTGACAGCGCCAAGCTCGGTCTTGCCTGAGGCCGTGCCCTTGGCGCCGGGTACGGTGATCGGCAGCGAGACGATCTCGCGCCCCCCGGTCTCACGCGCCGCCTCGACCTTGAGGACGTAGGCGCCCTTGGGAAGATTGGCGGGCAGGGGAATGTCGTAGGAGCCGGGCGTACGGGTCGCACCGCTGACGCCGTCCGCCGGGAGCTTCAGGCGCCGACCGCCCTTGCGCCACCAGGTGCGCAGGTCGGTCAGCCACTTGGTGCCCGGTTCCGCGCCCTTCTTCTTGATGTCGTACCACACGAAGATCGTGCGCGCCGCGCCGCCCGCCTCGGGTTCGAGCCAGCCCGCGACATAGGGCGCGTGGTACTCGGCGACCTTGATGCGGGGAATGGTGACGCGGATCGTCTCGGCGTTCGCCGGGACGGCAAGGGCGCTGGCCGTGCCTGCGACAAGGGCGGTGGCGCCGGTGGTGGTTGCAAGCCGTGGCATCGTGCAGAAGACCTTTCGCTCGGATCAGTGGATGAAGAGAAGCGCAACCGCGAGCGGGATCACGAGGCCCAGGCCGGTCAGCGGCCAGGTCAGCGGGCGGTTGCGCGCGTGGAGTTGCAGGAGGACGAGGCCGGTCAGGGTGAAGACCAGGCACGCGAGGGCGAAGAGGTCGATGAACCAGCCCCAGGCCGAGCCGGTGTTGCGGCCCTTGTGGAGATCGTTGAGGTAGGAGAGCCAGCCCCTGTCGGTGCGTTCGGCCAGGACCTCGCCGGTTTCGGTGTCGATGCTGACCCAGGCGTCGCTGCCGGGGCCGGGCATGGCAAGGTAGATCTCGCCCGGCGCGCTCCAGTCGGCTTCGATCCCGGCGGTGGCGAGGCCGGTGATGTCGCGCACGGCGGCTGCGACGGGCGGGGGCAGCGGGCGGGCCTGGGTGTCTTCGGTGTCCAGCAGGCGCAGCGTCTGGCTCGAGAGGGCGCCCTCCATTTCGGCGCGCACGGGCTCGGCCGGGATGTCGGCGGCGTGGTTGAGGGTAAAGCCGGTGACGGTGAAGAGCAGCATGCCCACGAGCGAGAGCGCGGCGCTGATCCAGTGCCAGGTGTGGAGCTGCTTCATCCAGAAGGCGCGGGCCTTGCGAGGGCGACGTGCCGTACCCGGGGTTGAGGCCGGAGCTGTGTGGCGCGTGCCTTTCGCCTCGCTGGTCCTTGCGTGCATGGGGGTCCTTCCGGTGCGGTGTGATGGTCCTGTCGGGGGAAGGACTATCATTTATTGCGAATATTTCGCAATAGCGAGTGCAGCCGATGGGCATCGGGTGCAACCCTCAAGAATGAATACCCCGTATTCAGGGGGCGCATCCCGATCCGCGTGTCCCGGGATACGCCCCTGCGTGCTCTTAGAAATCCACCATCAGCGAAGCGCTGAAGCGGCGGCCGTCGAGGACATAGGCAAAGCCGTCCTCGGGCGTGACCTGCTTGTTGGTGACGTTGTAGACGCCCAGGTTCACGCGCAGGCCGTCCTTGGGCTCGATGTTGAAGCCCAGATTGTAGAAGGTGTAGGGCGCGTAGGTGAAGCCGTTGGTCTGCGACCCGCTCGAGTTGGTCGAGCGGCCCGAGGTGCGCCCACGGTAGTTGAGCTGGCCCCAGGCGCGGATCATGTCGTTGAGATCCCAGTCCAGCGAGGCGTTGAACATGTGCTTGGGAATGTCGTTGAGCGGACGCCCCTCGTTGTCGCCCGAGGTCTGCTCGGTGTGGGAGTAGGTGTAGCTGTGGCGGTAGCGCAGGCCGTCGATCACGCGCCAGTCCAGCGTCCATTCGACGCCCTTCAGTTCGGCGGTGTCGACGTTGATGTAGCTGGTGTAGCCGAACTGGTGCGCGGGGTAGGTCGTGCCGTTGTATTCGCAGACCTGGTCGGCCTCGCAGATGCGGCCCGTGCGCATCAGCTTGTCCTTGAAGTTGCTCTGGTAGGCCGTGACGCTGGAGGAAACGCCGAGGTCGTGGTTCACGTAGCTGACGCCCGCCTCGTAGTTCACCGTCTTCTCGGGCATCAGGTCGGGGTTGCCGATGATGACGCCTCCGCGCGAGATCGAGCCGAAATCGGTCGCCGCGCGGCGCAGGCTCGGCACCTTGTAGCCGGTGGTCACGCCCCCCTTGACGGTGAGGTTGCCGGTGGCCCGGAACACGGCGTAGGCCTTGGGGCTGAAGCGCGTGCCGAAGGCGCCGCTGTGGTCGACGCGCCCGCTCAGGAGGATCGAGAGGTCATCGATGATCTCCCAGTTGTCCTCCAGGAACGCGGCGTACTGGTTGCGGGTCATCGAGACGATGTCGGTCGGCACGACCATTCCGGGCAGGTTGAGGCCGTTGGTGGCGCCATCTTCCAGGCTTTCGTGGAAGTAGTTGACGCCGGCCACGATCTTGTGGCGCTCCAGGCTGATTGCCACCTGTGAATTGGCCACCAGCGTGTCGAAATCGACGCCGTTGCCCGTCTCCGCGTTGGTGCGGGTGGGGTTGGAGGACTTGTCGTAGGTGACGTAGGAGTTCCAGATGAGGTCGCCGTAGGTGCCCTCGTGCGTGGCGAAGAAGTTGTCGCGCAGGGTCTTGGTGAACGTCAGGTCGTCGTCCTCGGCCAGGCTCTTGCCCGGCGTCGAGGTGCGCTCCTGGATGGTGTGGGTGCCCCCTGCCGTGAAAGTGTTGTCATCGTCGAGGCGCAGGCTGAGCTTGGCGCCGACATTGCGGCGCTTGAATTCGGGATCGGCCGCGGCGCTGTCGCCTCCGCCCACGAAGTCGGATTCGTCCTGGTAGCGCACGCCGCCGGTGAACTGGACCGAGAGGCGGTCGCGGATCAGGGGGACGTTGAGCGCGAGGCTGGCGTTGATCCCGTCGTTGGTGACGTCATTGCCGGGACCTGCCTTGATGTACTCGGTGGAGAAGCTGCCGCCGAATTCGTTGATGACCTTCTTGGTGATGACGTTGATGACGCCGCCGATGGCGTCCGAGCCGTAGAGCGAGGAGGCAGGTCCACGGATGACCTCGATGCGCTCGATCGAATCGAGCGGGGGCAGGAAGTTGATCGGCGTGCCTGCCTGCTGGCCGTTGAGGCCGAAGGCCTGGTTGTCCTGCACGCGGCGTCCATCGATCAGGAACAGCGTGTAGTCCGCGCTCATGCCGCGGATCATCACCGACTGCTCGACACCGCCGCCCTGGATGTGGACGCCTGGCACGTTCATCAGCACGTCGGTGATGTCGGTGTAGGAGCGCTGCTTGATCTCGTCGGCGGTGATGACCGAAATGGTCGCAGGCGCATCCTGGACATTGAGTTCATAGCCCGTGGCTGAGACCACGATGTCCGCCGGGGCGGCCTCGTCCCGGTTCATGCCGACCGACTGCGCATTGGCTTCGGTTGCTGCGTCCGCAGCGGCATCGGCCGCATGGCCCTGCGCAGGCATCAGCGCCAGCGCGAGCAGCGAGGCGGTGGAAAGGATGTGGCGGTTGGTCTTCGGCATGGGGCCCCCCTGGATACGAATGCGCCGCAAGGGCGCGTCACCCGGCAGGCCGCAGGTGCAGCCTCTTGGCGGATGGTCTTTGCGTAAGCGGGTGGACGCCCCTCGACGCCCACTCTGTGATATTGCGAATTATTCGCACCAGCTATCGCGAGTCATTCGCATGTGCAACAATCCAGGATGAATAGAGCAAATCCATTTTTGCACGAGGGGTGCCCGGTCTGCGGCGAGGGCGCGTGAAGCATCGGCCCGCACGGAGCCCAGCGGCTTGTACGGCAGCCGGGACAAATCAGCCCAGGCAAGGGGCGAGGTTGGAATGGATCGCGGAGCCGGCAGCCTTGGCCGCGCCGGCCTATGCGGTATTACCGATAAGTGCGATTGGCCTCGTAGGCTTCGACTTCAAGCGGCATCCTGGCATGGCCGTACTCGCGCAGTTCCTGCATGTAGCGCTGCACGTAGGCATCGAAACTCGCACTGCGTTCAATCTGGGCCACGTGCACCAGTTCGTGCGCCAGACTGGGCCGATCCAGCGTGAACCCGTCGCGCACCCAGATGGTATACCCGAAGGCCTGCGCGTTGTTGGTAATGCCGGGTCCGATGAAGCCGAGGCTTTCGCCCATCTTGCGCATGGCCTCGTCCTGCGTCGGGAAAGGCACGGCCTCGACAGGAACCAGACGGACCTTTTCGGGGTGGGCAATGCCGACCTGCCGTGCAAGTTCGATCTGCTCGGCTGTCAGCGGTGTCCCGCGCGCCTGCCCCTCGGCTTCGATGCCTTTCGCCCATGCGGCGTACCTGCCGAGAAATTCAGCGAGGGCGACGGTCTGTTCGCCCGATACCTGCGCCTGGTCCTTCGTGTCTGCTGCAAAGGCGGGCGTAAGGGCCGCGCAAAGGAGACCTGCCGTGATCACGCCGCAGGCGGACGCCATCGTGCGCAGCGTGGCCGTGCGCATCTGACGAATGGACATGATCCTGTGGCTCTTGCCAAGCGTCGTCACGGGCCAATTCCTCCTGCTGTCCTTGCGCCGAGCCCCCATCGGCGGGGCCGCACTTGGTAGCGCACAGGCGCAATTCCTCAAGCGACCTGTCCGAAATTTCCAGACAGGTCGCGCAAGCACGAGGGCGATGGCCCCGGACGTATCCTTCTGACTTCGCGTGCGTGCCAGCGCGCTCAGGCTTCGTTGAGAACGCCCTGGTAGACCGTTTCCTCCAGCGCGCGGCCTGCGCCCTCGGCCACGCAGAAGAGGGCGTTCTCGGCCACCACCACGGGAAGGCCCGTTGCCTGCGAAAGGGTCTCGGCAAGATCGGTGAGGAGCGCGCCGCCGCCCGTCATCACGATGCCCTGTTCGATGATGTCGGCGGCAAGTTCAGGCGCGGTGTTTTCCAGCGCGTTGAGCACGGCCTCGACGATCTGGTTGACCGGCTCGGAGATCGCCTCGGCGACTTCGGCCTGGCTGATCTCGATCTCGGCGGGCACGCCGCGCACCAGGTCGCGGCCCTTGCACTGCATGGTACGCCCCCGTCCTTCGGCGGGCGTGCGGGCGGTGCCGATCTGGATCTTGATGCGCTCAGCGGTCACTTCGCCAACCATCAGGTTGTGCTTGCGGCGGATGGCCAGCGCGATCGAATCGTCGAGCGTGTCGCCGCCCACGCGCACCGAGGTGCTGTAGGCCAGACCGCTGAGCGAGAGGATGGCGACTTCGGTCGTGCCCCCGCCGATGTCGACGACCATGCCGCCGATGGGCTCGGTCACGGGCATCCCCGCGCCGATGGCGGCGGCCATCGATTCCTCGATGATCCAGACCCGCGAGGCGCCCGCCGACTGGGCTGCATGGCGGATCGCGCGGCGCTCGACCGGGGTGGAGCCGGCGGGCACGCAGATCGCCACGGCCGGGCGGCGCGGCAGGCGCCCCGGTCGGCCGTGGGCCTTGCTCATGAAGTGCTTGATCATCTGTTCGGCCACTTCGATGTCGGCGATCACGCCGTCACGCAGGGGCCGGATCGTCTCGACGTTTTCCGGGGTCTTGCCCATCATCAGCTTGGCGTCGGAGCCGATCGCGCGCACGCGGCGGATGCCGCCGCGCGTCTCCAGCGCCACCACCGAGGGTTCGTTGAGGACGATGCCCTTGCCGCGGACATAGACAAGCGTGTTCACGGTTCCCAGGTCGATGGCCATGTCGTGCGAGGGAAAGGCAAACAGATCTGATAGGCGCATTCGGGTGATCAATCTTCCACAAGGGGTGCCACACGTACGGGCACAGCGGCTGCAGGCAGGTTCCGGTCGGCGGTTCCGGAGCGAAGCGCCGCTGGTGGGTGGGCGCAACGACGGCGTCAACGCCCCTTGCGTCCGACCGTCCGCTGGACGCGACCACTGGCCTGTCCGCCTGTCCGGGACCACAGGGTACGGCTCACGTCCGGCCTGATCCGCTTCGGCGCAAGAGAGCCTTTCCTCGCGGCATGGGGGGCGCTATCGCCCCGGCGATGTCCAGTTCTGCGCTCCTGTCGTCCCAGACCGAATTCGAGCGGGCCGCCCGCTTTCTCGAGACGAGCCCCGACTACCGCGTCTTGCGCAAGCTGCAGACCGTGCGGGGCTTTCACGCGCCCCGGCCCGGCGTGGAGACGCGCGTGGGCGTGGCGGTCGATGTCGAGACGACCGGCCTTGACCATGAGAGCGAGGTCATCATCGAACTGGCCGTGCAGCGCTTCCGCTTCGATGCCGAGGGGCGCATCGTCCAGGTCGGGCAGCCGCGTGTCTGGCGCGAGGATCCGGGCCGCGCGCTCGACCCGCGCATCACCCAGCTTACCGGGCTGACCAACGCGGTTCTCAAGGACGAGGCGATCGACGAGGAAACGGCGGTCGAGATCCTGGGCTCGGCGGACCTCATCGTCGCGCACAACGCCGCCTTCGACCGCCCCTTCGTCGACAAGCGCCTGCCCGCGCTGGCGGGCAAGGCCTGGGCCTGTTCGATGGCCGAGCCGGACTGGCTGGAGCTGGGCTTCGATGGCCGCGCGCTGGCGCATCTCGTCTTCCAGTGCGGCTGGTTCTACGAAGGCCACCGCGCGGAGAACGACATCCTCGCGCTGATCTACCTCCTCGCGCACGATCTGCCCGAGGGACGCACTGTCCTTGCCGATCTGGTCGCGCGCTCCGAGGCGCCCAGCTACCGGGTCAACGCGGTGGACGCGCCCTTCGAGTCCAAGGACAGGCTCAAGGCGCGCGGCTACCGCTGGAATGCGGTGCTGCGCTTCTGGTCGCGGGAAATTCCCGAGGCGGAGCGGGCCGAGGAGGAAGCCTGGCTGCGCGCCGAGGTCTACACCACCGGGCGCGGGAGCCCGGCCTTCTTCCCGGTCACCGCGAACGAGCGCTATACGCCCTCCAGCTGACCCCGGCCTGCCGGATCAGCCTGTCGGTTTCGTGCCAATACCGGCTTTGCGCTTCGCCTTGCGCATAGTTCGCCCCGGGCCTTGCGGCCTAGCCTCGCTCCCTTGCGGCATGGGGCCGCGACAGGGCAGCGAGCGGGAGTGCGCGTGGGGCAGGACAGGGTGCGAAGCAGGGCGAAGGTATGGGGCAGCGGTCTGGCAGCAGGAGCGGCAGCATCGCTCCTTGCCGCGCTGGCCGGATGCAGCTTGCAGGGGCGCACGCCCGACTACGTGAACTGGGCCAGCCATGGGCTCAATGGGGGGGAGACCCGCTTCAGTCCGCTCGATGCCATCACCCCGGACAACATTGCAGACCTGGGCGTTGCCTGGTTCGCCGATTTCGACACGCGCACTTTGCGCGGGGTCGAGGGCACGCCGCTTGTCGTCGATGGCGTGATGTACGCGACGGGGGCGTGGAGCAAGGTGCTCGCGCTTGATGCGGTGACCGGGCGCAGGCTCTGGGAATACGATCCCGAGGTGCCCGGCAGCGCCGCGCGCGAGGGCTGCTGCGGTGTCGTCAACCGGGGCGTCGCCTACCACGAGGGGCGGATCTATCTGGGCAGCTTCGACGGACGGCTCATTGCACTGGACGCAGCAACCGGCGCCGTGGTCTGGCAGGTCGACACCACCGAGGAGGACAGGCCCTATACGATTACCGGCGCGCCGCGCGTGGTGAAAGGGCGCATCGTGATCGGCAATGGCGGCGCGGAATATGGCGTGCGCGGCTATGTCAGCGCCTACGATGCCGCGACGGGGGAGCGGGCCTGGCGCATCTACACCGTGCCCGGAGATCCGGCGAAGGGCTTTGAAAGCCCTGCCATGGAAATGGCCGCAAAGACCTGGAGCGGGGAATGGTGGAAATATGGCGGGGGCGGCACGGCCTGGGATTCGATGGTCTACGATCCCGAGCTCGACCTGCTTTACATCGGCGTGGGCAACGGCGGGCCGTGGAGCCGCAAGGTGCGCTCGCAAGGTGAGGGGGACAACCTCTTCGTCTCCTCGATCCTGGCGGTGCGGCCCGAGACCGGCGAATATGTCTGGCATTTCCAGGAAGTGCCCGGCGATGAGTGGGACTACACCGCGACCCAGCACATGATCCTTGCGGACATGGAATGGGAGGGACGCCCCCGCAAGGTCTTGATGCAGGCGCCCAAGAACGGCTTCTTCTACGTGCTCGACCGCGAGACCGGGGAGTTTCTTTCGGGGACGCCTTACGTTCCCGTTACCTGGACCAGGGGGCTCGATCCTGAAACGGGACGCCCGGACATCGTGCCCGCCGCGCGCTACAGCGAGGAAGGCGCGCCGTTCCTGGGCATGCCCTCGCCCGCGGGCGGGCACAGCTGGCAGCCGATGAGCTACAATGCCGCGACCGGACTCGTCTATTTCCCGACCGCCGAGATCCCCTATGGCTATGTGGCCGGGGACGCGGGGGCTTTCAGGTTCGATCCGCACGGCTGGAACACCGGGCAGGACGAGGCAAAGAGCTCCATGCCCGAGGACCCCGAGGTACGAAAGCAGATCGCCGCCATGATGAAGGGCGCGCTTGTCGCCTGGGATCCGGTCAAGGGCGAGCGGGCCTGGTCGGTGCCGATGGATACGCCCTGGAACGGGGGCGTCCTCTCCACGGCCGGCGGCCTTGTCTTCCAGGGCAATGCGAGCGGCGAATTCGTCGCCTACGCTGCGCAAGACGGGCGCAGGCTGTGGGCGCGCCAGATGGGCTCGGGCATCGTCGCGCCGCCGGTGACTTACGCGGTGGACGGCGTGCAGTACGTGTCGGTCGCGGTGGGCTGGGGCGGTATCCTGCCGCTCAACCTGGGCGTGGCGCTGAAGGACGCGATGCGCCCGCGGGTCAACCGGGTGGTGACCTTCCGGCTGGGCGGTGACGGGGACCTGCCGATCCCGGCACCCGCGCCCGAAGCCCCCATCGCGCGCATTGCATCGGACGCCAGCGAGGCGATGGTCGCGCAGGGACGCCAGCTCTACCACGTGCGCTGCTGGATGTGCCACGGCGACACCGTGGTCAATCGCGGCGGTATCCCGGACCTGCGCGCCTCGCCCGCAATCACGGACGCAGGCGTCTTTGCGGCCTTCCTGCGCGAGGGCGTGGCCGAGCCGCGCGGCATGCCCGACTTCGGGAAGGAACTGGACGCGCAGGAGACCGAGGCGATCCGCACCTATGTCATCAAGCGTGCCAACGACCGTGCGGGCGCGCGCTGAAGCCGAACCATAACGCGCCCCCGACAGGGGCGAAACACACGAGGGGGACAGGGGCATGGCAAGCATCGGCGAGGACGGCGCGCATTCGGCGGCGAGGGGACAACCGTCTCAGAACGGCTGGTACGTCGTGGGGATCTGCATGGTGGCCTATGTCCTCTCTTTTGTGGACCGGCAGATCCTGGCGCTGATGATCGGGCCGATCCAGGCGGACCTGGGCATCTCGGACACCCAGTTCGGCCTGCTCCATGGCCTGGCCTTCGCGATCTTCTACGCGACCATGGGTATTCCGCTGGCCAGCCTTGCCGACCGCGTGTCGCGCCCTCTCGTCATATCGGTCGGGATCGCGGTGTGGAGCGCGGCGACGCTCATGTGCGGGCTGGCGCGCGGCTTCACCCAGCTGTTCATCGCGCGCATCTTCGTGGGCGCGGGCGAGGCGGGCCTTTCACCTGCAACCTACTCGCTCATCAGTGACCTGTTTCCCAGGGAGCGGCTGGGGCGGGCCTATGCGGTCTATTCGATGGGCTCGTTCCTGGGGGCCGGGCTGGCCTTCCTGGCGGGCGGCGCGGTCATCGCGGCGGTCGGCGGGATCGGCGAGGTATCTCTGCTGGGCCATCCCCTGCGCGCCTGGCAGCTGGTCTTCCTGATTGTCGGTGCGCCCGGGTTCCTCCTCGCCGCGATCATGGCGCTGAGCGTGCGCGATCCTGGCCGTTCGGGCGGGGCGGCACAGGTGCCCGGCCTGCTGCGGGTGCTTGGCCACATGGCCGCGCACCGTGCGATCTATATGCCCCATGTCGTGGGCTACACCTTTGCGGCGATGGCCCTGTTTGCGCTGCTCGGCTGGGCGCCCGCGCTGCTCATGCGCACGCAGCATCTGAGCCCGGGCGAGGCGGGCGGCTGGCTCGGCATGATCGCGCTTGTCTTCGGGGTGGGCGGTGTGCTCGCCAGCGGCTGGATCATGGACGCGCTGACCCGCAAGGGGCATCTCGCTTCGCCCTTCACGACCGGGATCGTGGGCGCGGTGGGCACGCTTCTCTTCGCCGCGCTCCTGCCGTTTGTCGATGGCTTTGCGGCGCTGATCGCGGCGCTGTGCGGGCTGATGTTCTTCGCCTCCTTTCCCATGCCGCCCTCCACCACGGTCATGCAGATGGCCGCGCCCCCTGCGATGCGCTCGCGCGTCTCGGCGATCTTCCTGTGCAGCAATTCGCTGATAGGATCGACGCTGGGGGCGCTCTTCGTCGGCCTGCTCAATGACCGGGTGTTCGCGGGGCAGGGGGCTGGCGTGGCCGCCTCGCTTGGCTGCGTGACCGGCGGTGCGGCGCTGGTCTGCGCGCTTGTGCTGAGCCGTGGCTGCGCGCCTTTTGCCCGTCTTGTGCGCCGTTGAGAGAGCCCTTGCGCGACGCCCTTTGCTGCGGATTTCGCACCCCGCCTGCCGATAGCGAATAGAGCCCGCAAGGACCTTCGCCCAAGATCGCTCCTGTAAGCGATCAGGAAGGAAATACGAATGCGCGTTGCCGTTCTGGGCGGGGGGCACGGGTGCTATGCCGCCGCCGTCGAAATGAGCGAAATGGGCCACGAGGTCTGGTTCTGGAGGCGCGATGCCGAGGCCTTCGGGCCGGTGCTGGAAACCGGCGCGATCAGGGTGAAGGACCACAAGGGCACGCGCGAGGTGGTCATCGCCCATCCCACCACCTCGCTCGAGGAGGCGATCAGCCAGGCCGAAGTGGTGATCATCCCGCTGCCCGCAACGACCCACGAGAACCTCGCCGAGGCTTGCGCGCCCTACTGGAAGGACGGCCAGGTCGTGTTCCTGCCGCCCGGCACGCTGGGCTCTCTCGTCTTTGCCCAGGCCGCGCGCGCGGCGGGCAATCGGGCCGATGTCAGCTTTGCCGAGACCGGCACGCTGCCCTATCTCGTGCGCAAGCACGGGCCCGCCGAAATCGTCATCAGCGTTTACGCCACGCGTCTGCCGACAGGCGTGTTCCCCGCCCGCAACGCCGCGCGCGCCATTGCCCTGCTGCAACAGGTCTACCCGGCGGTCGAGCCGATCGAGGATGCGCTTTCGGGCGGGTTGATGAATGCAGGGCCGATCATCCACCCCCCGCTGATCCTGATGAACGCGGGGCCGCTGGAGCATTTCCCGGCCTGGGACATCCACAACGAGGGAACCCAGCCCTCGATCCGCGCGGTGACGAGCGCGCTCGATGCCGAGCGCATGGCCCTGCGCGAGGCGCTGGGCTACGGCGCGCCGCACTTTCCGCTCGCCGACCATTACCACGCCGGGCCGCAGGACGGCGAGGAGTGGATGTACGGCTATGCCGCGCATGAGAAACTGACCGACAGCGGTGACTGGCGCGAGAAGATCGACCTGCAGAGCCACCGCTACATGGTCGAGGACACGCGTCTTGGCCTCAGCATGATCACCTCGATCGCGCGCTGGGCCGGACACGAGGCGCCGCTTGCTTCCGGCCTTCTGGCGATGGCGAGCGCGATCACGGGCCGCGATCTCTACGCCGAAGGGCGTACCCTGGAGCGCCTGGGCATCGCCCAGCTCGACCGCGCGGCGATGACCGCCTACCTGCGCGAGGGGATCTGACATGGCAGGCGAGCACAGCGCCCCGCTTTCTCCGGTCACCATCGGGCCCGTTGCCGCAGTCGGAGCCGGGCGCATGGGGCGGGGCATCGCCATCGCCTTTGCCGCCATCGGCGTGCCGGTGACGCTGGTCGATGCCAAGCCCCGCGCCGCCGAAGCCCTCGACACCCTGCGTACAGCGGCGATGGCCGAGATCGAGGCGGACCTTGCGTTCCTGGTCGTGCTGGGCCTCATCGACCGGGCGGGCGCGGAAGGCGCGCTGGAGCGCATCGCCTTTGCCGGGCGCGACGCGGCGGCCGAGGCCCTGTCGGGCGCGTCCATCGTCTTTGAGGGCGTGCCCGAGACGCTGGAGGCCAAGCGCGAGGGCTTCGCCTTCATCTGCGCGCATGCAGCGCCCGACTGCATCATCGCCTCGACCACATCGACCATCGATCCCGAGGATCTGGTCGGCATGGTCGAGGGGCCGGGGCGCTTCCTCAACGCGCACTGGCTCAACCCGGCCTATCTCATGCCGCTGGTTGAACTTGCGCCGTCCTCGGTCACCGATCCGGATGTGGTTGCGCGCCTGAAAGCCGTGCTCAGCGCGGCGGGCAAGGTGCCCATCGTCTGCCGCAACGCGCCGGGCTACATCGTCCCGCGCATCCAGGCCTTGGCGATGAACGAGGCGGCGCGCATCGTCGAGGAAGGCATCGCCAGTGCCGAGGACGTGGACCTGGCCGTGCGCACGGGCTTTGGCCTGCGCTTTGCGGTGCTGGGCCTCCTCGAATTCATTGACTGCGGCGGGGGCGACATCCTGTTCCACGCCAGCAACTACCTCTCCGAAAAGGTCGACGCGCAGCGCTTTGCCGCCCCCGAGATCGTTTCGCGCAACATGGCCGAGGAACGCCGAGGCTTGCGCGATGGGGCAGGCTTCTACGACTACGCGGGCGTGAACGCGCAGGCCTACCGCGCCGGGCGGCTGGGCGATTTTGCTGCGCTCCTGCGCCTGCGCGGGCTGGTGCCGCCCTTCGTGCACGGAACCTTGCCCGCATGATCCTGGCAGCCCTCCGCGCGGCGCTGGGCGAAGCTCAGGTGCTGGGCCCGGACGCCATTGCCCCGCGCTATTTCGATGATGAGACGGGCGGCACACATGGCGCGCCGGTGGGGCTGGTCCGTCCCGGCTCCACCCAGGAGGTGTCCGAGGTCCTGCGGCTGTGCCTCGCGGCGGGGCAGGCTGTGGTGGTGCAGGGGGGGCGCACCGGGCTGACCCGTGCGGCGCTGCCGCGAACGGGCGAACTGGTGCTCTCGCTCGAACGGTTGAACCGGATCGAGGACGTGGATGCGACAAGCGGCACGATGACGCTGGGCGCAGGCACCGTGCTGCAGGTGGCGCAGGATGCGGCGGCAGAGGCTGGCTGGCGCCTTGCGGTCGATATCGGCGCGCGCGGCAGCTGCACCATCGGCGGGATGATCGCGACCAATGCGGGCGGGCACCAGGTATTTCGCCACGGCATGATGCGCGCCCACGTGCTCGGCCTGGAGGCGGTCCTGGCCGACGGCAGCGTGGTCAGCGCCATGCAGCCCATGCTCAAGAACAACACCGGCTACGACTGGAAGCATCTCCTGATCGGGGCGGAGGGTACGCTGGGCGTGGTGACGCGCGCGCTCCTGCGTCTGCAACCGGGCGTTGCGGGCCATGAGACCGCGCTTTGCGCGCTTCCCGATTACACAGCGCTGGTACGCCTTCTGGCGCTGCTGCAGGCGCGTCTGGGCCCGCGTCTCGCCTCGTTCGAGGCGATGTGGGATGACTTTCTGTCGCAGGCCGTTGCCGTCTCGGACCTGCGCGCGCCTTTTGAACAGGCTTGGCCCTGCTGCGTCCTGGTCGAGACCGAGGGGCCCGAGGACGGCGCGCTGGGCGCCGCGCTCGAAGAGGCATGGGCACAGGGCCTCCTGGGCGATGCCCTGCTGGCGCAGTCCGGTCCCGAGCGCGCCCGGTTCTGGGCCTATCGCGACGCCATCGGCGAGATCACCCGCGGCATGGCGCTGTTTGAGCCGTTCGATGTCGGCGCGCCGACCGCGCAGATCGGCGCGCTGGTGGAGGCGATCCGGGCGCGGTTGGCGCAGGAACTGGGCCTTACGCGCATGGTCTGCTTCGGCCATGTCGCCGATGGCAATCTGCACATTGCGCTCGAACTGGCGTGCGAGGACCAGCGCCACGCCGCCGAGGCCGTGATCTATGCCGCTGTGCGCGCGGCCGGAGGAACCGTCTCGGCCGAGCACGGCATTGGCCTCCTCAAGCGCGGCTGGCTGGGGCACACGCGCAGCGCCGACGAGATCGCGCTGATGCGGCGCCTGCGCGGCGCGCTCGACCCGCACGCCATTCTCAATCCCGGACGTATTTTCGACATGGAGACCCCGCGATGATGAAGCCCTCCCTTTCGTCTCTACCCCGCCGTGCGCCTGCTTTCGGCCTTGCGTTCGCGGCGTTGTGGCTGTCCGCCGCTCCGGCCCAGGCGGATGAGGATACCCTGGCGGCGGGCAAGGCGCTGTTCGGCGCGCGCGCCTGTTCGGCCTGCCACTCGCTTGAAGCGGGGCGCAATCTCAATGGGCCTTCGCTTGCTGGTGTTGTCGGGCGTCCGGTCGGCTCGGTGGAGGGCTACCGCTATTCACCGGGCCTGGCCGAGGCCAAGGGTGCCTGGGACAAGGCGCGCCTGGATGCCTGGCTTGCCGATCCGCGCGCGATGGTGCCGGGCACCCGCATGGCGGTGAAGGTCCCTTCGCCCCAGGAACGCGCGAAGATCATCGCTTACCTCGCGGCGGCCACAGGGCGCTGAGCGCAAGGTCAGGTCGGTCCGGCACGAACACGGACCGACCTGACCTTGCGCACAATCCTCAGACGCGGTGGTTGCGCAGCGTTTCGGAGGGGCTGCATCCGTACTGCTGGCGGTAGTACTGGGCATAGCGCCCGAAATTGACGATGCCGCAGTCGAGCATCATCTCGGTCACGCTGCCTTTCGGATGGCCGGTGGCGAGTGTCGCGTGCAGCTTTTCCAGCCGGTGGCGGCGCACATATTCGACCGGGGTCTGGCCCAGAAACTGGCGAAATCCGGTCTGGAGGCTGCGCACGCTGACCCCGACCTGGATGGCGAGGTCGGCGACCGAGATCGTCTCCTCGATCGAATCGTGGATGATTTCGCGCGCGCGGCGCACGTGCCAGGGCGCGACGTCGTTGCCGTGCAGCGCAATCTGGTCGGAATAGGTGTTGCAGTAGTGGTTGAGCAGCATCTCCACCATCAGCATCGCGTACTGGCGCTGGGTGTGCCGCACCGACATCAGCCCGGGGGCGAGCTCCATCTGCAGGATCAGATGCTGCAGCAGGTTGCGCCAGACCTGGGGCAGTTCGCGGCCTTTCTGGTTTCCGGGATGGAACAGCACCGGACGGTTGACCGGAATGTGCAGGCACTTGGTGAGGTAGTCCTCGAAGGCGCTGGCCGCGATGCGCACGGTCAGGTTGCGCGATTCCTCGGTCATGTGGATGCGCGTCGTGTGCCCGGGGCAGGTGATGTAGAGGTTGTCGGGCTGGATGATGCCATGGACGCCTTCGGACCAGACCGAGGTGTGGCCCTGAATCGCGGCGTGAATCAGGAAATGGGAATCGAGATCGATCGGGTCGATCACGACTTCGGACCCGTACTGGATGTCGACCAGCTGCGTCTCGGCCACGTTCATGCAGCGAAGCCGCACGTTCATGGCGCCCGGATTGCTGATGTCCAGGTCGTGCGGCGCCAGTCTTTTTCCTACGAAGTCAATAATCTCGTCTTTGTCTTTGGATCTGAAGTCGCGCATCGCGGCGCGCTCCGAAATGCCAGTCGAACTTAGCATGACTCCTCCCTGCCGCCCTTCCGGGCAGTCAAATCATTGAGACAGTACTATTTCTGATTCCCCACTTATGGCTTCAGGATGTTGGAATAAATTGAAAAGTCAAGTGTTCTGCCTTGGCACCTTTCGCGCGACTTCGCTGCCAATTCCGGTTCCTACCTGCGCGATCTGAATAGCGGCCGGGGGACTTCGCGGCCTAGCTCGGGACATCACGTTTCTTCGAGTTTGTTGCGGAGTCCATATGAGCAAGATGATCGACCAGAAGACCCTTCTGTCCGAGGCCACCCGTGCCTTCGTCTCGGCCCCCAAGGGCATGCTGATCGACGGGGAATGGTGCGCGGCGCAGTCGGGCCGCACCATCTCAGTGAGCGATCCGGCGACGGGGCTGGAGATCACCAGCGTGCCCGCCGGCGGCGCGGCGGACGTCGACAAGGCCGTGGCCGCCGCGCGGCGCGCCTTCGAAGGGGACTGGGCCAAGGTGCGCCCGGTGCAGCGCGAGCGCCTGCTGCTCAAGCTCGCCGACATGCTGGAAGCGCGGGCCGACGAGTTTGCTGAACTGGAGACGCTCGACAACGGCAAGATCCTGATGATGTCGCGCCACGCCGACCTCAACCTCGCCATCGATTCGCTGCGCTACATGGCGGGCTGGGCCACCAAGATCGAGGGCACCACGATCTCGCCCTCCTTCGCCTACGTGCCCGATGTCCAGTTCACCTCCTACACCTTGCGTGAGCCAGTGGGCGTGGTCGGCCAGATCATTCCCTGGAACTTCCCGCTGGTCATGGCGATCTGGAAGATTGCTCCGGCGCTCGCGGCGGGATGTACGGTCGTGCTCAAGCCCGCCGAGGACACGCCGCTCAGTGCGCTGCGGCTAGGCGAGCTGATCTGCGAGGCGGGCTTTCCTGCGGGCGTCGTCAACATCGTCACCGGCGATGCCGAGCCCGGCCAGGCGCTGGTCGACCATCCCGATGTCGACAAGATCGCCTTCACCGGCTCGACCGAAGTGGGCAAGATCATCCAGCAGCGCGCGGCGGGCACGATGAAGCGGCTGTCGCTTGAACTGGGTGGCAAGTCGCCGGTCGTGATCCTCAAGGACGCGGACGTCGAGATGGCCGTACAGGGCGCGGCGCAGGCGGTCTTCTTCAATCACGGGCAGGTCTGCACCGCCGGCTCGCGTCTCTTTGTCGAACGCCCGCTCTACGAGGCCGTGATCGAGGGGCTGGCCCAGGCCGCCGACAGCTTCACCGTCGGTTCGGGTTTCGACCCCAACTCGCAGATGGGCCCGTTGATCTCGGCCACGCAGCGCGCCCGTGTACAGTCCTATCTCGACAAGGGCAGCGCCGAGGGCGGACGCCTCGTCACCGGCGGCGAGGCGATCGACGGACCCGGCCACTTCCTGCGCCCGGCCGTCTTTGCCGATGTGCGCCCGGACATGACGATCTACCGCGAGGAGATCTTCGGTCCGGTGCTGGCAGCAACGCCCTTCGATGACCTCGACGAGGTGACGCGCATGGCCAACGACAGTGCCTATGGCCTGGGGGCGAGCGTGTGGACCGGCAACCTGCAGTTGGCCAACCGCTTCGTGCGCACGCTCAAGGCGGGCAATGTCTGGGTCAACGCGCACAACCTGCTCGATCCGGCCGTGCCCTTCGGGGGCTACAAGATGTCGGGCTATGGCCGCGAATTGGGCCATGCGGTGCAGAACCTCTACACCGAATCAAAGTCGGTCACGATGCCGCTGTGAGCAGGGCGGGCGAAGACACCGCGTGGCGGCTTGCGGCCGCGCGCGGGCTCAACGCCATAGCCGCGCACGATGCGCGGGAGGGCGCGCTTTCGCAAGAGAGCGCGCCCGTCGTCCTGGTGAAGGACAACATTGCGGTGCGCGGCCAGTCCTGGACGGCGGGGAGCCCGCTCTTTGCCGGGTGCCGTGCGGACCGCGATGCGGGCGCGGTGCAGCGTTTGCGCGAGGCTGGCGCGTGCTTTCCCGTTCGCACCACGCTGCACGAACTGGCCTTCGGCGTGACCGGGGCCAACGCCTGGAGCGGGGACATTGCCAATCCCCACGATCCGGGCCGGATCGCAGGTGGATCGAGCGGAGGCGCAGGCGCAGCGCTGGCGCTGGGCCTGGGCGATCTGGCACTTGTCACCGACACCGGTGGATCGGCGCGCATTCCGGCCGCGCTGTGCGGGGTGATCGGCTTTCGCCCCTCGACCGGGCGCTACCCGGGTGATGGCCTCATCGGCCTCTCGCCCAGCCGCGACACGCTGGGCCTGATGGCGCGCTCGCTCGCGCCGATCCTCTGGGCGGACGCCGTGATCGCGGGGGAGGCGAAGGAGGAGCCCGGCTTTCCCGGTTCGCCCACCATTGCCATTCCGGCTCCCGAAGCGCTGGGCTCGCTCGAGCCTGCCGTGGGCGCGGCGTTCGCGCGCACGGTTACGGTGCTGGAAGCGCTGGGCGTGCGCACCGTTCCTTGCGATCTGTCGCGCATCACCGCGCTCGACGAGGCCTGCGGCTTTCCCATCGCGCTTTTCGAGACGGCGCGCTCGCTGGCCGCCAGTGTTCCGGCCCTGACCGGGCGCGATCTGGCCTCCAGCCTGGGGCGCATTGCCGGTGCGGACGTGCGCGAGCTGGTGTCCAGCGCGCTTTCTGGCGAGGCGGTGCCCCAGGCGGTCTATGACGAGGCGATCGGGACAACCTGGCCCGCCTTGCGCGGCGCCTTTGCCGAACTTTTCGCACACGGTATCGATGCCGTGCTGCAACCTACTGTGCCGATGGTGGCCCCGGCGCGGGCCGGCGGCGAGACGGTCACGGTGTGCGGGGAGGCGGTGCCCGCATTCCCGACGCTCAGCCGCTTTACCCGCCCCGACAGCATGGCCGGGTTGCCCGCGATCTCACTCCCTGTCGGATGCGATGATGCCGGACTTCCCATCGGCATGATGCTGACCGGTGCGAGAGGGCGCGACCGCGCCTTGCTGCAGCTTGCCGCGCGGCTTGCGGGTCCATTTCGGGACAAGGCCACCCGGGCTGTACCGCGCAGGGGCTGAGGCGCGGCTTTTGTTCCCAACGCGCACATTGGCTGCGCAATCCGAATAGCCGCCCCTCCCGCTTGGTGACAGCTTCCCCTGCAAGGACCGGCGTGAAGACCGGCGATGTTCGCAGGACTCTTTTTCCAAGGCATTCAAGGGGGAAATATTCATGGCTCGATCACATCGTCGCGCGCGCCGCCTGTCCGCATTCCGGGCAGGCACCAGTGCTTTCCTGTCCATTGCAGCCGCCTCGCTGGCGCTTCCGGCCTTCGCGCAGGAAGCCCCGCAGACCCAGGCTGCCGCAGGGCTGGAGGTGATTACCGTCACCGCGCGCAAGCAGACCGAGGATCTCCAGTCCACGCCGATCTCGATCACCGCCTTCAGCGCCGAGCGGCTTGAGGCGCAGGGGATCACCCAGATCAACCGCATCCAGGATTTCACGCCGAACCTGACCTTTGCCAACGTCCCCTCGAACAGCGGCATTGCCTCGAACGCGGCGGTCTACATCCGGGGCATTGGCCAGAGCGACTTTGCGCCGACCACCGAGCCGGGCGTGGGCATCTACATCGACGGGGTCTACCTCGGGCGCACGGCGGGCGGCGTGTTCGATCTCATCGACGTCGCCTCGGTCGAGGTTCTGCGCGGACCGCAGGGCACGCTGTTCGGGCGCAACACGGTGGGCGGCGCGATCAACCTGACGACGATCCAGCCGGATGAGACGCTGCGGGTGAAGGCGGATGCCAAGTACGGTACCGACAACCTCGTCAACCTGCGCGCGATGATCTCGGGCCCCCTGACCGAGGGGCTCTACGCCAAGATCTCGGGCGGGCTGTTCAGCCAGGATGGCTATGTCGACGCGCCCGAACTGGGCACCAAGTTTGGCAACAAGGACAGCAAGATGGTGCGCGGCGCGCTGCGCTTCGCGCCTGTCGGAAGCCGCCTCGACGTGACCCTGGCCGCCGATTACACCCGCGACAAGAGCAATGGCGCTCCGGTTGTCGTGACCGGCATGGACCCGAACGCGATGGACGGCTTTGCCGTGCTCAACAACCTCATCGCCAGCGGCATGACCGATCCGGGCTACTGCCTGACCCCGGCGCAGGCGAACAACACCGCCTGCTACAACTCGCGCCTGTTCAGCCGCGATACCAACTACTCGACCGGAGAGACCTTCTCGGACCTGGAACTGTGGTCGGCCTCGCTGACCGTGTCCTATGACCTCACCGACGAGATCGAGGTCAAGTCGATCAGCGCCTGGCGCCGCATCAACGGTTCCTTCGCGCAGGACCGCGACGGCTCGAACCTCGACATCAACTACGTCTACGACGACTTCAAGCAGAAGCAGTTCAGCCAGGAGCTGCAGCTGGTGGGGAGCGCGCTTGACGGTCGGCTCAACTGGGTCACGGGGCTCTACTACTTCACCGAGTCCGGGCGCGACATCAACCCGATCGACTTCCTCGTCGTCTATGCGCAGTCGGGCGGCTATTATGACTACGAGAACTGGGCGGGCTTCGCGCAGCTCGGCTATGAGGTGGTCGATGGCCTGACGCTGACCGGCGGGCTTCGCTACACCGACGACAAGAAGTCGTTCCTGCCCGATCAGTACGTGATCGACGGGCTTGCCCCTTTCATGACCTTGCCCCCCGGCACGCGTCTTGCGCCGTACGAGTGGGCCGACAACAACGTCCAGAAGTGGACGCCGATGGTCAACGCGTCCTGGGAAGCGACGCCCGACCTCATGCTCTACGCAACCTATTCGCAGGGCTTCAAGGGTGGCGGCTACACCCAGCGCGTCTTCCCGCCCGAGGAATCGCTGCCCAGCTTCCGTCCCGAAACGGTCGATTCCTACGAAGCCGGCTTCAAGCTCATGGCGCTCAACAACATGCTGCGCCTGAACGGTTCGGCCTACTACGCCGACTACAACGACATGCAGCTGCTGGTCGCCGATGCGACCCGTGTCGGTCCCTTCTTTACCAACGCGGGCAAGGCACGCATCCAGGGCTTCGAGCTGGAGACCAACTTCGCGCCGGGCGACGGATTTCGTTTCAACGCCGCACTGGGCCTGACCGATGCCGACTACAAGGAACTGGACGAAGGCGTGCAGGGGCTCACCCTCGACAGCAAATTCGTGTTCGTCTCCAAGTGGACCGCCAGCGCTTCGGGCGAGAAGGACTTCGACCTCGGCAATTCGGGCACGATTACGCCGCATGTCGACTGGTCCTACCGCTCGGGCTTCTTCACCAATGCGAACGGCATCAACACGCCCGAACTCTACCAGCCAGGCTATAGCCTGTTCAACGCGAACCTGCGCTGGCGCGATGCGGACGAGCACCTCTCGCTGACGCTGGGCATCGACAATATCGGCGACAAGAAGTTCCGCATCTTCGGCGATTACCAGCCTTCCTTCGGCTTCTTCATGCAGGGCTTCGACCGCGGCCGGCAGTACTACGCCAAGCTCGGGTACGCGTTCTGATGGCGGGGGCTGACACGCTCGCCGGCCTTGGGCGGCGCCAGGTTCTGGGGGGGATCGCGCTGGGCGCGCTTCTTCCCGCCTTGGGGGGACTGTCCGCGCCGCTGCACGCGGCCGAGCTGGACGCTCAAGGCCCGGGCGAGCGGGAAACCAGCGCGGCGCTGCTGCGCCAGATGTTCCCGCATGGCGCCCTCACGCCTGCCTTCTACGACGAGATGGCGGGGCGCTATCTGGAGGAGCTGGCGGCGCGTCCCGACGCGCTTGCCGAGCATCGCCGGGGCCTTGCTCTGCTCGATGCTTCCTACATTGCGCCTTTCGCGCAGCTGCCCGCCGTCATCCAGCGCGCGCTGGTGGGGCGGGTCGACCAGGAGCCGTTCTTTACCGCCTACCTCATGCGCGGGGCCGAACTCGTCTACCGCGACGCGCGGGTCTGGGACAGGCTCGGCTATGAGGGTTCCTCGGTCGAATACGGCGGCTATCTCGACCGGGGCTTCGACGACATCGACTGGCTGCCGGGTGCAGGAGAGATGCAGTGACGGCCTATTCGCTGGATGACAGCTCGGTATTCGTGGTGATCGGGTCGGGCGCGGGCGGCGGCGTGCTCTCGCGCGAGTTGGCGAGCCGGGGACACAAGGTGGTGTGCCTGGAGGCCGGGCCCCGCCTGACGCTTGGCGATATCGTCAACGACGAGACCGAGATGTTCAACAAGCTCACCTGGCTCGACCCGCGCATGGCGACCGGCAAGCCCGATCCCAAGTTCCCGGTCTGGGGCTGCAAGACGGTGGGCGGCACGACCATGCACTGGACCGGCGCCTGCCCGCGCTTTGAACCGCACGAAATGCGCGCGCGCAGCACCTATGGGGACATGCCCGACACCACGCTGGTCGACTGGCCGGTCAGCCCCGAGGACATGGCGCCCTGGTACGACAAGGCCGAGATGCGCATGGGGGTGACCGGCACCCATGGCAACCCGCATCTGCCGCCCGGCAACAATTACAAGGTCCTGGAAGCGGGTGCGCGCAAGTGCGGCTACACCGACATGGACACCCACAACATGGCGATCAATTCGGTCGCGCGCGATGGCCGTCCTCATTGCCGGCAGCTGGGCTTCTGCACTTCGGGATGCGCGCTGGGCGCCAAGTGGTCGACGCTCTACACTGAGATCCCGGCCGCCGAGGAAACCGGCAATTTCGAGCTGCGTCCCGGGTGCATGGTGACAGCGCTTAAGGTCGGTGAGGACGGACGTATTGCTTCGGTCACGTACCTGCATGAGGGCCAGAGCGTCACTCAGAAGGCGCGCGCGGTCTCGATCGCGGGCAACGTGGTGGAGACCACCCGGCTGCTTCTCAACAACCGCTCCGAACGCCATCCGAACGGGCTTGCCAATTCGAGCGGCCTCGTCGGGCGCAACTACATGCGCCACTTCACGATCCAGGTCATGGGGGTGATGCCGGGCAAGGTCCATTTCTACCGCCAGACCCACCTGGCGGGCGTCGTGCGCGACGAACGCGCGCACCGGCCTGAACGCGGCTTTGCCGGGGGCTTCCTTATCTCCACGGTGCCTTTCACGCCCGAGGTGCTGGCCAAGAACATGCTGGTCGGCGGCTGGGGGCGCGATCTCACCCGCGTGCTCGACAAGTACGAGTACCTCGCTGGGATGCTGCTCACGGGCGAGGATCCGCCGCAGTATTCCAACGCGATCACGCTGCACCCCGAGGCGCGCGATGCCAACGGCCTGCCTGTCCCGGTGATCCACTACGAGGACCATCCCAATACCATCGCGATGAAGGAATACGCCTGGAAGGCAGGCCGCCGCATCTACGAGGCGATGGGCGCCGAGGAGATCGTGGAAATGGGCGATTACATTCCCGCCACCCACAACATGGGCACCGCGCGCATGGGCGACGATCCCAGGGCCAGCGTGTGCACCCCGTATGGACGCACCCACGATGTTGCCAATCTCTTCGTCTCGGACGGCAGCCTGTTCCCGACCGCGGGCGGCTGCAACCCGACGCTTACCATCGTGGCGCTGGCCATGCGCCAGGCCGAACATATTGATGGCGAACTTCGCGCCGGGCGTCTTTGATCCGCAAGCTCGAGCCTGCCCGCCGCGCACCCTTGCGCGGCGGGCTTTTTCGGGGGGGGCTCGGAGGCGGGCTCCAGCGCGGCCTAGAGCACGATGTTGCGGGTTATTGTGCGCAGCAAACGGTTGAGACTGGCGACGTCCCTGGCCGAGACACCTTCGAACGTGCGCGCATAGATCCGGTTCGCGGCGGCCCAGGCCTCGCGGCTCGCCGTTTCGCCCTCGGGCGTCAGGCGCACCTCGGTCACGCGCTGGTCGCTGGGACGCGGCGCGCAGGCCACCAGGCCGTCGCTTTCCATGCGCTTGATGATCTTCGTCATGGTCGGAAGCTTGGCAATCGCGTGGTCGGCGATCTCGCTGACGCTCAGGCGTTCGCGGTCGCGCAGCGCCATGAGCACGCGCCACTGCGCAACGTCGAGGCCGATCGGTTTCAGGGCAAGCTCCATCTGCTGGAGGTAGCGCCCGGAGAAGCGGGTGAGCCAGTAGAACGGCCACTCCTCCATGTTGAAGTCCGTCTCGCCGCCTGCATCCATCGCTCGGTATTCTCCCTGGCGCGGCCAGCGGGCTGCTCGTGCCTGGCGGATCGGGGCGGCCGGACGCTTTCGCGCCGTGGCTGTTCCCTCTTCGCCCAGGTTTTGCCTATCCCGGAGCGGGCCGTGAGACAACGCGAACAACAGATGACTGTTCAAGTAATGTTCTCGTCGTAGTCCAGCAATACCGGGATGATGTCGGTCCTTCTGAACTACGCGGGTCACGATACCTCCACCGCCGCGCACGTTCGTCTACGAGGCGACCGGGGATGCCTGGGCGACCCTGTGCACCGGAGAAGAGGCTAGCCGCCAGCAGGCGACGAGGGTGCGAAGGAAGGCCTCGTCTACTTCGACAGGGCCTTCCACCAGGCGCCGCTCAGAGCGGGGTGACGACGCACTCGAGCGTGATGTCGGGCGCGAACTGCACCCGGCATTCCTGACCCTCTTCCACCACATGGACGCCGGTGACCGCGCCGGTCGAGATCAGGCAGCCCTCGGGCACGGTTTCGCTCATGCGGGCCAGGCGGTTGAGCGCAAAGGCGATCGCGGTGAGGGGGCCACCGGGCAGCATTCCGGCCGCGCGCGGCCCGAAAGTCGTGCCGGCGATGGTGGTGGTGGCCTCCACCGTATCGGGATCGCTGACCGCAATTTCGGGCCCCAGAATGAGGCCCATGTTGTTGCCAAAGCCGGCAATGCTGGCAAGAGGGCCCAGATCGTTGATGGTCGCCAGCGGGCTTCCGGCCACCTCGATCCCGGCATGCCAGGCCTGGACGAGCGAGGCGCAGTCCTTGGCCGTCCAGTCATCGCGTTCCCCGGGCGCGGAGATACGGGCCACCAGTTCGGCCTCGAGCGCGGCAAAGCCGCCGCGGATCATCGGGAAGGGGGTGGGGGCGCCGAGTTCGAGCGGCCACACGTCCTCCTCGAAGATCGGGCCGAGGAAACGGTTCTCCCCGAACCGGCTTTCCATTTCGCCCGTGATCCGGCCGACCTTCCAGCCTACGACCGGGCTGTTCCATTCCGCGATGGCGGCGTCCTGGATCGCGTAGGCCTCGTCCGGATTGGAGGGCATGATGCCCGGGAATTCGTCGAAGCCGACCTTGTTGTAGCGGTTGAGGACGAAGACGCGGGCGGCTTCGGTGGGGGCGACGGTCATGACGTGTCCTTGATCTGGAAGGGCCTGGACCGGCCCTCTGGGGAACATACCGGAAATGTGCTGCCAGCCGGTTAGCGCAGGTTCTGGGCCATTTCCCCAAGCAGTGTGCGCAGGAGAGTGAGTTTTTCCTCGTCGAACCCGGCAAAGGCGCGGTTGAAGACATGGCGTGCGGCGTCCACCGCAGGTGCGACGAGCGCCTCGCCCGCCGGGCTTAACGCCACTTCGGTCGCGCGGCGGTCGCGCTGGCCGCTGCGCAGCTCGACCAGCCCCTGGCTTTCCATGCGCTGGATCGCGCGGGTCATGGCCGAGAGCTTGGAATTGGCCTGCGCGGCGATGTCGCTCACGGTCATCCAGCGCTCTTCCTTGAGCACCATGACGATGCGCCAGCTCGTCGGATCGAGACCGGTGTCCTCGAGCGCGGAGCTGAGCGCGGTCTGGTAGCGCGTGTGCGCCCGGGTCAGCCCGTAGAACGGCCAGGCATCGTAGGTCAGGCGGTGATCGTGATCCATCGCGATCAGCTCGTGGATCTGCGGCATTTGTACAAGCCCTAAAATAGTTGACTAATCACGTGATTCGTGTTGCTTTCGCTTTATGACATATCCCCCCGACACCGCAATCCTTGTTCAGCACCTCGATCTGGCACGTGATCCCGGCCGCGCGGCCCCGCGCGTCGCGGTGAAGGATTGCCTTGCCATTGCGGGTACCCGCACCGGCTGTGGCAGCGCGGCGTTCGATGAGGCTGCGCCCGAAGCCCACCATGCCGCCGTCGTCGAGGCGCTTCTGGCGGCGGGGTGCCGGATCGTGGGCAAGGCCAACATGCACGAGCTTGCCTATGGGGTGACCGGGGCCAACGCGCACACCGGCACGCCGCGCAACCCGCGCTTTCCCGAACGCATCGTGGGCGGCTCTTCCAGCGGCAGCGCGGCGGCCGTCGCCGCGTGCCTGGTGGATATCGCGATCGGCACCGACACGGGGGGCTCGATCCGCATGCCCGCGGCCTGCTGCGCGGTTTTCGGTCTGAAGCCAACCTTCGGCGCGGTGCCGCGCACGGGCGCTGTCCCGTCGTCGAGCTCGCTTGACTGCATCGGCCCCTTCGCACGTGACATGCGTAGGCTCATCATGGCAATGGAGGCGATCTGTCCGGGTTTCGAGAGGCCCGAGGCTGCGCGCGATTTCACGCTCGGGCGAGTGCCGACCACGGCCGATGGCGATGTGGAGGCCACGCTCGATACCGTGCTGGCGCGCAGCGGCGCGCAGGTTCATGCGGCTGCACTGCCCTCGCTCGCCGAGGCACACCGCGCCGGGATCACCATCATGGCGGCTGAAATGGCCGCACTCTTCGGGCATCTCGTGGGTTCGGGAAAGCTGGGCTCCGACATCGACGCGCGCCTGGCTGTGGGCCTCAAGGTCGATGCGGCGGCGCGGGCTGAGGCCGAAGCGGTACGCGAACGCATCACCTGTGAAATCGACACCGCGCTGGAGACCTGTGACGCGCTGGTCCTGCCGACCTTGCCCAGCGTGCCGCTTCTCGTGCGCGAGGCGGGCGATGCGCAAGGGGCGCTGCGCCTGACCGAACTGGTGCGGCCTTTCAACCTTTCGGGTCATCCCGCACTGACCCTGCCGACCCTTACGCGCGAGGGCCTTCCGGTTGGCGTGCAGCTTGTTGCGGCCAAGGGCGCGGAGGCGCGTCTGTGCGCCCTCGGCCTGGCTCTGGAAGGAGCCCTGTGATGGCGCAGGAGGACTACGCTGCTGTACTCGCCCGGCTGGAAAAGCTTGAGGCGGAAGGAGCGATCCGCGGCGTCATGGCCCGCTACATGGAGATCTGCGACACGCTTTCGCCGACCTCGCCGATGGAGGAACTGGGCGCGCTCTTCACCCGCGAGGCGGTCTGGACCGGGGTCGGTCCGCGCTATGCAGGTGCGTTTGGCGGCCATCGCGGCCGCGCGGCGATCGTCGCCATGCTGGCGCAGTACCAGGGCGAGGAGGGCGGTACGCCGCCGCACTTCGCGATGAACGCGCACTTCCTTTCCTCCGAGACGATCCGCGTCGCGGACGGGGCAGGGCAGGCGCAGGGGCAATGGATGATGCTCCAGACCTCGACGTATGCCGATGGGCGCAGCGACGTGCGGTCTGCGCGTCTCAATGTCGGCTTCGCCCTGGAGGACGGGGCCTGGCGCATCGCCCGTTTCGAAACCGAGAACCTTTTCAGCCGACCGGTGAGTCGGTGGGACGATCCGGCACCGGTCCCGGTGCCTGGACACAGGACAGGAGAATGAACGCCATGGACATGCCGACGGACATGACGCGACCGGATGGGGACTACGCCAGCCTCGTGCAGGATGATCGCGTCCACACCTCGCTCTACAAGGATCCGGCGATCTTTGACGAGGAGATGGAGCGCATCTTCAAGAACACCTGGGTCTGGGTCGCACACGCGAGCGAGGTGCCCGGCAAGAACACCTTCAAGAAGTCCTTCGTGGGCAAGCAGCCGGTGATCGTGACGCGCGACAAGGAGGAGAAGATCCACGTCCTCCTCAACCGCTGCCGCCACCGCGCGGCGACGGTGTGCGAGAAGAAGGCGGGCAAGACCTCGGTCTTCGTGTGCCCCTATCACGGCTGGAGCTACAATCTCGATGGCAAGCTGCGCTCGGTGCCGCACGCCTCGGTCTATGGCGAGGATTTCGACAAGGACGAGTTCCCGCTCGTTTCGCTGCGCACCGAACAGTACAACGGCATGATCTTCGCAACCTTCCGCGACGACATCGAGCCGCTCGCGGACTTCCTCGGCAGCGCGAAGAAGTGGATCGACCTGTTCATGAAGCAGGGCGCGGGCTACCCCGTGAAGACGCTGGGCGAGCACCAGTTCCGCTTCCCGGGCAACTGGAAGATCCAGCTCGAGAACACCACCGACGCCTACCACTTCCCGATCGTTCACAAGACCTTCCTCGACAGCCTCGATGCCGAGACAGGCAACGTCTTCGATGTCCTGGGGCGCGGTGGCTGGGTCGAGGACCTGGGCCATGGCCATTCGGTCATGGTGATGATGCCCGAGCTGGTCGACCTGGAGGAGAACCTCGAGGCACCGATTCCCGAACGCTTCGCCGATCTGGCCGAGGAACTGCGCGGCGAGGGTTATTCCGACCACGAGGTACGCCGCATCGTGCGCGCCGTGGGCGGCGGGGGCTTCAACCTCAACCTCTTTCCCAATGTGGCCTGTTCGATGGCGTTCTTCCGCGTGCTGCGCCCGGTCAGCGTCGATGAGACCGAGATCCGCCACATCGCCATCGGCATGGATGGCGGGCCCGAGGCGGGCAACCGCATGCGCCTGCGCCTGCACGAGCACTTTCAGGGGCCGATGGGCTTTGGATCGCCCGACGATGCCGAGGGCTGGGAGCGCGTCCAGCGCGGCTCGGCAGCGGGCAATGACCTGTGGATCCTCGTCAACCGGGGCCAGGCCCCGATCATCGGCCATGCGGCGGGCGATCACGTGACCGATGTCAGCGCCGAGACCGGCATGCGCGCGGCCTATCAGGAATGGAAGAGGATGATGTCGGCATGAGCACGACCGAAATGACCCGCAGCGACCTGGCCCCCATCACCCTGGAAGAGGCAAGCGCCTTCATCTGGCGCGAGGCCGAACTGCTTGATCGCCAGGACTACAAGGCCTGGCTCCCATTGTTCACGCCGGACGGGCTCTACGTGATCCCGATCGAGCGCGAGACCGAGGACCGCGCGGGCGAACTCAACATCGCCTATGACGATGCCGAGATGCGCGCGATGCGCGTGAAGCGCCTCAAGAGCGGGTTCTCGATTTCATCCGCGCCCTCGGCGCGCACGGTGCGCACGACCTCGCGCTTCGTGCTCGAGGAGGCGCCCGACGGCGGCGTCCTAGTGCGCTGCGCGCAGATGCTGGTGGAGTACAAGTTCGAGCGCACCCGCGTCATCGGCGCGGACGTCACCTACCACCTGGTGCGCACGGGCGAGGGCCTGCGCATGGCGCGCAAGGAGATCCTTCTCCTCAATTCCGACGATCCGCTCTGGGGGATCGGCTACCTGTTCTGACAGGGGCGCCGCCGCCGTGCTCAGTCCTGTTTGAGGAAGGCGAGCGCGGCGGCACCCAGCAGCGATCCGCAGGCCATCAGCAGGGCGACCGCGGCGAGGCCGAAGCCCGCGGTGAACAGGAAGCCTGCCACGATCGGCCCCAGCGCCGCGCCGCCGCGCCCGACGCCGATCACGAAGCCGGTTCCGCCTGCGCGCACTTCGGTCGGGAAGGCCTTGGCAAAGATCGCATAGAGGCCGACCACGCCCGCATTGGTGAAGAAGCCAGCCGCGCCTGCGACCGTCGCAAGGCCGCCGAGGCTCGTCTGTCCTTGGCCGAAGACCGTGACCATGACCGTCGAGATGAGCATCGCGCCGATGACCAGCCAGCGCACCTGGACGCGGTAGGTGAGGAAGCTGAGCAGGCTTGCGCCCAGGAGCCCCCCGACATTGGCCCAGACCAGCACGCTGCCAGCCTGCGCGGCGGGATAGCCCATGTCGACCACGATCTTGGGGATCCACTTCAGGATGAAGTAGAAGGTCATGATGTGGCAGAAATAGGCAAGCGTGAGCAGGATCGTGCTGCGCGCGAGCCGGGGTGCGAAGAGCGCGGCGAGCGAGGGCTTGGGGGCGCTGTCGCTTGCGGCGGGCAGCCCCTCGGCGCCGTGGTGGCCCAGGCGTCCAAGCACCGCGTTGATGCGGGCAAGGGCGTCGGGGTGGCGGCGGTGCACATGAAATCCGACGGATTCCGGCAGCAGGAACCAGGCCAGCGGCAGAAAGGCCGCACTGACGAGCGCGCCGAAGATGAAGACGTCGCGCCAGTTGCCGTCTGCCAGCAGCGAACTCGCGATCGAGCCACCCAGGATTGCGCCCATCGGATAGCCCGAGGCCATGATCGCGACGGCCAGGTTGCGGTGGCGTGCGTTCGAAAATTCCGCGACGATGGCGTTGGTGCAGGCCAGCATGCCCCCGATGCCCAGCCCCGTCAGGAAGCGGATGACGCCGAGCATCGTGACTGAACTTGCCAGTGTCGCGAGCGCCATGCCCCCTGCCATCACCACCAGGCAGCCGAGCACCGTCGGGCGGCGCCCGATCCGGTCGGCAAGGTTGCCCAGCAGGATCGAGCCGATGGCCATGCCAATCAGCTCCATCGAGAGGACGATACCCAGCGCCGCGCGGTCGATGCCCCACTCGCTGGCGATGCCGGGCGAGGCGAAGCTGATCGCGAGCACGTCGAAGCCGTCGAGTGCGTTGAGCGCGATGGAGAGCGCCACGACGAGGATCTGGAGCGGCCTCATCGGGCTGTGCGCCAGAAGCGCCTGGGGATCGTGCGCGGTGGCGGTTCTGGAGGGCGTGGGAGAGGTCATGGCAACCGGTCTCTTTCAGGATTTTGTCTGGGGGGAGGCGGTCCGTCACAGTCGATCCGCCCGTAGCGGCGGTCGAGCCAGAGCGGGGCCAGCACGAGAATCAGGACGGGAAGCGCCAGCGCGAGGCCAAGCCGGGTCGAGCCATGGCCCAGGCCGAGGAGAAGAGGGCCGCCGACCGCGCCGATCCGGCCGATGCCAAGCGCATAGCCAAGGCCGGTCGTCCGCATGGCAGGTGGATAGAACAGGCTTGCGGCGCTGGTCATGCCCTTCTGGCTGCCGCCAATGCCGATCCCGGCCAGGAGCGCGGCGGCCAGCAGCAAGGGGTGCGTGAGGTCGAGGCTGACGACGAGCAAGGCGAGGCCGGCAAGGCTGAACAGCCCCATCGCCGCGAGCGCGCGAAAGGGCCCCATGCGGTCGGCCCACCAGATCATCGGCACCGCGCCCAGCATGTTTCCCAGTGTGAAAATCCCGGTCAGTGCGACCGCACCGGAAAAGGTGATGCCACCTTCTGTCGCAAGGAGCGGAAGCCACGACTGGAGCGCGTAGAACAGGCAGAGCCCGGCGGGAAACAGGATCCAGAACAGGAGGGTTCCGAGGCGGCGGTTGCGATCGAGCAAGGCGCGCGGGCCGTGGATCCGGGGCTGGCGCGTGCCGCTCCGCGCGGCCCGGCGCGGAAGGGCCAGGGCCCCCAGCGCGGCTGCGAGTGCGAAGAGCGCACCTGGCACCCAGGCCGCGCGCCAGCCCGCTTCGGGGATCAGCCAGCCGGACAGCCCGGCGGCGGCAAGGAAGCCGAAGGAGTAGGCCGTGTAGGTGGCGACCACGCGGGCACCCTGCCAGCGGGGCGCCCCCTGCTGGCTGACGATGGCGATGGCGGCGGGAATGGCGGCGCCGCTCGCCGCCCCGATCACACCCCGGCAGGCCGCGAGGGTGAGGACGCCGGGCGCGGCCAGGCTGGCCAGCGTCGCGAGGGAAAGGCAGACCATTGCGCCTGCGACGATGACGCGCACGCCGATCCGCTCGGCCAGGGGGGACAGGGCGAGATAGCCAAGCATGAGGCCGAGCATGGCGCTGGCGAGCAGGGGGCCGACCGCCTGCGCGTCGAGGTTCCAGTCGCGCACGAGGCCGGGCATGGAGAACGCGAAAGCCTGTAGCGCGTACCCGGCGGTGAAGAGTACGCTGGCGCAGCTCAGCGTGATGAGGTGTTCGCGGTGATGCGGACGCATGGCAGCCTGTTTTCCCCTCCCCGACACGGCGCGGCCAAGGGACGCAGGCACCTGCGTCAGGAGACCGCGCACCGCCATCAGAAGCGCAGCGTCAGACGTGTCTGGAGAAAGAGGTTATCGCCATAGCCGGCCCGTGTCAGGACCTTGCCGGCATCGACGTAGTTGGCGATGCCCGAGAGCACGACATGCGGGTCGGGGGTCCAGTCGATCCGGGCGCGGGCGATGTTGACAAGGTGGCGTCCTTGCACGTTCTGCGTGCCCGCATAGACGACCGCGTTGCCGCGATAGGCGGCATCGTCTTCATTGGGGCGCCAGTAGAATCCGGCCTCGGTCGCGACCTTGAGTTGGCGCGAGAGGGGAACACTGAGGGTGGGGGCCACGCCCATCACGTTGCTCGCGCCGATGTAGTTGTCGTCGCTGAAGATGATCGTGGCGTTGTAGAGGATGTTGAAGGCACCGACCTTGCCGTCGGCGGCGTAGCTGCCGCCGCCCGAGGCGTAGTCGGCGTGGAAGCCGAGGCGCGGGGCCTGCTTGCCCGAGCCGAGCGCCACGGACTGCCGGGTGGAGAGCGCCCAGGCATCGACCGGCCGCCCGGCGAAGCGCCCGTCCTGCTTCATGGCGCTCCAGTCGAAGGCCACGCGGCCCCAGTGGCCCCACAGTCGCGCCCCCCAGGTCTCGCGCCGGTCCGATCCGGAAAGGAGGCCGCTGGTGCGCTGTTCACGTGTGTAGTGGTAGTAGAAGGGATCGAGGTAGATCGCGTCGTTGGTGCCCTGCGCGCGGTTCCGGGCGAGGAGCAGGCTCGCAAGGCCACCCGAAAAGGTCTCGCCGTTGCCGATGCCGTCGTCAAAGATCCCGTTGCCCTGCGCGGTGGGGGTGAAGTCGAAGACGGTAAAGCGCACACGCGACCAGTCCATCGAGAGCCGCGCGCAGTTCATCGAGACGCGGATGTTGGGGTTTTCGCGGGGGCTGATCAGGAAGCGGGGCCCGTCGAAGAACTCCTGGCGGCCGATCGTGATGCGCGCCACGCCCGAGGCCACAGGCGCGCGGATCTCGGTGAAGAGCTGCTGGACGATGAGGTCGTTTTCCCAGACCGGTACGTGGCGGGTCTCGTTCGTGCCGAAGATATGGCCCGAGACGAGCTGGCCGTAAACGCGCACGGCAGGCCCGATGCGCAGGTCTGCGGCTAGGTTCGTGCGCGAGAGCCACTCGGTACGGCTGCGCGTATCGTTGAGGAGAGGCCGCGTCGAATGGCTGACGCTGGTGCGTTGCCCCCCGCTCAGCGACAGGGTGACATCGCCGCCCCCGTCGAGCGGGATCGCCTTGAGCGGCGCGAAGCGGTCATCGGGGGCGCCCTCCCTGCCCATGAAGCGCCAGTCCTCGGCGCCGCGCAGCAGGCGGTAGTGGGGGCCCAGGCGTGGGCCAAGGCCGTCCGCCTCGGCCGGGAAGGGCGAGGCAAGCGGGTCCTTGCCCGCCGGAGCGGGGGTGGACGCCGGTACGGCTTTCGGCTCGGTCTCGTGGCGGTTGGCAGGCAGGTCTGCCGTTGACCCGGCGCTGTCGGCCGCGAAGGCGACAGTGGGGACAAGGCCGGGCGCGACAAGTCCCAGCGTCAGGCATCCGGCCCACCTGCCAACGCGCCATCCCTTGCGGTGGCTGCGCATCAGGTTTCTCCCGTTCGATTCATGGATTTGGGTGTCCGGGTTATCCCAGCGCAATGTTCTGGAGGTCGTGGCCGACGAGGATTTCGCCCGCGTAGTTGGTGGCGGCGGCCTTCTGCCACATCTCGTCGGTGATCCATTCCATGTCGCCGGGCACGAAGTGGGTCAGCACCAGCTTCTTGGCGCGGGCCTGCGTGGCGATCTTGCCGACATCCTCCGCCGAGGTGTGCGAATTGAGGATGTGGTTGCGGAACGCCTCGCCTTGCTGGGCGCGCTTCACGAGGGCATCGACGCCGGGGATATAGAGCGTCTCGTGGACGAGGACGTCGCAGTCGCGCGCGAATTCGGCGAGCGCGGGGTTGTAGGCGGTGTCGCCCGAGATAACGATGCTGCCGTAGGGGGTCTCGAAGCGGTAGGCGAGGTCCTTGATCGGCGGGTGCGGGGTGGTGAGTGCGGTCACGCGGACCACGCCGTCGTCCATGTCGAGGCCTTCCCTGGCGTCGAATTCGTGGACTTCCAGGAGTGTAGCAGGATCGGTACGGCCCTCGTCCGCGATGCGGGTGTGGATGTCGGAACTGTGCGTGGCCCAGTAGTTGCGCGCCATGTCGGCAAGACCCTTGGGGCCATAGGCGTCGATCTTCTGGCGCAGGTCCCCTGCGACCCAGGTGTTGTAGACGAGGTTGCCGAATTCCAGTTCGTGATCGGAATGCATGTGCGAGATGAAGATCGCGCGCATCCTTGCCATGTCGAGCCCGGCCTTGAAGGCCTGTGCGCTCACGCCCATGCCGCAGTCCACGATGTAGACGTTGCCATCGACGACGATGGCGTTGGCCGGGTTCGAGCGCGTGCCGCCGACGCGCGGACCGCCCTTGGTGCCCAGCAGCACGAGCCGTGCGCCCTTCTCGCTGGCGGCATCGGAGGCACCTGCCGACCCTGTCTGGGCGAGCAGTCGCGCGCCGGGAAGAGCGAGCATCGCGCCGGTGGCGCCCATCAGCGAGGCGCGCAGCAAAGCGCGACGGCCAAGGACGGGGGGATGGAATTGGGGCTTCATCAGGACCTCTCCACGCGTTTTTATCTGACCCTTTGCGGGTTGCTTGAGGGCCGATTTACAGGTCACGGCGGTGTGCATCAATACGAATAAGAATCTGGTTCTGTTTTGTGCGGCGTGGACACGGCCGCCGAGATCGGCGATGGCTCGCACGATGAACACGCCGTCAGACGATCTCGACGAGGACTTCGAACGCGCCGGCGTTCCGCGCGCGCTGCAGTCGCGCAGCCGCCTCCTGCGCGACACCCTGATCCGGATTTCGCTGGATATCGCGCGGCGCCGCTCGTTCGATGATGTCGGCATCGTCGAGATCTGCGGGCAGGCCGGATGTTCCACGGGGGCCTTCTACGCCCGATTCCCCGACAAGCTGACCCTGTTCAAGGCGGTGATGGTCAAGGCGGCGGCCGAATCGCGGCCCTTGCTCGAGACAATCGTGCGCGAGACGCCCTTCGCGCAGATCCTTGATCGGTTGCTGGCCGAACAGGTGCGCCGCTTCGACGGTCAGGACGCTTTCTTCCGTTCCGCGTTCCGGGTCAGCCTGGTCGACCCGGAAGCCTGGGAGCCGTTTCGTCGCAACGCCCGCAGCCTCGCCTCGGTCTATCTCGAACGGGTCCGCGCAGAACCGGGCGTCGTTGCCGAGAGCATCGATGAAGGCCGCATCCGCTTTGCCTTCCAGGTCATGTATGGCGTTCTCAACAATACCGTCAGCAACCAGCCGGGGCCCTACACGTTCGCGGATCCGGCCTTCCCGAAGTTGCTCGGGATCGCGATGCGCGAGACCATGGGCCTGCAGCTGCGCGCCTGAGACGGCGCGATGGGGGACGCGGCTTCAGGCGCTCCGGGCCTGCGGCATCACCTCGATCGGGGCCGCAAAGGCGATGGTGACACGAAGGCCGGGCGCCATGGCCTCGACATGGATCGTGGCGCCCACGCGCTGTGCGGCCGAGCGCACGATGGCAAAGCCCAGCCCGCTGCCACCGGGACCTGAGCCGGGCTGAAAGCGCACGAAGCGCTGGCCAAGCTGCGCCATGTCCGCCTCGGCAAGGCCGGGCCCGCGGTCGGTGACAGAAAGTGCGCCTTCCTGCGTGATCGCGATCTCCACTTCGCCCCCGCTGCCGCCATAGCGGATCGCGTTGTCGACAAGATTGGAGAGCATCTCGAAGACCAGCGTTCGGTGCGCCCAGACGCGGACTGGTTCGTCGGGGGCGTCGAGCTGGAGTTCGACACGGCCCGCGATGGCCTGTCCGATGCGCCGGTTGATGACGGCGACGGCCACTTCATGAAGGTCCACCTGTTCGCGCTCGGGCTCGACGCCGGCTTCCTCGGCGCGGGCGAGGGCAAGAAGCTGGGTCATCAGGTGTTCGAGGCGATCGGCGGCATCGGCGATCTCGCGCAGGGCGTCGGGATCGCCGCGCCGGGCCAGTGCCAGCTGCACCTTGAGCGTGGAGAGGGGCGTGCGCATCTGGTGCGAGGCGTCGGCAGTGAAGCGGCGCATGCCCGCCGTGGCCGTATCGAGGCGTTCGAGCAGGCTGTCGAAGGCGCGCGAGAGGGGCATCAGTTCGCGCGGCAGGGGCCCGGCATCGAGCGGGGAGAGGTCGGGCGCGGCCCGGCGCGAGCGCCGCGCGACGGCCTCACGCAACCGCGCGAGCGGGCGCAGGCTCCAGCCGAGCGCCGGGCGCAGGAGCAGGACGGCAAGGCCGATCAGGAGCGCCTCGCCCAGCACCAGGGCAAGGATCAGGCGGCGGCCGAGCGCGCGGCGGTGGTCCAGCGTTTCCGCGATCTGGACCGAGATCGGCGCGGCGATGCCGGGGAGGTGCCGGTGCAGTTCGGCGATGCGGATGGCGCGTCCGCGAAAGGTGGCGAAGCGGTAGCTGGGCGCGCCTGTCGCATCGCCCGTGTCCAGGGCCGGCGGGCGCGCCGGGGGGAGTCCCGGGTCGCCCGTCAGCGTCTTCGTGCCGACCGCGACCCGGTAGAACACGGCATCGCGCTGCGGGTTTTCGAGCATGCCAAGCGCGGCGGCGGGAAGGTCGAGCGTGACCTCGCCCCGTTCGGCCTCGACCGTTTCGGCGATGGCTCCAAGTGCGCCGCCCAGCACGCGGTCGTTGGCCCGGCGGACCGCGTCGGTGACGATGAGCGCGCCGATCACGCCCAGGACGATGGCAACGCCCACCATCGGGCCCAGCATCGCGACGAGGAGGCGCGTGCGCAAGGCCGGGGTGGGGGCCGGGGTGGGGGCCGGGCTGGGCAAGGCGGCCTCAGCCGACATCGAGCATATAGCCGACCCCGCGCACCGTCCGGATGGCGGGCCCGTCCGGGGCCAGCTTGGCGCGAAGGCGCGTGATGTGGACCTCCAGGGCGTTCTGGCCGACCGGCTCGTCGAGCCCGAACACCTCGCCCTGAAGAACCTGGCGGGTGACCAGCTGGCCCGCGCGGGTGGCCAGAGCGTCGAGCACGGCGGCCTCGCGGCGGCGCAGGTCGAGCGTGCGCCCGGCCACGCTGGCCGCCCCCGTCGAGCGGTTGATCTGCAAGGTGCCGATGGTGAGTTCGGGCGTGGGATCGCCGCCCCTGCGGCGGCCGAGCGCGCGCACCCGGGCTTCCAGTTCTTCCGGCGCGAAGGGTTTGCGCAGGTAGTCATCGGCGCCCAGGTCCAGCCCGCGCACCCGGTCATCGAGCGCATCGCGCGCGGTGAGCATGAGCACGGCCATGCGTTCGCCGCGCCGCCGCAGCGTGCTCAGCACCTCGAAGCCGTCGATGTCGGGCAGGCCCACGTCGAGGATGAGCGCGGCGTAGGGTTCCTGCTGCGTGAAGAGCAGGGCGTCCTGTCCGCTCGCGACGTGATCGACGGCGTGGCCCGAGCTGCGCAGCAGGTTCACAAGGCTGCGGGCGAGTTGGTCGTCGTCTTCGACAAGGAGGATGCGCAAGGCGGGTAGGACCCCTGAAAGGTTGCTGACAGCAAGTTTGATTAGATCGACGCCACTGGCGGCTTACCCGACGCAAGGTCCGGGGAGCGAGAGGAGCTTGAGTGTCGTGCGTTCATACCTGATTTTCGGTGTCTTCCTAGGGGGGCTTGCGGCTGTGGCTCTCCTGGCCTGGTCGTATCTGGGCCGGGATGGCGAGGCGGCGCGCGTGGCCCGGGCCCAGCGCGAAGGGGGCGTGGTCGAGGTCTACGCCAACGTCGATGCGGGCGCCGTCGCGCCGCTCATCGCCGCCTTCGAGCGCCGCGGTGCGGGCGTGACGGTGCGCTACCACGACCTCAGCGCCGATGCGCTCGATGCCCGTTTCCGCCGGGAGGCCGACGCGGGCAAGGTGGGCGCGGACATTGTCTGGTCCTCGGCCATGGCCATGCAGGCCAAGCTCGTCAACGACGGCTATGCGCAGACCTATGCCAGTCCGGAGAAGGACGCGCTTCCCGCAGAGGCGGTGTGGAATGACCAGTCCTACCGCATCACCGCCGAGCCGGTCGCCATTGCCTACAACCGCGAGCAGGTGGCCCAGCAAGAGCTTGCGCGCACCCATGCCGCCTTTGCGCAGATGCTGCGCGCGCGCCGGGCGGATCTCACGGGTAGGGTCGCGACCTACGATCCCGCGCGCTCGGGCATCGGGTACCTCTTCCTCACCCAGGACCTTGCCGCGACGCGGGACACGCAGGCCCTGCTTGAGGCGCTGGGGGCAACCCGGCCGGTCCTGATGGAGACGACCGGCGCCATGCTCGATGCCGTGGCGCGCGGCGACGTGATGTACGCCTACAACGTTGTCGGACCTTACGCCGAGGAGCGTGCCAAGGCCGATCCGCACATCGGCGTCCTCTACCCTGAAGATTACTCCATCGTCGCCTCGCGCGTCGCCTTTGTCGCGCGCGGCGCCCCGCACCCGGCTGCCGCGCGTCTGTTCCTCGATTTCCTGCTTTCGCGTGAGGGGCAGGACATTCTCGCGCGGGCTGGACTGCCGCCGGTGCGCGGCGATGTGGCCGCGCCGCGCCTCGCGCCCGGGCAGGCCCGCGCCATCCCCGGCGGCCCCCGTCTTTTCGTCAATCTCGATCCGATCAAGCGTCAGCGTGTTCTCGACACGTGGAACGCCGCGCTTGCCCAAGGAAAGTCCCCCTGAATGCGTCTTCTTCCCACCAGCTGCGCGCTCGTTGCCCTTGTCGCGGCGAGCCCGGCCCTTGCCCAGACCCCGAGCCGCGAGGACCTGGCCGATCTTGTCCGCCGCCAGGCCGCCGAGATCGCCGAGCTGCGCAGCCGCGTCGATGAGATCGCGACCCTGCGCGCGCGTATCGAGCAGCTTGAAGGCCAGGGTTCGGATGATGCCGCGCAGCTGGCGGCTGGCTCCGCACCCCAGTCTGAGGCCGTTACCAGGACCGAGACAAAGGATGCGGCCGCCAAGACCGTGCACGTGGTCGTGACCCCGCCCTACGCGCCGCAGCTGGTCCCGCCGGGCCCGGCCGAGCGCGACATTGCGCGGGCGCGCTCGGCGAACGAGGCCGACGTCACCACCGAATGGGGCGCGGGGCTGCCCGTCTTCCATTCGGCCGATGGCGAGTACACCTTCAAGCCGCGCGGGCGCATCCTGGCCGATGTCGGATCGACCTTCGGATCGGACCACGATGGGCGCAACCTGACCACCACGGGCATGCGCGCGCTGCGCCTGGGTTTCGAGGGCGGTGTGGGCACCCACTTCTTCTACCAGATCGAGGCCGATTTCTCGGAGAACCGGGCCGAGATCATGACCGCCTACATGGGCTGGCGCGACAGTCTGAGCGAGGACGTCAGCTTCGATCTGCGCATGGGCCACCTGTTCAACGACCGCTCCTTCGACGGTTCGACGGGTTCGGATTCGACCGCCTTCCTTGAACGCAGCGTGGTCCCCAACACCATCGTGCCCGAGCGCGGCTACTATGGTGTGGGGGCGATGGGCCGCGTGTTCTTTCCGGGCGGGCACGTCTCGCTCGCGCTCACCGGCGACCGGGTCGACGGTGACCAGACCGACAGCGACAGCCGCACGGTCATGGCGCGCGCGCACGTGAACCCGCTGCGTTCCAAGCGCGGCGCGCTGCATCTGGGCGCCTGGGGTTTCGATGAGGCGCTGGCCTCCTCGGCCACCGACCTGACGCGCAACACCTTCATGGGCACCCGTTTCAACGGGGCGCTGCGGGTCTCCACCGGGCCACTGCCCGATGGCACCGGCACGACCGGCTACGGTCTTGAATTCGGGGGCTACCAGGGGCCGGTCTGGTTCATGGCCGAGGCGGGCGAGCGCCGCGCGCGGCGTGCAGGGGGACAGCCCGATTTCCGGACCCGCGCCTACAGCGCGTCGGCAGGCTGGTTCGTCACGGGCGAACTGCCGCCCTACAACCCGCGCACCGGCAGTTTCGGGCAGCCGCACGTGCGCAACCCCGTCTTCGGTGGCGGTTCGGGCGCGCTGGAGCTGACCAGCCGCTACGAGGAAGTTTCGTTCCGCAATATTCCCAATCCCGCCGACGGCTGGACCGCGACGCTGGGGGCCAACTGGTACCTCAACAGCTTCACGCGCATCCAGCTCAACGGGATCTACTGGAGCATCACCGACGCCGCCGGCCCTTATGCTGGAAGCGACAGCGGCCAGACCCTCGCCGCGCGTCTCGGCGTCACCTTCTGACAGGGACCAGGGGCGCCCGGTCTCCCTCGCGCGCGCCTCCGTTCCTTGTCGAGATACCGCATTAAAACAGGCCAAAAGGCCATCAGGAGAGTTTCATGTTAGCCTTCTTCGGACTTCTCACGGTCGTGTGCGTCGTCGGCCTGCTCCTGGCGCGGCTGGCTTCGCCGATCGTCGCGCTCGTGCTGGTCCCGCTTGTGGCCGGGCTGGTCTACGGCTTCAGCCCCGAGGCGATGTCGACCTTCTTCGGCGATGGCCTGGCGCGGGTCATGCAGGTGGCGACGATGTTCATCTTCGCCATCATCTTCTTCGGCGTGCTGCAGGACACCGGCTTCTTCCGCCCCTTCATCAACGGCCTGATCCGGGTGACACGCGGCAACGTGGTCTACGTGGCGGTCGGCACGACGCTGGTGGGGGCCTGCGCGCACCTTGATGGGGCAGGGGCGACGACGTTCCTTCTCACCGTTCCCGCGCTGCTGCCACTTTACCTGCGCCTGGGCATGAGCCGCTATCTCCTGCTCATGCTGCTTGCAACGGGGGCGGGCATTGCCAACATGCTGCCCTGGGCCGGGCCGCTCGGCCGTGCTGCGGCGGTGACCGGCATCGAGGTGACCGAACTGTGGCGCCCGCTCATTCCGGTCCAGCTCGCTGGCATTGCGCTGCTCGCGGTTCTCGCCGTATTCCTGGGCCTTCGTGAGCGGCGCCGGATCGCGGCGGCAGGTTCGCCCGAGCAGGCCGTGCTGGAGGCCGACGGCACCCACATCGCGCATGTCGATGGGGCCGGGAAGGCCTCCCGCCCCCAGGCCGCGCCGGAGCTGAGCGAGGAAGAGCAGGAACTGCTGCGCCCGCGTCTCATCTGGCTGAATGCGGCGATCTTCCTGGCCGTCCTGACCGTGCTCGTCGCGGGGATCCTGCCTGCAGCCTACACCTTCATGATCGGCCTTTCGGTCCTTCTTACCTGCAACTACCGCTCGATCGATGAGCAGATGAAGCGCGTGCGCTCCCACTCGGGTCCCGCGCTGCTGATGGGCGCGATCATCCTCTCGGCGGGCAGTTTCCTCGGCGTGCTCGATGGCAGCGGCATGCTCAAGGCCATGGCCGAGGCGCTGGTCGACTTCCTGCCCAGTTCGGCCGTGCCCATGCTGCATATCGTGATCGGCTTCTTCGGGCTTCCGCTCGAACTCGTCCTCAACACCGATGCGTACTACTTCGGTCTGCTGCCGGTGGTGCTTCAGGTCGTCGAGCCGGTGGGCGTCACCCCGCAGGCCACCGTCTACGCCATGATCATCGGCAACATCATCGGCACCTTCATCAGCCCCTTCTCGCCCGCCATGTGGCTGGCGCTGGGTCTGGCCCAGGCCGATATCGGGCGGCACATCCGCTATTCGCTGCTGACGATGTGGGGTTTCTCCATCGCGGTCTTCGGCATCGGCTGGGCGCTCGGCCTGTTCTGATCGCAGCGGCCGCAGGCGAGCCCATGAAGAAAAAGGAGCCCCGGGACATCGCGTTCCGGGGCTCCTTTTCGTGCAAGGCTCAGCCGCGTTCCTCGACGGGGACCGTGTCGGGGAACCAGCGCCGCCCGAAGCGGAAGGCGACCCCCACGAGCAGGATCAGCACCGGCACTTCCACCAGCGGGCCGATGACGGCGGCAAAGGCGACCGGCGAGGCCAGCCCGAAGGCGGCAATGGCGACCGCGATGGCCAGTTCGAAGTTGTTGCCCGCTGCGGTGAAGGCGACCGCGGTGGTGCGCGGATAGTCGCTTTCGACGAGGCGGCCCATGAAGAAGCTGATGGTGAACTGGATCACGAAGTAGATCGTGAGCGGGATCGCGATGCGCAGCGCATCGCCGGGCAGGGCCAGGATCTCGTTGCCCTTGAGGCTGAACATGGCAACGATGGTGAAGAGCAGCGCGACCAGCGTGACAGGGCCGATCCTGGGCAGGAAGGTCCCTTCGTACCAGGCGTTGCCGCGCGCGCGCACGAGGACCTTGCGGGTCAGGAACCCGGCCGCGAAGGGAATGCCCAGATAGATTAGCACGGCCTCGGCAATGGTCCAGAAGCTGACGTCGATCACGCTTCCCTCCAGCCCGAACAGCGGCGGCAGGACCGACAGGAAGAACCAGGCGTAGACGCTGAAGAAGAGGATCTGGAAGATCGAATTGAAGGCGACGAGCGCGGCCACATACTGGTTGTCGCCCTTCGCCAGCTGGTTCCACACGATGACCATGGCGATGCAGCGGGCAAGGCCGATCAGGATCAGCCCGGTCATGTATTCGGGCGTGTCGGACAGGAACAGGACGGCGAGCGCGAACATCAGCACCGGCCCGATGATCCAGTTCTGGACCAGCGAGATCGCGAGTATGCGCGTGTCGTCGAGGATATGGGGGAGTTCCTCATAGCGCACCCGCGCCAGCGGCGGGTACATCATCAGGATAAGCCCGATCGCGATGGGGATATTGGTGGTCCCCCAGGAGAGGCCGTTGATCGCCGCGGGCAGGCCCGGGATGGCCGAGCCGAGCGTGACGCCTGTCGCCATCGCAAGGAAGATCCACAAGGTCAGGTAGCGGTCGAGAAACGCGAGGCGCGCGCGTGGGGCGGTTGCGGACATGGTTGAAAGAAACCTTATGGGATCAGCGGGAGGGGAACAGGGCCGAGGCGTGGGGGCCCTGGTGCAGCGGGTTCAGCAACAGGACGTGAGCTCGGCAACGAGCGGCTGGCAAAGCTCGGGGTGGCCCTGGCAGCAGTCGGTCGCAAGGAACAGCATCAGGCTCTTGAGCGCGGCGATATCGGCGCGCTGGATGTTCTGGCGGCCCTGCTTGGCGCTGCGCACGAGCCCGGCTTTCGCCATGACCGCAAGATGCGAGGAGAAGGTGCTCTGGCTCAGCCCCGAGGCCTCGACCAGGGCGCCGGTGGCCAGGCCCTCGGGCTCGTGGCGCAGCAGCAGGCGAAAGGCCTCGAGGCGCGTGGGGTGGCTCAGCGCCGAGAGTATGGCGAGGGCAGCATCGGAATCCATCCATCGACTTTATTCGATGGGAGGGGCGCGGGCAACCAGACAAGGCGAACGTCGCGATACGTGTTTGGGAAGCGCGTTGTGGTGCCGGTGATGGCCGGTGGTGCGCGCGGGGCACCAGTCCACGCCGGATAGGCATCTCCCGGGGGCCCTCCTGCGGCGATAGGTCTCTTTGCGGAAGAGACAATCGGGAGCGCGAAGCCCTTGCAAATGAAGCTCAATGACCTGTCGAGCTACTGGATGCCGTTCACCGTGAACCGCCAGTTCAAGGCTGCCCCGCGCATGATCGTGGGCGCACAGGGCATGTATTTCCAGACCGACGACGGGCGGGAGATACTCGACGGGACGGCCGGGCTGTGGTGCTCCAACGCCGGGCATGGGCAGCCCCGGATCGTCGAGGCGATCCAGCAGCAGGCAGCAAAGCTCGACTACGCACCGCCCTTCCAGATGGGCAGCCCCGCCCAGTTCGAGCTGGCCAACCGGCTTGTCGATCTGGCGCCGGAGGGCTTTGGCCAGGTGTTCTATTGCAATTCCGGCTCCGAAGCGGTCGAAACTGCGCTCAAGACCGCGCTCGCCTGGCAGCGCGCGCGGGGCGAGGGGACACGCACCCGCCTTGTCGGGCGCGAGCGCGGCTATCACGGTATCAATTTCGGCGGCATTTCGGTGGGCGGCATCGTCGGCAACCGGGCGATGTTCGGCGCGCTGCTGGCCGGTGTCGACCACCTGCGCCACACCCATGACCCGCAGCGCAACCTTTTTACCCAGGGCGTGCCCGAGCATGGCGCGGACCTTGCCGACGACCTGGAGCGTCTGGTTCAGCTGCACGGGGCGCAGACCATCGCGGCCTGCATCGTCGAGCCGATCGCCTGCTCGACCGGCGTGCTGGTGCCTCCGCGCGGCTATCTCGAGCGGCTGCGCTCGATCTGCGATCGCCACGGTATTCTCCTCATCTTCGACGAAGTGATCACCGGCTTCGGGCGTCTGGGCACGCCCTTTGCCGCGCAGCGCTTCGGCGTCACGCCCGACATCATCACCATGGCCAAGGGGCTGACCAATGGCACGGTGCCGATGGGTGGGATCCTGGTGCGCGAGGGGATCTACGAGACGATCTGTGCGGCCGCGGCCGAGGGCGCGGTGGAGCTGCCCCACGGCTATACCTACTCCGGCCACCCGCTCGCCTGTGCCGCCGCGCTCGCCAGCCTTGATGTCTACCGCGAGGAGGGCCTCTTTGAGAGGGCCGCGGGCCTGGAACCTCTCTGGCAGGAGGCGGTCCATTCACTGCGGGGGCTGGCGCCCATCGTCGATATACGTAATCTTGGTCTCATTGCCGGGATTGAGCTTGAGGCAGGCCCGAACGGTCCGGGCACCCGCGCCTTTGAGATCTACCGGCGCTGCTGGGAGGAAGGCGTGCTGATCCGTGTGACAGGGGATATCATCGCGCTTTCGCCCCCGCTCATCATCGAGGAGGGGCAGGTCGCGCACATCGTGGACACCTTGCGCCGCATCATCGCGCAGGTCGACTGAGGTGCCCGTGTTTGCCCGCGTGCCGCGCCTGCGCCACTCGACGCTGGCGCGCACCGGGGACGGGGGCATCCGCGAGCTTTCGATGGGCAGCGAGGACGACGGTGCGACCTGGGAGGTCGAATACGACCTGCACTGGGTCCCTCACACATGACACGGCAGGGAGCGCGATGACGGGCAGGGCAGACGAGGGGACGCAGGCGATCCCGCACAACGACATCGTATCGCCCGCGGAAGTCTATCCGGGCGAGAGCCAGGATGAACTTGGCCGCTCGCTCAAGGCGCGCCACGTCTCGATGATAGCGATTGGCGGGATCATCGGGGCAGGCCTCTTCGTGGGAAGCAGCACGTCCATCGCCGCGGCAGGGCCCGCAGTGATCCTGAGCTACGCGCTGGCGGGCGCAATCGTCCTTGTCATCATGCGCATGCTGAGCGAGATGGCGGTCGCGATCCCCGGCATCCAGTCCTTTCCCGAGTTCGCCCGCATGGGCCTGGGCCATTGGGCGGGGTTTCTCAGCAGTTGGCTCTACTGGTATTTCTGGGTGGTCGTCGTGGCCATCGAGGCGATTGCGGGCGCGGTCATCATCGCGGGGTGGATCGCTCTTCCCGTCTGGCTCATCGGCATCGTGCTGATGGCCGTGCTGACCGCAGTGAACCTCATGTCGACGCGCTCCTATGGCGAGTTCGAGTTCTGGTTCTCCTCGATCAAGGTGGCTGGGATCATCGTCTTCATCCTCGTCACCGGCGCCTATGCGCTGGGGCTGGGCGCGCCGGACGGGCCGACCTTCGGCCATCTCACCGCGCACGGCGGCTTCGCGCCGGCCGGGGGGATGCAGGTGCTCGCCGCGACGACAAGCGTGATCTTCGCGCTCGTGGGGGCCGAGATCGCCACCATCGCGGCGGCCGAATCCGCCGAGCCCACCCGCACCGTCGCGCGCATGACCAGCACCGTCGCGCTGCGCATCCTGGTCTTCTACATCCTCTCGGTGTTCCTGATCGTCTCGGTCGTGCCGTGGGACAGCGTGGTGCCCGGCCAGTCGCCCTTCACCGCCGCGCTGGCCGCCATCGGCATTCCGGGCGCGGCGCTGATCATGAACGTGATCGTGCTGGTCGCGGTGCTCTCGTGCCTCAATTCCGGGCTCTACGTCACCTCGCGCGTGCTCTTCACGCTGGCCGCGCGCGGGGATGCGCCGCAGGCGCTGGTGCGGGTCAACGCGCGCAAGGTGCCTGCCCGCGCGATCCTGATCGCGAGCCTCTTCAGCTACGCCGCGCTGGCCGCCTCGGTGCTATCGCCCGAGGTCGTGTTCAGCTTCCTCGTCAACGCCTCGGGCGCGCTGATGCTGATTGTCTACCTGATGATCGCACTCTCGCACATGCGCCTTCGCCGCATTTTCGAGCGCGAATGCCCGCAGCAGCTGACCATCCGCACCTGGTTCTTCCCTTGGCTGAGTGGGGCCTCGGTGCTGGCGATCTGCGTGATCCTGGGCGCCATGGCGCTCAATCCGGCATCGGCCGCCGAGTTCTGGTCGAGCGTGGCCATCACCGCCTTCTTCGCCGCGCTCTTCCTCGTCCTGCGCCGGGCCAGGGCGGCCCCGCTCGACCCGCTTGCCCATATCGATACGCCTATCCAGGAGCCAGCCGAATGACCGAGAATGACCTGCGTCTCGGAATGGACTGCCGCATCGACCGGCGCGACTTCCTGAACGGCACCGCGCTGGCCCTGGGCACCATCGGCGCGGCCAGCCTGTCGGCGCCGGGCCTCGCGCAGACGGCGACAGATGCGGCGGCGGCAGGCGGGGCGGGGGCTACCAGCTATCCACCGGCCAAGACCGGGATGCGTGGCAGCCACGCCGGCTCCTTTGAATTCGCGCACCTCCTGCGCGACGGGCAACTGCTGATCGAGGACGTGGCCGACCAGGGCGAAACCTATGACCTGGTGATCGTGGGGGGCGGCATCTCGGGCCTGTCCGCGGCGCACTTCTACCGCAAGGCGGTGGGCAAGGACGCGCGCATCCTCATCCTCGACAACCACGACGACTTCGGCGGTCACGCCAAGCGCAACGAGTTCATGGTCGATGGCAAGCTGGTGGTGATCAACGGGGGCACGCTCAACATCGAATCGCCCGCGCGCTACAACCGCTGGGCCGCGCAGCTGCTGGACGACATGGGGATCGACCTTGAACGTTACCGGGTTTCCAACGCCGAGGTGCGCGATCTCTATGCGGACAAGGGCCTGACGCGCGGCCACTTCTTCGATGCCGAGACCTGGGAGGCGGACCGGCTTGTCGTGCCGGAAAGCGGCGCCGGCCACGGCGGCGGTCCTGGCGCGATGGGCTCGGCAGAGTTCCTCGCCCGCACGCCGCTTTCGGCCAAGGCCCGCGCCGACATGGTCCGCCTCGTCGCGCCCGACCAGCCTGATTATCTGGCGGGCATGAGCGTGGCGGAAAAGAAGCACTTCCTCGCGACCACCTCGTTCCGGGACTATTACCTCAAGACCCTGAAGCTCGATCCCCAGGTCATGTGGTTCTTCCAGCAGATGGGCACCAGCAGCTTCTGCGTCGGGGCCGATGCCACCCCGGCGCTGTTCGGCTGGGTCGAGGGGTATCCCGGCTTTTCCGGGCTGGGCCTTGGCGAAATCCCCGAGGGCCTCTTTGCCGACCTTCCCGGCGGCCAGCACGGGCGCCAGAAGATCGACTGGAACGCAGTGCACTTTCCCGATGGCAACGCCACGCTGGCCCGGCTGCTGGTTGCACACCTCGTGCCCGGCGCGACCTCGGCGCGCACGCAGGAGGACATGGGCACCGCGCGCATCGCCTATGACGCGCTTGACCGGGCCGAGAACCCGGTGCGTATCCGTCTCTCCAGCATCGTTGTCAACGTGGCCCACGACGGCGATGCGAAGACCGCGCGCGAGGCCGTCATCACCTATGCCAACGGCGATGCGCTCAAATCGGTGCGCGCCAGGTCGGTCATCATGGCCTGCTGGAACATGGCGATCCCCTACATGATGCCCGAACTGCCCGCGCCCCAGAAGGAGGCCTTGGCCTACGGCGTGAAGGGGCCGCTCATCTACACCAACGTGGTACTTCGCAACTGGCGCGCGTTCGAGAAGCTGGGCGTCTCCAGCATCTCGTGCCCGACGATGTTCCACGATGTCGTCGCGCTCACCGAGGCGGTGGACCTGGGCGCTCTGCGCCATGCCCGCTCGAGCGAGGAGCCGATCGCGCTGCACCTCACCAAGTTCATGAATGCGCCCGGTCAGCCCCGCCGCGACCAGCACCGCATCGGCCGCGCCGAACTTCTGGAAATGAGCTTCGAGACGTTCGAGCGCGAAACCCGCAGCCAGCTTGCGCGCATCCTGGGGCCGGGCGGCTTCGACCCTGCGCGCGACATTGCCGCGATCACCGTCAACCGCTGGCCGCACGGCTATGCCTATACCTACAACAGCCTCTACGATCCGGTCGAATGGGTCTACACGCAGTCGCCCGAGCGGCCCTGCGTGGTCGGGCGGCAGCCCTACGGTCTTGTCTCCATCGCCAACTCCGATGCCGCGGCAAGTCCGCATACCGACGCGGCGATCCTGGAGGCGCACCGGGCCGTCAGCGAGGTCGTCGAGCGCGAGACCTATCCCTTCGCCCGGCGCACCTGAGCGCTCTAGCCCACCCGATTACGTCGTACCCACCGGCAACCTCCAAACGGCCGCCATCCTTGGGGATTAGTGGCCTTTTTTACATGGTGCAGGAGTGGTGTCCGGCATGCACCGGCGGTGTCAGACTTGGCTCCTTCCACTGCGGCAGGGGCCTGCGAAAGTCACTTAGGGAGCCGCGCGGCGGCCCAGAGGAAACGCGGCGCCCGCTGCGGCGCACGACAATGGCAGGCGACGATGGCCGAGACCTGGATGCTGGTTCTCCTCGCACCTCACCATGTTGCCGCCCGAGGCGACTCTTGAGACGATGGCCGCACACGGCATCTGGAGCGCGGCCCAGACCAACTTCCTCTACAACCTTGAAGGGCGCTACCAGCAGACGCTGGAGGGCCGTGCGCTGACCCACATCAACCCGCTGGGCACGCCCTTGCGCCGCGGTGTGAAGATGGTGCTGGGCTCGGGCAACCTGCCCATCGGGCCGCTTTACGGCGTCTACGTCGCGGTCACGCGCAAGGCCGAAAGCGGCACGGCCTATGCCCGTGAGGAAGAAGACGTCTCGCGCATGGCCGCGCTGGCGATGTACACCCGCGAGGCCGCCTACCTCAGCTTCGTGGAAGACAACCGCGGCACGATCACGCCGGGCAAGTTTGCCGAGCTCGTCGTGCTTGACCGCAATCTGCTCACTGTGCCGGAGGAGGAAATCCTTGCCACCAGGGTCGATCTGACGCTGGTCGATGGCAAGGTGTTCTACCGCCGCTGAGGCTCCACGCGAAGGGGTCAGGTCAGCCCGCGGCTCACCAGAACCTCACCGATGGCGCGTTCGGCCTGGTCGATCGCGACATTGGTGTAGGCCGCCGCGCCCGCATCGGCGTTGGCAATCGCGATGCGTCCGAAGGGACGGCGTCCCACGATGTGCGGGCGTTCGGCCTCGGGCACGTCGGGATCGGCGAGGGTGTCGTAGGTATAGGCATAGCCGTGGGGCCAGCGGTTGACCGTGATCGCCAGGATGTCCTGCGCGGCGTCGAAGCCGGCGGAACCCAGCATGCGCTGCAACTGGCGGCGCACTTCCAGCTCGCTTGTTTCGAAGGGCGTGGCAAGCATGTCGTGGCGCCCGGCGCGGTGCTGCTCCTTGCGCGGCAGGCCGGGCTGGTTGGGGTTGCGGATCATCGTCACGATGGCGGGCTGGTCGGGCCGGGTGGCGCTGGCATAGCCGCCGATCGCCATCGGATAGTCGAGCCCGACCCGCGTGTGATAGCCGTTCGGCACCATCAGGCTGCGCACGCCCAGCTTGCGCCAGGGCTCCCAGTTGCGCACCAGCACGTTGGTGTACTGCATCGGCACCTTCGAGGCTTCGCCCAGCGCCGCCTTCTGCGCGTCCGGAAGCTCAGGCACGAGATAGGGGATGATGTTGTTGAAGCAGGCCAGGACCACGTTTGCGGCCGTGACCGAGGCGGCCTTGCCGTCCCTCATGTAGACCACGCGCACCGCTTTTTCGGTCGCGGCGGTGACCGTGCCGATGTGCGCGACATGGACCGCCGTGCTGCCGAGGCGCAGGCGCGTGGGGGCTCCGGGGAGGTCGAGCCGGGTGTAATCCACGCGCGCGGTGACGATGCTCTCCTGGTCGTGGACCCCGGGGAGGGCGCCGGGCACCAGACGGTTGACGAGCAGGCGCGCGATCGAGGCGTTGCCGTCGGGAAAGTGGAACTCGTCGCAGTGCATGCGGATCTGGCCGGCGATCTCCATGCCATCGAAGATCGGAAGGTGCGCGACCTCGTAGGCGGGGCAGGTGTCCACGCGCTTGTTGTTGCGAAAGCCCATCCCGGCGAAGAAGGGCAGCGCTTCGCGCTTCATGGCCGCGGGCCCGAGCAGGAAGTCCTGGAGGCTGATGCGCTTGAGCGCCTCGGCCTTGGCGATGGGATCGAGGTGGGGGAGGTAATCCGTCTTTGCGGTGTAGAGCCGGGTCAGCTCGGCGCGAATGTCCGCGCGGATCGGCGCGCGCGCGAAGAAGTCTGCCCAGGCAAGCGCGCCGTAGCCCGGCGCAACCGCGTCGCGCCCGAAGCTTTCCTTGTCGAAGAAGACGCCGCCCGACAGGCCCTTGTAGGTATCCTCGCGGCGGTAGTGCTCCCATGTCCTGGGCTCGATCCCCAGTTCGGCCAGCAGCGCCTTGGCGGTGTAGCTGTAGGGGAACGGGCTCTCGATGCTCATCGTCCCGCCAAAGGCCAGGATGGTGCGGCCCTCGTGGTGGAACTCGTTGCGCTTGGCGTGGCCGCCGAAATCGTCGTGGTTGTCGAGGACGAGGATGCGCATGTCCCGGCCCAGCGCCTTGCGGTAGAACCAGGCCGAGGACAGGCCCGAGATGCCCCCGCCCACGACGACGAGATCGTAGTGCTCACCGGTATCGTGTGCCGCGATGTCCGCGCCCAGGTCCCCGTCGCGAACGGCATGGGCGCTCTCGAAGGAGCCGGGATACTGGCCGCGAAGGCCGCTGCGCACGGGCGGATAGGTGGAGGTATCGGGGGCGAGTGCAGGACCTGCACCTGCCGCGGCGAGGGGCTCGCTCGCCCGCGCCAGCGGCGACAGCGCGCCAAGCCCTGCACCGGTCGCGGCCACCCCGCCGATGAAGCTGCGCCGGGCAATCGGCCGGTTCATGCCCAGCCGTTCGTGTTCGCTTTCGTCCATCGCCATTCCCCGTTTCCCCCGCCCATCCTGCACCGCGATTGCGCAATAGTGCACAGGTTTCGAGAATAGATAAGATCGAATATATTGAGGCGCATAGAATTCTTGTCAGCAAGTTGCCTTGAATGCATGATGTGGTGCGCAGGGGCCACCAGTTCAGCGTGCGAATTTTCGAAATGCGGCGCCTTGTCCCGGGAGAGGATGCCTTCTTGAAGGGCTTGGTACCTGCCTGCGGTCTTCGACCGACACGCGGGACGCACAAGAATTTGAGAGGGGTAGTCGTGACCGATACGAGCCTGTACCCGCCACTGGCCGCCTTGCGCGCCTTCGAAGCCGTCGGACGCCTGGGCGGTATTCGCCGGGCCGCCCGCGAGCTGATGATCGACCATGCCGTGGTGAGCCGCCATATCCGCTCGCTCGAGGGCTGGGTCGGCGCGCCGCTGGTGCTGCGCTACGGCAACGACCGGCGCCTGACCGACCAGGGCGAAGTCTACCATGGCGAGGTGGCCAAGGCGCTCTCGATCATCGCCCGCTCGACCGGATCGCTGCTGGGCGAAGGTACCGACAACACGCTGCGCGTCTGGTGCGTCCCGGGCTTCGCCTCGCTCTGGCTGGCCGAGCGCCTGGGCGATTTTCTGGAAGAGAACCCCGACATCGACGTCGATTTCCGTCCCGCAGACGAGGGGCCGGATTTCCGCAGCAAGGACGTGGACTGCGATGTGCGCTACGTGCGGTCCTGGGAGGAGGACCGGATCCCGCGCGAGGTGCGCCGCCTCGACATTGCCCGGCCCGAGGTCTTTCCCGTGGCCAGCCCCGCGTTTCTGGCCGGCATCGCCCCGATCCGGGAGGCCGGGGATTTCCTCGATCTGCCGCTCCTTCACGAGGAGGACGGGGCCGAGTGGCACCACTGGCTTCTGGCCCAGGGGATCACGCCGCCCGAGCGTCTGAGCGGTCCGCGCCTGTGGCACGCGCACCTCACCATCGACGCAGCCTGCCGGGGCAAGGGCATCGCGCTCGTCAACACCATGCTGCTGCACGACGAACTGGCGACCGGTCGGCTGGTGCGGGTCATGCCTGCGCAGACCGCGTTCCAGCCGGTCAGCTTCGGCAGCTACGCGCTGCTTTCGCGCGATGACCGCTGGACCTCGCCCAACATCCTGCGGTTCCGCCGCTGGATCCGCAAGGTCGTCGACGATCAGTCGGTCCCGGCCTGACAGGTGTCGGCCATGTCTAGAGCGGCTTACCGCGCGGTGATCGAGGCCAGTCCTTCGAGGCCCGGCAGGAAGAAGTAGGCCCCGCCGCGCACCGTGACGAAGCGGTCCATCCCCTGCGCGATGCGGGGGTGGCCCTGGGCATCGTGATAGCGGAACAGGTCGGTGCGCCGGTCATCTGGAAACGGGCAGCGAGCGCCGATCAGCGGGTCGCCTTCCTGCGAGAGGCCGCCAAAGGTCGGGCTGATGAGCCAGGCCCCCTGCACGAATTCGAATTGGCGCGCGAGGCTGGCGTTGAGGCACAGGAAGTGCAGCCCGGCCTCTGTCTTGGGCGCACCGGTGCGCATGGCCTGCTCGGGCGCCATTGTCACGCCATAGGGGCGGCCCCGGCGCAGCAGGCGGTGGAAGCGTGCGCTGGCGACCGCATCGCCCGCCGCGTTTCCCAGCAAGCCTGCGGTCGAGAGCAGGTTGCCTAGGATACCGCGCGGGCCCAGCGGATCGTCTCCCACGCGGGGATTGGCGCGGCGGATGTGGGCGCCGAGCGGACACAGGTGCCCCAGCGGATCGCCCTGGAAATCGAAGTCTTCCGGCCCGGGCCCGTGCGCCAGTCCGGGGAGGGGCGCGCCGTTGATACAGCGCCCGACCATCCGCTCTGCCAATTCCAGCGCCCCGTCGGGCCCTGCGGCCGCGTGTAGCCAGCCCCAGAAGCCGGTGACGTCCTGTTCGAGCTGGCGATAGACAAGGTAGCTGCCATTGCGCTGGACCAGCGGCCCTGTCGCATCGCCCGCGATCGCGCCATATTCGTTGCGATGCCCCAGCAGCACTTCGCCCGCTGCGATGTGGGGGCGGTACGCGCGATCGGCGCGGGCGCTCGGCCGGTGCTTGGCGTCCCAGTCGATCTCCGGTTGCGAGAGGCCATCGGCAAAGCCGAAAGGCTCGCGCGCTGGGCCGCTGTCCTCGGGCGCGGGATTGCTGGCCAGGGTGGTCACGAGGCGAAAGCCGTTGGCGCGCGCGTCGCGCTCGACGTGGCTTGCCCAGTCCGCGATCCGGTTTGGCCGGGCCAGGAGGAGGAGCAGGACATGGGGTTCGCGTATGCCTGTCCCCCATTGCCAATGCGTAGGCGCACTTTCACCGACATCGCCAAGCCGGTGCGAGCGGCGTGCATCGCTGGCCATCCCGTCGAGGAATTCCGGGGCCATGCTCTCCAGTTCGGCGGCGGTGAAGCCCAGCGCGCGCAGGCCTGCACGGGTGAAGGCGAACTGCAGGACGGTGTCGAGCGCGCGGCCCTCTCCGACCTCGCTGGCCCGTGTCGGCACGAGCCCGCGCAGCCAGGCCTTCGCGCGCGCGCTATCCACGATCCGCGCGAGGATGTAGCGCGCGCTGCCGAGCGATCCGAACCCGGACCGCACCAGCGCCTGCACATCGTCCCTGTCGACTGCCATCGCGTCAGATCTCGGCCACGAAGCGGGCCAGCTCCGCGCCTGTCGGACGCCGCTCGTACGTCGCGCGAAGGCGGGCGTTGCGCGCCATGTCGTAGGTGGTGAGGCCGCGGAAGGGGTTGTACCAGACCTGCGTCGGGATCTGGTGGTGGAAGAGGTACCACTTGAAGTCGCGTTCGTGCCGGGCGCCGCCGCGTACGAGCCAGTCGGTGCGGGGATAGCCGAGGCCATTCGAGAACGAGAGGTTGAGGCCGAAGGCGACCTTGTCGATGAAGTCGTCGTTGTAGGCCTCGCGGCTGCCGTCGTAATTGCTTGCAAAGAACACGCGGCGCCTATCGTCGAGGAAGGTCCAGCTGGCAAAATGGATGGTGTTCACGCGCGCAAGGCGTCCGCTGCGATAGATGTGGCGCGCGCCCCAGTTGATGACCCACAGGATGACGATGGTCAGCCAGCGGCGGAAGCGTCCGAGCTTGAGGCTGCCGATGGCGCTGTAGGGATTGGTGACGTCGTGGTCTTCGAGGGCGGAGAGCATCGTGTTTCGCGCGCGCGAGGGGCGCGGTGCGATCACCCGGTCGCGCGTCTCGCGCCGTCGCAGCATCACGATCAGGACCGGGAGCGCGGGCAGCAGCACGGGCAGGCTCAGCAGCGCCAGTACGGGAAAAGAGAGGAGGTGGAGGAGGTTGCCCAGCCGCTCGCTCAGCGAAGGGCGCACCGGAGGAGAGAGGGGCAGATCCTGCGCCGCCGCGCGCAGAAGCGGCCAGAGCTCTTCGGGAGACGTGTCCGGATGCTCCAGGCGGACCGTGAGCCAGGCCTCGTGCAGCTGCGCTTCCTCGCGCACCTGCCGCGCGCTGCGCCCGGGCCAGTTGACGTAGTTCGCGGCCGACCTCACCCGGTGGCGATCCATCCATGCGGCGATGTTCGTGCCGGTGACCGTGGCATCGCAATGGATGAAGACCCGCACGAGGCCCTCATGGGCCGTGGCCAGCAGACGTTGCAGCAGGTCCTGGGGCGATCCGTCGCCATCGACCATCAGCATGAGCCGGGTCGGCTCGTAGGCTGGAAGCCGGGGGTAGGCCGCGCGGTCGGGCAGTGAGGGATCCTCCAGGAGGACGAAGCGCAGGAAATGGAGCCCCTCGATCTGGCCGAAAGGGATGATCGGATTGTCCGGATCGGCCTGTCCCGGTGCCTCGGGCGCGCGGGTCATCGTGCGCAGCAGGGCCTCCAGCTCCGGGATCGCGTGATCATGTACGGTGGCGGCCACGGCAAGCAGCGACTGGCGCGCCACGGGCCTAGACCTCGAGTGCGAAGTGCATCAGCGCCTTGTCGCCCCAATAGACCTTGCCGAGGAAGAGGCCGGGCGCGACCAGACGGATTTCGTCGCGCACGCGTGCGGCCACCAGCGAGGTTTCCGAATAGTCGATGACGATGCTGTCCTTCTGGTCCATCCAGCTTTGCCCGTAATAGACCTTGGCGACGATGGCCTTGATGCCGAAGGGCAGGATGTAGTTGCGCAGAAAGCCGTGCTCGGCATCGAAGACCTTGCCCTGCCAGGCGAAGAGTTCGACCAGTTTGGCAACTTCGTCGCTGTAGGATGTGCCGGCCGCGATGATGGCCGTGCCCTTGGTCTCGCCATCGGGAATGTCGCCGCGCGGGGCCGCTGCGAACAGCGCGTCGAGTTCCTCGGCGGTCTTGGTGAGCAGGTCCGCGACAGTCACGGTCATGATCTTGCCTCCCCGAAGCGCAAGTCGTTCCCGGATATGTAGTCCCCGGCAAAGAGCACTGGGGGTCTCTACGGGCCGACTCGACATGGATGTGTGATGACAAAAGTGCCACGTTTCTCTAATGTGTACAATTGATCATGCCCGTGCATGGTTCGGGGAGGGCTGTCGTGACTTTGCGCTGGCTGCACAATTTCCTGGAATATTCGCTTCGTGCCGAGCGTCGGGTCGATCCGTGGCTGCGCCCTGCGCTCGATGGATTGCTGCAGCGACCGGGTACGGTCCTGGTCCAGAGGCTGGCGTTGCTGTGGTACAGGGGTGATGATCTGGGGTTGGCGCAGGAGCGTGTCGGCCCCGACGAAGAGCGCCTGCTGGAGGAGGTCATCGCGCACATGCGCCAGCACATGGCGCAGGATTTCGCGCCCCAGGAGATGGAGCGCGGCGGCAACACCAAGACCCATGGCGTGGTGCGCGGCGAACTGGAGGTGCATGCCGACCTGCCCGAACCCTTGCGCAAGGGGATCTTCGCCGCCCGGCGCAGCTACCCGGCCTGGGTGCGGCTGGGGGGACCGGGCCCGCACACCCCGCCCGATATCGACGATGTTGGCGTGCTGAGCATCGGCGTGAAGCTGATGGACGTGCCCGGCCCCAAGCTGGTGGAGGACGAGCGCTTCACGCAGGACCTCACCGGGATCAGTTGCCCGACCTTCACGACGCCCACGCTGCGCGAGAACGTCTGCCTGCAGTCCTGGAGCCTGCGCGAGCTGCCCCTATGGTACTTTCTGGGGCCGCGTCCACACGTGCTCGACCTTTTGATGCAGGGGCTCTGGAGCCGGACGCAGGGCAATCCGCTGGGGACCGCCTACTACAGCTGCGTGCCCTATCTCCTGGGAGAGGGGACCGCGATGCAGTACGCCTTCCTGCCCGAGGGCAAGGTCGACATGAAAGTCGAGGGCCTGCCGCGCCGCCCCTCCGACCATTATCTGCGCGAGAACATGGCCCGCACCCTGGCGCGCCAGGATGTCGCCTTCACGATGACCGTGCAGGTGCAGACCGACGCGCGGCGCATGCCGATCGAGCACGCAGGGATCCTGTGGCCGGAGAAACTCTCCCCCCGGGTTCCGGTGGCCACCTTGCGCATCCCGCGCCAGACCTTCGATACACCGGCGCAGATGGCCTTCGCGCGCAATCTTTCCTACAACCCTTGGCACAGCATCGCCGCGCACCGTCCGCTGGGCAATCTCAACCGCGCGCGGCGCCGGATCTATGCCGAACTGGCCCGTTTCCGGCAGGCCAGCAACGCGGTTGCGCACATCGAACCCACGGGGGCCGAGCGCTTCGATTGATCCGATGCCATCGGATCGCAAGCGCCTCTAGGCGCGCTCCAGTTTTTCGAACATCCGTGGGATCAGCGTGTTGCGGTAGAGCCCCTCGAAGTCTTCGGGCGTGATCGCCTGCGCGCGCCCGGCGCGTTCGAGCAGACGGAAGTAGGAGCCCCACTGCTTGCGGGTCAGGCTGTCGAGGGCGCCTTTCGCCTCGAGCATCGCGAGGAAGTCCTCTTCGGGGATTGCGCCCGTCTCGCTCTCCCCGGCCATCGCGCGCAGTTGGCCCAGGTATTCGGCGAGCCGGGGCTCGTCGATCATGCCCCGGGCATCGAAGATCCCGGTGCGCTGTGCGGGCCGCCGCCGGGCCATGGCGTCCATCGGGATGCCGCGCCCGGTCACGAAGTTCCTGAGGCCGCCGAATGTGAAGATCGAGCCGAGGGTGAGGAACAGCGCCCGCGCGCCGCTCTTCTCGAGCGTGCGCCAGCCGCGCAGGTTCTGCGAGAAGCCGATGGTCGGGCTTGTCCCGGCAAGGTTGAAGGGGACAAGGTGCTTTTCCAGATCGGTCAGGCGCGCCTGCACGCCGTTCCCTTCAGGATCGCCCTTGTAGCGCTTGAGCGTGTCGACTTCCTCCTGGGTGAGCTGCCAGCCGCTCACGAAGCCGGGATGTCCGGGCGCTTCGAAGCCCGGCCAGGGATACCGTGCTGCCTCCCGGATGGCCTGTGCGGCTGCGAGCAGGTCGCGCCGGGTCACGCCGGGCGGGTCCTCGAACAGCACGTCGCGGCCATGGACGCGGCCTTGCCCCTCGAAATCGGCGAGCAGCTGGCGGTCGGTGAGATCGACGACATAGGTCTCTTCGCCATGCTCGATCCGCAGCATGTCGTTGGGGACGCCTGCGTGGAAATGGGCGTCCTTCCAGGCATCGCCGAGGCCAAAGTCGCGTATGTTCTGCGCGCCCCACACGATGATGCCGGTGCTTTCGAGGGGGTGTTCCTCGGGATTGTCGCGCGGGTTCGTGCCCGCATATTCGTAGCTGTTCACGGTCTCGCGGTTTAGCAGCCAGTCGCGCAGTTCGGGGCAGTGGAGGTAGAGCAGCTTCTCCTTGTCGATCGCCTCGACAAGGTTGATCGCGGTCCAACTGACCTCGTCGGGGCGCCACTTTTCGGTGAGGTAGGGGTTCTTGCGGATGCGGCTGGTCGCTTCCTGCACGAAGGTCTGGAACCCCTCGTTGGTAATGGCAAGGCCCTCGGGCCGGTGCTCGTTGAGCGTGAGCCCGATCACCGCATCGAGCGTGGAGATCCCATTGGGGTAGAGTTCCTTCAAGGTGGCGATGGTGGCCCGCGATTGCGGGCTTTCGGGATCGAGGAAAAGGTGCTCCCAGGTCTCGCTTGGCGGGATGTTGTGGGCCCTCTGGTAGTCGGTCCAGGAGGGGGTGCCGCGCCGCCGGTCCTTGCGGATTTCCTGCTCGAGCATGTTCATCACGCCCTCTTCGCTGGCCATGTCGCGGAAGAAGTCCGCGGTGTTGCCCGCAACGGGCGCGCCCAGCCTTGTGTGCATCATGTAGTAGTAGACCGCGCCCAGGCCTTCGCGGCGCAGGAACTCGTGCCCGTCAAGCTCGCGCAGTTCTTTCATATTGACCGTGCGAGTGCCCGCATCGGGTTTCGCGCCGATGGGCGGGCAGTGGAGTTGGTCGACCCAGATCTGGTGGCCGAAGCGATAGGCCTTGCTGAAGAAGTTGCCCTTGATCTCGGGCTTGTCCTTGTCGACCTTGCCCGCCGCGATGCCGTGCGCGATGGGGTCGGTGCCCTGTTCGGGGCGGTAGATCTTCTTGTCGAAATGCGGAAGCTTGCGCTCGGCGCGGCCGAACAGGTTGGCGTTGAGGCCGTTCACCACCGCCTCGTTGGCAAACAGCGTGTGCGTCCAGGTGCCGGTGTGGATCTTGGCATAGGTCATCGTCACCACGCGCCGCGCGATCTGGAAGATCTGGTTGTCCGACCAGTCCGGGTAGCGCTCCTTCAATACGTCGGCGACCCAGTTGTGGTGGCGCGCATAGAGCGTGTGCTCGGCTTCGAGCGGGGCGGTCATGTTGCGCCCGAACCCGGTCAGGATCTGGCGGCGCGCGCGCCCTTCCTCGCCCGCTTCGACCTCGTGGGTGGGAAGGAAGAGCCCCCCGTTCCCGGCTGCGTCCATGCCTTCGAGGTAGAGCTTGCCACCGGGCACCTTGCCGCCGTCGGGAAACGAGCGGATCGCGGCCAGCGTCTCGATGTCGCTGCCGTAGATGTGGCTCATGTCCCACCACACGGTGGTGCTGTGCATGCCCTCGCCATCGGGGCGCAGGACATTGGGCGCATCGGCCCGGCTCCAGTGGTGGGTCACGCCCAGCGCGGCGAGTTCGCTGTCGGGATCGACGGGAATGGCGTCCTTGCGCCGGTTGTCCGGTGCGGTCTGGGCGACATCGTGGACAAGCTGCTGGAGGTGGGCCGCGGCATGGAAGCTCGCGGTCATGGCTTCCCGTGTCGTGCCATTGCGGTAGCCGAAGGCTCTGGCCACGGCGGCCTCGCTGGGCAGGTTGGCGTCGTGCGAACGGTCTCGGGGTCGGTAGTTCTCGGGCATGCCATGGTCGACGAAGGACTGGCCGACGCGGCCTTCGCCAGGACCGAACTGGTCCGAGACATGGGCACCATCTGGCGTGAACCCGGAATCCGCCCATTTGGGCAGGTCCTTGCGCTTGGCAAGCTGCCCGACGATATCGTGATGCTCGCCATCGGGATCGCGTTCGCGCCTGGCCATCCAGGTGCGCGCAGCGCCCAGCGCGGCAAGGCGCATGATGCCAAGCCGGCGCTGCGTCCAGCGCCCTGCATTGCCGGGGGTAGCCCCGCTGTTGGCCAGTTCGCCAATCGGACCCAGCGCGAGGGAAACCAGCGAATCCTTGAAGTTGCGCAGCTTGTCGCGCACCGATTGCGGTGGAATGTAGTCGCCGGGGCGCTGGAAGTCGGTGCACAGGACCCAGCTGAAGGGGCTGTCACGGTAGGTGTCTTCGGGATTGGTGCGCAGGTAGCTTTCGGTAAGCGTGCTGGGCCGCAGGATCCCGGCGCCGCTGCGTTCATCGATCCGGTTGGCCTCGACCTGCGCGCGCCAGGATGCGGCGAAACGATGCTCAGGGGCCATGCCTAGGGCCTTCTGGAACCAGTCCGCCGCCTGGCCAAATTCCCCGGTGTTGCGCAGGGCGTGGGCGGCCAGCGCGCAGTCCTCGGCTGATAACGTGCCGTCTGTGTCCCGGGCGCGGTAGATCGCGATGGCGCGCGCGAAGTTTCCGGCGTTGATGTGTGCGAGCGGATCGTCCGACACCATCTCGGGGGTCTGGTCGTGGCGGGCCATGAATGGGCATCCGCCGCTTTGCCTGGCTGCATCTGGCATCGCGAAATATCTCCCAAGGCAGTTTTAACTATAACTACTCGATGGATATTTTTGCGGCCCGGCCGTTTTCTTTGAAGTGTAGCACATTCTGGGCGCTCGTGCGCGCCGCTTTCGTGGGGACAGGGCTTGCGCCGTGTTCACAAGAGAAAGCCGATACCGGTCTCCGCCGCGTCGGGAGGGGGGGAGGAGGCGCGAGGTCGAAAACCGGTATCGGGGGCGGAGTTTACGCCGGGCCGTTGCTCTCTTCCGGAGCTTGGGAGGTTGGCCAGACGACATCGAGGCGGCTGCGGGTAATGCGCCAGGCACCCTCGATGCGACGGTATTCGTCCGCGTAGAGGCCCAGCAGCAGAAGGGGGTTGGGGTCGTCCTTGGAGGCGGTCTCGAAGTCGACGAGATAGCAGGTCCCTTGCGCCGTGTCGGGTCCGGTCAGTTCGATCAGGTGGTTGGCAATGGGGTGCAGGAAGGGGTAGTGGCCCCGCCCGTCGCGATCGAACAGGGCGTAGGCATCCTTCAGTCCGGCCTTGATCGCATCCAGCCCTTCCATCCGGCCGACCGTCACCTCGACCACGGCATCCTTGGCGAACACCGTGTCGAGTTCGTCGATCCGGTTGCCGTCGAGCAGGTGGGAATAGCGGATGCGCAGGTCGCGGATTTCGTCCTTGTCGAGCAGCGCTTGGATCTTGTCGTGCATGGTTTTGTGGACCTTCTGGTGGGGCTCAGGCTGGCCCGAGGGGCTGGATCGTGGGGAGAGGCGCGCGCACATCGTCACGCACGGCGAGGCGGAGCGATGATGGCGCGCAGGGAGTGCCGCCGACCCAGGAGGCCAGCGCTTCGTAAGACGGGCTTCCGTCCGGGGCGTTCGTCAGGACGGACAGGGCATGGACGTTGCCCCCCATGGCCGAGCGCACGACCTGACCGTTCGCATCACCGGCCTCGCCAAGGCCGCCCAGTTCGTGATGCAGGCGCGCGAGCACGCGGTTGGTCGCCCAGGACGGTTCGAAGGTGGGCCGGGTGTTCGGCAGCGTCGGCGTCTTGTCGAGGGCCAGGAACCGGGGCTCGCCGCCGAACGCGACCTGCGTTTCGTAGCTGATGATCGAGCCGTGCACCGCGTCATCCGCGCCCGGTGCCTGGTAGGCGACAAGGAACGCGAGGCGTCCACTATCCGGGGCAAGGTCCTCGTAGACCGAGTGGAGGATATGGTGCGAGCTGACTTCGTCCGGAACCGCAGCGAACCATGCGCGCAGGGTTTCGTGATCCTGCGCAAAGAGGCGCTGCCCGCGGTGGCCCGACAGACGGACCTGCGGATGGAAGATACCAAGGTGCGCTTCGAGGTCGCCACCGGGGGCCTCGAAGAAGGCGAACCACCGGTGGGCGAGATAGAGCGCGATATGATGGCGCTGGGAGGTGGGGGTGGCGTTCATGTCGGCCTCCTTCATCGGGGGAATGCGTGGCGCGGCCCTTACGCCCGCAGCGCGGCACTCAGCGCTTTGACGGCATTGGTGCGCGCGGCCTCGCCCGGCATCATCAGGTTGATCATGACTTCGTTCGTGCCATAGGCTTCGCCAAGGGTACGCAGCTGGGTGAGGACCTGCGCGGCCGTGCCCGAGATCAGGCGGCCTTCGTTGCGCGCGCGCGTCGCGAGCTGTTCGGGCGTCCAGACGTGGGCCGCGCTCGTCTCCAGCGAGGGCACGCGGTCGAACTGCGTGTGGCTCTCGGCGTGGGTAAGCCACAGGTGGAACGCGTCGGCATACGCGGCGGCCTCCTCCTCGGTATCGCCCACGGCCACGAAGACCGCCACGATGACCTGCGGTCGCGCGGCGAAGTGGGAGGGGCGGAAGGCCTCGCGGTAGACCTTGCTGGCATCCGCTCCGCGGCGCGTGGGATTGATGAAGTGCGCGAAGGTGAAGCCAAGGCCCGCCTCGGCCGCGATCTGCGCGGTCGAACCCGAGGCCCCCAGCACGAACGGCTGGGGCGGGGTAGGTGTTTCGGGCCGCGCCTGCAGGCCCGCATAGTGCGATCCGGCCGGATGCGAACCCGTCACGAAGCCGAGCAGGTCAGACACCTTCTGCGGGTAGGGAAGCGGGCGCGCCTTCTCGTCGTTGAGCGCGCCGCTGATGCGCTGGTCCCCGCCCGGCGCGCGGCCAAAGCCCAGATCGATGCGGCCGGGGAACAGCGCTTCAAGAAGCTGGTAGTTCTCCGCGATCTTGAGGCTGCTGTAATTGGGAAGCAGCACCCCGCCCGAGCCGACGCGGATGCGCGAGGTGCCCGAGGCGACATGCGCCATCAGGATCTCGGGCGAGTTGCTGGCGGTTGCCGAGATCCCGTGGTGCTCGGACACCCAGTAGCGGTGGAAGCCTTCCTGCTCGGCCAGCTGGGCCAGCCGCAGCGAGGCGCCAAAGGCATCCGTCGGCGTCTCGCCTTCATCGACCGGCGCGTAGTCCAGCAGGCTGAGGCGCAGCGACGCGGTGTCGCTGGCCTCTTCGTGATCGGTGCGCGGTTCAGCCATTATCAGCGGCCTCCTCTTCGTCCCAGGTGGGGTAATCGGTGTAGCCACGTGCGCCGAGGTCCCCGTACCAGGTGGCGCGGTCGGCGGGGTGGATCGGGTGGCCGGCGCGCATGCGCTCGACCAGGTCGGGGTTGGCGATGAACGGGCGGCCGAAGGCGACAAGGTCAAGCTCGCCCGACTGCAGCGCCGCCTCGGCGCTGTCCTTCTCGAAGCCGCCCGCAGCAATCAGTGTGCCGGTGTAGGTGGTGCGGAAATCGCGGGCGAAGGTCTCGGGCATCTTTTCCGCGCCGATCGTCAGCTGGTCGCTGAGGTGCACATAGGCGAGGCTGCGCGTCTCGAACTCGGCGGCGAGTGTGACCCAGGTCTCGGCCTCGTCGGCGTAGGGCTCCATGCCGAAGAGGCGGCCGAACGGGGAGACGCGCACGCCGACACGGTTGCTGCCGATCTCGGCGCTGATCGCATCGAGCGTCTCGAGCAGGAAGCGCAGGCGGTTCTCGATCGAGCCGCCGTAGCGGTCCTCACGCTGGTTGAGCGCGCCGTTGACGAACTGTTCGAAGAGATAGCCGTTGGCGCCGTGCAGCTCGACCCCGTCGAAACCGGCGTCGATGGCCGTGCGTGCGGCGCGCACGAAGTCCTGCGTGATGCGCACGACCTCTTCGGTTTCCAGCGCGCGCGGCGGGCTTGCGGCCAGGCTCTTGGCGACGCCATCCTCGTCACGCCCGAAGGCCCAGACGTTTTCGCCCACCGTGGCCGAGGACGAGACAGGCGATTGCCCTTCGCCCAGGATCGAGGTGTGCGAGACCCGGCCCACGTGCCAGAGCTGGGCGAACATGCGCCCGCCCTTGGCGTGGACGGCGTCGGTCACGCGGCGCCAGCCTGCGGCCTGCTCGGCCGTGTAGAGGCCGGGGTTGAAGAGGTATCCGCAGCCTTCCAGTGAAACAGGCGCGCCTTCGCTGATGATGAGGCCCGCGCCCGCGCGCTGGCTGTAGTATTCCACGGTGAGGTCATCGGGCACGGTGTCGAACGCCCGGGCCCGGGTCATCGGCGCCATGACGACACGGTTGCGCAGCGTGAGGCCGGAGAGGTCGAAGGGCTCGAAAAGCTTGGTCATGGGAATCCTGAAAAATGCGGGGGGGAGGAAAGGGAGCGAAGCGTTGGGCTCTATCTAGAGTGGAATTCCGGGAGAATAATCCCCTTGCCATTCCATTCACTCGATCCCACAGTTCCGGAATGGATGTGCAGGATCGCTTTGCCGGATTGACCGAATTCGTTGCGACCGTGCGCCTGGGAAGCTTTGCGGCGGCCGCGCGCGAGCTGGGCGTCACCGGCTCGGCCGTGGGCAAGAGCGTGACCCGGCTGGAGGCGCGGCTGGGAACCAAGCTCCTGCACCGCACGACGCGGCGGCTGACCCTGACGGGGGAAGGGCAGGTCTATCTCGATGCGTGCCAGCGGATTCTCGACGATCTGGACGGGACCGAGCTGGCGATGGCCTCGGGCCGCGACACGCCGGTGGGTACGCTTCACCTCAACCTGCCCGCAGCCTTCGGGCGCAGGCACGTGATGCCGATCCTGCTGGAGCTCACGGCGCAGTACCGCCATCTGGACCTCTCGGTCATGTTCACCGAGCGCACGGCCAACGTCATCGAGGAGGGGATCGATCTGGCCGTGCGCATTGGCACGCTCGGCAACGATGCGGACCTGACCGCACGGCGGCTGGGCACGCAGCGCCTGCTGATCTGCGCCTCGCCGGACTATCTGGCCCGCCATGGCGCGCCGAGGAGCCCTGAGGAACTGACGCAGCGCGATTGCATCATCGGGTGGCGCAGGGTGCCCCGCCCTGTCTGGCTCCTGAAGGACAAGGCCGGGGGTGAGGTGGCCCAGGAAGTGAAGGTCCGCCACGAATTCAGCGACGGCGAGGCCATTCTCGCCGCCGCGCTGGCAGGGGAAGGCCTGGCCCAGCTGCCCGACTGGCTGATCGAGAAGGAGCTTGCCTCGGGCGCGCTCGTGCCGGTGCTGGAGGAATGTGCCGGGGCCGAGATGCCAATCCACCTCGTCTGGCCCAGCTCTCGCTATGAACAGCCGCGCTTGCGCATCGTGATCGATGCCCTGGCCGCTGCGGCGCAGCTGCCCGGTTCGGGCTTTACGCCGGGGAGCCGGGCGCGCGCCTGAGCGCTGGCGCCGCATCGAAGCGTGGGGGCACTCCACCGTGCCCGCATTGAAGCCGAGGCTGCGATACCTACCTGATCGGGCGAGCCAAACAGGAGAACGATCCATGCAAGCCATTCAAATCAAGGCACCCGGCGGCCTCGACACGCTGGAATGCGTCGACCTTCCCGATCCCGGCCAGCCCGGCCCAGGAGAGATCCGCGTGCGCCTGCATGGCGGATCACTGAACTACCATGACTACCTCGTCTGTTCGGGCGCGACGCCGGCCGAGGATGGGCGCATCCCTCTCGCCGATGGTGCGGGCATCGTCGAGGCGGTGGGCGAGGGCGTGGACGCGTTCGTGCAAGGTGACCGCGTGGTCTCGTGCTTCTTCCCGGACTGGCAGGACGGCCCGCCCGCCGTGGGCGACTTTGCCCGCGTCCCCGGAGACGGCATCGACGGGTTCGCGCAGGAGCTGGTCGTGCGCCCCGCGACGGCCTTCACGCACATGCCCGAGGGTCTTGATTTCGTGGAAGCCGCCACGATCACCACGGCGGGTCTCACCGCATGGCGCGCGCTGATTGTCGAAGGGGGCCTCAAGGCGGGCGACACGGTGCTGGTCATGGGCACGGGCGGCGTCTCGATCTGGGCCTTGCAGATCGCCAAGGCGATGGGCGCGCGCGTCGTGGCGACCTCGTCCTCGGATGCGAAGCTGGAAAAGCTGCGCGCGATGGGCGCGGATCACACGATCAACTACCGCAGCGAGCCCGAATGGGGCGAGGCGGTCCTTGCCTGGACAGGCGGGCGCGGGGTCGACCACGTGGTCGAGGTCGGCGGCCCTGCCACGCTGGCGCAGTCGCTCCAGGCGGTGCGCATTGGTGGCCACATCACCCTCATCGGCGTGCTCACCGGTACGGGCGGCGAGGTGCCGACCGCCCTTCTGATGGCCAAGCAGGTGCGGCTGCACGGCGTCATCGTCGGCAGCCGGCGTGAGCAGGTCGATTTCGTGCGCGCCATCGAGGTCATGGGGATCAAGCCCCATGTCGACCGTCGCTTTGCGCTCGCGGACCTCGCCGAAGCCTTCCGCTACGAGGAAAGCGGTGCCCATTTCGGGAAGATCGGCGTCAGCTGGTAGGCACTTGCGTGTCGTCCCGTCCTGATGTCTGGCCGATCGGGCGCGAGGCTCAGATCGGCCAAGTCTCGCGCCGGTAGGCCGAATCCCAGAACATCCACTCATAGCGCGTAGCGTTACGGAAGGCCGTTTCCATCGCGGCGCGGATCGCGGGGGTGGCATTGGCAGCGGCCTCGTCCACCAGCGCGCGCACCCGCGCCGTGGCTTCGCCGAAGCCGGGATCGGCATAAGTGTCGATCCAGGCGGCATAAGGGTTGGGCGAGGCGGCGCGCGGCTTGATGTCGCAGCCGACCTCCCAGTAGACCCAGAAGCAGGGCAGGATGCCCGCGATCAGTTCCTCATAGCTGCGCGTTGCAGCAAGGCCGGTGAGATAGCTGGTGTAGCCAAGGCATACGGGGGTGGGCTCGGCCTTGCGCGCCATTTCGGGCGTGACGCCGAACTTGGCAAAGAAGGCCTGGTGCAGCGCCTGCTCCACCTGCACCGCGACCTTGGCGCCGTCGGAAAATTCCAGCCGGGCGCTCGCCGTGGGCGCGCGGGCCGACGCAATGGCCAAGGCGCGCGCATATTCGGCAAGGTAGAGGCTGTCCTGCAGCATGTAGTGCCGGAAGCTTTCCGGCGCGAGCGAGCCGTCGGCAAGCTCGGCGAGGAAAGGCTGGTCCAGGATCGCGCGGCGCAGCGGGGCAACGTCCTGCCAGATCGTGTCGCAAAAGCTCATGGGGGTGCCTTCCTTCAGAAACGGTGGGTGGCGCCGACGCCGAACTGGCGGCCGGTGTTGATGGTGAAGCTGTCGAACGGACCGTTGGGGCCAAGGCCGAGGAGCAGCGGCAACTGCTGCTGGCCGAAGGCGGAAATCGCCCAGCGCGTGTCGAAGAGGTTCTTGGCCCAGACTTCCAGGTTCCACGCGCCGAGCTCAATGCCGAGCCGCCCGTCCACCGAGGCGTAGCCGGGGGTGTGCAGGATGTTGTCGATCTCGAAGTCCACGCGCGAGACGTAGGCAACGCTGAGGCGCGCGTCGAGCTTGGCAGGCCCTGCCTCTCCTTCCCAGCCGATGCCGCCGTTCAGCGTCCAGTCGGGCGCGTTGGGGGTGCGCTTGCCGGTGAGATCCACCAGGTCAGGCTCGCCCGGTTCCGGCGTGGGGTTGGGGGTGATGTAGGTGCCGGTGCGGCTGTGCGTCCAGGCCGCGCCACCATCGAGGCGGAAGCCTTGTCCCAGGTCCGCCTGCGCGGAGGCTTCCAACCCGTGGACATTGACCTTGGGTACCGAGAGCACGACCGAATTGCCCAGGAACACGGTATTCTGGAAGTTGCTGTAGTCGGTCACGAAGCCTGCGAGGGAAAGGCGCACGCGCCCTTCGGCAAGCTGGCCCTTGATACCCGCTTCCAGCGACTTGACGGTTTCGGCGGCAAAGTTCGCGGTCCAGATGTCCGAGGGGCCGGGAAGGGGGTTGAAGCCGCCCGCCTTGAAGCCGACGCTACCCGTGACATAGGCGGTGAAATCCTTGCTCGGGCGCCAGGCGAGCGAGAGCTTGGGTTGCCACTTGTCGAAAGTCTGCGCGCGGCGGGCGTAGGTGGTGGCGGTGTCCGTGCCGATCGTGTCTTCCTTGCGCCGGTCGCGGTCGTAGCGCAGGCCCAGCGTTGCCTCCAGCGTGGGCAGCACGTCGTAGCTCGCCTGCGCGAAGAGGCCGATCTGGTTGCTCCGGGTTTCGGCGCGCTGCGGCTCGGCGCCGAACAGCAGCGGGCCCAGATCGTCGGTGCGGTCACGTTCGAGACGCTGGAAGAACACGCCTGCGTGCCAGCGCAGCGGGCCGCTCCCTTGCGAGGTCAGGCGCAGTTCGCTGGTCCAGGCCTCGATGTCGACCGGCTGCGATATGGGCTGGATGCCGTCCGGGAACAGCGCAACGCCGTCCAGTGTGACGGGCGTATCGTGGCGGAAGTCCAGCTCTTCGCTGAAGTCCTTGTGGTAGTTGTCGTAGCCGCCCGACCAGGTGAGCTGGAGCGTATCGCCCAGGTCCTGCGCGAAGGTTGCCTGCGCGCCCCACCATTTGCGCGCGAAGCGGCCCTCGAAGTCGCCCTGCGGATCGGTCAGGATCGCGCCGGAGAGGCGCCCGCCGTTGCGCCCCGTGACATTCTCGGACGAGATATAGGCCGCGCCGCCATCCTCGTCGGCCCAGGCGAGGCGCAGGTTGAGGGTGCTGGTCTCGGAGGTCTGGATCTTTGCCTTCAGGCGCAGGTTGCGGCTGGTGAAGCCGTCGACCTTCCTGTCGAGGTAGCTGTTGCGGATGAAGCCGTCGGAATTGCGGTAGGAGCCCGCCAGACGCAGCTGCACGCGCTCCGACACCGGCGCGTTGACGACGCCGTCCGCAGTCCAGGTGAAGCCGTTGCCCATGCCGAGCGAGGCCATGCCGCCTGCCTCGTCGGTGGGGTCGTTGGTGGCAATGTCCACCGCGCCGCCCGAGGCCGAACGCCCGAACAGTGCTCCCTGCGGCCCTTTCAGGATCTCGACGCGCGCGACGTCGTAAGTGCGCAGGGTGAAGAGCTCGGAATCGGCGAGCGCGAGCCCGTCCACGACGTAGGCGATGGAGGGCGACTGGTTGCGGTTGGTCGATACCCCGCGCACTGAGATCATGTTTGTGCCCGGGTCCTGGTCGTTGATCAGGAATACGCCCGGCGTTGCGGCGATGAAGTCGTCTATCGTGGTCAGCTTGCGCCGGGCGATGTCGTCCTGCGTGTAGACCGTGATGGTGTCGGGCACCGCGATCTGCGCCTCGGGGCGGCCGCGCGCGGTAACGACGATGGGGGCCTCGCCCGCGGCCTCCTCGGCATGGGCAAGGGTGGGTGTGCCAAGGCAAAGGCCAGCGCCCAGGAATGTGAAGATGGTAGACGTACGTGTGGCGTGACGTGCGGCGCGTTGTCGCATGGTCCCTATTCCTCCGCCGGCATGAACCGGATCAGGTTCGCGGGTTTGCAGACTTTGCGCGGGAATGCGCCGTGATCCGCCTCTCAGCCCTGACAGCGCCAGGACACCCCGTGGGTTGATGATGTTCCGCGCTTAGGAAAAGCGTGCGCCAGCGTCAATCGTTGCCCGCTGCGTTGCGCTCGCCGCCACCGTCAGGGCCGACACCAGCGGACCACGACAGGCAAAGTCCCGGCTTGGAAAATTGCAGGATCGCACTATCCGTAACCGCGATGACAAGCTCCTCGACCAAGGCCCGGGATCGCGACGAAATCCTTGATGCGGCACGAAATGTTCTGGCGCGCGAAGGACTGTACCATTTCAGTCTGCGTCTCGTTGCGCGAGAGGCGGCGATGTCTGTCGGCAAGATCCGCTACCAGATCGGGGACAAGGCGGCTTTGCTGGAGGCTGTCGTCGCGCGGGAATGCGAGATCATCGACGCGCGGCGTGACCAGTGGCGCACGCAGCTGGCCTCCTGCCCGGAACTGGACCCTGCCAGCGTGACCGATATCGTCACGCAGGTCCTTGACGAGGTGTCACAGGACGGGCGCGTTTCGGCAATCGTCATGGCCGAGATCTATATCCAGGCCCATCGCGATCCGGCTCTTGGGCCGCTGCGCGCGCGGTTGTGGGCGCACGACCAGGGGTTCTGGCAAGGCCTGTTCGAGGACTGTCCCGAGGCCCGGGGGCTGGTGCACCGCATCGCGTGCTATGGCGTGGATGAGCGTGTCTTCAGTGTCCTTCTGGGGCAGAGCCGCGACTACCGGCTTCTGCGCCAGTCCACCTTGCGGGCGCTGCTGCGTCCTGCCGGGGCGCACGCTCGCAGCGCGGTGAGCGCCTGGCATCTCCACCTCGTCGCGCAACTGGCCGGTCCGGCGCAGGCGGCGCTGGAGGGGGCGAGCGAGATCAAGGGCACCAAGGCGGTGCTGGCAGGGCAGATCGCCGACGCCATGGCCCGCGAAGGAGTGGAAGCGATCTCGTTTCGCCAGATCGCGACATCGGCCGGGGTGCCTCTCTCCACGCTGACGCACCATTTTCTCTCGCATCGTGACCTGGTGCTGGGCGGTGTGGAGGAACTGTACCGGCGCATGCGCGCGTCGCTGGGGCAGCCCGGCGATGCGCGCGCAGGACGCCAGGTGCTGCTGCTGACCCATGAGATGGCGCTCGGCGCCCTGCGCGATCCGCGCCTCACGCCCTTTGCGATCGACATGCGGCGAAGGCGCGCGGAAAATGTCCACGCGCAGGTTGCCCCTCTGATTGATGGCGAGGGGGATCGCGCACGCAGCCAGGCGTTCACCATGGCGCTGATCGGAGAGGCTATTGCTCTGGGCGATGAGGGGCAGCCACTGGACAGCACCGCATTTCCGGAACGGCTGCGCGAACTGGCCCGCGATTAGGCCGAACGAGTGTGCTAATTGCGAATTATATGCCGAATATTTGACAGAACGAATGTCTTAAAACGGCAATGGCCCACTCCTATCGGGCGCTCCTGACGCACAACAGGGACGCCCGATATGCACGCCTTTGATTCCACCAGATTGCCTCTCCGTCTTGCTACGGTGCTCTTGACTGGGAGCGCCCTTGTCTCTTCGCTGCCCGCCATGGCTGCCGCCGGTGAACTGGCCGAGGACACCGTGGCCGCGCCCGGCCAGCTCCATGAAATCACCGTGACCGCGCAGCGCCGCGTGGAAAACAGCCAGGATGTGCCGCTCGCCATCAAGTCGGTCGATGCCGATGCTCTGGCGCAGACCGGCTACACCGACTTCACCGATATCCAGTACATGGTCCCCGGGGTACAGTACGATCCCACCCAGGGCGCGGCCTTCCAGATCCGCGGCGTGGGCAGCCGCTCCTTCGACTTCTCGAACGCCAAGTCGGTCAGTGTCGTGGTCGATGGTGTCGTGATGGACGGCCAGCGGGCCAATGGCCTCATCGGCATCACCGACATGGAGCGCATCGACGTGCTGATGGGGCCGCAGGGCACCCTGTTCGGCAAGAACGCGACCTCGGGCGTGATCTCGGTGACGACTCGCAAGCCCGAACTGGGCGTCACCTCGCTGTCGGCCAGCGGCAGCTATGGCGAACATGACGAGCGCATTCTCAACGCAACCCTCAACGTGCCGCTGGGGCGCGACGTCGCCCTGCGTGTGTCGGGCTTCGATCAGGCTCAGGACGGGTTCGGGCGCAACGTCACGCTCGACCGGACCATCGGTTCGACCCACGAATACGGTGGCCGTGCGCGCCTGCTGGTCGATGCCGGGCCGGACCTGGAGTTCATCGCGCGCGCCGACTTTGCCCGCCACTGGGATTCCAGCGTGCGCACGCCCGCGGGCAACCAGCCCGAGAACGTCGCGCAGATGCTCGCCGAACTGGGCGTGTTTCCCGATGGCCGTAGCGCTGACACCGCCGATGGCAGCTTTGGCGAGATCACCACGCGCGAATACGGCGGCTCGCTGGAGGTAAACCTGGGCCTTGGCGAGCATCAACTGAAGTCGATCACGGCCTATCGCGAAACCGCCTACGACAATTCGACGCCTGTAAACCTGCTCCCGCTTGACCAGTACGCGTACGTTCCCTTCAACCTGGGCGAACTGGATACCAACAAGTTCAGCCAGGAATTCCAGCTGGCCTCGCCCACCGGCGGGTTCGTGGAATATGTCGTGGGGGCCTTCTACAACAAGCTGAACGCGCAGCAGACCCAGCTGCAGTGGGCGACGCTGGGCGCGCCTGTCTACGATGCGAGCGGCGCTCCCATTGCTCCGCTGCTCTACGCGATCACGGGCGCGGCAGGGGTGGCCGACGCCAATACCTCGCTGTTCGATTCCACGAACGAGACCGCGGCGGCCTTCGGGCAGGTCACCTTCAACTTCACCGATCGTTTCAACCTGGCGCTGGGCGGGCGTTATACCCACGACTGGAATTCGCAGAGCCTGGACTTCATCTGGCTCGATCCCGAGCCGATCACCGGCTACAATCCGACGTTCGCGGGCACGAGCCCGGCGCCTGTCTATCCCGATGGCAAGGTCACGGGAGGGAACTTCTCCTACCGCATCGCGCCGACCTTCCACCTGAGCGACGACGTCATGCTCTACGCCACGTACTCGACCGGGTACAAGCCGGCGGGCATCGCCTTTGTCGGCAACGACTACAGCCCCTACCGCAAGGAAACCGTGAAGGCCTGGGAAGCGGGCATCAAGTCCGAATGGTGGGATCGCCGCCTGCGCGTAAACCTCGATGTCTTCCTTTCGAACTTCAAGGATTTCCAGACGACCATCCTGACCACCATTCCCGACGGGCAGGGCGGTGAACTGCAGGCGACCACGATTGGCAATGCGGGGGCCTTGCGCACCAAGGGCGTGGAAGGCGTGATCGCGCTGGTGCCGGTGCCTGGGCTGACCCTCAATGGCTCGTTCACCTACACCGATGGCGAGTTCACCGACTACGTCTACAACGAGACGACCGACTACACCGACACCGCGCTCACCAATTCGCCCAAGTTCTCCAGCATGGTTTCGGCCGATTACGAGCACACCTTCGCCTCGGGCCTGGGCGCTCGTGCTCACGTGGACTACGCCTGGCGCAGCGAGTACTGGACCGTCACCGGCCAGCCCGACTACTCGCATGTCGATGGCTATGGCCTGGTCAACGCGCGCGTGACCTTCACGCTGCCCGACAGCAACATCCGGTTCGGCGCCTATGCCCGCAACCTGTTCGACACCTACTACTCGACGGGTTTCCAGAACTACGGTGCGGTCGGGATGCTGCACTACACCTCCCCATCGGCGCGGCGCACGCTGGGCGGCTTCATCTCGGCGGACTTCTGATGCGGGGCCGGATCACACGGACCCGCGTGCTGGGGAGTGCCTTGCTGGCGCTCCCCCTCTTCGCGGTGAGCGCGCAAGGCGCCCCGCCAGCGCCGCGGGCCGACACGCCCGAGCGGATCGATGCGCCGGACCTGCCCGGCGCGACGCCGATCAACCATCTCCAGGTCCTGGGAACGCACAACAGCTATGCGCTGCCGGTCGACCGGCGCCTGGTTGAACTGATGCGCCCGCGCTTCGAGGCCATGCTGGCCGCCTTCGATGCCCTGCCCGAGGAACGCCGCGCGCTGATGGCCGAGGAGCATCCCAACGGGATCTCCTTCGACGATGCCCTGAACTACCTGCACCCCGACCTCACCACGCAGCTGGACCTGGGCATGCGCAGCCTGGAGCTCGACGTGAACCCGGACCCCGACGGTGGGCGCTATGCCGATCCCGCCGGGTATCGGGCGCTGCGCCGCGAGGGCATTGCGCCGGGTTTCGCCATCGACGAAGCGGCGCTCGCCAGACCGGGGTACAAGGTGCAGCACATCGTCGACTATGACTTTCGCAGCCATTGCACCCTGTTCGTGACCTGCCTTGCGCAGATCCGGGACTGGTCGGACGCCCATCAGGGCCATGTCCCGCTCTTCATCCTGGTCGAGGCGAAAAGCCAGGGGCGCAAGCTCTTTGCCGATTCCGCCGAGCCGCTGCCCTTCGACAAGGCTGCCTTCGACGCGCTCGATGCCGAGATCCTCTCGGTCTTCGACAGGTCCCGGATCATCACGCCCGACGATCTGCGCGGGGAGCACGCCACGCTCAACGCCGCGGCACGGGCAGGAAACTGGCCGCGCCTGGAGCGCGCGCGCGGCAAGGTGATGTTCCTGATGATTACCGCCAACGGGCCGCAGGGCGCGGCGGCCTATCTGGAAGGCCATCCCTCGCTCGCCGGGCGCGTTGCCTTCCTGCGGGCCAATCCGGGCGAGGACCACGCCGCCTTCCTGATGTACGACAACGCGATCGTGCGCGAGGACGAGATCCGCAAGGCCGTGGCCGAGGGCTATCTCGTGCGCACGCGTTCCGACATCGAGACCTACGAGGCCAGGGCCAATGATATGACTCGTGCCAACGCCGCGCTGGGCAGTGGTGCCCAGATCGTCTCGACCGATTTCGAGCGGCCGGGCAATGTCTATGGCACGCCCTATCTGGTCCGCCTCCCGACCGGTGAGGGCGCGGCGGCGCGGCTGAGCCCTGCGGCCGGGGGGCAGTAAACAGGGCCATTTCCCGATGGCCGTGGAGCACGTTGGAAGGGGGCGGTTCGGGGTCGGACCGCCCCCTTTTTCGTAACAGAGCCAGGCGCGCGGCTAGAAGGCGGCGCGGGCGCCCAGCGTGACCGCACGTCCGACCAGCGGGGCGCGGTAGCGCAGGGGGCTGTTGTGCGCGCGGGCCTCGGTGTTGGTGAGGTTCGTGGCGTCCACGAAGATCTCGATGTCGTGCGCGCTCAGCGGCAGCTTGTAGCGGGCATGGGCATCAACCAGCCAGTAGCCGGGGCTTGCGGTTTCATCCTGCGAGAAGCGGGTCTGCCGGGCAAAATGGACCGTGCCCGCCGAGACGCGCCAGCGCGCGCCGGAGAGCGCAGCATCGGCGCCGTAGCGCGAAACCGGCATGCGCGGCAGGTATTCGCCATCGAGCTGGCGGCGGTAGTATTCGGCGGTCCACTGCGCGTTCGAGGGATAGTCGAAGTTGAACGGGCTGTAGTCGTCGGGGGCGTGGAAGCGGGGCTTACCCAGCACGTGGTCGGCAAAGACATGGAGTTCCAGATCGCCCGGGCCGACCTGCGGCACGCGCAAGGTCGCCTCGCCTTCGATGCCCTTGAAGCGCGTGTCGCCCTGGCGCCACTCACGCACCGGCAGGGTGCGGCTGATGCCGGTGTTGCCGAGGTAGATGTAGTCCTCATAATTCACCCGGTAGCCGGTCACCGAGAGCGTGAACGGCGTGAGGTCCAGCGTTCCGCCCAGTTCCCAGGTCTGTGAGCGCTCCTTGCGCAGGCGTCCATCGCCCTGCTCATCGGACAGCGAGGCGAAGTGGTTGCCGTTGGCGTAGAGCTCGTTGACCTCGGGCGCGCGCTCGCCCAGCGCGTAGCGGGCATCGAGGTGCAGCCAGGAGAGCGGCGTCACGCGCAGAGCGCCAAAGGCGTTCCACAGTCGGAAGTCGCGGTCCTGGGCGTAGCTGACGCCGAGCCCGCGGCCATCGCGCAGGCTGGTCTCGTCGAGGTCCTGCTCAATCCAGTCATGGCGGCCGCCTGCGCTCAGGCGCACAGGGCCGATGGTCAGACGTTCCAGCGCGAAGAGCGCAAGCTTCGTCGTCTCGACACTGGGCAGGTAGGCCGTGTCGCTGCGGGTCTCCAGCTTGCGGTGGTTGACCTCGCCGCCGAGGACGCCCGTGAGCGGGCCGAGCGCGGCCTGGGTCAGTTCCAGCCGGACGGTGTCGGAGTGGATTTCGAAGGCGCTGGCGTCGTTGCCGTCGATCCGCTCGCGATCGTGGCTGCGCACCGAACCTGCACGCAGGCGCACGGCGGCAAGGCCCGGCAGCGGCGCATAGAGGACCCCGTCGATATCAAGGCGCAGCTGCTCGGCCGCGATGGCGATGGGCGAGGGGGAAGGGCTCGCGGGCGTGACCGACTGGAAGCCGGGAACGCCATAGTCACTGCGATAGTAGCCCGCCGCGAGCCCGAAATAGCCCTGGCTGCCGACATGGCTGGCGCCCAGGTTGACCGCGACTGTCTCGAGCCCGCTGTTGACGAGCTTGCCCTTGCGGCCCGGCGCCGGGTCCTCGATGATCTGCTGCTCGGCAGGCGTTGCATCGACGTAGCGGCCCTGGTCCGGGTCATAGGCCCACTGCGGGCTTGCGGTGCGCACCTGGCAGATGCCCTGCAAGGTGACGTTCGTCACCAGGTCCGCCCAGCTGCGGCATTCGTCGGCCTTGGCGAGGCCGGGAATGTCGAAGTCACCGGCATGGCGATAGAGCATGTCGGCGTGCCAGGCGAAGTCGTCCTTCCCGCCGTCGAGCCGGGCCATGGCGGTGACCGGCGTGTTGAACCCTCCGCTCACTTGCGCCCGCCCGGACAGAGGGGCCTTTGCGGCGCTGCGGGGAATGCGTCCATCGCGCAGGTTGACCGCGCCGCCGATGGCGTGGCCACCGTAGAGCACGCCGGCACTGCCATTGAGGACCTCGATCACGTCGGCGAGGAAGGGCTCGATGGGCGCGGCATGGTCCCCGGTGATGCCCGACATGTCGTCGAGCGCGAGGCCATTGAGGCGCAGCGCGACGCGGTTGCCGGCCTGCCCGCGAATCTGGGGCCGCCCGGCAAGGGGGCCCTGGTAGCTGTTCTGGACCCCGGGCAACCGGGCAAGCGTCTCGCCCAGCGATTGCGAGCGCTCCTCCTCCAGCGCCTCGCCGGCAAGCACGCGGGCCGGGGCGCTGGCAAGGTCGCTCGCGCGGGCGACCTCTTCGCGCTCTCCGGTAACGAGGATGTCGGTGTCGCGGGGCGGAGCGGCCAGCGCTCCGGAATAGGGAAGAAAGAGAGCTGCCGAACCGGCCAGCAGGGTAACGTGTCGCATGGCGTCCCACCTGTTTCGAAAGGAAGCGCCTTCAAGCTATGTTATGTTATAACGTCAAATATGGAGTGCGTTTTTTCCACGACTACCGTCAGTTAGCATGTGCCATGCGTGGCAATGTCCCGGAGATCTGCGGGTCAGGACGCCCTAGCGCCCGGCTGGCGAACACTTCGATCCCTACCGTCTCACAACTTCAGGCTCTCTCCATGCGGATGCTCACGCGGCGAATAGTTCGTGTCACGAATTTTTTGCCGCAGTCCCGTCGACCGGATCCGAAACCCTGAGCAGTCTCCGCAATGCCCCGGGCGAGCACATGGCGTGCCGCAAGAACGAGAACGGACGGGGCCCGGGTACACCAATTCACGGATCAACGGGCTGAGGATTTCGGAGCTTCACGAGGGCTCCGAAGGGCGCCGCATGTGCGTCGGGTTCCTGCATGAGGGCAGGGGCCGGGGGGCTGCGGGTATGAAGAAAAGAAGCTCTTAGGGGGTAAAGCATGATGTTTAAGCACACGAGCCGGCTGCTCTTGTCGACAGTCGCATTCGCGCCGCTGGTTCTCGGGGGAACCCAGGCGGCCCATGCCCAGGCCACGGCGCCTGCGGCCCAGCAGGGCCCCGCGCAGTCCGGGCTTGGCGACATCGTCGTGACCGCGCGCAAGCGCAAGGAAAGCGCGCTCGATGTTCCCATCGCGATCAGCGCGCTTTCGGGCGAGGACATCCAGTCGCTCAACGTCCAGACGGTCGAGGATCTGACCGCGGTGACGCCGGGCATGAACCTCAACAACTCGATCACCGGTTCGGGCCGCTCGGACCGCAGCCAGACTGCTCTCATCATCCGCGGCATGGCGCCTTCGCGCGGCAACCGCACCAGCTCGACCTTCATCAACGGCATCCAGGTCTCGGACGGCACCGTGACGGGCGTGTTCGACTTCGAACGCGTGGAGGTGCTGAAGGGCCCGCAGAGCGCCTACTTCGGCCGCCAGACCTTTGCCGGCGCGATCAACATGGTGACCGCCGAGCCGACCGACTACTTCACCGGCTATGTCAGCGGCCTTGCCGGCACGGACGACTATTACGACCTGCGCGGCGCGGTCGGCGGGCCGATCATCCAGGACGTCCTGAGCTTCCGCGCGACGGGCCGCTACTTCACGCGGGACGGCTCGTGGAAGAACAACGCCGAGCCGGGCAAGACGCTGGGCGATCAGAGCACCCGCAGCGGCACGCTGCAGCTCAAGTTCACGCCGAGCCACAACTTTACCGTCAACCTGTTCGGCATGGTTGCCAACGACGATGACGGGCCGGGCGCCACCGGCGTGATCCTGGGCTCGCAGTCGAACTGCAACCTGGGCGCGCAGGACCTGCCCTACTTCTGCGGCACGCTGCCGGGCCTGCTGCCCGGCCAGCCCAGCGCGCGCACCGAGGTCAATGCGGGCGTCGCCAACATGCTCGAGAACTACTCACCGATCATGAACCAGGACGAGCAGATCGACCACTTCGGCATGACGCGGGACAGCAACCACTTCAGCGGCGTTGCCGAATACGTCACCGAAGGGGGCACCTCGATCACCAGTCTGACCGGCGTGAACCGCAATTCCTGGACGGTGCTCTATCCGCTCAACGCCTATGCCTCGCCCTACGAGAACACCTTTACCTCGGGCGAATTCGCGCAGGAGTACACCGACTGGCCGCTGATGATCCAGCACGAGCAGAAGGACTTCTCGCAGGAAGTGCGCATCGCCTCGAACCAGGACGGTCGCTTCCGCTGGATGTTCGGGGGCAGTTACCTGTGGGCCAAGGGCTACGAAGGCTACTCGGAGATCTACTACTTCACCGGGATCAACAGCGCCTTCTCGTCCACCAGCGAGAACAAGACCTGGGGCGGGTTCCTGGGGCTGTCCTATGACCTCACCGACCAGCTGACCGTCGACTTCGACGCGCGCTACCAGTCGGACAAGGTCATCAGCCGCACCGGCGATACCGATGACATCGTCTACCAGCGCACCTACAACAGCTTCCTGCCGCGCGTCAGCCTGCGCTACAAGCCCGACCTCGACACCATGGTCTACGCCACCTACTCGCGCGGCGTGAACCCGGGGCTGGGGCTCGACCCGCTGGAATCGGCCGATCCCGCCTTTGTCGACGACCTCATCGCAATGGGCGTGACCCGCGGCGTCAGCCCGGAATACCTCGACAACTTCGAGGTCGGCTTCAAGGGGCGTTTCTTCAACGACCGGCTGATCGTCTCGGGCGATGTCTACTACGACATCTGGACCGACAAGATCACCGAGCAGACCCTGATCATTCCCAACAACAGCGGCGGCATGCCCGAGATCTCGTGGTTCTTCACGAACATGGGCAAGGTGACGCTGAAGGGTATCGAGCTTGACCTGACGGCGCGTCCGATCGATGCCCTCACGCTGACCGCGCGCGGGGCGATCAACGACACCAACATCGATGAAGGCCTGTGCTCGACCTGCGCGCAGCTGACCGGTTCGGACGACGTCTCGGGCCAGAGCCTGCCGTTCGTCTCGAAGTACTCGGCACAGGTGAACGCGGAATTCGCGCAGGCCTTCGCGCCGATGCCGGACTACGAATGGTACCTGCGCTCGGAGCTGTCCTACAAGTCGGGCGTCTACGAGAGCGAAGGCAACTTCGCCAAGACCGACGCCTCGACCAAGGTCAACTTCCGCGTGGGCCTGCGTTCGGACAACGTGTGGATCGAGGGCTTTGTCACCAACGCCTTCAACGACAAGACCTACACCAGCGTGCAGCCCAACTGGGACCTGTCGAACCCGAACGCGACCTTCCAGGAGAAGGACGTGATGTACGTGGGCCTTCCGCAGCTGCGGACCTGGGGCGCGCGTATCCGCTACGACTTCTGATCCCGATCCGATCTGCAGGGACCTTCTGCCGGTCCCTGCCCTCGGTTCCTGCAAATGCCCGGTGTGCGTCGTGCACGCCGGGCATTTCGCGTGGGGGAAGGGGCGCGCTCCGGGGCGGCGATCCTTGTGGAACGCGCATGTACGAAAGCGCCCGCCTTCCCAGGTCCGGGAGGGCGGGCGCGGATGGTATGAGAATGGGGCGCGCTAAGGCTTAGCGGCCGAGCGTGCGTTCCTTCAGTGTAACTTCGACCGGGGTGCCCAGGTCCTGCGCGGAATGGCCCGCGGCGAACGTGTAGCGCCCGGCCGCCTGGACGAAGGCCCCGTCCGTCCAGTTGGCGAGCAGACGTGGGTCAAGGGCGATCTCCACCTTGCGGGCTTCGCCCGGCGCCAGGTCCACGCGCTGGAAGCCGACAAGGCGGCGCGTTGCCCCGTTCGGACCCGAGGTGAGATAGAGCTGCACCACATCGGCTCCGGCCTTTGCCCCTATGTTGCGCACCGAGACGGAGGCCATGGGCGCGCCGCCGGGAGCCGGCTCCACGCGCAGGTCCTCATGGGCGAAGCGGGTGTAGCTCAGGCCATGTCCGAAGGGGAACAGCGGGCTCAGGCCTTTCGCGGCGTACCAGCGGTACCCGACATCCGCGCCTTCGGTGTACTCGACGACAAGGCGCGTGCCTTCAGGTTCGCCAAGGCCCGGGATTTCCGGGCGGACCAGCTGGCTCTCGTCACGCGGGAAGGTGACGGGCAGATGGCCCGAGGGATTGGCCTTGCCGGTGAGGATGTCGGCAATGGCGGCCCCGCCTTCCTGCCCCGGATACCAGGCCTCGATTACGCCCTTGACCTTGTCCAGCCAGGGCATCTTGATCGGGTTGCCCGACTGGATGACGACCACGGTGTTGGGATTGGCCGCGGCAACCGCCTCGATCAGCGCGTCCTGGCCCTCGGGTAGGGTCAGGCTGCCGTCGAGCGCCTCGCCCGACCAGGCCGTGACGAAGACGATCGCGATCTCCTTGCGCGCGGCGAAGCTGGCGGCGGATTGGTGGTAGTAACCGCTGTCGAACTCCACCTGCGTGTCGGGCAGGGCTTCTTTCAGGGCCTTCAGCGGGGAGGAGGGGAAGTAGACGGCCTTGGCCCAGCCGCCCCAGCTCTCGCGCCCGCCGATGGGCAGGGTCGCAACCTCGCCTTCAGGCGTGACCTGGCTCGATCCGCCGCCGGTCATGACACCCATGTCGGCATGACCGCCGATCACCGCGATCGACTTTGCGCTGGCGGCAAGAGGCAGGATATCCTCGGCGTTCTTGAGAAGGACGATACCCGCAGTCCCGGCCTCGCGCGCGACCCTGGCATGGGCAGCGTAGTCGATGGGAGCGGGCTCGCTGGGAAACGGCGCGTCCGCGCCCACCGCGTAGACCGAGCGCAGGATGCGGCGCACTGCCTCGGATACGCGCGCCTCGGGGATGCGCCCCTCGGCGACGGCCTCGCGCAAGGGGGCGCCGACGTAGACATCGGGGTCGAGCTGGGAGCCCGACTGCTGGTCCATCCCGTTGACCACCGACTGGAGGCTATGCACCGCGCCCCAATCGGACATGACCCAGCCCTTGTAGCCCCAGTCCTCCTTGAGCACCGTGTTGAGCAGGAACTCGTTCTCGCAGTCGTACTGGCCGTTGACGAGGTTGTAGCCGCACATCACCGCGCCCGGCGCGCTTTGCTCGATGGCGATCTGGAAGGCGAGCAGGTCGCTTTCGCGAAGGGCCGGTTCGGCAATGTGGGCATCGAGCGTCATGCGCAGCGTCTCCTGCGCGTTGAGAGCCATGTGCTTGATCGTGGAGACGACCTTCTGGCTCTGGATGCCGCGGATCGATCCGGCGGCCATGAGCCCTGTAAGCAGTGGGTCTTCGCTCAGGTACTCGAAATTGCGGCCGTTGCGCGGTTCGCGGATGAGGTTGCTGCCCCCGCCGAGCACGACGTTGAACCCCTTGGCGCGGGCTTCCTGGCCGACCACGGCGCCGCCCCGCTCGGCCAGCTCGGGCGAGAAGGTCGCGGCCAGCGAGATGCTGGCGGGCAGAGCCGTCGACCAGTCGCCCTTGCGGACCTCGGAAGGGTTGGTGACGCCAAGGCTGGCGTCGGTCTCGTAGAGCGCGGGCAGGCCAAGGCGCGGGATCGGCGGGACGTAGCCGACCGCCGGATGCGCGCCTTCAGGGACCTGCGCGAGGCCGGGCAGGTCCAGCGCCATGGGGCTGTCGAGGTAGCGGTAGCGCTCCTCCTAGGTCATGGCCTTCTCGGTTGCCCGCGCCCGTGCATCGGGATCCTCCGTGCCCGCCGAAGCCGGGCCGGAAACCTCCTGCGCGCGCTGGGCTTGTGCCAGCGCGGTCGAGGAGAGGCTTGCGGACAGGAGAAGAAGTGCGGCGTTGAGGCCGGACCGGGGTGTCATGGGGCAGGTGCATCCTTGCTCGATTGGGGGGCGACGCGGCGTCGCGCGCTATCGAGCGCCAGCCTCCCCCGGCCGGACGCAGCAAGGCAAATGGCGGCTCGCCTCTGTCCATGAAGCGAACATTGCGCCGCGTTCAAGGCGCTTTCGGGATGTCCTTTTTCATCAGGCGCCGGGCGGGGTGCCGGCGTCCTGGTCCTGGGGAAGGTCGATGGGCGTAGCCTGGCAGATCGTGCGCAGCGCGTTCTTGAGGCCTTCCTCGATGGTGGGGTGGTAGAAGGGGAGGGAGAGGAGTTCGCTCGCCGTGCGCCCTTCCTGGATCGCCCAGGCCAGCATGTGCGCCAAGTGCTCGCCTGCGGGTGCGACCATGTCGGCGCCGATCAGCCGCCCGTCGGGCGCCGCGGCGTGGAGGGTGAGCAGGCCGGCGTTGCGGCCTTCGACACGGGCGCGGCCCTGGTCATCGAAGTCGGCGGTGCCGGTGACCGCGCCCTCGTCCTCAGCTGCGCCAATGGTCGCGACCGTGGGCTCAGTGAAGATCATGCTGAAGGGGACATGGCGCTCGGCCGTCACGGGAGCGGGGAAGGCCGCTGCGTTGCGCCCGGCGATGGCCCCGTCGTGCGAGGCTTCGTGCAACAGGGGGAGGTCGGACGCGACGTCGCCAGCGAGGAACACCGCGCTGTCGCCGCAGCGCATGGTGCGCCGATCGTGGAAGGGGACGCCCTTGTCATCGCAGGCGATCCCCGCTGCATCGAGATCAAGGTCGGTTAGCTGAGGGGCCCGACCCAGCGCGGCGAGCACGAGATCGTACTGCGCTTCGCCCGCCTCGTCTTCACCATCGGACCACTCGATCCGCGCGCTGTTCTCTTCGGCGTGGGGTGTCACCTCGACCCCGAGCTTGAGGTCGAGATCCGCTGCGATGATGGCCTGCAAGCGTTCGTGCACCCGCGCGCAGCGAAGGCCGCCCATACGTTCGGCGCGGTCGAACAGCGTGGTTTCCACGCCCAAGTGCGCGAAGGCCTGGGCCAGTTCCAGACCAATGGCGCCCGATCCCACGACCGCGAGGCGGCGCGGCAGATCGTCCATCTCGAAGATGGTGTCGCTGGTCCGAACCCTGTCCCCCAGCGCCGCGAAAGCGGGGGGCAGGACCGGAGAAGAGCCGGTGGCGATGATGACCCGGTCCGCCGCGACACAGCGCCCGTCGTCAAGCGCCAGACGCCCCGGCGCGGTGAAGCGGGTGCGGGCCTTGATCGCGATACCGGCGGGCAGGTCCTTGAAGGACTGGCGCGTCAGGCGAGCAAAGCGGTCGCGCTCATCACGCACCCGCTGCAGGACGGCGGGGCCGTCGATCGCGACATCGCCAACCCCGATACCGAAGGGGCCTGCCGTCCTCACCGCGCGGGCCCGGTGCGCCGCGGCGATGAGGAGCTTGGAGGGCATGCAGCCGACAGTGGCGCAGGTCGTCCCGTTGAAGGCCGGATCGATCAGGAGGGTCGAGGCGCCATTGGCGCGCGCGGCGCGTTCGGCTGCGAGGCCGGCGGTACCGGCCCCGATCACCGCGACGTCGCAATGGAGCGTCTCGCCCATATCAGCGGGCGATCTTGATCGACTTGATGTTGACGAACTCCTTGAGGCCCTCGGGCCCGTGCTCGCGGCCATAGCCCGAGCTCTTCACCCCGCCGAAGGGCAGGTTGGGCGTGGCAATGTCGAAGGTGTTGATGAACACCATGCCGGTGTCGAAGTGGGTCTTTGCCAGTTCGCGGGCGCGCTCGACATCGCGGCTGAAGATACCCCCGCCAAGGCCGTAGCGGCTGGAATTGGCGATGCGCATGGCCTCGCCATCGTCCTTCGCCTTGATGATCGCGGCGGCCGGGCCAAACAGCTCGTCCTCGTAGGCGGGCTGGCCCGGGGCGACATCGGCAAGGACGGTGGCGGGGTAGAACCAGCCCTTGCGCTCGGGCACTTCGCCACCGACGACAAGGCGCGCGCCCTTCTCCACGCTCTTGGTGACCTGCTCGTGCAGCTGGTCGCGCTGGCTGCGGCTGACAAGCGGACCAAGCTGCGTGTTCTCGTCGGTCGGATCGCCCAGCACGATCGCGCCGAACTTCCTGGCGTAGCGCTGCACGAAGGCGTCGTAGTTCGCCTCGGTCACGATGAAGCGCTTGGCGTTCACGCAGGTCTGGCCGTTGTTATAAAGGCGGCCCTGCACGCAGGTGTCGACCGCGAGATCGAGGTCGGCATCGTCGAGCACGAGATAGGCATCGTTCGAGCCCAGTTCGAGCACGGTCTTCTTGACCTGTGCGCCCGCCTTGGCCGCGATGTGGCGCCCGGCCTTGTCGCTGCCGGTCATCGTCACGCCGCGCACCAGGTCATTCTCGATGATCGCGTCGGACTGTTCGTGCGTGATGCACAGGACCCCGAAGAGCCCTTCGGGAAGGCCCGCCTGCTCGTAGATCTCGCGCAGCAGGAGCCCGCTGCCGGTGCAGTTCTCGGCGTGCTTGAGGAGAACGCCATTGCCCGCCATCAGGCTGGCGATCGAGTAGCGCACCGCCTGGTAGGCCGGGAAGTTCCAGGGCTGGATGCCGTAGACGACACCGATGGGCGCGTGGGTGACGATGGCCGTGGCGCCGTCGACCTCGCGCTCTTCATCGGCCAGCGCCTTGGGGCCTTCGTCCGCGCTGTAGTCGCAGATCGCCGCGCACAGATCGACCTCGTCGCGGCTATCGCCGATCAGCTTGCCGGTCTCGCGCGTCATCAGCGTGGCCAGCTCGTCCTTGCGCTCGCGCAGGGCCGTGCCGATGGCGCGGATCACCTCGGCGCGGGCTTCAAGGCTCTGCAGGCGCCAGTCGAGGAAGGCCTGGTGGCAGTCTTCGACGACCTTGGTCGCCTGCGCGTCGCTCATGTAGGCGTAGGTATCCAGCACCTCTTCGGTGAGGGGATTGACGGTCTTGATGCGTTGTTCGCTCATGGCGTTTCTCTCGTATCTGGAGGGATGGGCGCCCGCGGGGTTCAGCCGTGGCGGGCGCGATGCTTGGCGAGGGTCTTTTCGGCGGCCTCGAGGGCGTGAAGCACCTCTTCGTGCCAGCCTGTCTCCGGGAGTTCGCGCACCGCCGAATGGGCCGCGCACACATAAGGTGTGCCCGACCATTCCCCGGCGATCTGCCGCGCCCAGCGCGCGAAGGCATCCGCCGCGCCCGCCCGTTGCTGCAGGGCTTTCCCCAGCATTGGGTGGAAGCGCAGCCGCCCCTGGGGCAGGACCTTGCCCAGAACGCCCGGCGCCTCGAGGACGCTGAGCGTGTCGTCGACATGGACGATGCCGCTGCGGAGGTGGCGCACCAGCACCGAGCCCGCATGGACCGACGGGTCCTGTGTCACCAGGTCGACCCCCTCGGGCACCGAGAAGGCCAGGTCATCGGCGAACTCGGCTTGCGTGGCGGCGTCCTCGATCACCCCGTCCTGCCAGCGCAGGTGCGGGGCCTGTTCGCGGTGCCGCCGCGTCCCCACCAGCCGCGCCTCGGGAAACAGCTTGTGGACTGTCTCGCAGTGCAGGGTGTGGAAGGGATGAACGTTGAGAATTGCGTCGATCGCTGCACCATTGTTGGTGAGCGCCTGCAACTCGGCACGGTCCTCGGGCGTCAGGTCATAGGAGTCGAGGACAAGGAAACGGCCATTGGCCCTGCGGACCAGCGACATCTGCGTGCCGACATCGAGAACCCCTGCGATCTTGAAAGACCCGCGGAAGTTCCAGAACCCGTCGGACAGTTGACGCATGGCTTGCCTCCTTGCCGGCAGGATCGGCCCGGTGCCGACCCTCGCTCTTGGAGGGGGAACGGGAGAGGCGGCCTTCGAGTTCCATTTTGCTCAATCAAGTTGTGTGCAATATAAATTGCGCAAACCTTTGAGTGCGCGGGGGCATGCGCTATCGTTGCGCGCGATGCGAACGTCCCAGAATGCCCCTGACCCGCGTGAGGACGCTTTGCGCCTCGATCGCCAGCTGTGCTTCCAGTTCTACGCGGCGAGCAACCTGATCGGCAGGCTCTACGCCCCGGTGCTCGCGCGGCTGAACCTGACCTATCCGCAATACCTCGTCATGCTGGTGCTGTGGGAAGAAGACGGGCAGACCGTAGGGGCCATCGGCAAGCGGCTGCATCTCGATACCGGAACGCTGACGCCTCTTCTCAAGCGCATGGAGGCCCTGGGGCACCTCGTGCGTCAGCGCGACCGGGAGGACGAGCGCCGCATGCGCGTCTCGCTGACCGCAAGCGGAAAGGCGCTGCGCGAAGAGGCGCTCCACGTCCCGGAAATCATGACCCGGGGGCAGGACCTGGAAGAACTCGACGCGCTGCGCCGCACACTCGCAGGCGTCGTCGAGGCGCTTGGCGGGGGGAAGGCCCCGGTCTGATCTTCGGGCAGAGGGCCGCGTTCTCGAGGTTCAGAAACCGGCCTCGATGGCGATGCGTATGGCTTCGGCCACCGTGCGGACATCGAGCGCGCGCAGCACGGCAGCGCGGTGCATCTTGACCGTGCGTTCGGTCACGCCAAGCTCGTAGGCGATCTGCTTGTTGAGCTGCCCCTGCGCCAATGCGCGCAGGATCTGGCGCTGACGCCGGGACAGGCCCTCGATCCGGGTGCGGGCCTGCTGGTGGCGGCTGGCCTCGGTATCGTCGATGGCCATCTGCGAGCCCAGGAAGAACTGCAGGTCCCCTTCCTCGTCGAACAGGGGGGCGACCATCACCGCGTTGCGAAAGGCGCTGCCGTCCTTGCGGTAGTTGATGAGCTCGACCATCGCGGGCCGGGTTTCGGCGACAGCCTCGCGCAGCATCGCGGCCTGTTCGGGTTCGGTGCCGCGCCCGCGCAGGAAACGGCAGTTGCGCCCGATCACCTCGTCACGTGCGTAACCCGTCAGCTCGAGGAAGGCCTCGTTGCAGGCGACAATCGGATTGTCGGCCCGTCGCGGGTCGCTGACGACGGCGGCGACGCGGCTGCTCGCAATCAGGGAATCGGGATCCATCGGGCTTGGCGCGGCTGCTTTCTTCACGTTTGGCCATATCGCAGAGCTTGGAGCACACGCCTAGAACCTTTCCGGAAGAAAGCCACCTGCGCCGGGTCGGCGGGAAACCGGACGAGAGATATCATGAACATCATGGATGCAGCCTTCCTCGCGGATCATGTCTGTGACGAGGAGGTGGAAGACACCCGCGAGACGGTGCCCGATGACGTCCAGGACGCGGTGCGCACGCTGCTGCGCTGGGCGGGGGAGGACCCTTATCGCGAGGGTCTTCTCGATACGCCCGCGCGCGTCGGGCGGGCCTGGAAGGAATATGGCAGGGGCTATGCGGAAGACCCGGCCGTCCATCTGGGCCGTACCTTCGACGAGGTGGGCGGCTATGACGAAGTCGTGCTCCTGCGCGACATTCCCTTCCATTCGCACTGCGAGCATCACCTTGCGCCGATCACGGGGACGGCCTCGATTGCCTATCTGCCGCGTAACCGCGTGGTCGGCATTTCCAAGCTGGCCCGCGTCCTGCACGGCTTTGCCCATCGTCTCCAGATCCAGGAGCGCCTGACCGCGCAGATCGCCGAATGCATCCGGGACAATCTGGACCCGCTGGGCGTGGCGGTCGTCATCAAGGCCCGCCATGGCTGCATGACGGGCCGCGGCGTGCGTACGCACGGCGTCGACATGGTGACGAGCAAGATGCTCGGCTGTTTCCGCGAGGATGCGGGCCGTCGCCGCGAGGTCCTGGCCCTGATCGGCGGGGGCAAGGGCTGACCATGCGCATTGCCATCGTGGGAGCGGGCATGGCCGGGCTCGCCTGCGCCGGGCGGTTGTCGGGGCTTGCGGACATCGTCCTGTTCGACAAGGGGCGCCGTCCCGGAGGGCGTCTGACCTCGGTCGTGACGGACATTTCCTCGTGGGATCTCGGGGCACCGTTCTTCACCGCGCGCGAGCCTGATTTCCAGACGGAGGTGGCGCGCTGGCAGGACGCAGGCTGTGCCGCGCGCTGGCCCGGCGGCCCGCGCGGGGCCATGGTCGGCGTTCCCACCATGGCCACCCTCGTTGCCGAGCAGAGCAAGCGTTTCGACGTGCGCTTCGGCGCGCGAGTCCAGGCATTGGTTCGGGACGAGGACGGCTGGAGGATCGAAGGGGAGGGCCTGGACGCAGAGCCGTTCGACAGCGTCGTCGTCGCCGTCCCGGCCGAGCAGGCCGCGCCGCTTCTGTCGCTCCACGATCTCGATGCCGGGCTGGAGGCGGCCTCGGTGCGTTCCACGCCCTGCTGGTCGGTCATGGTCGCGTTCCCCTGGGACATTCCTGCGCCCGGTCCCTTCATGGCGGACCTGGGTATTTTCTCCGTGCTCGCGTGCAACGCCTCCAAGCCCGAACGCGGGCCCTCGCACGGCTGGGTGCTCCAAGCCAACGCGGCGTGGTCGCGCGCGAACCTGGAATGCGAGGCTGAGGACGTTGCGGAGCGGATGCTCGCAGAGTTCGCGCAGGCGCTCGGCACGGAACTGCCCGCGCCGACCTTCCTGAAGGCGCACCGCTGGCGCTTTGCCCAACCTTACGGGCAGTCGGGCCGGGTCCTGTGGAACCTGGAGCAGCGCCTTGGCGCCTGCGGTGACTGGTGCCGCGCGCCCACGGTCGAAGGGGCCTGGCTTTCGGGCGTGCGGCTCGCCGATCAGATGCGCGCGAGCCTGCCGGAGCTCATCACCCAGGCGGCGGCCCTGCACGGGGCGGGTTAGTCATGGCCACGATGCGCAAGAAAGCTGACCTGCCAAGCAAGACCTGCCTTGCGTGCGGGCGTCCCTTCACCTGGCGGCGCAAGTGGGCGCGCGTCTGGGACGAGGTGAAGTACTGTTCGGACCGCTGCCGCCAGAACCGCAAGGCGCCCTAGCAGCGTGCACACCAGTAACGCCGCGGCCTTCAGGAAATTCCGATGAAAACACTCGTGCCCGTGCTGGGCGATCAGCTCTCGTTCGACCTGTCCTCGCTTGCGGGGATGGAGGCCAGGGACATCGTCGTCCTGATGATGGAGGTCGCGGAGGAGACGACCTACGTGCGCCATCACAAGAAGAAGATCGCCTATATCCTTTCAGCCATGCGCCATCACGCGCAGGCGCTGGTCGAGGCAGGCTATACGGTCGATTACGTACGCCTCGACGATCCGGAGGCCAGTGACAGCTTCACAGGCGAGATCGCCCGCGCCATTGCGCGCCATGACCCGGAGCGCATCGTCGTGACCGAGCCGGGGGAATGGCGCGTGGCGGCCATGATGGAAAGCTGGCAGACCCTGTTCGGCCTGCCCGTCGATATCCGTGCGGACACGCGCTTCCTGTGCTCGCACGCTGAGTTCGAGGACTGGGCGGAGGGCCGCCGCGCCTTGACGATGGAATTCTTCTACCGCGAGATGCGCCGCAAGACAGGGCTCCTGCTGGACGACGGCAAGCCTGCGGGCGGGCAGTGGAATTTCGACAAGGACAACCGCCAGCCGGCCGACGCCGACCTCTTCATGCCCCGGCCGCGGCGTTTCGAGCCCGATGCCATCACCCGCGAGGTGCTGGCCCTCGTCGCCGAGAGGTTCGCGGACCATCCCGGATCGCTGGAGGATTTCGACTACGCGGTCACCGCCGCCGATGCCGAGCGGCAGGCGGCGAGCTTCTTTGCCAACGCCTTGCCCGATTTTGGCCGCTACGAGGACGCCATGCTGCGGGGCCAGCCGTTCCTGTGGCACTCCATCCTCTCGCCCTACCTCAATTCCGGGCTGCTCGACCCGCTCGACCTGTGCCGCCGCGCGGAGGCCGAGTACCGGGCGGGGCGGGCGCCGATCAATTCGGTCGAGGGCTATATCCGGCAGATCCTGGGCTGGCGCGAATACGTACGCGGCATCTACTGGCGCGAGGGGCCTAAGTACGTGGAGCGCAATTTCCTCGACCACCGCCGGGACCTGCCCGCCTGGTTCTGGACGGGCGAGACGGACATGCAGTGCCTGCGCGAGGCGATCGGCCAGACCCTTGCGACGGGGCACGCGCATCACATCCAGCGGCTCATGGTGATCGGGAACTTCGCGCTTCTGGCCGGCTGCGATCCCAGACAGGTCCACGAATGGTACCTGCAGGTCTATGTCGATGCCTACGAATGGGTCGAACTGCCCAACACGCTGGGCATGAGCCAGTTCGGCGATGGCGGCCTTCTGGGTTCCAAGCCCTATGTCGCCTCGGGGGCCTACATAAACCGCATGTCGGACTACTGCGGGACCTGCGCCTACAACGTGAAGGAACGGGTGGGCCCCGTGGCATGCCCCTTCAACGCCCTGTACTGGCATTTCCTCGAGCGTCACCGCGACAAGCTGGGCGACAATCACCGCATGGCGCTGACCTACCGCAACTGGGACCGGCAGGACGAGGACAGCCGGGAGGGTATTCTCGCGCAGGCGCGCGCGTTCCTCGCAGGTTGCGCATGAGCGCCTGCCCTAGGGTGCAAACTCATGCAATCGCTTGAGACGCTCCCGTGTCGTACGCAGACTGGCTGTCCTGATGGACGGACCAGGGGCTGTAGGCACACCAAGCTCCCTGCCGCTACAGATGCCATCGGACGGCCTTTGAGCTTCTTCATTACGGCGGGCCAGATCAGCGATGCCACTGGGGCCCCGGCGTTGATTGATGACTTGCCAAAGGCGCAGTGGCTGCTGGCCACCCGCTACGACCTCTGCCCGACCATATTCATCTCAGCCCAGGCTCTCGTAGTGACCGTGCCATTCTGTGTCTGATCAACGAGTTACGAGCCTGGCGGCGCCGACGCACAGCGCGCTTTGAAGTGCCGGGGTGCCGAGGTTGGTCGCTCAGAAGGGCTTTGTTGCGCAAATGCCCAAAGGATTCCGTTCATGAATCCAGTCGGTTAATGGGCGCCGATGAGCAAACCGCCTCGCGCCGGTTACCGCACGACGAACTGGAAGTCCTACAACGCAGCGCTGGCGCTAAGAGGTTCGCTTCAGGTCTGGTTTGATCCCGGGATGCAGTGGCTGTCTGCGCCTGCCGGCAAGCGCGTGCGCCAGCCCGTCTTCTCGGACGCGGCGATCCAGGCCTGCCTGACACTGAAGGGCGTGTTCAAGCTTGCCTTGCGCCAGACCACGGGGATGGTCGCCAGCCTTTTCGAGATGGCCGGGCTCGATTGGCCGGTGCCGGATTTCAGCACGCTGAGCCGAAGGCAGAAGACCCTGCTTGTCGAGATCACCTGTCAGCCCAGTTCCGGGCCGTTGCACCTGCTGATTGACAGCACGGGTATGAAGGCCGTTGGAGACGGGGAATGGTGCAGGCGCAAGCATGGTCCGTCCAAACGCCGCCAGTGGCGGAAAGTCCACTTGGGGGTGGACCTCGGATCGTCGGATATCCGCGCTATCGAAGTGACCGGAAGCCGGGTTGGCGATGCGCCCATACTGCCTGAACTGCTGGAGCAGATACCACACAATCAAGCCATCGCGAGCGTCAGCGCCGATGGCGCTTTCGACACAAGAACCTGTCACGAGTCCATTGCCGCGCGCGATGCCTGTGCCATCATCCCTGCCCGCAGCAATGCGCAAGCCTGGCCCGAAAATACGCCGGGTGTTGCGGCCCCAAATGAAATTGTTCGCTCAAGCCAGCGGCTCGGCAGGGCAATCTGGAAACGATGGAGAGGCTATCACCAGCGCAGTCTGGTCGAAACGAGAATGCATTGCTTCAAACTGCTGGGCGAACGCATCATGGCATGAGACTTCGATCGCCAGGTCGCCGAAATGCAAATCCGCGCCGCCATCCTCAACCGCTTCACCGCCCTCGGAAGGCCTCAAACGCAGCGTGTCGCGTAACCGAATGCCTTCAAAGGCCGAATGCTACCCTGTGGCCGATTTGCGCAACAAAGCCCATTGATTGGGCCACATGTGGCGGCTTCGGCGGCAATCACAGCCCATTTTCGACCCGCTGTGGACATTCGGAAGCCGAATCACATCGCCCAACTGCAGACAGTCAGGTTTACTTGGGCGATGATCGCCGGCTCCAGGATTACAAGTTCTTGTAGAGCTTCAGCTGAAATTCCGGGGTACGCTGGCGCCGTGTGGTCTCTTCCGCGAGCGGTGCTACAAGGCGATATTGGCTCACTCCGGAAAAGCGAAAGGTTCCGGTGATCGACATCGTCTTCGAGAAATTGTGCGTATAGGCAACGCTGGCATCGTACCAGGAGCCTTTGCGGATCTGGTATTCACGCGAAGCGCTGTTCCACGACCATTGCAGCTGAGAGGCCGTTTCGAAAGGGGTTGAGCGGCTGAGGTTCGTGTGATTCCGGGGGTTTTGCAGACAACCCGGAGATCTTGATGTGGACCCCAGCCACCCGCGTGCAGCATACGCGTGTTTCGAAGCGTTACCAGACGGATTTGAGCGATGCCGAGTGGGCGCTGATCGCGACATTTGTTCCCGAGGCGCGCACGACGGGGCGGCGACGGCAATGGCCAATGCGCGAAATCGTGAACGCCATCTTCTACGTTCTGCGCGGCGGGATTGCATGGCGGTTGCTGCCCAAGGACTTCCCGCCGTGGCAGACGGTCTACCGCTGGTTTGCCCGGTTTCGTGACGAATGCCTGTTCGAGCGGATCAACCATGCGCTGGTCGCGCTCGATCGCGAGCGAGCCGGAAGGGACGCCTCGCCAAGCGGAGCCATCATCGACAGTCAGAGCGTCAAGACCACCGAGAGCGGCGGACCGCGCGGCTACGATGCTGGCAAGAAGATCAAAGGTCGCAAGCGCCATGCTCTGGTCGATACTGACGGCAGGCCGCTGCTTGTCGAGCCGCACACCGCCGATGTCCAGGATCGTGATGGCGGCGGCGCGTTGCTGCAAATCTCGCGCGGCCTCTTCCCGTTCATCGAGAAGGTCTGGGCCGATGGCGGCTATAACCATCACCGTGTCACCGAGGCGACCCGCATCACCGTCGAGATAGTCAGCAAGATCGCCGGGCAGTCCGGCTTCGTCGTCCTCCCTCGGCGCTGGGTGGTCGAGCGGTTCTTCGCTTGGGTCAATCGAAACCGCCGTCTGGCCAAGGACGTGGAAGCCACCCTCAAATCCGCCGCAGCCTTCCTCTACGCCGCCGCCGCCATGCTCATGCTACGCCGTTTGGCTCGGTCAGCGTGAGTTTCGAAACCGACTCTGAGCCACGTCGCCCGGTATGGTGCCGCGATCCCTGGCTGACCACTCAAGTGTTCCGTTGGTCGAATAGCGCAGCGTGTGGAGTACGCGAGTAGCCTCCCCCCCATCCACAGGTGAGCGTTCGTCAAAAAGGTTGGCGCTGGCCTGAACCTTGAGGCCTTCAGGAAGGGGTAGTGCCAGATCGAACTGGCCACCGGCACTCGTACGGCTTCCCGCGTTCACATAAGTGTAGTTGCTGTTTCCGGCGTTGTTGACCGAATAGCTCTCGTTCCACAACTGACTTGTCTCGCGCAAATAGAGAGTGGCGCTCGCTTCGATCTTGCCTGGGCGGAACTGAACGCCCAGCTCAAAAGAATCAATGCTCTGGTCCTTGAGTTCCGAATTGCCTTCAAAAACTGTGTTGACGTCCTGCACCGTACTGTAGGGGGCCAGGTAGTCGAGAGGAACGCGCTCGATGCGCTTGCTGTAGCTGGCCTGCAGCTGGAGGGTCTTGCTCGCCTTGTAATTGGCATGAAAACTCGGAAAGAGCTTGGTCCTGTCGAGCCGAAGCGGCTCGTCGCCGGGGCTCGTGATCCGGCGCAGGTTGGTCTCCCCGCGCAGACCAGGTGCCAGTGTCAGGCGCCCCAGGGCCTGTTGGAACGTCGCGTAAGCCGCCACAGTGCTGCTGCGCGCTTCGTAGGTAGCCCGGGTGTCCGCTCCCAGCGAAACGGCATCGTTGCTGGTGAAGGCATAGTCCTGGGAAATGCCGTCGACGTGCCAGGACGTGCCGGTCGAGAGGATCTGCCCTGTGGCCATGGGATGCTTCCAGTCGAGCTTGGCATCGATGGAGTAGGCGGGATGCTTCAAATCAATCGCGTACCTTCGTCCGTCGCTGAACCGCGCCTGCGTCATGTCATGGAGCTGGGTGCTCTTGAAGAACTGCACGCTCGCATTCACCGCCTCGCCTTTGGTGGTCCCGGCATGGGCGAGACTGAGCTGGCCATCGAGAAATGCGCCGTAGCTGTCGAGGCGGGTGTGCTGCGAAAACGGCGCGAAATCGGGCGTTATCGCCGAGAAGTCCAGCCTGTTGACTGTGACGTCGTGGCCGCCGCCGCCGCGAAGTTGCCCGGAAAGGCTCGTCTTCGCATCGAGATCGTAAGTCACCTTGGCCGTGACGCGTCCGTCTGTTCCATCGTAGGTGGCAAGGCCATCCTCGCGGTTGGCCGTGGCCTGAGCGCCTTCCTCGGGACGGACACTTCGCGTGTCGTGATGGGTACGGCGCAACCGGCGCCCGATATTGCCAGAGGCCTTGAGCTGGTAAGTCCAATCCGCGTGCCTGTAATTCAGCGTGGTGTCGAGAAGACCCAAGCCCCAGCTGCTCGCCTCGTAACTCGCGTTGCCCGAGAGACCTTCCTCCTGCGTCTTGCGCAAGACCAGATTGATCACGCCGCCTGCGCCTTCGGCCGAGAACTGCGCGGACGGGTTGGTGATCACCTCGATCCGCGCAATGTCACTCCCGTGCAGCGAGCGCAGGAACTGACGGATGTCACCGAGAAACGGACGTCCATCGACATAGATCGTGGTCACCCCGGCGCCGAGCACGAGAAGACTCTCGTCCGGCGTCACGGTTACGGCAGGCAGCCCCCGCAGGAGCTGGAGGGCATTCTTTTGCACGGACTGGGCCGTCTCGCGCACTTCATATGTTCGCCTGTCCATATCGAGCGCATTGTCCATGCGCTTGCCGATCACTTCGATAATGTCGGAAGATGTGTCCGCAGGAGCAACTTGGGCAGTAGGGGGGTGATCCGTGGCTTGTTGCATCCAGCTTTCCTCGACAGCAGGCGGCAGGGTGCCTTCCCGTCCACACCTTCGCAATCAACAAATTATTGATTAGTCTAATCAATGCTTGGAATTGGTAGGTTCCTACCAGGCAGCTCCCGCCCCTTCTCGGACGCTCAGCTGTAGAATTTCCGTTCCCAAGTGCGGTCGCGGCGCCTGTATCGGCGCTTGTCGCATTTGACGGGCAACGAGCGGGATTTTCGGCATGCTCGAGGGTGGCCTGCGGATAGCGGTCATCCCTGAGCTTTTGTCGACGCATCAGCAGGGTGTCGTCGGCGCAGTACGATAGCGATTTTGGTATGCCGACCGTTGGCATGGACTTTGAATGCACCTTCATGCCTTTGGACGATGGCCGCGACGAGGGTCAGGCCTAGTCCATGGCCGGGCAGGTCGCTCGCAGCCGCTCCCCGAAAAAACCGCTCGGTCACCTGTTCCGCCTCGTCTGCCAGCAGTGGCAGACCCTCATTGGCGATTTCCAGACGTGCGCGATGTTCCTCTTCACGCAGTAGGATGCCGATCATGCTACCGCTAAGGCTATATTTGACGGCATTGTCGAGCAGGTTGCTAATTGCCTGAAACAGCAGATCGCGGTCTGCCGAAAGCGACAGGGTTGCTGGCCCTTCGACGGAGATTTTCAGATCCCGCAACGCAGCTGCCGGTTCGTATAACTCAACTGCGTCGCATACAATTGCGGCAAGATCGACCGTTGCAAAACCGGAATCATGACGCCCGCCTTCGATCCGTGCGATACGCAAGGTGGCATTGATAATCGCTTGCAGGCGAGCCAGCTCCTCGCGCGCCTCTCCCATTACGCTGGTTTCATCTGCGGCTTCATCTGCGGTCGCATCGTCCAAAACAGCAAGGACGCGCGACAGCGGAGTTCTGAGTTCGTGGGCGATATTGTCAGATACGCGCCTCACCGATTCAAACAGTGCCTCGTTCTGCTCGAGCATCAGGTTCAGGGTATGGCTGAGCCGGTCAAAGTCGTCGCCGCTGCCATGGACTGGAACCCGCGCGGCCAATCGTCCCCCCATCACGCGACGGGCAGCGGCCGAAATGACCTCAATCCGGTGGCCAATCGCTCGGCTCATCAGATATCCACCCGACACGGCCAGCAACAGGACCAAAGCGATCAAGACAGGGAATGTGGCCAGCAGCACCTCCTGGCGATCCTCCACAACCTCAGCATCGCGGCCCACGATCAGGCGAGTCCCATCGGGAAACTGGCGTTCGCGCGACAAAGCGCTGAAATCGATCTCACCTCCCTCATGATAGACATCGGCCTCGATCGAGTAGAAGCCGGTCTGCACCTGGCTGGGCCAGCTGGGCAGATTGCTAGTAATCACAGTCCCATCCGCCGCGATCAGGGCATGAAAGGCGCGGTCCACACCTGACGTTGGCCTGGCGCGTGCTTCGAGCCGCTTGGCCAGTTCGCGCATGCCCTCTTCGGCATAGACCGTTTCCATTTCGGCCAGCTCGGCGCTGACCTGCTTACGTACCGCACCAAGCGGTCGGGACACGGCCAGCCAGAAAAAGGCGGCGAACAACAGCGCCAGCGAACCGCAAAACAGCGCCGCATAGGTCACAGCCAACCGGAAGGAGAGAGATCGGAACAAGTTCTTCATCAAGGGGTGATCATGTATCCGGCGCCACGCACCGTCTGTATCGGCGAGGCTCGTCCTTCAATCTCCAGCTTCTTGCGCAAATTGCTGATATGCTGGTCGATGATGTTGGTCTGGGGATCGAAATTGTAATCCCAGACGCGCTCCAGCAACATGGAACGGGTGACTACACGCCCTACATTGCGGACCAACTCGACCAATAAGCCAAATTCTCGGGAGGTCAGTTCGATACGCTGGCCAGCGCGCCGCACGATGCGGGCCAATGTGTCGATTTCGATATCGGCATGGTGCAGAAACCCACTCTCGACAACAGGTGCCTTTCGGCGCGCCAGCACATCCACCCTTGCCAGCAATTCCGACATCGCAAAGGGCTTGGGCAGGTAATCGTCGCCACCCGCACGCAGCCCTTTGACCCGTTCATCTACATCCCCTAGCGCGCTGATCAGCAAGACGGGGGTTTCGTCGTCGGTGGCACGCAACGCGGCAAGAATCTTCATCCCATCCACGTGTGGTAGCATCCGATCAAGAACGATGACGTCATAGCTTTCGGAGCTGACCTGCATGAGCCCATGCCGGCCGTCGCGGCAGCGAGTAACGACATGCCCGCTTTGGCGAAGCCCGTTTGCGACATGCGCGGCCAGCGCATCGTCATCCTCGATCAACAATATCTGCATCCGGCCCTGCACTCCGATCCATCGCCTTGCCCGCCGTACTGCGTTTATCACAAATCGTGACGATAGAACTTGCGCTCCCGATGGTCGAGACGCGGCTGTGCGTCGGACATGGGCAAAATCAAATGTAGCGTCCATGCCCCACTCATGAGGTGGTGCAAGATGCCAAGGCATGACTGCAGCCTATCCTAATCGGCGCATAGCCCAGTGATTGCGACTGTGACTGCGACGGTGCATGTGCCGGCGATCGGCGGTTCGCATCAGTTCCTCCATTTTCTGCCAGTCGCGTTCGAGCTGGAGCAATCAAGGCAGTGCAAGGTACGGATCTTTGCACCGACGTCCGACGATGCGCACGGCATCGCGGCATTGGCCGACAAGCTGGCCATGCCGCTGCCTGAGATCGTGATCATGAAGATGCCAGGTACTCTGCAGGCTGTGCTGCCGCCTGCGGCGCAGAAAACCGCGAAACTGATGCTGGCGGCAAACCGCATCCGCGATTGCGATGCCATCCTGTGCGCAGAGCGGACGAGCACGATCCTCAAGCGACTACCCGGCCACTGTCCTCCCCTGTTCCATATTCCACATGGGGCCGGCGATCGTGCCGTGGGTTTTGAAGACCGGTTCCGTCATTTCGACAAGGTCTTTGTGGCAGGGGCTAAGGACCGTGAGCGACTGATTGCCGGAGGACGCTGCACGCCGGAAAGGTGTGTGATCGGGGGGCCTGTAAAACTGGCGGCATCGATGCGGGCCGGCTTGAGGCCTCAGCCGCTGTTTCCCGATGACAGGCCTGTCATTCTCTACAACCCGCATTTTCATCGCCGCATGGGTTCGGGCCCTATCATGGCGCGCCGACTAGTGAATGCAGTCTGCGCATCGGATCGCTACAACCTTGTGATTGCACCGCATATTCGCATGGCACGGCACTGGAGCGATGCCCGAAAGCAGGCTTGGCAGGCACTCGCCGTGAAGGACCGCGTGCTTGTCGATCTGGGGTCGGAGCGGTCGGTGGACATGACCTACACAATGGCGGCCGACCTCTACGTCGGCGATGTCAGCAGCCAGATCTACGAGTATCTGGTTCGCCCGCGGCCGTGCTTGTTCATGAACGGCCACGATGCCGCATGGCAGGGCAATCCTGATTATGCGATGTGGGACTTTGGCCCGGTGATCGAGCCCGACGATGATCTGGAGAGGGCGATCCGAAATGCGTTTGAAAGCTGGCCCGCCTATCGTGCTTTGCAGGTAAAACGTACAGAGGCCGCTTTTGACGGAATCGTACGAGATGAGGCTGGCAATGCAGGCTTTGCAGGGGCGGAGCCGTGCCAGCGCATCGCCCACATGATCACCCATTATCTAAGCAATGCGGAACCGGTGAGGGCAACCCGGGAAGGACGAACGGTGCGATCTCATTGGGTCACGCCGGGCCATGATCGGGATTACACAGCAAAGGCTGCTCCAGGCGCATCACTTTAGCGCCAGCAGTGGCCGCTTTCCCGTCTTCATCGTGTACGAGCGGGTATGTGCCCGTCTTCCGCTACCGGCTTAAGTTCCTTTTCAAGCTTCACCAAGTTTGTGCAGCGGCCTGCCCCAGGCACACTCTGGACAAGACGCGGGGCTGCCGATATCCCACGCGGCGACGGTGCCTCGGGAAACCGGGGTGAAAAGGGAAGCCGGTTCCAATCCGGCGCTGTGCCCGCAACTGTGCGCGGTGAGCCTCGCGTCAATCCACTGGATCACTTCGGATCCGGGAAGGTGACGCGGACAGGGCTAAGACCCGCAAGCCAGGAGACCTGCCGTCGCCGTCGTCCATGCACTCGACCGGGACCAGTCGCAGGCATCGGAAGGTTCCGCCGTGACGACACCGTAGTTGGCTTGCCGTGCGATCCTGTTCGGGATTGCGCGGGGGAAAAGGTGTGTGTCGTTGCGCAAGGGTCTTGTCGCCGTGCTGCTGTTGGCAGTCGGATTGTTCGCCGTCTGGATGATCGCCGGGCCGGGTCTGGGCCCGAGGCGTGTGCTGTTCGGGCTCATCTCCGCCCGCAACTCGCAGGTCGCGGCGGACGCGGCCAAGGCGCTGATCGAGGCCGATCCGGGCACGCGTATCGTCCTGCGCACGCCCGAACAGGCGCGCGCCCTGTCCGACGACGAGATGGCCGGGCTCATGCAGGACGCCGACGGGATTCTCCTGGCCGGCGTCTTCGGGGACGACGCCGCGCGGGTGGCGCGGATCGTCAAGGCGCGCGGGCTCGACGTCCCGGTGCACGGCGTGAGCGTGTCGAGCGACCTTTCGTCGGCTCTCCTTGAGCGGATGGCGCACCGGACAGGATCGCCCAAAGCGGCCCGTGCGCTCCATGCCAAGGAGGAAAGCTACTGGCAGGCCCGCGGCACCGAAAACCTTGTGAACCTGTTCGCATGGCTGTTGGGCGACGCCGCCGAACGCAGGGCCGTGCCTGCACCACGGCCAATCCCCCCGATCCGCTTTGGCGCGCGCCAGGGCGCGAAGGACGCTCCGCTGGTCGTCGTCCTCGACTACGAGACCGGCGACCAGGCGGGGGACCGCGACACCCACAAGGAACTGTGCAAGGCCGTGGTTGCCAGGCACCTTGCCTGCCAGTCGCTGTTTGCGGACTGGGGAGCGCCGACCGCCGACGCGCTTGAGCAGCTCAAGGCGCGCCATCCTGCCGCGCTCGTGACACTGGCCGATTTCGCGCTGGGCGGCTCGGAGCGCGAGCGCGCCACCGCCGCGCTCGCGAGTCTGGGCGTTCCGGTCCTCAAGGCGATCCGCAGCGACAAGATGGGTGAGAGCGAATGGCGCTCCAGCGCCGAGGGTCTCCCCTCGAAAAGTGTCTACTACCGCATCGCCATGCCCGAACTGTCGGGCGCGAGCCAGCCCGCGGTACTGGCGCTCGCGGCGGCACCCCGGATCGATCCTCTCACCGGGATCGAGATCCGCCTGAGCCGCCCCGTCGCCCCTGAAATCGACGCGGTGGCCCGGCGGCTGGAGGGCTGGGTGCGCCTGCAGAGCAAGTCCAATGCCGCCAAGCACGTGGCGATCATCTATTACAACCACCCTCCCGGACGCCATAATATCGGGGCCGACAATCTCGACGTGCCCGCCTCGCTGCTCGAGATTCTGCGCCGCATGAAGGCCGAGGGCTATACCACCGGCCCCTTGCCGAAGAGCCCCGACCTGCTCCTTCGCCAGCTGCAAGATCATGGCATCAACCTGCCCGGCGACCCAGAGGCGCTGCGCCGGATGGGCAAGACCTCCGCGCTGCACCTCTCGCTCGCGGACTACCGCCACTTCTTCCAGGCTCTGCCCGATCATATCCGTGACGAAATGGTGGGCGGTCCTCTGTCCGCGCTGGCCGTGGACGTGCGCGAAGCGATCCGGGATCAGCGACCCGAGGCGGCGAGCGAGGCCGTCGACCAGGTCCTCAAGGATCTCGACTTCGTGATCGAGGGCACCCCCGGGGAGCGTGGGCGCAAGGCCAAACGTCTCTCCACGGACTTGCGTGCCGCCTATGGCCGCTACATCGCGGGCGAGCACGATGCGCGTGAAACACAGACGCTCACCCGCGCCTTGCAGGCGCTCGCGATAGAAGGAGTGGCAGGCTGGGGCCCGGCGCCCGGCAAAGTGATGAGCGTCGACGGCGGCTTCGTGCTGCCCGCGCTCCGGTTCGGCAACGTGCTGATCGGCCCCCAGCCCCCGCGCGGTTGGGAAACCGAGGAAGCGCTGCTGCACGCCAACCGCAGCGTGCCCCCGCCCCACCAGTACCTCGCCTATTACGAAGCGCTGCGCCGCAACTTCGGGCCGGACGCGATCATTCATCTGGGACGGCACTCGACCTACGAGTTTCTGCCCGGTGCCCAGACAGGTCTCGCGCGCGAGAGCTATTCGCGGCTTGTCGCAGGCGATGTCCCGGGGCTCTATCCCTATATTGTCGATGGTGTGGGCGAAGGGCTCCAGGCCAAGCGCCGGGGGCTGGCCGTCGTCATCGATCACCTTACTCCGCCGCTGGCCGCGACGCCGCTCTATGATGACCTGCTCGGACTGCGCCAGCTGGTCGAGAGCTACGAAAGCAGCGACAGTTCCTCCGACGGCGAGATGGCACGGCACCGCGCGCTCGAACGTATCCGGGCGAGCGTGCGCAAGCTGGGCATGGACAGCGCCATCGTCGCCGAGATCCGCGAGGAACGCGGGGATGACAGCGTTGCTTTCGAGCACATCGACGCCGAGCTTCTTGTCCACGAAACCGGGCACATGCTGACCCGGATGCAGGAGGACTTCATGCCGATGGGGCTCCACGTCTTCGGACGACCCTGGAACGACACGGCCGTAGACACGATGCTCCAATCCATGGGGGACCGCGAGGCCGAAGCGGCCCTGCGCGCCTCTCCAAAGGCTGAGATGGACGCTCTTCTCGCCGGGCTCGACGGGCGTTTCGTGGTTCCCGGGCCGGGCAACGATCCGCTGCGCTCGCCGCAGAGCCTGCCAACGGGACGCAACTTCTACGGCATCGATTCCAGCCTGGTCCCCGACCGCATCGCCTGGGATGTCGGCGCCGCCATGGCGCGCAGGCCCGCTCCCGCAAAAGGCGGCCGCGCGGTCGTGCTGTGGGCCTCGGACACGGTGCGCGACGGCGGTGTAACCATGGCCTTTGGCCTGTCGCTGCTGCGCGTCGAGCCGGTCTGGAACAGCCGGGGCATCCTGACCGGACTGAAGCGGCGTCCCGCAAGCCGGAACGCCCCGCGCGAGGACGTGACATTCGTGACCTCGGGGCTCTTCCGTGACCTTTATGGAGAGCAGCTCAAGTGGCTCGACAAGGCTAGCCTGCTCGCACTCGACGCGTCCTCGCGTACGATTGCGCACTCGCACCCCGAACTCGCGGACGCGCTTGAAAGCGCGCTGGCCCCGCTCGGTGAACTGCGCGCGCCGGGACGCGAGAGCCTGGCTGCAAACCGCATCGCCGCCGCCTGGGTCAAGACCATGACCGAGGACGAGAGCGCGCCCACACCCGAGCGCGCCCGCGCTGCCACGCTGCGCGTGTTCGGTCCGGCGTCCGGGGAATACGGCGCGGGCGTCAACCGGCTGGCCGAGCGCTCGGGTTCATGGTCGGATCGCAAGGCGGTGGCCCGGGTCTACCAGGGACGGATCGGCCACGCCTACGGTGTCGGCCTCGATGGACAAAGCCACGCGCTCGCCTTTCGCCAGCGACTTGCAGGGATCACGCAGACCTTCCTTGGCCGATCGAGCAACCTCTACGGACTGGTCGATAACAACGACGCCTTCGACTATCTGGGCGGTCTCAACCTTGCGGTGGAGCAGGCCAGCGGCAAGACCCCGGATGGCTATATCATCGACGCCAGCGATCCGAAGGCGCCCGACATGGCCCCGCTCAAGGTCGCGATCCTTACCGAGCTGCGCGCACGCCAGCTCAATCCGGCCTGGATCAAGTCGCTCATCCCGCACGGCTATGCCGGTGCGCGCACGATGAACTTCGCCTTCTTCGAGAATCTGTGGGGCTGGGAAGTGACCGATCCCAATCTCGTGCCGGATGCCATCTGGGACGATGTCTACCAGACCTACGTGAAGGATCGCCACGGCGTCGGCGTCGAGAGCTTCCTCGACGAACCCGACAATCGCCCGGTCAAGGCCAACATGCTCGCGGTCATGCTGGTCGCCGCGCACAAGGGCTACTGGAAGGCCGACGACGCGACGGTGGCCGATCTCGCACACCGCTTCGTTACCACGATTGCGAAAGCCGGACTTCCCGGCAGCGGGCACACCAGTCCCGATCATCCCATGTTCGGGTGGGTGCGCACCAAGGTGTCGCCGGTTGATGCCAAGGCGCTCGACGGCGTGCTCGCAAGGGCCCGGGGCGAAACCGCGTCGACCTCACAGACATCCCCCCCACCCCAAGAGATGCACGAGGTCCGCCCGCTCGACCGGCTTGCCGAAGCCGCCACCAGCGGCCCGGGCCTCGCGCTCCTGCTTGCCGTTCTGCTTGCCTTGTTCCTCACAGGCCTTGCCTGGAGCCGGAGACTACCTCGATGACCACGTCGCTCGACCAGGCCCTGCACGCACTTGTCGGCCTCCTGCTGTGGCCGGTGATCGCCGCCTTGCTGTCTCTTGCTTTCCTCGCGGTGCTCGACGCCGGGCTGGCACTGGGAGAGCGCGTGGGGGGCGCGGCGCGCCTTGCCAGGCTTAAACACGGCACCTTGGAAAACCTCGCCCGGCGACGTATCGCGCGATCCGATCTCCTGGCCAAGATCGGCCCGACGCTGGGCTTGATGGGAACCCTGATTCCGCTCGGCCCGGGCATTGCGGCGCTAGGCCGGGGCGACTTCATGGCGCTCTCGCAAGCGGTGACGACCGCGTTCGACACGACTATCGTGGGCTTGGCCGTGGGCCTTGTCGGCTATCTGACCGGGCGCCTGCGCCGCCACGGCTTTGACCTTCTGCTGAGCCGGTTGGAACAGGAGGGGGTCACCCATGCGTGATTTCACGTCGTCGCGCTTTCCCGAGGAACCCGATGCCGGACCGGACCTGCCCAACCTCGCGGATCTGATGCTGGTGTTCGCCACCGGCCTTATTGCCGCCCTGGCTGCGGCCAGCCAGCACGAGACGGCGCCTAGGCCCGTCGAAATGACGCAGGACACCTCCGCCAACACCCAGGGCCAGGTTGGCGACGGCCAGGGATTGGAAGCTGCAGGGCAAGTCTTCCGCGACCCTGCGACCGGCAAGCTCTACCTCGTCAGATAGCTTTGGTCTGCGACGCCTGTGCCGCTCAGGTGCAGTAGAACTCATGCCGGTTAGATACGTGCGTTGAACGGCTTTGTTGCGCAAATGTTTGAGGGATTCCGTGCGTAGATCCAGGCAGAAGATCGTGCTTGTCGAGATCCCTGCCAGCCCCGTTCCGGGCCGTTGCACCTGCTGATCGACAGCACGGGCTTCAAGCTGCTGGGCGAACGCATCATGGCTCGAGACTTTGATTGCCAGGTCGCCGAACTGCAATTCCGCGCCGCCATCCTCGACCGTTTCACCGCGCTCGGAAGCCCCCAAACTCAGCGTGTCGCGTGATCAATGCGTTCAAAGGCCAGCTGCTACCCTTTGGTTGATTTGCGCAACAAAGCCGAGGTCGTCCATTTTGGGATCAAGGGGCGATGACCCCTTGAGAATATCCCTGATCTTCAGCGCTGCGTGGTCTGCCAGTTCGCGCTGCGCACGAAGGGCATCTCGCTGGCGGCCAGCGTCTCGCGGCCCATCACGAGGTCCGCGCCGCGTTCGGCGAGCATGATCGTGGGTGCGTTGAGGTTGCCCGTGGTGATCGCGGGCATGGCCGAGCTGTCGATCACGCGCAGGCCCTGAACGCCGCGCACGCGCAGTTCGGGGTCCAGCACCGCCATCGGATCGCCGTCCGCGCCCATCTTGCAGGTGCACGAGGGGTGGTAGGCGCTTTCCACGTTGTCACGCACGAAGGCGTCGATCTGTTCGTCGGTCACGACATCGGCGCCCGGCTGCATCTCGCGCCCGGTGTAGGGGGCAAGGGCTTCCTGCGCGAAGATCTCGCGGGTGAGGCGCACGCAGGCGCGCATCTCTTCCCAGTCCTCGGCCTGGCTCATGTAGTTGAAGCGGATTTCGGGCGTGTCGAGCGGCCCTGCCGAGCGCAGGCGCACCGTGCCCCGGCTCTTCGAGCGCATCGGGCCAACGTGGGCCTGGTAGCCGTGGCGGTCGGCCATCGAGGAACCGTCGTAGGACACCGCGAGCGGCAGGAAGTGGTACTGGATGTCCGGGTACTCGATCCCGGCGCGCGAGCGGATGAAGCCGCAGCTCTCGAAGTGGTTGGTCGCGCCAAGCCCTTCCTTGAGCGCAAGCCACTGCGCGCCGATGCGCGCTTTGGCAATCGGGCCCATGGCCGAGAACAGCGTGATCGGCTGGGTGCATTCCATCTGAAAGTAGAATTCCAGGTGATCCTGCAGGTTCTCACCCACGCCGGGCAGGTCCTGGACGACCTTGATGCCAAGGTTCTTCAATTGCTCGGCCGCGCCAATGCCCGAGCGCTGGAGCAGCGTGGGCGAATTGATCGGGCCGCTCGCCACGATGACCTCGCGTGCGGCGCGCACTTCGCGCACCTCGCCGCCCTGCACATAGCGCACGCCGACCGCGCGCGTGCCCTCGAAGATGAGCTTGTCGGCGAGCGCGTGGGTCTCGACCGTCAGATTGCGGCGCTTCATGGCGGGCTTGAGGTAGGCGTTGGCCGCGCTCCAGCGGCGGCCCTTGTGGACGGTCATGTCCATCCGGCCAAAGCCTTCCTGCTGCGCGCCGTTGTAGTCCGCCGTGAAGGGGTAGCCGGCCTGCTGCGCGGCTTCCGCAAACTTGGAGTAGAGCGGGTTCCTGAGCGTCCCGTACTTCGTGTTGAGCGGGCCGTTGCCGCCCCGGTAGGCATCGCCGCCTTCCTGGCGCGTTTCGGCGCGCTGGAAGTAGGGAAGGACGTGGGCGTAGTCCCACCCTTGTGCGCCCAGGTTGTGCCAGCACTCGAAGTCCATCGGGTTGCCGCGCACGTAGACCATGCCGTTGATCGAGGACGAGCCGCCCAGCACCTTGCCGCGCGGGGTGTGCATGCGCCGCCCGCCCAGGTGCTCCTCGGGCTCCGAATAATAGCGCCAGTCGTACTTCTTCATGTTCATCGGGTAGGACAGGGCGCTGGGCATCTGGATCAGCACCGAGCGGTCCGACCCGCCGAATTCGAGCACCAGGACGGTGGTCTTGCCGTCCGCGCTCAGCCGGTCGGCCAGCACGCAGCCGGCCGAGCCGGCGCCCACGATGACGTAGTCGAATTGCGCGTTCATGAAGGTGTCTCTGTCCGTTGGTCGTTCGGGGCTCAGTAGGGGGCGTCGACATCGCCCTTGGCGACGTAGACGCTCTTGAGCTGGGTGTAGTGCTCGATCGCGGCGAGGCCGTTCTCGCGGCCTACGCCCGAATTCTTGTAGCCTCCGAACGGCAGTTCGATGGGGGTGACGTTGTAGTCGTTGATCCAGCAGCTTCCGGCCTGAAGCGCGGCGATCACGGTGTGCGCGCGCATCAGGTCGCGGGTGAAGACGCCCGCGGCAAGGCCGAATTCGGTGTCGTTGGCGCGCGCGATCACTTCCTCTTCGGTGTCGAAGGGCAGGACCAGCATGACCGGCCCGAAGACCTCGTCGCGCACGATCGAGGCGCTGTCGTCCTCGGCTTGGAACACGGTCGGCTCGACGTAGAAGCCGCGATCGTACTCGCCGCCGGTGAGGCGCTCGCCGCCCATGAGCAGCTTGACGCCCTCGCGCCTGGCGCCCGCAATGTGGCCCAGGACCAGGTCCAGCTGGGTCGCGCTGACAAGCGGGCCCAGGTGCGTTTCGGGGTTGAACGGATCGCCGATCCTGAGCGCCTTGGTGCGCTTTTCCAGTCGGGCGAGGAAGTCCTTGAGGACCGAGCGGTGGACGAAGACGCGTGTCCCGTTCGAGCAGATCTGCCCGGTGGAATAGAAGTTCGCCATCATCGCGCCGCTCACCGCGTTGTCGAGATCGGCGTCCTCGAAGACGATCAGCGGGCTCTTGCCGCCCAGTTCCAGCGTCGTGGGCTTGAGGCCCTTGGCGGCCTCGCCCATGACGAGACGGCCGGTGGGGACAGAGCCTGTCAGCGAGACCTTGGCGATGCCCGGGTGCGCGATCAGCGAACGGCCGGTTTCGCCATAGCCTTGCGCAACCTGGAACACGCCTTCGGGAAGGCCGGCTTCGCGGAAGATGCCTTCCAGCTCCATCGCCGTCATCGGGGTCTGCTCGGCGGGCTTGAAGATGAGCGCATTGCCGCAGGCGAGTGCGGGCGCGGCCTTCCAGCAGGCGATCTGCATGGGGTAGTTCCACGCGCCGATCCCGGCGCATACGCCCAGCGGCTCGCGGCGGGTGTAGCCAAAGGCGGCGGCGCCCAGATCCAGGAACTGGCCCGCCACGGTCGAGGCGATGCCGCCGTAGTATTCCAGGCAATCCGCGCCCGAGATGATGTCGACCGCCTTGGTCTCCTGCACCGGCTTGCCGGTGTTGCGGGTCTCGATCTCGGCAAGGGCATCGTTGCGCTCGCGCAGGATGTCGCTGGTGCGGCGCAGCACGCGGCCACGCTCGGTACCGCTGAGCGCGGCCCATTCGCGCTGGCCTTCCTGCGCCTTGGCGACCATGCGGTCAATGTCCTCGGCGGTGGCGACGGGAAGGTCGGCGATGGTCTCGCCGGTCGCGGGGTTGACCGGGCGCACAGTGGCGGGAACCGAAGCGGCGGCGATCGGGTGGCGCGCGAGCGAATCCTCGACCACGAAGTTGAGCATCTCGCGCGCGGCTTCGGGGTCGACCTCGTTCCAGCTCGAGAGCGCGCCGCGCAGCCACACGCCGTCGATCATGGCGGCGATGAGGGCGGCGGTCTTGCGCGCTTCCTCGGGGGTTTCCATGGCGCGCAGCGCGTGGGTCAGGTTGGAGAGCATGCGCTTCTGGTAGGCGCGCTGCACGCGGTGGAGGCGCGGGTGCTGGAGCGCCTGCCCCCAGAAGGCGAGCCAGGCCATGCTGGTGCGCAGGTCGATCTCGGTGCGCGAGAGCGAAGCGTCGATCACCGCCTGGACGCGTGCGCGCGGGCTGTCGGCGGCGATCATGCGCAGGCGCACCGCATCGCCGTGGCGGAAGGCAAGGGCACGGAACGCGGCTTCGAGCAGGCCGTTCTTGTCCTTGAAGTAATGCGCGACAAGGCCGGGCGAGACGTCGGCGCGCTTGCCGATCTCGGCGAGCGTGGTGCCGGTGAAGCCCACTTCGGCGAGCGAATCGATTGTCATCTCGATAAGCTGGCGCGCGCGGGCATCGTGCCTTGACGGAGCTTTCGTTGTCGCCGAACCTGTTGCCATGATCTTGTCCTGAATGACCGTTCAATTGATTTTGGCGTCAGCTATACCTCTCGCCGTAGCTTTGCAAGTCTTGGCTGAAAAAGGTGGAAGGTTGCCATTGAATAAGCCTTCAATGGCGTTATAGGCACGGGGCATCACGCGAATTCAAGGAAGCCTATGCGCCGTCTGGCAACGCGACTTCTCCTGGCCCTGGGCCTCCTCTGCAGCCTCGTTCTGGGATCGAGCGCCGCCACGGCGGCCGCAGATCCCCCGGCGTGCCGGGCGGTGCGGCTGGCCGACGTCGGCTGGACAGATGTCACCGCGACGACAAGCGTGGCCTCCGAGGTCCTGCGCGAAATCGGCTACAGGCCGACCACGCGCGTGCTTTCGGTGCCGGTGACCTTCAACGGCATGGCGCGCGGCGATGTCGACATTTTCCTTGGCAACTGGATGCCCGCGCAAAAGAGCCTGATCCAGGGGCACATCGAGGCTGGTACGCTTGAACGCGTGCGCGCCAACCTCGTCGATGCGCGCTACACGCTGGCGGTCCCGGACTACCTCTACGAGGAGGGCCTGCAGAGCTTTGCCGACATCGCGCGCTTCGCCGATGAACTGGACCACAAGATCTACGGCATCGAGCCGGGCAATGACGGCAACCAGCTGGTCATCGACATGATCGGGCGCGACGCGTTCGACACCGGCGACTTCCAGGTGGTCGAGAGCAGCGAGCAGGGGATGCTCTCCGAGGTCGAACGTGCGGTGAAGGAAAAGCGCGCCATCGTCTTCCTCGGCTGGCAGCCCCACCCGATGAACGAGCGCTTCGACATGAAGTACCTGGCGGGCGGCGACGATGTCTTCGGCCCCAACTTCGGCGGCGCGACGGTGAGCACCATCGTGCGCCGGGGCTACCGTGAGGAGTGCCCCAACCTTGGCCGCTTCCTTGAAAACCTCTCCTTCGAGGTCGAGGAAGAGAACGCGCTGATGGGCCGCATCGAAGGCGGCGCCAATCCGCAGGACGCCGCGCGCGCGTGGATCGCACAGAACCCGGACCGCGTGGCGCAGTGGCTCGACGGCGTCACCACTTTCTCGGGCGAGCCTGCCGAAGCCGCCATCAAGGCCAGCAAGCAGGCTGGCCCCACAGGCTCGTGGCTCACCGCCAACAAGATCCCGGTTGGCGCCTCGATTGCCGTCGCGGTGGACTGGATCAAGGCGCACAGCGGGCTTCTCGACATCGTCTCGGGCGCGGTGAGCGCGGGCGTCGATGGCCTGACCGGCGTGCTCCACGCGGTGCCGCCGCTCCTTTTCGTGGCGCTCGCAACGGTGCTCACCTGGTTCCTGCGCAAGTCCTACGGCTTCACCGCCTTCGTGCCGCTCGCGCTCCTTTTCATCATCAACCAGGGCTACTGGGACGAGACGGTCGACACGCTCGCGCTCGTGGTCTTTGCCGCCGCGACGTCGACCGTGATCGGCGTTCCCATCGGCATCTGGGCGGGACACCGCCCCCGCGCCTACGAATACCTGCGTTCGGTGCTGGACCTGATGCAGACGCTGCCGACCTTCGTCTACCTGATCCCGACGCTGGTGATCTTCGGGCTGGGCGTGGTGCCGGGCCTGATCTCGACGATCATCTTCTCGCTTCCCGCGCCGATCCGCCTCACTCAGCTGGGCATCGCGTCCGTCCCGCGCCCGCTGATCGAGGCGGGTGAGAGCTTTGGTGCAACCAAGCGCCAGCTCCTCTTCAAGATCGAGCTTCCGGCCGCGGCCGGATCGATCCTGGCAGGCGTCACGCAGTGCATCATGCTCAGCCTCTCGATGGTCGTCATCGCCGCGCTGGTGGGCGCAGGCGGCCTGGGCGTGCCGGTGGTACGCGCGCTCAACACCGTGCAGGTGGGCATGGGCTTCGAGGCGGGCTTCGCCATCGTCCTGCTCGCCATCATTCTCGACCGCGTGACCCGGCGCGAAACCAAGGGAGACAGCTGATGGCCACGGCGATCGAATTTCGCAATGTCGACATCTTCTTTGCAAGCGGCCGGGGGCGCAAGCGCGAGGCTGCGCTCGCCCGCGCGCTGGAACTGGCCGAGGCGGGCAAGGAACGCGCCGCGATCAGCGAGGAGACAGGCGTGGTCCTGGGCGTCCACGACGCCTCGCTCACGGTTGAGCGCGGGCACATCTCGGTGCTGATGGGCCTGTCGGGCTCGGGCAAGTCGACGCTGCTGCGCGCGGCCAACGGCCTCAACGAGGTGACGCGCGGACAGGTCCTCGTCCATGGCGGAGAGGGCGAGGAGGTGGTCGACATCGCGCCGCGCGATCCCGCCACCTTGCGCGAAGTGCGCCGCAAGCGCGTCGCCATGGTCTTCCAGCAATTCGCGCTCCTGCCCTGGCGCACGGTGCGCGAAAACGTGGCCTTTGGCCTGGAACTGCGCGGCGAGGACAAGGCGGCCATGGCCGCCCGCGTCGAGGAACAGCTGGAACTTGTCGGCCTCTCCGACTGGGCGGACAGCTATGCGAGCGAGCTTTCGGGCGGCATGCAGCAGCGCGTCGGGCTGGCGCGCGCCTTTGCCACGGATGCGGATATCCTTCTGATGGACGAGCCGTTCTCCGCGCTCGACCCGCTGATCCGCGCCAAGCTGCAGGACGACCTCTTGGAACTCCAGCGCGAGGTCCAGAAGACGATCCTGTTCGTCAGCCACGACCTCGATGAAGCCTTCAAGCTGGGCGACCAGATCACGCTTCTGGAGGGCGGGCGCATCGTCCAGAGCGGCAGCCGCGAGGAGATCCTCAACAATCCGGCGACCCCCTATGTCGCGAGCTTCCTCGAGCACATGAACCCGCTCCACGTGATGACCGGCGCCACGGTCATGCACCCGGTCGCGGAGCTGGAGGAAGTGGACGGCGGCCTGCTGCTCGACGAAGGTGGCAACTACCGCCTGGAAGGCGAACGGGTCCATTCGGATGCGGGCTGGCAGCCGGTCAACACCATCGCCGATCCCGAGGCGCAGGACACCTTCCCCGAAGGCATCGCGCAGGTTCCCGCCGAAACCAACGTGCGCACGCTCATGCAGATCGCCGCGCAGACCGACAACCCGGTGCTGCTCACCGAAGACGGTGAACTGGCGGGCGTAACCTCCAGCCAGGACATCCTCGACAAGCTGAGCCAGACCGGGCCGACGGGATCGGAGGATTCCGCGGCGTAGTAAAGAGGGGGCGCACGGCAGCGCAGCGCAAGGCCGCCCTTCGGGTCGCACCTTCGAGGCCATCCTAACGCCGGTTCCTGCTGCCCCCCCTCCCTCTGATCTTGCGCCCCACGCCCGCCCCCGGCGCTCCGCTCCCCTCTCCCCGGGAGCGCCGGGGGCAACGAAAATGGGCCGCTCGACAGAGCGGCCCTGGTGCGTTTCCGGCGAAGGTGCTTCTGACCAAAGCTGACTGGGCGCGTTTCCCGCCTGACGCAGCGGCTGCGATGCGCCGAACCCGACGTTCCGTATCACCTGGTGACGGAGGCGCAAAAGTAAGCTGCACAAAATTGCGCAGACAGGCTTTGCCTTGCTGCGGACGCGTTCACTTGAAAGTTGCTGAGGGGTACTTCGCGTCTAGCTGATGGCTGGCGAAGATCTAACCCAAGACCTCTTGCGGGTAGACTTTATGTCACTCCGGGCAAGGTTTGGTGTCAAGGGATAAAGTGTGTCCGTTGACAGCCAAGTTGGCCTGACAAATCGGGAACATCCGGGGTTTTGTCACAAGGCTTTGACAGGGTTCTTGCCCGATGCGCCCCTTTTTTGACAACCTGCCGGCCCGATCCTGCGAAACCAATGGCTTAGCATGGTTTACGCAATCCCTGCTCGCTCCACTGTACCCGAAGGGGCCTTCCTCGGATGTTTCGCCTGGAGAGATCCCGCGTACGCCCTGTGGTCGAAAAACGGATCGATCTTGCCGGCAAGATAATCGCGGGTCTGCAAATGGCGGGCGGCGTGGGGGGGCGATTGGCACCGGCCCTATCGCGTGCGAAGTCGATGTTTGATTGCTCGCCGACCACAGTCAAGCGGTGTCTCCGGGATATCAATTCCCAGAGGATTCCAGAAACCGGATAGCAACCCATCGCCTGTGAAAAGCAAGGTCGCGAGTTGCAAGTTTGAATTGCTCAGGGCCAGGTTCGACAAAGTGTCTGCCATGGGATCGTCTACGGGCCCGTTGGCTCCGCGCAGATGGAGAAACCAAGCCGCGAGGGCGGTCAGGAGACCGGGGCATTTACGACCTGCAAGGCGTTGAGCTTCTAATGTTTCAAGCCAGCGCTGCGGGATCTTCTGGCTGCCGTCCATCGCGATCTGGGCCAGCTTGTGGTTGAGTGCCGGATTTTCGAAGCGTGCGAGCAGTGCATCGGCATAGGTATCAAGGTCCTGCCCTGGCGCCGCCACGACGGTGGGCGCGGCCTCGTCGCGCATGATGCACTCGATGAGGGGGCGGATTGCGCCATCGCCCATCGCCTCGTGCACGTACGTGTGCCCGCGCTGGAGCCCGAGGTAGGCCAACGCCGAATGGGCGCCGTTGAGCATGCGCAGCTTGGCGGTCTCGTACGGCGCGACGTCTGCGACGAGCTGCGCGCCGAACTTTTCCCATGCCGGGCGCCCGCGCGCGAAGCGGTCCTCGATGACCCACTGGCTGAAAGGTTCGGTCATCACCGCGCCTTCGTCCAGGCAGCCGAGCAGCTGTGCCACCTCGGAGCGGTCGGCGCTCGTCGTGGCGGGCACGATGCGATCGACCATAGTCGAGGGGCAGGTGCACTCGGCCTCGAACCATTCGACGAGATCGGGCGCTTCGCGCGCGAGCCATTCGTGCATGAGCCGCGCCAGCTGGCGACCGTTGTCGGCAAGGTTGTCGCACGAGAGCAGGGTGAGCCCGCCGCATCCGGACGCCTGCCGTTCGCGCAGGGCATTGCTCAGGAACGGGTAGAAGCCGCGCGCCGCCGCGTCGAAATCGAGCGAGCCGTCGGCCTTGCGGCAATAGCCCTTCTCGGTGACGGTGAACGAGACGATGCGCGTCTGCGGGGCGGTAAGGGCGATGGCAAGGCGCGCTCTGGCGACACCCGCGACCAGCACTTCATGCACCGAACCGATCACCCGCGCGCTGCGTCCTTGGGCCGAACACTCGACCAGCGTGTAAAGCCCGTCCTGCGGATTGAGCTGCGCGGCAACGCCCGGCGAGCGCAGCGAGACACCGAGGATCGACCAATCGCGCTCGCCCGCGTTCATGGCGGCATCGGTGTACCAGGCCTGATGCGCGCGGTGGAAGGCACCGATGCCGAAATGGACGATGCCGACCTGTTGTTCGTTGCGATCATAGGCGGGAGCCGCGATGGAGGCGGGCAGTGTCTTGAGCGCGGATGCGCAAAGCCGCTCGCTCATAGTCGGTAGGCCTTCTTGACGAGGTTGTAGGCAAGGTCCTGCGCAACTTCGGCGGCCTCCCAGTCCTCGAGGCGATGCTTCATCACCAGTTCGGCGAGAAACCCGCAGTCTACACGGCGGGCAACGTCGTGGCGCGCGGGGATCGAGAGGAAGGCGCGGGTGTCATCGTTGAAGCCGACGGTGTTGTAGAAGCCAGCGGTTTCGGTGGTCATGTGGCGGAACCGGCGCATGCCCTCGGGGCTGTCGTGGAACCACCAGGCCGGGCCCAGCTTGAGGCACGGGTAATGGCCCGCAAGCGGCGCGAGTTCGCGCGCATAGGTGCTCTCGTCCAGGGTGAACAGGATGATGGAGAGATCGGCCTCGTTGCCGTACTTGTCGAGCAGGGGTTTCAGGTTCGCGACATATTCAGTGCGGCTCGGCATGTCAACGGCGGAGCAAAAGTCGGCCATGGGGCGGCGTAAAACCAGGCCATCGTGTTACACGCCGGGGGGAGTGGCGTGAGGGCGTAGCCCGAGGGCCACTCCCCCCGGCATTGGCTTGCTTTTCAGGGTCTGATTTTGGCCTTGCGGGCCCGGCTGTGAGCGAGGCGATAGCTTTCGCCGTTCATCTCGAGGATGCTGACGTGATGGGTCAGGCGATCGAGGAGCGCGCCTGTGAGACGCTCGGATCCGAAGGTTTCGGTCCATTCGTCGAAGGGCAGGTTGCTGGTGATCAAGGTGGAGCCGCGTTCGTAACGCTGGGAGATCAGCTCGAACAGCAGTTCGGCGCCGGTCTTGGAGAGCGGTACGAAGCCCAGTTCGTCGATGATGAGCAGTTTGTATCCGACCATCTGCTTCTGGAAGCGCAGGAGACGCCGCTCGTCGCGCGCCTCCATCATTTCGCTGACCAGCGCCGCCGCAGTGGTGAAGCCCACCGACAGCCCTTTCTGGCATGCTGCCAGTCCGAGCCCCAACGCTACGTGCGTCTTTCCGGTGCCCGATGGCCCCAGAGCGATGGCGTTCTCACGCCGCTCGATCCACTCGCAGCGCGCATCTCGAGCACCTGCATCTTGTTGAGCACGGGATGACGGTGAAGTCGAAGCTGTCGAGGCTTTTGACGGCGGGAAGCGCGCGGCCTTGATGCGCCGCTCGACCATACGACGCTCCCTGTCGATCATCTCCATCTCGACAAGGCGGGCGAGGAAGCGGATATGATCGACGCCTTCAGCGGCACATTGCCGGGCGAGCTTGTGGTGCTCTCGCAGGCACGTAGGCAGCAGGTGCCTTGAGATTGTGAGCGAGAAGAAGCTCCGGGGTCTGATCGCTCATGCGGCCTCCTGCTGGTCGGAGAGCAGGCTCAGATAGGCTCTGGCAAAGGTCTTCTCGACCGTTGTGCGTGGCAGGAAGGGATAGACGTCCGTGTCAGCACGGGCGGTACGCGTTCGACCCGGCACAGGGCGAGGTGCTTGACGGCATCGAAGCCGATGGCGCCAAGATCAATGGCCTGTTCCACCGCCGCACGGAGATCGGCGAGGGTGAACGTTTCCAACAGGCGCAGCACCTGTACATATTCACGCCTGCCATGCTTGTGCATGCGGCCTTCCATCAACCGCTGCAGTGTCGTGAACGCTTCGGGCAAATCCCAGCCCTGCAAAGGCGCGGCTCGGTCGAATGCGTTGATCTTCTGCTCGATCAGCGGGAGATAGTGGAGCGGGTCGAAGATAACCTCCTCGCGGGCATAACAACGAGGATGACGGGCGATGACTTCGCTGCGGCAGCCGACCACCACCTCATCGACATAGGCCCTGATCCAGACCTCCTGATGGCCCGGCCACCGGAACCGAATAATCGTTGGTCCTGTAGCGCACCAGGGATTGCGAGGAGACCCGCCCGCTCGTCTGATCGCAGGCCTCGAAGGGTGTAGCGGGCAGAGGCTGCATGGCTGCCAGATCGCGTTGCAAGCGCTCACCGATCGTCTCGCTCTGTCCGCGCACCTTGTCCTGCTGGCGCTTGCGGCATTGCTCCTCCAGCCATAGGTTGAAGGCCTCCCAGGTCGGGAACTTCGGGATCGGCACCATGAAATTGCGGCGGCAGTAACCAACCAGCCCTTCCACATTGCCTTTCTCGTTCCTTGCCCGGGCGGGCATAGCGGTCGCGGATCACGTAATGCGACAGAAAGCGCTGAACAGCGTGGCACGCTTACGCGTGCCGTCTGGCAGGATCTTCGCCACAAGGCAGCGATCGTTGTCATAGACGATCGAGCGCGGCACCGCGCCGAAGAACGCGAAGGCATGAACGTGTCCGTCCACCGGCCTCCGCCACCGCCGCCGGATAGGCCGCACATAGCAGGCATCACTGTGCGGCAGATCGAGTGCGAAGAAGTAGGCCTTCTGCTGCACCCGCCGATCTCCACCAGCGCTTCCCCGAAATCGGCCTGCGCATCCCCCGCCGGGTGGGCCAGCGGCACGAACATCTCCCGGCTGCGTTGCTCACGCTCGCGGATGTAATCCTTGATGATCGTATAGCCGCCGGTGAAACCATGCTCGGCGCGCAAGCGGTCGAATACCCGCTTCGCCGTATGGCGCTGTTTGCGCGGGACGCAGCGGTCCCCTTCAAGCCATCCATCAATGATCGCCACAAACCCGTCCAGCTTCGGACGCTGCGGGACAGATTGACGCCGGTAACCCGGTGGCGATGAAAACGACAGCATCTTGCGCACCGTGTCGCGCGACACATTGAAACGCTTCGCCGCCGCCCGCTGGCTCATGCCATCCGCGCAAGCCAAACGGACCTGAAGATAAAGTTCCACGCTGTAGATCCCCACACCTCCCTGACTTGGCAGAAAGGCTTCAAGGTGGACGACTTTTACGCCGCCCGCAGCAGGACTATCCCGCCGCTAGCGTGGTCGAATATTGCTCCGCCGTTCTCAAGCAGGCCGCGTCCCTTGCCGGCCTTGCACCGATTGCGCGGCAATCCGGACAATGGAAAGGCAAAAGCTTCATCCGCGGCGGACGTGCTAACGTGAGGCAGGCCCTCTATATGCCGGCCCTCGTCGCCGCCCGATACAACCCTGACCTCAAGGCAAAGTACCAACAACTCGTCACCGCAGGAAAGCCCGCCAAAATCGCCATCACCGCCGTCATGCGAAAGCTCGTCGTGACCGCAAACGCTCTGCTCAAAGCCGATAGATGCTGGGCGCAATCTCAGACTTGATCATCACGGATACTCTAAGATCATCGATCCAGAACTCGAAGAGAAATATGGACGGGATCAACAAGAAATTCGGGTCGGCTTTGAGTTAAAGCTCGTAGGGCGGAAGCATCCACACCTGATCCAAATTTTTGACGGAGGGCGTTGTCCAAAAACGGACTTTCTGTTTCTAGTTATGGAATACCTTCCATACGACAATCTCGACGACCTTCAAGGCAAAATTCCCTTTAATAAAATCCCACAAATTGCAGACCAATTGGCACAAGCGGCCCGATACTTAGAAGAGATAGACATTTGCCATCGTGACATTAAGCCGGAAAATATCGTCATTACACCAGATTTCGAACAAATAATACTTCTAGATCTTGGAATACTTCGCCCTTTAGTTGAGGACCATCAAGATGCTGGCACTGGGTGCAATTTCATAGGAACAGTTCGATACAGTCCTCCAGAATTTGTCTGGCGAGTTGAAGAGGAAGATGCCGTTGGCCATCGCGCAATTACATTTTACCAAATTGGTGCTGTATTGCATGATCTAATCATGAGGCGTCGTATGAGAACGGCGGAGCAATATTCGACCACGCTAGCGGCGGGATAGTCCTGCTGCGGGCGGCGTAAAAGTCGTCCACCTTGAAGCCTTTCTGCCAAGTCAGGGAGGTGTGGGGATCTACAGCGTGGAACTTTATCTTCAGGTCCGTTTGGCTTGCGCGGATGGCATGAGCCAGCGGGCGGCGGCGAAGCGTTTCAATGTGTCGCGCGACACGGTGCGCAAGATGCTGTCGTTTTCATCGCCACCGGGTTACCGGCGTCAATCTGTCCCGCAGCGTCCGAAGCTGGACGGGTTTGTGGCGATCATTGATGGATGGCTTGAAGGGGACCGCTGCGTCCCGCGCAAACAGCGCCATACGGCGAAGCGGGTATTCGACCGCTTGCGCGCCGAGCATGGTTTCACCGGCGGCTATACGATCATCAAGGATTACATCCGCGAGCGTGAGCAACGCAGCCGGGAGATGTTCGTGCCGCTGGCCCACCCGGCGGGGGATGCGCAGGCCGATTTCGGGGAAGCGCTGGTGGAGATCGGCGGGGTGCAGCAGAAGGCCTACTTCTTCGCACTCGATCTGCCGCACAGTGATGCCTGCTATGTGCGGGCCTATCCGGCGGCGGTGGCGGAGGCCTGGGTGGACGGACACGTTCATGCCTTCGCGTTCTTCGGCGCGGTGCCGCGCTCGATCGTCTATGACAACGATCGCTGCCTTGTGGCGAAGATCCTGCCAGACGGCACGCGTAAGCGTGCCACGCTGTTCAGCGCTTTCCTGTCGCATTACGTGATCCGCGACCGCTATGCCCGCCCGGGCAGGGGAACGAGAAAGGCAATGTGGAAGGGCTGGTTGGTTACTGCCGCCGCAATTTCATGGTGCCGATCCCGAAGTTCCCGACCTGGGAGGCCTTCAACCTATGGCTGGAGGAGCAATGCCGCAAGCGCCAGCAGGACAAGGTGCGCGGACAGAGCGAGACGATCGGTGAGCGCTTGCAACGCGATCTGGCAGCCATGCAGCCTCTGCCCGCTACACCCTTCGAGGCCTGCGATCAGACGAGCGGGCGGGTCTCCTCGCAATCCTCGGTGCGCTACAGGACCAACGATTATTCGGTTCCGGTGGCCTGGGGCCATCAGGAGGTCTGGATCAGGGCCTATGTCGATGAGGTGGTGGTCGGCTGCCGCAGCGAAGTCATCGCCCGTCATCCTCGTTGTTATGCCCGCGAGGAGGTTATCTTCGACCCGCTCCACTATCTCCCGCTGATCGAGCAGAAGATCAACGCATTCGACCAGGCCGCGCCTTTGCAGGGCTGGGATTTGCCCGAAGCGTTCACGACACTGCAGCGGTTGATGGAAGGCCGCATGCACAAGCATGGCAGGCGTGAATATGTACAGGTGCTGCGCCTGTTGGAAACGTTCACCCTCGCCGATCTCCAGGCGGCGGTGGAACAGGCCATTGATCTTGGCGCCATCGGCTTCGATGCCGTCAAGCACCTCGCCCTGTGCCGGGTCGAACGCGTACCGCCCAGGCTGGACCTGGACGTCTATCCCTTCCTGCCACGCACAACGGTCGAGAAGACCTTTGCCAGAGCCTATCTGAGCCTGCTCTCCGACCAGCAGGAGGCCGCATGAGCGATCAGACCCCGGAGCTTCTTCTCGCTCACAATCTCAAGGCACTCAAGCTGCCTACGTGCCTGCGAGAGCACCACAAGCTCGCCCGGCAATGTGCCGCTGAAGGCGTCGATCATATCCGCTTCCTCGCCCGCCTTGTCGAGATGGAGATGATCGACAGGGAGCGTCGTATGGTCGAGCGGCGCATCAAGGCCGCGCGCTTCCCCGCCGTCAAAAGCCTCGACAGCTTCGACTTCACCGTCATCCCCAGGCTCAACAAGATGCAGGTGCTCGAGATGGCGCGCTGCGAGTGGATCGAGCGGCGTGAGAACGCCATCGCTCTGGGGCCATCGGGCACCGGAAAGACGCACGTAGCGTTGGGGCTCGGACTGGCAGCATGCCAGAAAGGGCTGTCGGTGGGCTTCACCACTGCGGCGGCGCTGGTCAGCGAAATGATGGAGGCGCGCGACGAGCGGCGTCTCCTGCGCTTCCAGAAGCAGATGGTCGGATACAAACTGCTCATCATCGACGAACTGGGCTTCGTACCGCTCTCCAAGACCGGCGCCGAACTGCTGTTCGAGCTGATCTCCCAGCGTTACGAACGCGGCTCCACCTTGATCACCAGCAACCTGCCCTTCGACGAATGGACCGAAACCTTCGGATCCGAGCGTCTCACAGGCGCGCTCCTCGATCGCCTGACCCATCACGTCAGCATCCTCGAGATGAACGGCGAAAGCTATCGCCTCGCTCACAGCCGGGCCCGCAAGGCCAAAATCAGACCCTGAAAAGCAAGCCAATGCCGGGGGGAGTGGCCCTCGGGCTACGCCCTCACGCCACTCCCCCCGGCGTGTAACACGATGGCCTGGTTTTACGCCGCCCCATGGCCGACTTTTGCTCCGCCGTTGACATCCCTGAATTTACAGTTCGTAACGTCAAGGTGGAGGCAGAGAAGCTTGAAGGCCGAGGGGATGCACTGTCAGCTAGGGCATCAAGTCTCGCTGAGGCGATGAAAAAGGAAACCAGCGACGCAAGTGCGGGCATCTACCAATGCTATCGCGACAATTTGACTGCTAAGCGGGTCGAAGTCGCTGCACAATTCGACGTTGGGATCGGTCAGCTCGACGGTGCGATTGAAGCACTGAAGGCTGGTGGTGCAAACCCGTCATCTATTCAGTCAGACGCTGGTCCTGTCGATATGCTCAAGCAGCGCGATGACCTAATCGCACAGCGAGATGTTTCACTCAAGCAAATCGACGATGCGCTCGCGCAGCTGACGTTACAGCAAAAAGCTCTGACCGAAAAAATCATTGCTTAGTAATTCAGTGATACGGCGACAACGCATTGGCTTCTAACTGCCTGGCGTTAATTCCGATGGCACAGATTAGGGGCAGATTAGGGGTTGAGGCGTCGTCGTCTGTTTATTCGCAGATCCCGCATAGCTGAAGGGCGCGCGTTAACAAAAGAGTAGGCATAATGTCGGCTCATGCGCCCCAGCGGTTTCGCACCCGACATTCCGCATTCGGCCCGAGCCCGACGATCCGTGTCGCTTGGCGGCGGAGGCGTAAAAGTCACCTGCACAAAACTGCGCGGGCAGGCTTTGGCTTGCTGCGGCCGCGTTCACTTGAATGTTGCTGAGGGGTGCTTCGCGTCTAGCTGATGGCTGGCGAAGATTTAACCCAAGACCGCTTGCGGGCAGACTTTATGTCACTCCGGGCAAGGTTTGGTGTCAAGGGATAAAATTTGTCCGTTGACAGCCAAGTTGGCCTGACAAATCGGGAACATCTGGGGTTTTGTCAAAAGACTTTGACAGGGTTCTTGCCCGATGCGCCCGTTTTTTGACAACCGGTATGTCCGCGCTTGGGGGCGCGGCTTCAGCTTGTCCGACGGGGATGTCCTGCCAGAGGCAAAGAGTGAGGCGTATCGCGCAAGGTCATTGGGCAGGATTGACCCGGCCTTTGCCGAGTCTTTGGAACTCGTGCGACATGGCCATACCGATCTACTTCCGCAGGTCGGCTACGCCCAATTCTTCCCACATCCAGGCAAAGCTGTAGCCGGCCATCTGCTCGTTGCCGGATTTGGCGGTCCCGTTCTCCAGGTACTTCAGCCATTCCACCACCTGTGCGCGCCCGGCCTTGGTCCTGACAGCCTGCCGCGGCGTCTTGTCCCCCAGAGCGGGGACCGGCTCGTCGAGGACCTGTCGGTATTGTCGGTCCATCATGTCGCGAACGATGCGCTGCATCTCCGCGGCAGGGATCTCCGGCTCGGCGGTTTCGTCGCGCACCTGCCGTTGTTCAGCCATCATCTGGGCAACGGTTCGGATCTCGGTCAAAGGTGCCTGCACCAGATCGCCCAGCAAGGGGATGAAGAGGTCCCGGGCACGCTGCGCGCGTTCGGCGCTGTTGACCTCGATCGTCAGGAAACGTCCCGCCAGCTCGGCATTTCCAAGGATCGTCGAGCCATCGTCCATGGTCGATGCCAGCATTTGCGCGCCGGGCTGCTTGGGTCGCCGGGATTTGACGCGCTTGTCTTCCAGCCAATTCCAGAATTTGGCGGAAGCGGGCGACAAGGTGGGCAGGGTCTGGAATCGGGCTGCGATCTGCTTTTGTGTCACGCCTTTGGGCAACGGGAAAACCAGGCGATGGAAAAGAATGTCATCGCCGTCGCTGTTGACCAGATCGGGCATCGGGGGGCCCAGCACGCCGGCAGCGTCCAGCAGCCAGGTCGAGGTGATCACGGGCGCGCTGTGGCGCAGCAGTACCGCGCGGTCGGTTACGTCGAAATCAAAGTCTGGGTCGGGCTGGGCGCCGATCTTCGTAAAGCCATCGATCAACTGCTCGCTGCCATCCGGACTAAATGCCAGCAAGGCTCCAGAAATGACGGCGCCGCCTCGGCCGACGATCAGGCGCGTGGCAATCCGGTCCCAGTTGTGCAAGCTGCTGCTCGCGCTGCGCTCCTCAACGGTGACAGGCTCGCCGTCCTGAAGCAGGTCGCGCAAACGCATCGACTTGCCTGGCACAATGTCGCTCACTTCGTAGAGTGACATCGGTGTCTGACGCAGGGCCTTGATATAGGCTTTGACGGAGGCCTTTTCGTTCCAGCCACGCCGCTTCAGGTAATCGTCGGCGAGATTTTCGCCATCGAACTCGCGCCCGATCAGGTCTTCGAACGCGCAGCCCCACAAGGGACCTTCCCAGTGCGGGCCAACAATGTCGAGCAGTTCGTCGAAATCGACGTCGAGCTCGTCGGCCGCCGGCCCGAAATGTTCTTCCAGACACTCCTCAAGCCGTGTCTTCCAGGGTTCGCGCCCAGCATATTTGATCAGGCCGGACAGGTCATGGATCGCGCGCAAGGGGAAAGCTCCTTGAGATGGTTCAATGGCACGAGCTTGCCGAGCCATTGGGTTCTATACGGTAAGTGAATTCACAGCGACAGGTTACGCACGCTAGGCGAGCAAAATGCGGGCGGAGGAGTGATTGCTAGGCACTCTAGCAGGTCGTTCAAGGGGCGATTTGGCGCACTTGGCGGCGAGCCGTCCGCTTTCCCTTGCCGACCGGCTCGGTCAGTAGCCCGAATGGGTGGCTAGTTGCCGTTCACCCCGCGCGGGCCGAAGAAGATGATGGCCGTACCCACCAAACAAACGACAGCCCCGAGTAAGTCCCAGCGATCTGGCTTCGCCCCTTCCGCGAGCCACAGCCAAAGCACGGCGATAGCAACATAGACGCCACCATATGCCGCATACGAGCGGCCAGCCTGATCAGCAGATGGCAAAGTCAACAAATAGGCAAATAGGCAAAGAGACGCGACGCCCGGGATAATCCAAAGAGGTGACTTTCCCAGGCGTAGCCACGCCCAAAACGCGAAGCAGCCAGCAATTTCAGCCAAGGCAGCACCGATAAAAGCGAAGGCGGTCATGCCCCTCCTATCGCAACACCAACTTATGTTCGCAACGGGGCATGTTCTGAAATTCTGTCACGCGCCCATTCGGGACGTAGACGGGCTACGAGGCCGCCGCCGAAAGCCGCCGCTCAATCTGTAGAAGCAGGGTGCGGCCTGTTTCCGTCGAAGCGATCAAGCAGGGGTCATCCCACTCCTTTTGGAATAAGAACTTCTCGCCGCCGAACTCCATCGTGGAGTATGTGAGACCCCGCTGGCTGGCGGTTTCACCGAACAGGTCGAAGATGGCTTGCCGCACAAGCTCGACGTCTTCCGATGCAAACTCCAGCGACGACGAGTGGCCATCGGAAAGGGAAAGTAGCGTCACAGCCATGGCCTACTGTGAAGCGAATGCCGCCGATTTCCAAGCCATTGTTTTCGAGGGGCGCGAGGTCGCGCACGCGCCCTTGTCGGCCGTTCAGCTATGGCTTTCGAGGGCTAGATCGCCGCCTGTCGGCTATGCCAAGAAAACTCTTCGTCAGCTCCTTGAACTCTTCCGGCGCGGTCATGAGGACGAAATGAGGTGCCTGTTCGATCTGGAGCAGGGAGATGTCCCCTGCCGCTTTCAGTGCGGTGACATGCTCTCGCGCTCCGTCAAGCGGGGTCTTAGGGTCGAGCGTTCCGTGAAGCACAATCGTCGGAGGTATACGTTCAGGGATACCCCCGAAGTTTCCATCTGGCTGGTAGGTCGGAATACCTCCGGCGAGCAGAAGTGATGGCAATGGACTGGCGAAGAGATATCCCTCTGTTTCGTTTCTAATCATTTCAGCCGTTAGTTGCGGCCGGGCATTGTTCTCGGAGCGGCTGATCAGGTTTACCAGCGGGATAGATGATCCGCTTTGCGGATAGGATTTGAGAACGGAACCGATGCCTGCCAACCGGCCCATAGCATAGTCCAGCCATGCGGGATTATCCGCCTGCAGTCCCGCTATCACATTGGGAAGCATGGCCCGAGTTTCTGGAAAATCAAGCAAGGCAGACAGCCGGTATTTCAGATCTGGGCCAGCCAGATCTTTAATATCATCACGCTGGAAAAGCTCGGTGACCGCTTGCTCGGCCCCCTCGGGGAAATACCTCTTGCAATCAGCTGCTTGGTCGCACTGACGCAGTACTTTTCGGCCCACGCGGTCAGTAACGGCCGACCGGTGGCTTAAATCAAGTTGATCGTTGCTCTCAAGCGGAACCAAAGAGTCGAGAATGACGCCGTCGAGATCGCCTCGAGGCGCAAGGGTCAACATGCGCAGCACCAGCTGGGTGCCGTAGGAGACGCCGTAGAGATACGAGCTATCGCCGGAATCGAATCGAGACATCAAGAGCTTAAGGTCATGAGCGGCATTCGAGATAGTGAACGATCTGGTCCGGCTCGCATTCGCATTCAGGGCATCGAAGCACCTGGCCCACTCCTCACCGGCCAGAGCAGTGCCCGCATCACTAGATGGGCTTTCTTCTTCCGGGCAGAGTCTTGTCGAGAAGCCCGTCCCGCGATGATCGGGAATCATCAGATCGAAGCCAGGGGCAGCCGCTCGGAAAGTCTCAATAAACGGGTAGAATGAAGCACCGGATTCTCCCGGGCCGCCGGCGACTAGCCACAACTGGCCCTTGCTGGCTCCCTGGGCGGGAAACTTGCGGACGAACAACTGAATCGTTTCGAGGCCCGGCTTGGTATAGTCCAGCGGCACATCGATACGCGCGCATTCGGTTCTCTGCAGTGTTAAGTCTGCACCCGCGTCCTTGCATTCGGAAAATGTCGCGGATGCCGGTTGATCATGCCTCGCAAAGGCGGGCGATGCCAGAGCCAGACAAGCTAATGCCAGATACGTAAGAATCCGAGAGGCAACGAGCACATTTTTCTCCGATTGGATGAGCGCATATCGCAGGCTAGTGGCGCGACAGAACTCGTGCAACTTGATGCGATTTTCGTGCTCCGGTGAGATGGGAAAGGACGAATTGGGCATTGTTCCATTACCCGTGCCCCGCAATGCCGTGTGTGCGACAGACCCGCTTTGCGCCCTTGCCGGTCGCTCAAGGGCCGATTTGACGCTCCAGAAACCTGCCGGTCCGGTCTCCTGCGCCGACCTGGGCGGTCAGCGGTGAAGATGGGTGGGTATCTGCCGTCACGGATCAACGTAGAATGTGTGTCCCTTGTTGTCCGGCTTCATCATTTTGATGATCGGAGCGAACGAAACCTCTTCTACCCTAAGATCAACCGTCGCTAGTCCCTCTGAAATCCACCTGAACTCACGCTCGAGATTATCGCGGACTCGGCGCTTTGCTTTGATTTCAGCGCCAGCTTTGTCCGTTCCAAGGACATATCGGTGGCACCAAAAACCCGTCGGTCGGTCATTCCCGACAGGGTCATCCGGAACTCGCGCCTCGTGCCAATTGAGGCTTCCATGAATGAGAACGTAAAAGCAGCGCATGGCAGATCATCGCCGCTCACCCAGATGTCCGCAATGGGGCGTGTACCGAAATTCTGCTGCGCGCTCATTGCGGACATCGTGCTGGGGGCGGCTTCGCGCCCAAGTTGGTCGTTCGAGGGCCGATCTAGCGCGCCAGGAAGCCGTCTGTCCGGTTACGCTTATCGATCCGATCGGCCAGCAGCCTGGATGGGTGGTCAATTGCCATTCCAAATGGACCAAAGGAGCCAATCTATTCCGGCAGAAAATGCGAGTGTCATCGCGGCTGCCACTAGCAGCACGAGGAACGAGGCCCAGAATGCAACGGGGCTTTGGGGGCGTTCAACGCGCCCACCACCTCTAGTGTAGATAGTTCCTCGCAATAGGGCGTGCCGGATAGCCCATATACAAATCGCAAGTGCTCCATGTGATGCCACTAGCATCGCAAATAGGATTGCAGGCGTACTTCCGCCTTCAACCGCAAAGCCGAGTGCGATCAACAGGGGAATGCCTAGAAATAGTAGAAAATTCTGTGTTTTTCGCTCTATTTTCATGAGAAAGGCGATATGCCGCATCGTCTCCTAAATCTAGTTAAAACGATGCTTGTCCAAGGTCGTGTCCCACGGGGTGGTGTAGGAAGGTTTCCCTGAGAGGGTGGCCACCGTCGATCTTCTGGTAGGGTTCGGATGCGAACTCGAACCTGGAGAAGAAGACGATGACCGACGACAGAATGGCCCTTGTTGAGCTGATTGAGCAAGGGGCTGATAGTGATTTGGTGCGTGAGATGCTGGCTTTCGCCGCCGAGCGCATGATGGATTTGGAGATCGAGGCGAAGACCGGTGCTCGCGCCGGCACGCGCAGCCCGGAGCGGCTCAACCACCGCAATGGCTACCGCGAGCGTGGGTGGGATACGCGCGCCGGGCGGATCGAACTGGCGATTCCGAAGCTGCGTAAAGGCAGCTACTTTCCCAGCTTCCTGGAACCGCGCCGCACCGCAGAGAAGGCTCTGGCGGCGGTGATCCAGGAGGCTTACGTCCACGGTGTCTCGACGCGCTCGGTCGATGATCTGGTAAAGGCTATGGGGGCCAGCGGTGTGTCGAAGAGCCAGGTCAGCCGCCTGGTCGCCGAGATCGACGAGCGGGTGAACGCCTTCCTCACGCGGCCGATCGAGGGCGAGTGGCCCTACCTGTGGATCGACGCCACCTACCTCAAGGTGCGTGAGGGCGGACGGATCGTCTCGATGGCGGCGATAATCGCCGTTGGTGTCAACACCGATGGCCGCCGCGAAGTGCTGGGCGTCGCCACCGGCCCTTCGGAGGCGGAGCCCTTCTGGAAAGCCTTCCTGCGCTCTCTGGCCGACCGAGGCCTGCGCGGAGTGAAGCTTGTCATCGCCGATGATCACAAGGGGCTGCGCGCCGCCGCGAGCAAGGTGTTCAGCGCCAGCCAACAGCGATGCCGGGTGCACTGGATGCGCAATGCGCTGGCCCATGCTGCGCCCAAGCAGCGGCCCGCCGTCATCGCCATGATCAAGACCATCTTCGCGCAGGAAACGGCCGAGGCGGCTCTCCAGCAGTGGGAACAGGTTGCCGATGCCCTGCGCGAGAAGTTCCCGAAGCTCGCCGACATGATGGACGCTTCGCGCGAGGACGTGCTCGCCTACATGACGTTCCCGAAGGACCACTGGGCGCAGATCGCCTCCACCAACCCGCTGGAAAGGGTGAATAAAGAGATCAAACGCCGCTCCGACGTCATCGGCATCTTCCCGAACGATGCCTCCGTCGTACGTCTCGTCGGCGCGCTGATGCTGGAGCAGAACGATGAGTGGGCGGTATCCCGACGCTACATGACGCTGGAAACCCTCGGCTCGGTGAGCCATAATCCAATCGTCAGCCTGCCAGCCCTGGCTGCCTGACCCGAACCCGGTCCTGCCGAGGATCGACGGTTCCTACACCACCCCACGGGACACGACCCGAAGCATCTGACTAACATGCGCGCAAACCGATTTGCATTCTTTTGCTAAAGCATTTTCAGTGGATTCAAGGTTGGACGTCACTTAGCTACGGGTAAGTATCTCGAGGCTCTTGATGAACCCTACTGAAATTTATGACGCATTGGCGGAGATTGCCGCCAAACCGTTTGGCGCCACCGAATTCCCCTTCGCCTTTGCCGCCGCCACAGATGGTGCCAAGGCAGCGATCTCCAAGCTGAGGAGCGGGTCGACCAACAAGTCCGACGTTCAAGGCGGTGTGCTGTTCGGCAAGAAGTTCCACTATGCCCCCGCGCTGGCGGGCATGACCGATGGCACGCTGGACCAGCTGCGTAGCTCGAAGAAGACCAAGACCTCAAAGCCCGCGATCTTGATCGCCACCGATGGCGAGATGGTCGCGGCAGAGCATCCGGCCTCGGGCGATACGCTTCATTGCCGCTTTGCCGAGCTTGGCGACAACTTCGGTTTCTTCCTGCCTGCAGCGGGTAAGGAACGCTACCGTGCGGTCGAAGAAAACCCCGTCGACGTCAAGGCGACCGGCAAGCTCGCCCGGCTCTATGACGCCCTGACCAAGGCCAATCCGGACTGGGGCAGCGACGAGCGTCGGCACGAGATGAACCAGCTGATGATGCGGCTGATCTTCTGCATGTTTGCCGAGGATGTAGGCATCTTTCCCGATACACAGTTCTCGCGCCTGCTGTTCACCCATGCAGGCAACAAGGGCGAGGAAGCGCGCGAAACCATCATCGCGGCTTTCCAGGCGATGAATTTGCCCAAGGCCAAGCGCGAAGGGCTGCCTCACTGGACCGTTGAGCTGGAATACGTCAACGGCGGGCTCTTTGCGGGCACCGTAGACGCGCCGCGCTTTGATGCCGTGGCCTTCCGTTATCTGCGCGAAGCCTGCGGTCTGAACTGGCGCGAGATCAACCCCGACATTTTCGGCTCAATGATCCAGTCGGTCGCGGACCCCAAGCAGCGCTCGGAACTGGGGATGCACTACACCTCGGTGCCGAACATCATGAAGGTGATCGGACCGCTCTTCCTCGATGACCTCGATGCCGAGATTCATAAGGCATGGGACCGCGCTAAGGGACTGCAACAAGTGCTGGATCGCATGTCGCGCATTCGCGTTTTCGATCCCGCCTGCGGATCGGGCAACTTCCTTGTCGTGTCATATCGCGAGCTACGGGCGCGCGAGACGCGCATCCTGCGGCGGCTCGAAGACCTGAATGGCCCCGGGTCGCTGGCGATGTTCTCGGCCATCCCCATCAGCCATTTCTACGGGATCGAGATAGCGGATTTCGCCGCCGAGACCGCCAAGCTGGCGCTATTCATCGCCGAATATCAGGCGAATGCCAGCTTTGCCGAGGTCTTTGGGCGGAGTCCTGCCGCGCTGCCCCTGAAGGATGCTGCGCATATCCGCACCGAGAACTCGCTGCGCATCGACTGGGAAGGGGTCTGCCCGCCCCCCGGTGAAGGCGAGGAGGTGTTCATTGCCGGCAACCCGCCGTTCTTGGGGTCAACCTACCAGAGCAAAGAACAGAAGGCTGACCTCGCACATGTGTTCGCCGAGCACATCCAGAGCTTCGCCGCCTTCGATTTCGTGGCGGCATGGTTCTTCAAGGCGTCCCGCTACATCCGTGGACGCGCTGCTAAGGCCGCCCTCGTGTCTACTAACTCAATCTGCCAGGGATATTCGGTCGCCGCACTGTGGCCGCATATACTCGAAAACGATCTTGAGATCGGGTTCGCTCACAAGGATTTCAAATGGCGGAACAATGCCTCCGCCAATGCGGCAGTAATCTGCTCTATCATTGGCATTCGAAACAACGGCAGGGAGCCGAAGCGACTATTTGACGATGGCGTCGAAAGTGTTGTCGACAACATCAATGCATATTTGGTTGTAGGACCATCGCTCTATGTAGAAGCCGTGCGCCAAGGCAAATTCGGACTTCCATTCATGGACTACGGAAATAAGCCTGCTGATGGCGGCCACCTGAGCCTGAATGTTGACGAAAGGGACGCAATTCTCAACGAAGACCCGGAAGCTGAGCGTTTCATCAAGCGCTACATGGGATCGCAAGAAGTCACGAAAGGCATTGAACGCTACTGCCTGTGGGTGTCTCGCAGCGAATACGAAGCTGCCAAGCAAATTCCTGTTCTTGCCAAGCGCTTTGATCAGGTCAGGGAGTTCCGGTTGGCCAGCACCAAGGAGCCGACGCGTCGCATGGCGGAATGGCCGTTCGAGTTTGACCAGATTCGTGTGCAAGCGGATAAATCGTCGATCCTGATTCCTCGGCATACAAGTGAACATCGACCTTACCTGCCATGCGAATGGGTCTCCGAAGGCGTAGTCTGTTCTGATGCCAACATGATAATCTATGGTGCAGAACCATGGTGTATTCCGCTCATCGCCTCGCGCCTGCATCTTGTCTGGATTGCCACCGTCTGCGGCAAACTGAAATCCGACTTCCGCTACTCTAATACCCTCGGTTGGAACACTTTCCCGGTGCCGAAGTTCACTGCGGATCAGCTGGAGGCGCTCTCGGCCTCGGCCCGCAATATCCTGCGCTGCCGCTATTCCCACTACCCCGCCACGATTGCCGAGCTCTATGACCCCGACAAGATGCCAGACGACCTGCGCGCCGTGCATCGAGAAAACGACGAGCTTCTGGAATGCATGTATATTGGCCGTCCCTTCCGCAATGACACCGAACGTCTGGAGAAGCTCTTCAAGCTCTATGCCGCCAAAGTGAAATCGCTGGAGGCCGCGCCAAAGAAAAAGAGGGCCTGATAAATGGTTCAGATGGTCAATGTCACCTATGGCACCTCCAAGTCGACAACGAACTCCCTTGGTCAACGCCCGATGCAGGCCCGCACCTATGCTGCCCGTGCAGCGCAGTTCCTGCTGCTGAAAGCGCCGCCAGCGGCGGGCAAGAGCCGCGCGCTGATGTTCGTCGCGCTCGACAAGCTGCGCCATCAGGGGCTGGACAAAACCATCGTCTGCGTGCCCGAAACCTCGATCGGCGGCTCGTTCCGCTCGACCGATCTGACCAGCTATGGCTTCGAGGCAGATTGGGAGGTCGATGACTGCTGGAACCTTTGCCTGACCGGCGAGGATGCCGGCAAACAGAAGGTGAAAGCCTTCCAGACCTTCATGGAGAGCAATGCCAGGGTGCTGGTCTGCACCCATGCCACCTTCCGCTTCGGCTTTGACGAGGTGATCAAAACCACGGGGATCGAGGCCTTCGACAACTGCTTCATTGCCATCGACGAATTCCACCATGTGTCGGCTTCGGACAATAACAGGCTGGGAGTGATCCTGCGCAGCCTGATCAATCGCGCCGAGTGCCATGTGATGGCGATGACCGGCAGCTATTTCCGTGGCGATGCCGATCCGGTGCTTCGTCCCGAGGACGAAGATCGCTTCACCAAGATCACCTACAGCTATTACGAGCAGCTGGAGGGCTACGCCTGGCTCAAGGCGCTCGGGATCAACTACGAGTTCTACAAGGGCAATTACGTCAACGGGCTGCCAGGCGTGCTGAAGCCTGATCAAAAAACGATCATCCACATCCCGCATCGTGGCTCGTCCGAGGCGTTCGATGACAAGTTCAACGAGGTGGGCAAGATCCTCGACCTGCTGGGCTCTCATGAGGGGCGTGATCCTGAGACGGGGTTTGATCTGGTGCGCAAGCCCGATGGCGGGCTGCTGAAAGTGGCGGACTTGGTAGATGACGGGCCGGGCCGCGATATCGTGAAAGCCGCGCTGTCGCGCGAGATCAAAGGGCCGGATGGCAAACGCGATGACGTAGCGGACCGGGCCAAGGTTGACTTCATCATTGCCCTCGGCATGGCCAAGGAGGGCTTCGACTGGGTCTGGTGTGAACATGCTCTGACAATCGGCTATCGGTCATCCCTGACCGAGATCGTGCAGATTATCGGGCGCGCAACCCGCGACGCGCCGGGTAAGCCCCGCGCGCTGTTCACCAATCTCGTTGCCGAACCCGGCGTCGAAACAGGCGTCGTAACGGATGCGGTAAACGACATGCTCAAGGCGATCTCCGGGTCGCTTCTGATGGAGCAGGTACTGGCCCCCAACTTCAAATTCTACCGCCGCGAAGATGGCGACGTGCGCGCGCCCATGGGCACAGACGATGAAGGCAATGTCACCATCGGCGTCAAGGGACTGGTCGAGCCGCCCACGGACCGTTCGCGCGAGATCTGCGAAAAGGACATGAATGATCTGATGGCGACTGCCTATCAGGAGATGGACCGGCGGGTACTGTCGCCTGACACGGCCCCCGAGGTTGCAACCCAGATGGTGCTGACCGATATCATCGAGAAGCGGTATGAGGCGCTTGATCCCGAGGAAGCAGAATCCGTCCGTCAGCATCTGGCGGCACATATGAACGTCCTGACGCTGGCGCGGAGGGAAGCAGAACGCGGTTTTGCTGAGGGGCAGGCGCCCTTGAGCGGTTCGCCCCCGAAGCCGAGCGGTGACGACGATGATGGCGAACCCGCCAGCGCACCGAATACGCTTTTGGAGATGGTCCGGAAATTCATCAACGTCCGGGACATCGACATTGAGCTAATTGACAGCGTGAACACCTTCCAGGAGCGCTTCGAGGTCGCATCGAAATCGCTGAACTCCGAGCTGCTGTCGCATGTCCAGTCAGCGATGGTTGCCTTGCGCGTAAACATGACCGGCGATGAGGCCCGGACGCTTTGGCCTCGCATCAAGGCATTCCGCGCTGCCGAAGGGCGTGAGCCTAATGTTCACTCCGCCAATCCGCTTGAAAAGCGCATGGCAGAGGCACTCGCTTGGCTGAAGGCCGAAAAGGCCAAACGCCTGCGTGAGGGGGCTATTTGATGTCGCGCCCGAGCTTGGAAGACATTTTCGCGGAAAACGACGAGTTCGGCCTGTTGGATGTCAAACCTCGCGCGGGGCGCGGTGGTCCTGCGCAGGATCGTGGCGTCGCAGCCTTGCTCGAAGTAACCGCCTTCTATGAGCGTCATTCGCGCCTCCCCGATCCAGGCGCAATGGATCATGACGAGATGCGCCTTGGAGCAATCTGGGGCACCGTAAAGTTGGCTCCCACCGATCAGATGCGGGCTGCGGATCGGTTGCTACTGCTAAGCGACTCCGCCACCCCAACGTCGCGTTCATGGCAAGATGAGCCTGTCGACGCTAGTATTCCCAACAGCCTGGATGACATCTTTGCTGATGACGATCTTGATGTTGATCCGTCACTGGTCAGCCTCAAGCACACCACACCGGCTGCAGAAAGGCACGTTCCTGATCATCGCGCGGACTTCGTACCCTGCCAGGATTTCGAGCGGTTCCGCGAGCGCTTTGAGACGGTCCAGCACGGCTTGGAGGCAGGTGAGCGCCAAGCAAGCCCTATACGGAAATGGTCAGTGATCGAGCCGATCGAAGGAGACTTCTTCATAAGGAACGGTTTGCTCGCCATGATTGCCGAGAAGTCGGAAATGACCGCTCGTGGCGGCGCGCGCGACCATCGACTTCGCGTCATCTTTTCAAACGGCACAGAGAGCGACCCGCTCATGTCGTCGTTCCGAAAATCCCTGAATGACGACAAGACTGCTCGCATGGTCCAGAAGATTGGCCTCGGGCCACTTGATCCTGAATGGGAAAACGATCAGCTCGAACTGTCGGGAACGATCTATGTTGCCCGCTCCCGATCCGAAAATCCTGAGATCAAAGGACAGCGTATGATCTTACATAAGATCGGCGTCACCAGCCAAGATGTATCCCGCCGAGTTGCAGACGCCAGAAACGATCCGACGTTTCTTCTCGCGCCGGTGGAGATCGTCGCGACCTACAGTCTGCAAAATCTGTCGCGCAACAAAGTCGAGAACCTGCTTCACCGCTTCTTCGCAGGGGCTCGTCCTGCCAAGCTATTCGTCACAGATAGGTTCGGAAAGAAGGTGCGTCCTAAGGAATGGTTCTATGTCTTGCCAGAACACGTCGGTCAGGCAGCTAAGCTGATCGAAGAGGGGACCTTGCATCGGTATCTTTATGATGTCGACACTCAGAGAATTATATTAAAAAACGAGATAACCTGAGTTCTGCACATTCATATTCTTCGAAAAACACCAGTAATTCTGCCTGTCAGAAAGGGACTGGGCCCTGCCATCTGCCGCGCCTGGTGCGAAGGTCGGCTCTTGGGCCGAAGGGGACTATGCGCTTTGAGCGTGAATGTCTGCTTCGCCATTTTCTGAGGCCAAAACCCGTCCTTCTCCTTTCGGCCCGATCAGGCCATCCAGGTCACCTGGCGACGGAGGCGCAAGAGTAAGCTGCACACAACTGCGCGGGCAGGCTTTGCCTGGCTGCGGTCGCGTTCACTTGAATGTTGCCGAGGGGTGCTTCGCGTCTAACTGATGGCTGGCGAATGTTTAACCCAAGACCGCTTGCGGGCAGACTTCGTGTCGCTCCGGGCAAGGTTTGGTGTCAAGGGATAAAATTTTGGATGCCCCGCGAGGATTCGAACCTCGATAGACGGAATCAGAATCCGTAGTCTTACCATTAGACGACGGGGCATCATCGTTGGAGAGGCGCCTCTAGGGGGTGGTGTGATTCGGGTCAAGGGGAAATTTGCATCGGGCTTGCTCCTTTGTCCGCGGGCGGTTAGCATCGCGGCAGGTGCCCACCGCCAGGGTGGGAAGATTTGAACGAGATTTGGTGAAAATGGCGGAGCATGATCCGCCGGCCGCGAAAGTCGATGTCCCGCGCCGCGCTTCCAAGCGGCGCAAGGGCCGGAAGGGGAAGTCTTCCAGGTCCGCGAACGGGGCAGCCGTGGGCAAGGGAGCGTCGCAGGCGACGTCCGTGCCCGTGGCAGGCGCAGTGCCGCGCGAACGAAACGAGAAGAGGGGCTCCGGTCCCGACAGTGGCGGGCGCGGTGCGTCCCGTCGGCGCTCCGGCGAAGGCCGGGCGTCCCAGGCACGCGATGGATCTGGCGATGCGTCCCCGCGCGAGCTGGCGCGAGGGCGCGCAGCCGTGCGCAAGGCATCTTCCGAGCGGCCAGGTGGCGGCGGGGTGTCCGATCGCAAGGTGCCGGACGCCAAGGCCTTGGCGAGCGGGAATGGACGCGAGGGCGCGTCACGTCAGTCCTTTGCCGCGATCGACCTTGGCACGAACAACTGCCGTCTGTTGATCGCGCGGCCGTCCGGACAGCACTTCACCGTGATCGACGCGTTCAGCCGCGTTGTCCGGCTGGGTGAGGGGCTGGCCCAGTCGGGGCGGCTTTCGGATGCGGCCATGGACCGCACTCTTGCCGCGCTCAAGATCTGTGCCGAGAAGCTCATGCGGCGCAATGTCCATCTGGCGCGCTCGGTGGCGACCGAAGCCTGCCGTCGGGCCGAGAACGGGCCCGAGTTCATCGAGCGCGTGCGCCAGGAAACGGGGATCGCGCTCGACATCATCAGCGCGCGCGAGGAGGCACGTCTGGCCGTGCTGGGCTGCCATGTGCTGCTCGAGGAAGGCATGGGGCCAGCGATGATCTTCGATATCGGCGGTGGATCGACCGAGCTGGTGCTGATCGAGAGTACCGGGACGGTGCCGCGCATCCTCGACTGGCAAAGCGTGCCCTGGGGCGTGGTCTCGCTCACCGAAAGCGTGGGGCCCGAAGGGACCTGCGAGGCCGAGCGACTGGCGCGTTATCGCCACATGCACAGCCTTGTGAGCGAGAGTTTCGCCGATTTCGCGCAGCGTATCTCGGGCGCGCGGGGCAGCGCCGGGCGCAACGGCCCGCTGCGGCTACTGGGCACGAGCGGTACGGTCACGACACTGGCCAGCCTGCACCTGGAGCTGCCGCAATACGATAGGCGCATGGTTGACGGCCTGATCGTGCCGGCGCGGTCGATGCGCGATATCAGCACGCGCCTCTCGACCATGGCGATCGAGGACCGGCGTGAGCTCAACTGCATCGGCAAGGAGCGCGCGGATCTGGTCGTGGCGGGATGTGCTATCCTCGAATCGATTCTCGACCTATGGCCGGCCGAGCGCCTGGGTGTTGCGGATCGTGGCATCCGCGAGGGAATCCTGCGCAGCCTTATCTCGTCGCAGACAACTCGGCCGTCCACAGGGGCGCCAACACATACGGAAAGGGACGCGATGACGCGTGCAGGGGCAGGGCGATGAGCCGTTCGGGACGCGATCCGGGCGAACGTCTCAAGACCGCCAAGAAGCGGACCACTTCGTCCGCGCGCTGGCTCACCCGCCAGCTCAACGATCCTTATGTCAAGAAAGCCAAGGCCGACGGCTATCGCAGCCGCGCGGCCTACAAGCTGATCGAGCTCGACGAGAAGTTCGACCTGCTCAAGGGCACGACCCGCGCGGTTGACCTGGGCATCGCGCCGGGTGGCTGGAGCCAGGTGCTCCGCCTCAAGTGCCCCAAGGCCGCGGTGGTGGGCATCGATCTGCTGCCGACCGATCCGATCGAGGGCGTGACGATCTTCCAGATGGACTTCATGGCCGACGAAGCGCCCGCTGCGCTGGAGGAGGCGCTCGACGGCGCACCCGATCTGGTCCTCTCGGACATGGCGGCGAACACCGTGGGGCACAAGCAGACCGACCATCTGCGCACGATGGGCCTGGTGGAAACCGCGGCGGACTTCGCGATCCAGACGCTGGCACCGGGCGGCGCGTTCGTCGCTAAGGTCCTGGCGGGCGGCACCGATGCGCAGCTCCTTGGGCTGCTCAAGAAGCATTTTACCAGCGTCAAGCACGCCAAGCCGCCGGCGAGCCGTAAGGACTCCTCGGAGTGGTACGTGATTGCCAAGGGGTTCAAGGGGTAGAGCCCCTCGCTGGGGATCCAAAAGTTCAAGACCAGGATGATTTCCGAGGGCCATCGCCCTCGGGCTCCCATAACCGTCTATCTCACCTCTGCCAGCTGCGGTAGGCGGCTATGAGGTCAAGGGGTGATGACCCCTTGTCTTGATCCTTACTTCCCCAGTTCTTCGGCCCGTTCTTCTATGCAGACGAAAACGGTCCGCGAACGACTCGGCGGCGTTCGCGGACCGTTTTCCACCAATGCGCCGAAGCGCACCGGATATCATCATGCCCTGAGCTTACCCGGCGACGGCGTCTTCGGCTGCGGCGGGTTCCTCGGCAGCCTCTTCGGCGGCAGCTTCGCCCTCGGCAGCAGCGTCCGCCTCGGCGGCTTCATCCTCGGCCGGTTCTTCGGCCGCGGGCGCTTCGGGAAGCGGCAGGTTCGAGCCCTGGGTGTTGAGCCAGGCGATGAGGTTGGCGCGTTCCTCGGGCTTGGCGAGACCGGCGAAGGTCATCTTGGTGCCCGGGGCGAAGGCCTTGGGGCTGGTCAGCCACTCGTTCAACTTGTCGAACGTCCATTCGCCGCCCACGCTCTTGAGCGCGTCGGAGAAAGCAAAGCCGCCTGCGCCCGTGCCGACGCCTTCACCCACAACGCCGTGCAGGTTGGGGCCGATGCCGTTGGCGCCGCCCGATTCGATGGTGTGGCAGGACTTGCACTTGGCGAAGGACGCTTCGCCCTTGGCAAGATCGGCGCTGGCCAGCAGCGTCGCGAACGGCACTTCGCCCGAATCTTCCGACTCGGCCTCGAGGCCTTCGATGGCGTAGCCCATGGTTTCCGGACGGTGGTGCTTGTCGGCACCGAAATACATCGAACTGACGATAGTCAGGCCCAGGCCAAGTGCGCCTGCCCCAAGCACCCAGCCCGCGATGGTATTGAAACGATTATCCATTCACAAAGCCCCTCGCAATGCCCCCACCTTTAAACGTATTTTCGCTCTTTATGGCATTGGGCTCTAGTGTTCCGGGGCTTTGAGCGCAAGACCGATTGCGCATTTGACGAAGTTACAGATTGTTCGGTCCGGTTGCATGACAGGCCTCGCGGGCATGCCGGTTTGCGTTGCGCATGGCGGGAAAGCGCCGTAAACGCGCGCGCACCATGAGTTCCTATCCCAAACCCGCCCTCGCACAGGTTTCCTCCATGTCGGATGCGGCTTCTGCCGCACCGGACCGCGCCGTCGCGTTTCAGGGGGCGCCGGGGTGCAATTCGCACCGCGCCGCGCTCGAGTACGACGCGCAGTGTCTGCCGCTGCCCTGCTTCTCGTTCGAGGATGCGCTCGATGCGGTGCGCGACGGGCGGGCCGAGCGGGCGATCATTCCCATCGAGAACTCGCAGCACGGGCGCGTGGCCGACATCCACTTCCTGCTGCCCGAAAGCGGACTTTCGATCGTGGGCGAGCACTTCACCCCGATCAACCACGCGCTGATGGCGCTGGGGCAGGGGCCGTTCACGGCAGCCTACAGCCACCCGCAGGCGCTCGGCCAGTCGCGCCGCTACCTGCGCGAGAAGGGCATCGTGCCGATGGCCTATGCCGATACCGCAGGCGCGGCGGCCTATGTGCGCGAAATGGGCGATCCCACGCTGGCCGCGATCGCGCCCAAGCTGGCGGCCGAGCTCTACGACCTGCAGATCGTGGAGGACAATGTCGAAGACGCGGACGACAACACCACGCGCTTCGTGGTGCTGGCGCGCGAGCCGCTCGACCCCTTCACGTTGCAGGGCCAGAAGACGATGACGACCTTCATCTTCGAGGTGAACAACGTGCCGGCCGCGCTCTACAAGGCGCTCGGGGGCTTTGCGACCAACGGGGTCAACATGACCAAGCTGGAGAGCTACCAGACCGGCGCGAGCTTCGCGGCCTCGAAGTTCTACGTCGATATCGAAGGCGCGCCGGGCGAGGAGCGGGTGGACCGGGCGATGCAGGAACTGGCGTTCCACTGCAAGTACGTGCGCCCGCTGGGCACCTACCGGCTGGCACGTCCGCGCGGGTAAGACCCTCGGTTGGCCTGGCCGGGCGGTGATTTTCGTCGGCTTTTGAAGTGCTTTTGCCGGGAATGGCGCGAGGGCTTCTTGCGCCGCCGGAACCCCCATGCCAACTAGACACCGGTGAGCGTCGGAGCGGATCATATCGCGGCAGGGTCCGCAGCGGCACAGGCCCGCGCCGACTGGGAGGCCGTGCGCGCCTCGGGCGAGATCCAGTTCGCGCCCGTGCCCCATCCCGAAGTGCCCATTCCCGAAACGCCCGCCTGGCTGCAGGTCCTGGGGCGGATCCTCGAGGCGATCTTTGCGCCTATCGGACGGCTGCTGGGCATGTCCTGGGGGATCTTCCAGTGGGTCCTGCTGGCGCTCGCGGCGCTCCTGCTGCTCTACGTGCTGTGGCGGATCGGATCGGTCTGGTGGGAGAACCGCCGCGTGCGCAGCGTTGGGGAGGAGCCGGAAGCCTGGGTGCCTGTGCGGGCCGAGGCCGAGGCGCTCCTGTCCGATGCCGACCGGCTGGCGGCACAGGGGCGTTATGGCGAGGCCACGCATCTGCTCCTGCGCCGCAGTGTACGTCAGATTTCCGACCAGCGGCCTGACTGGCTGGGGCCGGCTTCCACCGCGCGCGAGATCGCAGGGCTAAAGGTCCTGCCCGAGGCCGGACGCCGCGCCTTCACGGTCATTGCCGAACGGGTCGAGCGCAGCCTCTTCGCGCTGCGCGACCTGGACGCGGGCGACTGGCAGGCCGCGCGCGAGGCCTATGCCGACTTTGCCCGGCTGCACTTCCGCGAAGGGACGCCAGCGGCATGAGCACCCATGCGATCCCTGTCGCGGGGCCTGCGAGCGCACAGCCCAATCCTTTCTCGCGCCGTGCGGTGCTGGGCATCGTGCTGGCGGGCGGCGCGCTGTTTGTCCTCCTCTTGTGGATGATCGGCACGGGGACGGGCTTTGGTTCGGGCAATGACGGGGGCGGCCATGCCCAGGGACGCGGGCTCAACGGCTATGCCGCCATGGCGCAGTACCTGGAGGCGCGCGGCTACGATGTCGACATGGGCCATGGCCCGGACGATCTCAATCCCGATGGATTGCTCATCCTGACCCCGCCTGCAGATGCCGACGGACGCGAGATCGACCGCATCGTCTCGGCGCACCGCTACAAGGGCGCAACGCTGGTGGTCGCGCCCAAGTGGGTGGCGACGCCGGTGACGGACAAGCAGCGTAGCGAGGAAAAGGCCGAGCGCGGCTGGGTGAACCTGGCTTCCGCCCGCCCGCCCGAATGGCGCGGGTTCCTCGACGATGTTGCGGTGGGACTGGGGCGCGGTGCCGAGGAGAAGGCCGCCGCAGGCACGGATGATCCCGCGCGCTGGAAGGGGCTGGGCGTGGCCGGGCGCCTGCCGCAGGACCATCTCCTGGCCTGGGGTGAGGGCGAGCGGCTCATTCCCCTGGTGACCAATGGCAAGGGGCAGATCCTGGCCGCGCTTCTCGATGATGGCGGCAGCTATCCCGACCTGGAAGAAGTCGCGCAGCGCCCGCGCCGCAGCGAGGTCGACGATGAGGACCGCTACCCGCTCGTGCTCGTCTTCGAGCCCGATCTTCTCGACAATTTCGGCATGGCCCGCCCGCAGAGCGCCGCGCTGATCGAGGACCTGTTCGAGCGGCTCGAGATCTACGAGGACGGGCCCATCGTCTTCGACCTGACGCTCAACGGCTTCGGGCAGACCAAGAACCTGCTGACGCTGGCCGTGACACCGCCCTTTGCAGGCGTGAGCCTGTGCCTGCTGCTGGCCGCACTGCTGGTCGGCTGGCGCGGTTTCGTGCGCTTCGGTCCGCCCGCCACGCCGGAGAGGGCCCTCGCGTTCGGCAAGAAGGCGCTCGTTGCCAACGCGGCCGGGCTGGTGCGCCGTTCGCGCCGCTATCACCTGCTGCGCGAACCGTACGCGGCGCGCGCCCGTGCGCGCCTGATGGCGGCTCTGGCTCTGCCGCGCGCCCTCGATAACGAGGCGGCAGAGGCCGCCATCGACCGTGCCCTGGCCACCCGGGCTCCGGAGCGTGAACCCTTTTCGGCGGTCGCCGCGCGCCTGCGCGCCGCGCACCGTCCCCACGACATCCTCAAGGCCGCGCGTGATCTCCACGCGCTCGAAAGGACACTGACGCAATGAACGACCAGGCCCCGCTTTCCGAGACCCCGCCCGCTGCGGCGCCGGCCACAGACGGCCTGCCGCTGGCCGAGGTGGCCCGGCTGGCCGACGCGATCCGTCATGAGATCGGCAAGGCCGTGGTCGGCCAGGCCGAGACCATCGACCACCTGCTGATCGCGCTCATGGCCCGGGGCCATGTCCTTCTCGAAGGCCCCCCGGGCACGGCCAAGACCTTCTTGGCGCAGTGCTTTGCCGCGACGCTTGGCCTTGATTTCGGGCGCATCCAGTTCACCCCCGACCTCATGCCGGGCGATATCCTGGGCTCCAACCTCTTCAACTTCCAGACCAGCCAGTTCACGCTGACGCGCGGTCCGATCTTCTGCGATCTGCTGCTCGCCGACGAAATCAACCGCACGCCGCCCAAGACGCAGGCCGCGCTCCTCGAAGCCATGCAGGAGCGCCGCGTGACCCTGGATGGCGAACGCCATGCCCTGCCGGCACACTTCATGGTGGTGGCGACGCAGAACCCGATCGAGAGCCAGGGCGTCTACCCGCTGCCCGAAGCCCAATTGGACCGCTTCCTGTTCAAGCAGTTGGTCGATTACCCCTCGCTGGAAGAGGAACTGGGGATCGTGGCGCGCTTCGGTGCGAACAAGGGCGCGGCCTCCCCGGCGGACCTCGGCATTGCGGCGGTCACCACGCCTGCACAGCTCGACGCGGCGGCCGAGGCCGTTCGCGGCGTGACGCTGGCCGACGAAGTGGCCGACTACATCGTGCGTCTGGTGCGCGCGACGCGCGAGAGCGCGGACCTCGCCAGTGGGGCCAGCCCGCGTGCCGCGGTCCTGCTGGCAGGCGCGGCACGGGCGCGCGCCGCGCTGGATGGCCGCGCGTACGTCCTGCCCGATGACGTGAAGGCGCTGGCCGCGTCCGTCCTGCGCCACCGTCTGCTGCTCAGCCCTGCCGCCGAGATCGAGGGCAAGCAGGTCGAGGCGCTGGTCGAAGACCTCGTCGCGCAGACCGAGGCGCCGCGCTGAGGCAATGAGCGCTCCGGCCGATCTTCCCATCAAGCACGGCTCCGTGGCCGCGGCCGGGCAGGTGCATCGCCCCGAGGGGCGCACCCTGCCGGTGCTGCCGACCGGGCGTGCGGTTCTGGCCCTGGCGCTGGTCGCACCGATTGCCCTGGTGATCGGGGCGGCGGCTCCGCAGGCCTGGTTGATCGCGCCTGTGGCCGCGTTGGTTGTGCTCGCGCTGGTCCTGATCGACGCGCAGCTGGCCGGGCGGCTGGGGCTACTCGCGCTGCGCTTTGCCGAGGACTGCGAAGTGGGCGGAGAGTTCGTCCTGCACGCCGATGCCGCGATGCTGGGAGGCCGTGCGCGTGCGATGCTGCTGGTGGTTGAGGGCGATCCGCGCCTCGTGCCGGAAGGCCGCTGCGAGATCGCGCTGACGCCGGACGGGGCAGACTGGCGGGGAGGGCGTGTTCTTGCGCCCACGCGCCGGGGTACCGCACGTCTGGGCGGGGTCTGGCTGCGCTGGACGGGGCCGCTCGGACTGGGCGCCCGGCAGTTCACCGGCGCATTGGAGCGCGAGGTGCGCATCTGGCCCAATGTCGCGGCGGTGCGCTCGCCCGCCTTGCAGACCTTTCTCAAGGACGCGCAGTTTGGCCTCATCGCACGCCGGATGCGGGGCGAGGGCACCCAGTTCGAGGCGCTGGCCGAATACCAGCCCGGCATGGACCGGCGCCGGATCGACTGGAAGGCTTCGGCCCGCCATTCGCATCTCTACGCCAAGGAGTTCGAGACCGAGCGCAACAACCAGATCGTCTTCGCCTTCGATTGCGGCCAGGCGATGAGCGGCCCGGTGCGCGGCATGCCCCGGCTTGACCGCGCGGTGTCTGCCGCGCTTGCGACCTCCTATGTCGCGCTCAAGGGCGGGGACAAGATCGCGCTCTTCGGCTTTGCCGCAAGGCCCGAGGTGCGAACGCCGTTCGTGACCGGGCAGGGCGCGTTCCTGCGCCTCCAGCGCGCCGCGGCGCAGCTTGAGTACCGCGCGCAGGAGCCCAACTTCACGCTCGCGCTCGCCACCTTGTCGGGCCAGCTCCAGCGCCGTTCGCTGATCGTGGTCTTCTCCGACTTCACCGATCTTACCAGTGCGCAGCTGATGATCGAAAGCGTGGGGCGCCTGCTTTCGCGCCATGTCGTGCTGTTCGTGACGCTGGTCGACGATGAGCTGGAGACGCTCTCGGCGAAGGAACCCGATTCGCTCCAGGACCTCTCCGAGGCGGTCGCCGCAGACCTCCTGCTGCGTGAGCGAGCGCTGGTCCTGAAGCGCCTCCAGCAGATGGGCGTCGACGTCATCGAGGCACCTTACGATGCCATCGGGCCGCGCCTCATCGACGCCTATCTCGAGATCAAGCGCGCAGGAGCGATCGGATGAGCGGCAGCGTTCAGGACAACGGTCAGGCGGCTTCGGCCCTTGGCGCCATCGAGAGCGCGGCGCTGCGTTCGGACCGCTTCCGCCTGGAGCGCGAGGCCGACTGGCAGCGCCTGGAGGCCATCGTGCGCAAGATGGAGAAGGGACGCCTGCGCAAGGTCTCGGACGAGGACCTGCTGGCCTTGCCCGGGCTGTACCGTGCGGCGGCCTCGGGGCTTTCGGTCGCGCGGGAGACCTCGCTCGATGCCGCGACGGTGGCCTATCTGGAAACCCTCGTCCAGCGCGCCTGGTTCGTGGTCTACGGGCCGCGGACCTCGCTGGCGGGCTGGCTGCGCAGCTTCTTTGCCGGGGGCTGGAGTGCGGCGGTGCGCGCGATTGGCGCCGATGTCGCGGCCTGCTTTGCGATCCTGGTTGCCGCGGTTGCGGCAGGCTGGCTTCTCGTCGCCAACGATCCTGAATGGTACTTCGCGCTGGTGGGGCGCGAGATGGCGGGGCCGCGCGTTCCAGGTGCGACACCCGAAATGCTGCGCGCGACCCTGTTCGACAACGCCGACCAGAACGGGCTCAGCGTCTTTGCTGCCCAGCTTTTCAGCAACAACGCGCAGGTCTCGATCCTGGCTTTCGCGCTGGGCTTCGCCTTCGGCATCCCGTCGGTGCTCCTGCTGGTGCAGAACCTGGCGCTTCTGGGCGCCATGCTCTGGCTCTACAGCGGGGCCGGGCTGACCCTCGATTTTGCAGGCTGGATCGCAGTGCACGGGACGACCGAGATCTTCGCGATCCTGCTCTCGGCCGCCGCAGGCCTTCATATCGGGCGCACGCTTGCCTTTCCGGGGCCAAGGCCGCTGCTGAGTGCGGCGGCGGCGGCCGGGCAGCGCGCGGCCGTGGTCATGGTGGGCGTGGTCCTCATGCTTGTGATCGCCGCGCTTCTGGAAGGCTTCGCACGCCAGCTCGTCGACACGACCCTGGGGCGTTTTTCCATCGGGGGCTTCATGCTGGTCGTGTGGTGCGCCTACTTCTTCGCGTTTCCCGGCACCCGCCGCTGGCGTGAGGAACGCGCCGGGGAAGGGGGGCTGCGCTGATGGCCCGCAAGGAACGCAAGGGGCGCAAGGTCCGCAAGGAAGCCCCCGGCCTGGGCCGCACGCTGCTGACGCCTGAGGGCATTTCGCTCTCCATCGCCATTGCCAGTCGCGGCGCGCGCTTCGGCGCGCTGCTGCTCGACCTCTTTTTCATTGGCCTTCTGATCACGGTGGTCTCGGTCAGCCTCCTGTTCATGGCGGGCGGCGCGGCGTCGATCGAGCGCACGCTCTCCAGCGGGACGACGAGTGGCTATGCTCTCCAATTCCTGCTGGTCGTGTGGCTCATCGTCCTGTTCCTGTTCCGCAACGCCTACTTCCTGTTCTTCGAACTGGGCCCGCGTGGAGCGACGCCGGGCAAGCGCATCAATGGCCTTCGCATCGCCGCGCGCGACGGCGGCCGGTTGACGCCCGAAATGGTGATCGCGCGCAACCTCCTGCGTGACATCGAGCTGTTCCTGCCCATCGTCTTCGTCGCTTCGGCGGGAGCCGAGAGCGGACTTGCCTGGCTTGCGGCGACGGCCTGGTTCCTCATCTTCATGCTTTTCCCGCTGTTCAACCGGGATGGGTTGCGCGCAGGCGATGTCATCGCGGGGAGCTGGGTCGTCCAGGCGCCCCGCCCCAAGCTGGCCAGGGCGCTGTCGGTGGAGGCTCCGGCTGAGGCGGCGAGCACCGCCGCGACGTCGGAGGGCCCGAAGTACCGCTTTGGCGAGGATGAACTGGCGGTCTACGGCGAATACGAGCTCCAGGCACTTGAACGCGTGCTGCGCGACAAACGCGCCAAGGCGATCGAGCCTGTCTACCACACCATCTCCGACAAGATCGGCCGCAGCGATGGCTGGGGCGATGAACGCGCCTTCCTAGAGGCCTATTACACCCAGCTGCGCGCGCGGCTCGAAGCGGGCCTGCGCATGGGCGTGCGCAAGGCCGACAAGAACACAGAGGAAACCCGGTGACCCCCACCCGTTACACGATCCGCCGCGACGACCTGTCGGGTGAGGCCATCCTGGCGCTGCTCCAGTTCCACCTGGATGAAATGCACCAGTGGTCCCCGCCCGAAAGCGTCCATGCCATGCCCACCGAGCGGCTGCGCCAGCCCGACGTCACGTTCTTCTCGGCCTGGGACGGGGCGAGTCTGGCAGGCTGCGGGGCGATCAAGCACCTGGACGCGGGCCATGGTGAACTGAAGTCGATGCGCGTTGCGCCCGCCTACCGGCGCCAGGGGGCGGGCCGTGCGCTGCTCCTGCACCTCATGGAAGAGGCGAAGGCGCGCGGCTATACCCGCGTGAGCCTGGAAACCGGGCGCCCGGAGGCCTTCGTGCCCGCGCATAATCTCTACCTCTCGCACGGCTTCGTTGAATGCCCGCCCTTTGCCGACTATGTGGCGGACGATTTTTCGATGTGCATGACGCGGGAATTGTAATGGACCTTCGCGAAGCCGGCCCCACCGATGCGGTAGCCCTTGCCGAGCTGGGCGCGCGCTCCTTCACGGCGAAGTTCGGGCACCTCTATCGCCCCGAGGACCTGGCGAATTTCCTCGCCGAAGCGCATTCGGAAGAGAATGTCGCGGCCGAGATCGCCAATCCGGCCATGCCGATCATGCTCGCGCTCGAGGACGGGCGTCTGCTGGGCTATTGCAAGCTCAAGCTTGCCTGCGGCTGGCCAGAGCACGCGCGCGGGACGAAGGCGATCGAACTGAAGCAGCTCTACACCGACCCGCAGGCGACCGGGCGTGGCATCGGTGCCAAGCTGATGAACTGGGCGCTGGCCAAGGCGCGGGTCGAGGGCGCGGACGAGATCCAGCTCTCGGTCTACTCGGAGAACCCGGGCGCGCAGAAGTTCTACCAGCGCTACGGCTTCGAGAAGGTGGGCGACATCTTCTTCATGGTCGGCGAGAAGCGCGACGACGAGTTCCTCTACGCGCTCTCGCTCTGATCGGCTTGGGAACGTCGCACAGGGCTCAGAACAACTTCCACTTCCAGAACATCACCAGCTGGACGAGCAGGATCGCCGCGCACAGCGCCACGACCACCCAGAACGCATCGGGGTCCTGCATGCCGGGCATGCCGCCCACGTTGATGCCCAGGAGCCCGGTCACGAAGCTGAGCGGCAGGAAAATGGCCGCGACAATGGTGAGCAGATAGCTGGTGCGATCCGCGCTCGCCGCCGCGCGGGCGCGCAGGTCGTCCTGCAGGACCACGGCGCTTTCCTTGCTGATGTCCAGATCGTCGAGATAGCGCCGCAGACGGTCGATGGTCTCGGCGATCTCGCGCCGGTCGTGCTTCTCGAACCATTCCGGCGCCTCGCGGCTGATCCGTTCGAGCGCTTCGTGCTGCGGGGCCATGTGGCGCTTGAGGCCGAGGCAATTGCGCCGGATCGTCGCGATCTTGTCGAGCATGGCTTCGGGATCCTCGTCGGGATCGGTCTCTTCCAGCTGGTCGATCACCTCGTTCATGTCGATGATCGAGCGGTTCATGCGCGCGATCATGTGCTCGACCAGCAGTGTGATGACCGCGCCCGCATCGAGCGCACCGGTGCCCTTGTCGAGCTCGGCCATCACCGCGCGCGGGGTCTGCAGGGGGCGGCGGCGCAAGGTGACAAGGCGGCGCCCGTCGCACCACACCTGCAGCGAGACCATGTCCTCGGGCTCGGCGCCGGGGTTGAAGTTGATGCCGCGCAGCGTGGCGACCAGCGCGTTGCCTTCGCGAAAGGCGCGCGGACGGGTGTCCTCGCTGGTGAGAAGTTCGACCGTGGGTTCGGGCAGGCCCAGTCCTTCCCCCAGCCATTCCGCCACGCCATCGGCATTGCGGCACAAGTGCACCCAGAGCATTTCCCCGGGCTTGCCGGGTCGCCATTCCTGCGCGTCCTCCCACGAAACCGCGCGTGCTCCGCCGTGTCCGTCGAGCACGCGTCCGAACAGGAGGGGCGTGCCGGTCTCGGTGTCGTCGGTCGGGTCGTAGAGGCTGGTTTCGATCATGGAGACCTGAATGCCCGAAACGGGCGAAGGTTCAAGCGAGGTTTCTGGCAAACGGGCTTCAAACTAGGGCTGCATGTCCCTATAAGGGCGCCATGTCTTCGATCCGTCCCTGGCGCACTATCGAGCGCCGCAAGAGCCGCCAGATCATGGTGGGCAGTGTTCCCGTTGGTGGTGATGCCCCGATCACGGTGCAGACCATGACCAACACCCTCACGTCCGATGCCAAGGCGACGATCGACCAGATCCGCCGTTGCGAGGAGGCAGGGGCGGATCTTATCCGGGTGTCCTGCCCCGACGTGGAGAGCACCGCGGCCTTCAAGGAGATCGCCCGTGCGGCGACGGTGCCGCTGATCGCGGACATCCACTTCCATTACAAGCGCGCGCTCGAAGCGGCCGATGCGGGCGCGGCGTGCCTGCGCATCAACCCGGGCAACATCGGCTCGGACGAGCGTGTGGCCGAAGTCGTGCGTGCGGCCAAGGCCAATGGCTGTGCGATCCGCATTGGCGTCAACGCAGGTAGCCTGGAAAAGGATCTCCTGGAAAAGTACGGCGAGCCGTGCCCCGAAGCGCTGGTGGAATCCGCGCTCGATCATATCAAGCTTCTGCAGGACCACGACTTCCACGATTACAAGGTGGCGGTAAAGGCGTCGGACGTGTTCCTCGCGGTCGCGGCCTACCAGGGTCTGGCCGAAGCCACCGACTGCCCGCTGCATCTGGGCATCACCGAGGCAGGCGGTCTCATCGGCGGGACGGTCAAGTCCTCGATCGGCATGGGCAACCTGCTCTGGGCCGGGATTGGCGACACCTTGCGCGTCTCGCTGTCGGCCGAGCCGGAAGAGGAAGTGCGCGTCGGCTTCGAGATGCTCAAGGCCCTCGGGCTTCGTACGCGCGGCGTGCGCGTCGTCTCGTGCCCTTCGTGCGCACGCCAGGGCTTCGACGTCATCCGCACGGTCGAGGCGCTGGAAGAGCGTCTGCAGCACATCAAGACGCCGCTCTCGCTCTCCGTGCTGGGCTGCGTGGTCAATGGCCCCGGCGAAGCGCGTGAGACCGACATCGGCCTCACTGGCGGGGGCAACGGCAAGCACATGGTCTACCTGTCCGGCCTCACCGACCACACGGTCGAGGACGCGGACATGCTCGACCATATCGTGAAGCTGGTCGAAGCCAAGGCGGCCGAGATCGAGGCGGCGGACGAAGCGGCCAAGGATGCGGGCAAGGTTCCGGCGGAACCCGCCGAGTGAGCGGCCTCGGGTCGGAACTGCGCGGTTTCGGCCTGAGCCTTCGTGATGCGCTGCGGGTCTTTCGGCTCGCACCGCTTGCCCTCCTTCTGGTGATGGTGCCCGAGTTCGTCCAGCACGTGGCCGAGATCGGGCTGGGCATGTTCGCCAGCGACGAGGCCTTCCGCACGCTGGCGCAGGACCCCACCCGCTGGGCCTATGGGACGGCCAAGCTGGTCGGCCTGCCGCTGGCCGTGCTCTTTACCGCGCGCGTCTGGGCCAACCGGGCCCTGGGGCGTCCGGGTTGGAGCCTCGCCGGTGTCGCCTGGCGACCGCTGGCTCTGGGGCTGATCGTATTGGTTGTGTGCTCGCTCCCGGGGAGTCTGGGGCTTGGTTTCGCTCCCGCGGCACGTCTCGTCCTTGGGTTCGGACTGACCTTGCTCAGCCTGCCGGGCGTGGTGCTGATGATCGCGGGTATTCTGGGAGACCGCGCCTTCGGGCTGCGCGACGCCTATGTCCGGGGCTGGAGCAAGGCGCTGCGCATTGCGCTCTACATCGCGCCGCCCTGGCTTTTCCTGCAACTCCTGCACGAGGCCAACCACACCGCCGCACTCGGTCAGCCTGACGCCCTAGTCTGGGCTCTCATGGCCTTCGACACGCTTGTCGTAGGGCTCATGGCGGCCGTTGCCGGAACGGGCGCGCATCACGGCTTCATCGGCCCGCGCGGCATTAACCCGGAAGAAGTGTCCGCCAGCTAGATTGCCGCCATGCGCGCTGCACCGATCGTTCTTCTCCTCCTGACCGCCGCCGTGGTCGGCTGGATGGCCCCGGGCCTCTCGACCTCGACTTCCACGAGCGATGTCACAGCATCCCAAGCCGCCGCAGAGGCGGCCGCTGGCGAGGCCCGGCGGGAGGCCTGGCTTGCAGGTGGCAGCGTGCTGGAACGCGCGGGCGACGGGCACTTCTATCTCGACGCACGGGTGGACGGGCAGAGCGTTCACTTCCTCGTCGATACGGGCGCCAGCATCGTGGCTCTAACGGCTGAGGACGCCCATGCGGCCGGGCTCGACTGGAACGAGGACGACGTGCGCCCGATCGGGCGGGGCGCCAGTGGCACGGTCTACGGCGTACCTGTGAAGCTCGCGCGTATCGAGGTTGATGGCCTGAGCGCGGAAGGTGTGGAGGCGGCGATCCTGCCCGAAGGGCTCGACGTATCGCTGCTTGGCCAGTCGTTCCTCGCCAAGCTGCCCGGTGTTGCCATCGAGGGGGATCGGATGTTGCTGGGCGTTGCGGACTAGGAAGATAGATTCAAGGGGCCATCGCCCCTTGACCCCCAAATGGGCGACCTCACCTTTTTCGGCCAGGGTGGCGTGTGAAAGGTGAGTTCAACGGTTTGGGGAGCCCGAGGGCGATGGCCCTCGGAAATTCCCGTCTTCCCGTTCAGCGCGCGAAGAGCTCGACGAAGTCGGCCAGACCCGCGAACAAAGTCAGGATCGCCATGGCCAGGACCGAGGCGGTGGCGGCGGCGAAGACCTTGGAATCGGAAAGCGGCATGAGGCGGTCCATGGTTGCGTGACTGGGATCTCTTCTACCGTGCAGGGGACGTGCAGGCCATGACGCCGGACCTGAAGAATCGGCACTTGGTCGAACGGGGGCGCCCAAAGCAAAAGGCCCCGCCGGATCGCTCCGGCGGGGCCTTTTTCGTGCCTGTCAGGCGGGAGAGGGGGAGGCTCAGGCCTCGGTGTCGCCCTCGTCGCCCTTGATCAGGTAATCGCCCGCATCGGCATCGGTGCCGTGGGTTTCGCCTTCGACGGCGGCCAGCGGATCGTTGCCGAGGTCATCGGCAGGATCGCGCTGCAGCTCGGCGGCGTGTTCCTGCGCCGCGCTGTCGGCCGCGACAAGCGCTTCCTGCATGCGACGGTAGGAGGCGCGCAGGGCCGCATCGCGGCTGGAAGCGGCCACGCGGACGCGGTTCATGCCTGCACCGGTACCGGCGGGGATGAGACGGCCGACGATGACGTTTTCCTTGAGGCCGATCAGCGAGTCCTTCTTGCCTTCCACGGCCGCCTGCGTGAGCACGCGGGTGGTCTCCTGGAAGGACGCGGCCGAGATGAACGAACGGGTCTGCAGCGAGGCCTTGGTGATGCCCAGCAGCACCGGCTTGCCTTCGGCGGGCTGCTGGCCCGGCTTCAGCTTGCCGTTGATCTCGTTCATTTCCTCGTAGTCGACCTGCTCGCCCGGAAGCAGCGTGGTGTCGCCGCTCGCGGTGATCTCGACCTTCTGCAGCATCTGGCGAACGATCACCTCGATGTGCTTGTCGTTGATCTTCACGCCCTGCAAGCGATAGACTTCCTGGATTTCCGCGACGAGGTACTCGGCGAGAGCTTCCACGCCCAGAACTTCCAGGATGTCGTGCGGGTCGGGCGAACCGGAAATCAGGTTGTCGCCCTTCTTGACGAAGTCGCCTTCCTGCACGTCGATCACGCGGCTCTTCGGGATCAGGTACTCGACCGGTTCACCCTCTTCCGGGATGATCGCGATCTTGCGCTTGGCCTTGTAGTCACGCACGAACTCGATGCGGCCCGAGACCTTGGCGATGATCGAGTTGTCCTTCGGCTTGCGGGCCTCGAACAGCTCGGCAACGCGCGGCAGACCACCGGTGATGTCACGGGTCTTGGCGGCTTCGCGGCTGGCACGGGCGATGATGTCGCCCGCTTCGACCATCTGGCCGTCCTCGACCGAGAGGGTGGCACCCGGCGCCAGCATGTAGCGCGCGGATTCGCCCGAGTTGTCGTCGAGAAGGGTGATGCGCGGACGCAGGTCTTCCTTCTTCTTCGAACGGCTCGTCGAACGGTCCTCGGTGACGACACGGCTGGTCATGCCGGTGGCATCGTCGACCTGCTCGGTCAGCGTACGGCTGTCGATCAGGTCCTGGTACTTGATGATACCGCCGGTTTCCGTGATGATCGGGAGCGTGAACGGGTCCCACTCGGCCAGACGTTCGCCTTCGGCCACCGTGGCGCCGTCTTCGTGGAGAAGAACGGTACCGTAGGGGACGCGGTGCATGGCGCGCTCGCGGCCCTCGGTGTCCATGACCACGACTTCACCGTTGCGGGCCAGCGAGAGCTTGCGGCCGCGCTTGTCGGTGATGGTCGGGATGTCACGATAGTGGACGGTACCCTCGCAGATCGATTCCAGGTGGCTGGTTTCGTTCAGCTGGGCCGCACCACCAATGTGGAAGGTACGCATGGTGAGCTGCGTGCCCGGTTCACCGATCGACTGTGCGGCGATGACGCCGACGGCCTCGCCGATGTTGACCGGAGTACCGCGGGCAAGGTCACGCCCGTAGCAGGTCGCGCACACGCCCTGTTCGGCTTCGCAGATCAGCGGCGAGCGGATGCGCGCCGACTGGGTGCCGGTGCCCTCGATCGCAGCCACCGCGGCTTCGTCGAGGAGCTGGCCCTTGGCGGCAACCAGCGTGCCGTCCTTGGCGTGGATGTCCTCGGCCAGGGTACGGCCCAGGATACGCTCGGCAAGCGAGGCAATGACCGAACCGCCCTGGACGATCGCGCGCATTTCGAGCGCACGCTCGGTGCCGCAGTCGTCGATGATGACGACGCAGTCCTGCGAGACGTCCACGAGACGACGGGTCAGGTAGCCCGAGTTCGCGGTCTTCAGAGCCGTGTCGGCCAGGCCCTTACGGGCGCCGTGAGTCGAGTTGAAGTATTCAAGAACGGTCAGACCTTCCTTGAAGTTCGAGATGATCGGCGTTTCGATGATCTCGCCCGACGGCTTGGCCATGAGGCCGCGCATACCGCCCAGCTGCTTCATCTGGGCCGGGCTACCACGTGCACCCGAGTGGCTCATCATGTAGATCGAGTTGATCTGCGCCTGGCGGCCCGTTTCCGGGTCGATCGGCATGGCCTTGAGCTCGTCCATCATGGCGTTCGCGACCTGGTCACCGCAACGGCTCCAGGCGTCGATCACCTTGTTGTACTTCTCCTGCTGGGTGATGAGGCCGTCCTGGTACTGCTGCTCGTAGTCGGCAACCAGTTCCTTGGTCTCGGCGACCAGCGGATCCTTCTGGGCGGGGATGATCATGTCATCCATGCCGAAGGAGATACCGGCCTGGCAGGCGTTCTTGAAGCCCAGCGACATGATCGCGTCGGCGAAGAGGACCGTGTCCTTCTGGCCGGTGTGACGGTAGACCTGGTCGATGACCTCGCCGATGTCCTTCTTGGTCAGCAGCTTGTTGACCACGTCGAAGGGCACGGTGTGGCTCTTGGGGAGGCACTCGCCGATGAGCATGCGGCCCGGCGTCGTCTCGAAGCGCTTCATGTACTGCGCGCCGTTCTCGTCGGTCTGCGGCACGCGGGCCTCGATCTTCGAGTGGAGCGTCACCGCACCGATCTGGAGCGCCTGGTGGACTTCGGCCATGTCGGCAAACTTCATGCCTTCGCCGGGTTCACCCTCACGGTCCATCGAGAGGTAGTACAGGCCCAGCACCATGTCCTGCGAAGGCACGATGATCGGCTTGCCGTTGGCGGGCGAGAGGATGTTGTTGGTCGACATCATCAGCACGCGCGCTTCGAGCTGGGCCTCCAGCGAAAGCGGCACGTGGACGGCCATCTGGTCACCGTCGAAGTCGGCGTTGAAGGCCGAGCAGACGAGCGGGTGCAGCTGGATCGCCTTGCCCTCGATGAGGACGGGTTCGAACGCCTGGATGCCCAGACGGTGAAGCGTGGGCGCACGGTTGAGCATGACCGGGTGCTCGCGAATGACTTCGTCGAGGATGTCCCAGACTTCCTTGCGCTCCTTCTCGACCCACTTCTTGGCCTGCTTGAGGGTCATCGAGAGACCCTTGGCGTCGAGGCGGGCGTAGATGAACGGCTTGAACAGCTCGAGCGCCATCTTCTTGGGCAGGCCGCACTGGTGCAGCTTGAGTTCGGGGCCGGTCACGATGACCGAACGGCCCGAATAGTCGACGCGCTTACCCAGAAGGTTCTGACGGAAGCGGCCCTGCTTGCCCTTGAGCATGTCGGAGAGCGACTTCAGCGGACGCTTGTTGGCGCCCGTGATGACGCGGCCGCGGCGGCCGTTGTCGAACAGGGCGTCGACCGATTCCTGCAGCATGCGCTTTTCGTTGCGCACGATGATGTCGGGCGCGCGCAGCTCGATCAGGCGCTTGAGGCGGTTGTTGCGGTTGATGACGCGGCGGTACAGGTCGTTGAGGTCCGAGGTCGCGAAGCGGCCACCGTCGAGCGGCACCAGCGGGCGCAGTTCAGGCGGAATGACCGGGACGACTTCAAGGATCATCCACTCGGGACGGTTACCCGAATCGATGAACGATTCGACGACCTTGAGGCGCTTGATGATCTTCTTGGGCTTGAGTTCCGACTTGGTCGTCTCAAGCTCCTGGAGAAGGTCCGCGCGCTCCTGTTCGAGATCGAGCTCCATGAGCATGATCTTGACCGCTTCGGCGCCGATGCCGGCCGAGAAGGCGTCTTCGCCATACTCGTCCTGCGCGTCGAGCATCTCGTCTTCGGTGAGCAGCTGGAACTTCTCGAGCGGGGTCAGGCCCGGCTCGATGACGATGTAGCTCTCGAAGTAGAGGACGCGCTCAAGCTGCTTGAGCTGCATGTCGAGGAGCAGGCCGATGCGCGAGGGCAGCGACTTGAGGAACCAGATGTGGGCGACGGGAGCGGCGAGCTCGATGTGGCCCATGCGCTCGCGGCGCACCTTGGTGACGGTAACCTCGACGCCGCACTTTTCGCAGACGACGCCCTTGTACTTCATGCGCTTGTACTTGCCGCACAGGCACTCGTAGTCCTTCACGGGGCCGAAGATGCGCGCGCAGAACAGGCCGTCACGCTCGGGCTTGAACGTGCGGTAGTTGATGGTTTCCGGCTTCTTGATCTCGCCGAAGGACCAGGAGCGGATGCGCTCGGGGGAAGCCAGGCCGATCTGGATCTGATCGAAGGTCTCGGGCTTCGCCATCTGGTTCGTGAACTTGGTCAGGTCGTTCATAGTTCAGTCCCTCTGGGGGTAAATTCGTAAGGCGGGCGGGGGAGGAGGGGCAGGCCGGTGAAGGCCCGCCCCCTTGGTCCCGTTATTCCGCCGCCTCGGGCAGCGCGTCGGTGTCGTCCTCGTCGTCGAGCGAGGAGAGCTCGACGTTGAGGCCGAGGCTGCGCATTTCCTTGACGAGAACGTTGAAGCTCTCGGGGATGCCCGCCTCGAAGGTGTCGTCGCCCTTGACGATCGCTTCGTAGACCTTGGTACGGCCAACCACGTCGTCCGACTTGACGGTGAGCATTTCCTGCAGCGTGTAGGCTGCACCGTAGGCCTGGAGAGCCCAGACCTCCATCTCACCGAAGCGCTGGCCACCGAACTGGGCCTTACCGCCCAGCGGCTGCTGGGTGACGAGGCTGTAGGGGCCGATCGAACGGGCGTGGATCTTGTCGTCGACAAGGTGGTGCAGCTTGAGGATGTACTTCATGCCCACCGTGACCTTGCGGCTGAAGGCTTCACCGGTACGACCGTCCATCAGGACGCTCTGGCCCGAGGTGTCGAGCCCGGCGAGGGTCAGCATGTCGACCACGTCCTGCTGGACCGCGCCGTCGAACACCGGAGTGCCCATGGGGACGCCGCCGCGCACGTTCTCGGCCAGCTCGACGAGCTGTTCGGGGGTGCGGGTGTTCAGGTCCTCGGCGTAGTTGTCGCCGTAGATCGAGCGCAGCTTCTCCTTGACCGCTTCGGGCGCTTCACCCGCCTCGGGGTTCGGATTGGCCGCCTTCCAGGCATCGAGCGCCTCGCCGATCTGACGGCCCAGGTTACGGGCCGCCCAGCCAAGGTGGGTCTCGAAGATCTGGCCGACGTTCATGCGCGAAGGCACGCCGAGCGGGTTCATCACGAAGTCGACAGGGGTGCCGTCTTCGAGGAAGGGCATGTCTTCCTGGGGAAGAATGCGGCTGATGATACCCTTGTTACCGTGACGGCCGGCCATCTTGTCGCCCGGCTGAAGCTTGCGCTTCACGGCCACGAAGACCTTGACCATCTTGAGTACGCCCGGAGCGAGTTCGTCACCGCGCTCGAGCTTCTCCTTGCGGTCCTCGAACTTCTCCTGGATCGCCTTGACGGTCTCGTCGTACTGGGCCTTCACCGCCTCGAGCTGCGTCTGCATGTGGTCGTCCGCGACGGCGAACTTCCACCACTCGTGCTTCTCGGCCTCGGCGAGGACCTCCTCGGTGATCTCCACGCCCTTCTTGACACCCTTGGGTGCCGACGCCGCGACCTGGCCGAGCAGCATGTCCTGCAGGCGGTTGTAGGTGGCGCGGTTGAGAATGGCGCGTTCGTCCTCACGGTCCTTGGCGAGGCGTTCGATTTCCTCGTTCTGGATGGCGCGGGTACGGTCGTCGATCTCGATGCCGTGACGGTTGAAGACGCGCACGTCGACAATCGTGCCCGACACGCCCGGCGGCAGGCGCAGCGAGGTGTCGCGAACGTCGGAGGCCTTTTCACCGAAGATGGCGCGCAGGAGCTTTTCTTCCGGCGTCATCGGGCTTTCGCCCTTCGGGGTGATCTTGCCGACGAGGATGTCACCCGGGTGCACTTCGGCACCGATGTAGACGATGCCCGCCTCGTCGAGGTTGCGCAGGGCTTCCTCGCCGACGTTGGGAATGTCGCGGGTGATGTCTTCCGGACCCAGCTTGGTGTCGCGGGCCATGACCTCGAACTCGTCGATGTGGATCGAGGTGAAGACGTCGTCCTTCACGATCCGCTCGGAGATGAGGATGGAGTCCTCGTAGTTGTAGCCGTTCCAGGGCATGAACGCGACGAGCACGTTGCGGCCCAGGGCCAGTTCGCCCAGCTCGGTCGACGGGCCGTCGGCGATGATGTCGCCAGCCTGCACGTATTCGCCCACCTTCACCAGCGGACGCTGGTTGATGCAGGTCGACTGGTTCGAGCGCTCGAACTTCTGGAGGCGGTAGATGTCGACGCCCGACTTGCCGGCCTCGACCTCACCCACGGCGCGGATGACGATACGGGTGGCGTCGACCTGGTCGACCACGCCCGGACGCAGCGCCGAAATGGCGGCACCCGAGTCGCGCGCGACGGTCGCTTCCATGCCGGTGCCCACGTAAGGCGCATCGGCCTTGACGAGCGGCACGGCCTGACGCTGCATGTTCGAGCCCATGAGCGCGCGGTTGGCGTCGTCCTTTTCCAGGAACGGAATGAGCGAGGCTGCGACCGAGACGAGCTGCTTGGGGCTGACGTCCATCAGCGTGACCTGGTCCGACGGGCTCATCACGAACTCGCCTTCCTGGCGGGCCGAGATGAGGTCCTCGACGAAGGAACCGTCCTCGTTGAGGGCGGCCGAGGCCTGTGCGACGGTGTGCTTCTGCTCCTCCATTGCGGAGAGGTAGATCACGTCGCCGGTGACCTTGCCGTCGATGACGCGGCGGTACGGGGTTTCGATGAAACCGTACTTGTTGACGCGCGCGAAAGTCGAGAGCGAGTTGATCAGGCCGATGTTCGGGCCTTCCGGCGTCTCAATCGGGCAGATACGACCGTAGTGGGTCGGGTGAACGTCGCGCACTTCGAAGCCCGCGCGCTCACGGGTAAGACCGCCCGGCCCGAGCGCCGACACGCGGCGCTTGTGGGTGACTTCCGAGAGCGGGTTGGTCTGGTCCATGAACTGCGAGAGCTGCGAGGAGCCGAAGAACTCACGCACCGCGGCCACGGCGGGCTTGGCGTTGATGAGGTCGTTGGGCATCACGGTCGAGACGTCGACCGAGCTCATGCGTTCCTTGACCGCACGCTCCATGCGCAGCAGGCCGACGCGGTACTGGTTCTCGAGCAGCTCGCCGACCGAACGCACACGGCGGTTGCCGAGGTTGTCGATGTCGTCGATGTCGCCCTTGCCGTCCTTGAGGTTCACCAGTTCCTTGACCACGGCGAGGATGTCCTCGGTGCGCAGCGTGGTGACGGTGTCCTCGGCATCGAGGCCCAGACGCATGTTGAGCTTGACTCGGCCCACGGCCGAGAGGTCGTAGCGGTCGGCGTCGAAGAACAGGCCTTCGAACAGCGCTTCGGCGGTTTCCTTCGTCGGCGGTTCGCCCGGACGCATGACCTTGTAGATCGCTTCCAGACCCATGTCGCGGTTCTCGGCCTTGTCGGCCTTGAGCGTGTTGCGCATCCAGGGACCGGCGTTCGAATCGTCGATGTCAAGCAGGTTGAGCTGGTCGATGCCTGCCGCGTCGAGAACTTCGAGGTTCTCAGGGCTGACTTCGTCACCGGCCTCGATGTAGATGCGGCCGGTGGACTCGTCGATCATGTCCTCGGCGATGTAGCGCCCGAAGATTTCCTCGGTCGGGATGAGGAGGGCTTCCAGGCCATCCTTGCCCGCCTTGTTGGCAGCGCGCGGGGAGATCTTGGTGCCGGCCGGGAAGACGACTTCGCCCGAGTTCGCATCGACGATGTCGAAGGCGGGCTTCACGCCGCGCCAGGTCTCGGCGTTGTAGGGCAGGCGCCAGCCGCCATCACCGCGCTTCCAGGTGACGGTTTCGTAGAAGTGATCGAGGATCGCTTCGGAATCGAGGCCCAGCGCGTAGAGCAGCGCGGTGACCGGCAGCTTGCGCTTGCGGTCGATACGCACGTTGACGATGTCCTTGGCGTCGAACTCGAAGTCGAGCCAGGAACCGCGGTACGGGATCACGCGGGCGGCGAAGAGGTACTTGCCCGAGGAGTGCGTCTTGCCGCGGTCGTGGTCGAACAGGACACCCGGCGAACGGTGCATCTGCGACACGATCACGCGCTCGGTGCCGTTGATGAAGAAGGTGCCGTTCTCGGTCATGAGCGGCATGTCGCCCATGTAGACGTCCTGCTCCTTGATATCGAGGACCGAGCGGGTTTCCGTCTCGGCGTCGACTTCAAAGACGATCAGGCGCAGCGTCACCTTCATCGGGGCTGCGTAGGTGATGCCGCGCTGGCGGCATTCGGTCACGTCGTACTTGGGCTCTTCCAGCTCGTAGTGGACGAAGTCGAGCTCGCTGGTGCCGGCGAAGTCGCGGATCGGGAAGACCGAGCGCAGCGTCTTTTCCAGGCCCGAGACATAGCCGGTCTCCGGGTTCGAGCGCAGGAACTGTTCGTAGCTCTCGCGCTGGACCTCGATGAGGTTCGGCATCTGGATGACTTCGTGGGCGTCGCCGAAGATCTTGCGGATGCGCTTCTTGACGGAGCGCTTCGCCGTATCGATGGGCTGGGTGGCCATGAGCTGGTCTTGCCTCTTCGCTTCTGGTCAGGGCCGATTCGCAACGAGGCGAAGGGCCCGGGAAAACATCGTCACGCGTGGACGAAATACCTGTCTTGCGGACAGGCCATCAAACGCCAAAAGGCCGCCTTGCACGCGCGGAAACCCTTGCGGGAGCCCGTTGCGGCCAGCAGCCTGATACGTCGGATGAACCCTCTACCGCTTCCTTCCTTGGTGTGCCCCCGCGCATGGGCACGCCTTGCTCGAAGCGATGGGGCGTTGGCGTTCCTATAGAACCCGGCCCCATCGGTGTCAAACGGGTGACGGGCGGGCGGAGGAGAGGGTGGCATTCGTTTGCAGGCGGGGTGGTGGCTCCATTCGTCCCGTCCCCGCTCACGTTTGGGCGGAAAATCGGCTCGTGCGGAAAACCGGGCAGGGGGCGGGGCGTTGTGAGGGGCATGCAGATGACGAGCCCCTCATACGCGACCCATCGCAGCCGCAAGGCCGGACCGCTTCTTGCGCTCATCGCGCTGGGGGTGGCCGGTCTTGCAACGCCGCTTGCCGCGGCCCCTACCCGCGGCGAGCCGGTGCATGTGCCCAGTGCAATATCGCCAGGAACGGCGGCGGACGGCGCCCTGGCCGCGGGCGATCTCCCCTCCGCTCGCGGCCGCGCGCTCGCCATGGCCGATCCGCAACCTGGCGAGGGCGCGCAGGACGCGCGGCTTGGCAAGTTGTCCCTTGCCGGCCTCGTGGGCTTGCTTGCCGCCTTTTCCGTCTCGGGCCTGGCCATTGTCCGGGCCCGGCGCCGCGACGGCGCTTCCCGGGTGCGAAAGGAGCATGTCCGCAAGGGCACCTGACCAGATATAATATAGCCGGACCGGTGATCGGGTCGTCCACCCCGTATACCCTCCCTGAGCCGATCAGAGCCCGGCAGTCCCCCGGCATCCCTCATCGCCGGATCGAGCCTTGGGGGCGACTCCCGCATGGAGTCGCCCCCATTTTCGTGTGCGGGGCGGATGTGTGTGGAGTTCGCAAGGTGGAGGGCGCTCGATTTTCCGCAATTCAATCAGCCGCGTATCGTTTTTCGATATTATTGTTTGACGATAAGGCGAATCGGGGTTATTGAATATCGATATCAAGCATATCGGAGAACGAGCAATGACCTTCCACGCTGACGAACCCGCCCCCCAAATCGTTGCCCGGCCTGTCGCCGCGGCCATGGCTGCGGTCCTCACCGCCCTGATCTGGCTGCCTACGCTGACCGCGCCCCAGGCGGCCCATGCTGCGGAGGTGAGCGCCGGAGTCACTGCCGTGACCCAGCCCGCGCCCACGCAGGTCCTTGTCGCCTACGCGCCGACCCCGGTGCTGATGTAAGCGCCGATCAGGCAGAGGAGAGGCGACAATGAACCTTGCAACCCGCGCCGTTCGCGACCCGCTGCTGCTGGCCGCGAAGATCATTCTCTATGTCCTGCTGGCGGGTCTCGCGCTCGGCGTGCTGGCCGCCTCGGCAGGTTGCGTTGGCATGGTCTTCTTCACGCAGGAAATTGCGGCGGAGTTCGCATCCTCGCAGGCGAACTTCGACTTTACCGAGGTGCGGCTCGCGCTGATCGGCGTGCTGGTGCTCGTGATTGTCCTGCTGGCGATGATCGCGGCGATGCTCTGGCTGCTCAAGCGGATCATCGACACGGTGGGCGAAGGCGATCCCTTTGTGCCGGTGAACGCGACGCGCATGACGATCATGGCCTGGCTGTCGCTGGCGATCCAGGTGGTTGCCCTGCCGCTCGCAGGCCTGGCGACCTGGATTCACAATGTCACCGAAGTGAACGAGACGGAGACCGGGCTCAACGTCGATAGCGGCTTTGATGGCAACGGCATCCTCTTGATGCTGGTGCTGTTCATCCTGGCCCGCGTGTTCCGCAAGGGCGCCGAGATGCGCGAAGAACTCGAAGGGACCGTGTGATGGGCGAGGACGCGCAAACCGAAGGAGGCCGCATCGTGGTGAAGCTTGACGATATTCTGCATGCCCGGCGCATGACGCTGACCCAGCTTGCCGAAGCCATCGGCATTACCCTTGCCAACCTTTCGATCCTCAAGACCGGCAAGGCCAAGGCGATCCGGTTCTCGACACTGGAAGCGATCTGCCGGGTACTTGAATGCCAGCCCGGCGACCTCCTCGCCTATGCCGGTGAGGAAGCGGACGACTAGACGGGGCGGTTCTCCGCTTGCCTGATGCGCACGGCCCTTGGGCCGTGCGGTTTACGGGGCCCCTTCGGTCCGGCGTGTCTTTTCAGGCGGCCATATCGAAGAGGGCCCCGGCTCGTTTCCGGTGCAGCGCGGTATAGGCCTCGCTCACCAGCGAATGGCGGGCCTCGGCCCATTCGCGGTGCCAGCGCTCCATCTGCAGCACGTCGCGGGCGCTTTCAGAGAACTGGAAGCGCGGCGCGCGCTCGGCGGCCTTGGCCGCGCCGATGCGGGGGGCAGACGATGGGGCTCCTGCCTGGTCGATCCTCTCGAGGCGCGGCGTCGCATCGGCAAACCCGGCGCGGGCGCGGGCCCGCACGGGGGCGGGAACCAGCGCGGTGGAGATCGGCAGTATTTCCATCGTTGGGTCAGGCTCGCAGCGGTGAGAAGGGCGGAAATGGTATCCGGCCCGTTCTGCCATGGCGAGTTCTAGCGCTTTCTTGCCGCCCTCCTACGTAGAGGTGCGTGGGGCGCCCCGGGCGTGCTTCCATGTTGACTTTTTCCGGCACGCGGGGCAAAGGCGCCCTCGAACGGCGCAGATGATTCTGCGTTGCTCACCGTCCGAGACAGCTGCCGGGGGGCTTCCCCCTTAATCTGCAGCCTAGGCGGGGAACAGGAAATTTCCACGGCCCTTCGCTCTTTCGAGCATGGTGTCCATCTCGCGCTTCGGCGCGAAAAACTCCTTCCCCATCGTACGGTCTTTGCCATGGCGCGACAGTGTCCATGGGCTCGTGCGTCGTGCACGGGCACGCAAATGTAGCCGGCCGTGCGGCGCTCCTTCGGGAATGCCAAGCGGTCATATGTGAAGGAGTAAGGCATGGATCGTTCGCAGAAAGCCGATTCGGTCGCCCAGCTCAATGCGGTCTTCAACGAGGTCGGCGTGGTGGTTGTCACCCGCAACCTCGGCCTCTCGGTGGCACAGTCCTCCGAGCTGCGCGCGAAGATTCGCGAAGCGGGTGCGACCTACAAGGTTGCCAAGAACCGTCTTGCCAAGATCGCCATCGCGGACACCGACTATGTCGGTATCGGTGACTTCCTTGTCGGCCCGACGGCCATCGCCACTTCGGTGGACCCCGTCGCAGCTGCCAAGGCCGTCGTCGACTTCGCCAAGACGACCGACAAGATCGAGATCGTCGGCGGCGCGATGGGCGCAAATGTTCTGGATGCAGAAGGTATCAAGGCGCTCGCCACGATGCCCTCGCTCGACGAACTGCGCGCCAAGCTCATCGGCCTCGTCCAGGCTCCGGCCACGAAGATTGCCCAGCTCTCGACCGCTCCGGCGGCCAAGCTGGCTCGCGTCTTCAACGCCTACGCCGAGAAGGACGCTGCCTGAGCTTAGTCTCGGTAACACGTTTCGAAATAACGATTTATCCCGTCCGGCGGCCTAAGTCCCCGGCGGGACCACAGATCAGGAGTGAATACTATGGCCGATATCGCCAAGCTTGTTGAAGAACTGTCGCAGCTGACCGTCCTCGAGGCCGCTGACCTCGCCAAGGCTCTCGAAGAAGCATGGGGCGTTTCCGCCGCTGCTGCCGTTGCCGTTGCTGGCCCGGCTGCTGCTGGTGGCGAAGCTGCCGCTGCTGAAGAGCAGACCGAATTCGACGTGATCCTCACCGGCGACGGTGGCAAGAAGATCCAGGTCATCAAGGAAGTCCGCGCCATCACCGGTCTCGGCCTTGCTGAAGCAAAGGCTCTCGTCGAAGGCGCTCCGAAGCCCGTCAAGGAAGGCGCTTCGAAGGCTGAAGCCGAAGAGCTCAAGGCGAAGATCGAAGCAGCCGGCGGCACCGTCGAGCTCAAGTAATCTTCGTTTCTCCAGGTCTTCGGACCGGAGGCGAAAATTCGAAAGGGCGCTCCCTTGCGGGGGCGCCCTTTTTCGTGTGCGTGGCACCGGTAAGGCGAGAGCAAGAAGGGCCGCGCTCCGATGGGAGGCGGCCCTTCTTGCGTGCGTGCTGCGCCGCGCGGCTTACTTCAGCGTTTCGAGGTACTGGATAATTTCCTGGCGCTTACCCGCGTCGGGAACCATCTGCACCATCTTGGTGCCCGGGACCATCTTCATCGGGCCCTGCAGCCATTCGTCGAGTGCTTCGGGGGTCCACACGATCCCCGAATCCTTGAGCGCGGGGCTGAAGTTGTAGCCCTCGACCTCGCCCGCCGTACTGCCGACGATGCCGTGCAGGGTGGGGCCCACGCGGTTCTGGCCAGGCTCGACGGCATGGCAGGTCTTGCAGATCTGGAACGCGGCAGGGGCTGCGGAGGCCGCGGCAGGCGCAGCGGGTGCCGCTTCGGCCGCAGGCGCACTCTCACCGGCCGCGTCGGCAGCCGGTGCCGCGCTGTCTTCCTGCGAGCCCGAGTCACCGCAGGCGGCAAGCAGGACGAGCGGGCTGGCGCAAATCAGGGACGTGAGCTTCATCGGGGGTCCTTTTCTCCTCAAACCGGGGCCGACCTAGGACGGGGAGGCACTGTGGGGCAAGGATATTGTATGTCGTGGCAACAGAAGGGGGGAAGGACGATTTCCCAGTGCCATCGCCCTCGGGCTCCCCAAACTGCCCACCTCACCTTCAGTACGCGGCCTGGGCTGAGCACGGTGAGGTGGCCGAGTCTGGGGTCAAGGGGCGATGGCCCCTTGTATATTCTTCTTCCTTCTTCGTGTGGCCGTCCTGCCCCCAGACCTGTCACGCCATCGCGCACGGATGCGTTTTTGCTTTCGCTTGCCGCGCGCCCCGCGTAGGGCCCCGATCCATCATGGCTCGCAGCATTGGCTCCCCCGACTTTCGCGCCGAACTCGGCAGGACCCTGGCTCTGGCCGGGCCGCTGGCGCTCGCCAACCTGTTGCAGATGGCGATCTTTGCCACCGACGTCATGTTCGTGGCGCGACTTGGGCAGCAGGCGCTGGCCGCGTCCAGTCTGGCCGTTGCGATGATCGCGGTCCTGATGATGGGCGTGAACGGGCTGACTTCGGCCTGCGCGCCGCTTATCGCGGCCGAACTCGGGCGCCGGGAGAACGCAGTGCGCGAGGTGCGCCGGACCACCCGCATGGCCTTGTGGCTGGCGGTGATCCTGGGCCTCGTGTGCATCGTGATCTGCCAGTTCGCCGAGGAATTCATGCTGGCAACGGGGCAGGACCCGGCGCTCGCCCGGCTTGGCGGCGATTTCCTCGCCCTGCTCTCGGTGGGCATTCTGCCGATGGGCGTGGCCAATGTCCTGCGCACCTTCGTTTCCGCGCTCGGGCGCCCGTACTTTGCGACCGCGATCACCGCGGCCTCGATCCTCGTCAACATCGTGGGCGACTATGCGCTGGTATTCGGCCATTTCGGCATGCCCGCGCTGGGGCTGACTGGCGCTGCGCTGGCCAGCATCATCACGGCAAGCTTCACCGTCCTCGCCTATGCCGTCGCAATCCGGCGCAACCGCCGCTTGCGGCGCTTTCACATCTTCGGGCGCTGGTGGCGTTCGGAATGGCCGCGCCTGGGCCAGATGCTGACGCTGGGGCTGCCGATCTCGGGCACGCTCATTGCCGAGGGCGGGCTGTTCAGCGGGGCGGCCTTCCTCATGGGGCTTGTTGGCGAGGCGCAGCTGGCCGGGCACACGGTTGCCTTGCAGATCGCGGCGATTGCCTTCCAGGTCCCCTTCGGCATCGGGCAGGCCGCAACGATCCGTGTGGGCTACCACTACGGCGCGGCGAATGTCGCAGGCGTCGCGGCGGCAGGTCGCGCGGCGCTGCTCGTGTGCCTTGTCTTCGCGGCGGTAACCTCGGGCATCATCCTTATCTTCCCGCGCCTTGTCCTGAGCGCCTATGTCGATGTGAACGATCCGGCCAACGCGATCATGGTCGGCTTTGCCCTGCGCTATCTGGTGGTCGCGGCGGCCTTCCAGTTCACCGACGCGCTCCAGGCGGTGGCCGCGGGCGCCTTGCGCGGCATCCAGGACACGCGCGTGCCCATGGGCATCGCGGTGGTAAGTTATTGGGCGGCCGGTTTCGCCGTCTCGGCGGCGCTGGGCCTGTTCACTCCGTTCGAGGGCGTGGGCATCTGGATCGGTCTTGCCGTGGGATTGAGCGTGGCGGCGGCTCTGCTCATGGCGCGCTGGCATTGGCGCGGGCGCTTCGGACTGCTAGGTGCCATCGCACGGTAACACACGCGTGTTTCCATGATGGAGTCCCGGGCGATGCCCGGGTACCGCGCGTGCGACGCGTGCCGGTCTTCAAAAAAATTGCCTCCCACCTGCTTGACGCCAACTGGGCCTGTGACCATATCCGGCCGCGTTGGCACTCTCTGTCTGAGAGTGCCAAAACCAGTTTTTGCCTGTTCATAGGACTTAAGGGAGACTCCCATGACTTTCCGTCCGCTGCACGACCGTGTTCTCGTGCGCCGCGTCGAGGCCGAAGAAAAGACGGCCGGTGGCATCATCATCCCCGACAGCGCCAAGGAAAAGCCCGCTGAAGGCGAAATCGTCTCGGTCGGCAAGGGCGCCGTCGTCGACGGCCAGCTCGTCGCGCTCGACGTCGCCGTCGGTGACCGCGTGCTCTTCGGCAAGTGGTCGGGCACCGAGGTCAAGGTCGACGGTGAAGACCTGCTCATCATGAAGGAAAGCGACATCCTCGGCGTCATCGGCTGAGCACCGCTTTCTTCTTCTACCTGATATCCTGAAAGGAATACCAAAATGGCAGCCAAGGACGTAAAGTTCTCGCGCGACGCCCGTGAGCGCATCCTCGCCGGTGTCGACACCCTCGCCAACGCCGTCAAGGTGACGCTGGGCCCCAAGGGCCGCAACGTCGTCATCGAGAAGAGCTTCGGCGCGCCCCGCATCACCAAGGACGGTGTTTCGGTCGCCAAGGAAATCGAACTCAAGGACAAGTTCGAGAACATGGGCGCCCAGATGATCCGCGAAGTGGCCTCGAAGGCCAACGACGCGGCTGGCGACGGCACCACCACCGCCACCGTTCTGGCACAGGCCATCGTGCGCGAAGGCATGAAGTCGGTCGCCGCGGGCATGAACCCGATGGACCTCAAGCGCGGCATCGACCTCGCGGTCGGCAAGGTCGTCGAGAACCTCAAGAGCCGTTCGCGCGACGTCACCGGTCACTCCGAAGTGGCGCAGGTCGGCGTGATCTCGGCCAATGGCGACAAGGAAGTCGGCGAGAAGATCGCTGAAGCCATGGAAAAGGTCGGCAAGGAAGGCGTGATCACCGTGGAAGAGGCCAAGGGCCTCGACTTCGAACTCGATGTCGTTGAAGGCATGCAGTTCGACCGCGGCTACCTCTCGCCGTACTTCGTCACCAACCCCGAGAAGATGACGGTCGAGCTCGACAACCCCTACATTCTCATCCACGAGAAGAAGCTGTCGAACCTGCAGTCGATCCTGCCGATCCTCGAAGCCGTTGTTCAGTCGGGCCGTCCGCTCCTGATCATCGCCGAGGACATCGAGGGTGAGGCGCTTGCCACGCTCGTCGTCAACAAGCTGCGCGGCGGCCTCAAGGTCGCAGCCGTCAAGGCTCCGGGCTTCGGCGATCGCCGCAAGGCCATGCTCGGCGACATCGCGACGCTGACCGCCGGCGAAATGGTCTCGGAAGACCTCGGCATCAAGCTCGAGAACGTCACCCTCGCGATGCTTGGCGAAGCCAAGACCGTCACGATCGACAAGGACAACACCACCATCGTCGATGGTGCGGGTTCGGCCGAAGAGATCAAGGCACGCGTCGAGCAGATCCGCTCGCAGATCGAGATCACCACCTCGGACTACGACCGTGAGAAGCTCCAGGAGCGCCTTGCAAAGCTGGCTGGCGGCGTCGCTGTCATCAAGGTCGGCGGTGCTTCGGAAGTCGAAGTGAAGGAGCGCAAGGACCGCGTCGACGACGCGCTGCACGCGACCCGCGCAGCCGTGGAAGAAGGCATCGTCCCCGGCGGCGGTACCGCTCTTCTCTACGCCACCAAGGCTCTCGAAGGCCTCAAGGGCGAGAACGACGACCAGACCCGCGGTGTCGACATCGTGCGTCAGTCGATCATGGCTCCGGCTCGCCAGATCGCAACCAACGCTGGCTTCGACGGCGCGGTTGTCACTGGCAACCTGCTGCGTGAAGACGACGAGACCCAGGGCTTCAACGCCGCCACCGACGTCTACGAGAACCTCGTGGCTGCCGGCGTCATCGACCCGACCAAGGTCGTTCGCACCGCGCTGCAGGACGCCGCTTCGGTCGCTGGCCTGCTGATCACCACCGAAGCCGCGATCTGCGACGCTCCGGAGGACAAGGCTGCCGGTGGCATGCCCGACATGGGCGGCATGGGCGGCATGGGTGGCATGGGCGGCATGGGCGGCTTCTAAGCCGACCTGTCCCAGCTACGCGCTGAACACGAAGGGGCCGGGAAGAGCGATCTTCCCGGCCCTTTTCGTTGTGCCGGGTTCGCGTCATGTTGGAGTGAGCGAAGAGCCGGCAATCGGGAAGAAAGATCCTTTCAAGGGGCCATCGCCCCTTGACCCCGGAATCGGCGACCTCACCTCTCTCGGCCCCCGCAGCGTGTGTAAGGTTACGTCGACACTATGGGGAGCCCGAGGGCGATGGCCTTCGGCTATCTCCTTCTTGCTTCGTCCGACGCCCATGTGGCGTGCAGTCGATGCATGCGAATCGCGCGACTGCGCATTTGCGGCGTGGAAGGGGTCGTTTGCGACCACAAGGCGACACGAAACTTCACAAACGCGCAATTGCTCGCACGCCCCATGCGCTTCGTCGAGCGCTCGTGGCGTTTGGTCGAACCTGTGTTAACCTGTCATCAGGTGGTTACGACTAGGATGGGTTTCGCATGATCAGGGCAGGCAAACTCCTTTCGCAGTGCCGCTTGGGCACGGGGCGACTTCTTTCGTTCGCGGCGTTGGCCGTGGCCAGCGTGGTGCCTCTGGCGCCCGCGCACGCCGACAATGTCGGGACCGTCCAGACTTCGTTCGATTCGCTGTTCGGCACCGAGATGCGCGGGCCGCCGGTCTACTCGACGATGTTCGAGCGCCAGCTGGCCGCCGCCGCCGAAGCCTCGAACGGGCGCATTGGCGTGGCCGCCGTGGATCTGCGCACGGGCCGCACGCTTGATGTGCTGGGCGACCAGCGCTTTCCGATGGCCAGCACCAGCAAGATCGCCATTGCGGCGACGTTCCTGGAAGGCGTGGACAAGGGCAAGTGGACGCTCACCAGCGAGTTTCCGATGCTGATCCCGGTCTCTTCCAAGCCCTTCTCCTCGGCTGTCGCGCCGGTTCGCGAAGGCCAGTACCTGACCGCCGCCAAGCTGCTCGAACTCATGCTGACGCGCTCGAACAACTACGCGACCGACGGTCTTCTGCGCGTGGTAGGCGGGCCCGATGCGGTCAACGCCTGGGTGCGTCGGGCGGGCATCGAGGACTGGCACCTCGATCGCGATATCGCGACGCTCGTACGCGACGATGGCGCGCTCGATCCGGCCAACGTGATCGACAAGCGCGACAGCGCAACTCCGATGGCGATGGTGACGCTTCTGCGCGGGCTCTACGAAGGGCAGTGGCTGAGCAAGCGCAGCCGCGACACCCTGATCGCGATCATGGGCCGCTGCGTGACCGGCCGTCGCCGCATTCCCGCCGGCATTCCCGATGGCGCGATGATCCACCACAAGACCGGCTCGCTCCACAACACGTCGAGCGACGTGGGCATTGTCGAGACGCCCAACGGCGATGTCTTCGCCGTTGCCATCTACGTCACCGGGCAGGGCAGCCGACCTAACCGCGAGGCCCGCATCGCGAGCATCGCGCGCACCGTCTACAACGGCTACCTGACCGAGGCCCGCGGCGCACGCGCCGTCGCCTCGCGCTGATTTGTGGGCTTGCAGCCCCAGTCAAAAAACCAAGCAGTCAAAACAAGCAAGTCCGAGGGCCCTCGCCCTCGGGCTCCCCACAATGTCTCGCTCACCCTTCATGCGCTGCCGGGGGCTGAGAGTGGTGCGGTTGCCGATTTTGGGGTCAAGGGGTGATGACCCCTTGAAATCCAGTTCCTTCCAGCACCCTCCGCTCTGACCTTTGCCGTTAAACGAAAACGGGCGCCCGGATCTCTCCGAACGCCCGTTTCGTAACGTGCCGAGTGGCCGCAGGGCCGCTGGGCCCTGTCGCGATCAGTTGGTGCTGGGATCGCCGTCGGTGTGGTCGGCCATCTCGTTGGCGGCGTCATTGGCCGCGGCTTCGGCGTCCGAGGCGGCATTGGCGGCTGCGTCTTCGACATCGTCACCGGCCTCGTCCATGGCTGCGCCCGCGTCGTTGGCGGCGCCTTCCATCGAATCGCCCATCGCGTCCATCTCTTCACCGGCCTGATCGGCGTAGGAGCCCATGTCGTCGGCCGCCGACGAGGCGGCCGCTTCGGTGGCGTCCTCGGTCTGCTCCGAGCAGGCGGCCAGCGAAAGCGCGGCAATGGCAGTGGTGGTGGCAATCAGAATCTTGCGCATCTCTCAGTATTCCCTCTTTGTTACTTCCGGTATCCGGCACGCCGTTACAGCGTGTTCCTAAGCCTTCATGAGACGACTTCGTCCGTTCGCTAGAAGTCACGGGCGCCCCGTTCAAGCACTCGACAAGCAACATGTGCATAGAGCAAAGGTTCCCGCGACAGGGCGAAGGATTTTGTCGGGGAGCCGCGTGTGGGGCGCGGAGCGGAGGCTTTTGCACGGCCCAGCGCGGCTGCCTGCTGACCTTCGGGCAAAGCGCTGCTAGAGCCCTGTACATGGAGCCAAAGCAGCATCTCTACCTCGTCGACGGTTCGGCCTACATCTTCCGTGCCTACCACCGTCTTCCCCCGCTCACGAACCCGGAAGGCACGCCCGTGGGCGCGGTCTACGGCTACACCACGATGCTGTGGAAGCTGGCCGAGGACCTCGACAAGGCCGAGGGGCCCACGCACATGGCGGTGATCCTCGATGCGGGAAGCAAGTCGTTCCGCAACGACATCTACGAGGACTACAAGGCCAACCGTCCCCCGCCGCCCGAGGATCTGGTGCCCCAGTTCCCGTTGATCCGCGATGCAACGCGCGCCTTCTCGCTGCCGTGCATCGAAGAGCAGGGCTACGAGGCGGACGACCTCATCGCCTCCTACGCGCGCGCCGCGGCGCGGGAGGGCTGGGACGTCACCATCGTGTCTTCGGACAAGGACCTCATGCAGCTGGTCGGCACCTGCCCCGAAGGCGGCGGCAAGGTCGACATGCTCGACACGATGAAGAGCCTGCGCATCGACATACCCGAGGTCGAGGAGAAGTTCGGCGTCACCCCCGACAAGGTGGGCGACGTGCTCGCGCTCATGGGCGATGCGGTCGACAACGTGCCGGGTGTCTTCGGAGTCGGCCCCAAGACCGCGACCAAGCTCATCCAGGAGCATGGCGACCTGGAAAGCGTGCTGGCTGCTGCGCCGGACATGAAGAAGTCCAAGCTCAAGGAGCGGTTGATCGAGCAGGCCGAGCAGGCCCGCCTCAGCCGTGTTCTTGTCGCGCTCAAGGAAGACTGCGCGCTGCCGATGGCGCTCGACGAGGTGAAGCTCAATAGCATCCCGCCCGAGCCGCTCGCCGAGTTCCTCGGCAAGCATGGCTTCACCAGCCTCCTGAAGCGTCTCGAGACCGGCAACGGCAGCCCCTCCAAGGCGACCGATCTCAATCCGGCCAAGGCGCAGAATGCCGGGGCCGGGCCGGCCGAGGGCGCTGCGCGCCAGTCGCTGCCCGAGATGCCTGCGGTGGACTACGCGGCCTACGAATGCGTTCAGACGCAAGAGGCGCTCGAAGCCTGGGTGCAGAAGGCGCAGGCCGCGCATATCCTGGCGGTGGACACCGAGACCTCGGCGCTGGAGGCGATGCAGGCTGACCTTGTCGGCGTGAGCCTGGCCATCGGGCCCAACGAGGCCTGCTACATCCCGCTTGGCCACGGCGGCAGCGACATGTTCGCCGAGAAGCCGCCGCAGGTGGACATGGACACCGCCATCGCGCTCCTCAAGCCGCTGCTGGAGGACGATGCGGTCCTCAAGATCGGCCAGAACATCAAGTACGACATCAACGTGCTCGCCCGCTATGGGATCATGGTCGCGCCCATCGATGACACCATGATCGAGAGCTTCTGCCTCGATGCCGGGCGGGGCACCGACGGCGTGGGCGGTGGCCACGGGATGGACGAGCTTTCGCAGCGCCACCTCGGCCACACGCCGATGGCCTTCAAGGACGTGTGCGGCACGGGCAAGAAGGCGATCCCCTTCGGCGAGGTCCCGCTCGACAAGGCGACTCATTACGCCGCCGAGGACGCGGACGTGACCTGGCGCCTCCACAGCCTGCTGAAGCCGCGCCTTTCCGAGGAAGGCGGCACGCGCATCTACGAAAAGGTGGATCGCCCGCTGATCCCGGTGGTCGCCCAGATGGAGCGCCACGGGATCAAGGTTGACCGTGAGAAGCTGGCCGGGCTCTCGGCCCAGTTCGCCGAGACCATCGGTGCGCTGGAAAAGGAAATCCACGAGGCAGCGGGCCAGGAATTCACCATCGGCAGCCCCAAGCAGCTGGGCGAGATCCTGTTCGACAAGCTGGGCTACAAGGGCGGCAAGAAGGGCAAGTCGGGCCAGTACTCGACCGACCAGTCGGTGCTCGAACGCCTCGCCGAAGAAGGCGCGGAAGTCGCGACCAAGGTGCTGGAATGGCGCCAGCTTTCCAAGCTGCGCTCGACCTACACCGAGGCGCTGCAGGCCGCAATCAACCCGAAGACGGGCCGCGTCCACACCAGCTACAGCCTTGTCGGCGCGCAGACGGGACGCCTGTCCTCGACCGATCCGAACCTGCAGAACATCCCGATCCGCACCGAGATTGGCCGTCAGATCCGCGATTGCTTCGTCGCCGAGGAGGGCAATGTCCTCCTCGCGGCCGACTATTCGCAGATCGAGCTGCGTCTTGCCGCGCACATGGCCGACGTTCCCAGCCTGAAGGAAGCCTTCGAGAAGGGCGAGGACATCCACGCGCGCACCGCGACCGAGCTGTTCGGGGAAGTCACCCGCGAGACGCGTGGGCGGGCCAAGACGATCAACTTCGCCATCCTCTACGGCATCTCGCGCTGGGGCCTCGCTGGGCGTCTGGGCACCGATGCCGATGAGGCTCAGGCGATGATCGACCGCTATTTCGAGCGATTCCCGGGCATCCAGAAGTACATCGTCTCGACGCTGGAAGGCGTGCGCGGGCGGGGTTATTCCGAGACGCTCTTTGCTCGCAAGACCTGGTTCCCGCGCATCATCTCCAAGAACGGGAACGAGCGCCAGGGCTCCGAGCGCGCCGCGATCAACGCGCCGATCCAGGGCACCTGCGCCGACATCATCAAGCGCGCCATGGCGCGCATGACCCCGGCACTGGAAGACGCGGGCCTTGGCCATGTGCGCATGCTGCTGCAGGTGCACGACGAACTCGTCTTCGAACTGCCCGAAGGCGACGTCGAAGCTGCCTCGAAGGTCATCGAGAAGGTCATGGCCGAAGCCGCAGGTCCGGCCGTGGAACTGACCGTGCCGCTGGGCGTGGAGATCGGCTCGGGTCCGAGCTGGGGCGCGGCGCACTAAGCGAAGAAAAGGGAGAATCCGAGGGCCATCGCCCTCGGGCTCCCCGAACTGTCCACCTCACCTTTCATGCGCCAACTTGGACGAGAACGGTGAGGTCGCCCATTTTGGGGTCAAGGGGCGATGGCCCCTTGAATCTTCCTACTTCGCCAATTCCGCCTCGATCGCCGCAACCAGCGCGGGGTCCTTGGGCGCGACACCCGGCGCAAAGCGGTCCACGACCTTGCCGTCCTTGGAAACAAGGAATTTCTCGAAGTTCCACAGCACGTCCGGGTCTTCGGTGGGGGTACGGCCAAAGCCGCGCAGGCGTTCGCGGAATTCCTCGGCCGGACCCTGTTTGGTCGGATGCGCCTGCGTCAGTTCCTTGTAGAGCGGCTGCATGTCGGCGCCGGTCACGTCGGCCTTGGCAAAGAGCGGGAAGGAGACGCCGTAGTTCAGCTTGCAGAACTCGGCGATTTCCTCGTGGCTGCCGGGCTCCTGCGCGCCAAAGTCGTTGGCCGGAAAGCCCAGGATCTCCAGGCCCTTGTCCTTGTACTGCTGGAACAGTTCTTCAAGGCCCTCGTACTGCGGGGTCAGGCCGCACTTGGAGGCGACGTTGACGATAAGCAGCACCTTGCCTTGATGGGCGCCCAGGGTGTCCGGCGTGCCGTCGATCCGGGTCAGGGGAATGGTGGCGATATCGGTCATGTTCGGGCAACTCCGGTTTGTGCGTCACGCCTGTTCAGGCATTCTCCCGATGTAGGGACGCCAGAGCAGGCGGCAAGGTCGCCGGGCTGGCCGATTCGCCATGCGGAATAAACCGCAGGATTGCGCTGGGGCGCCGCAACGAGGGACTGGCCCTTCGTTGCTGACGCCCTGACACGTGCCTGGACGGCGCGGCTCTGGAGGCCGCGCGTCCATTCGCGCGCTCGATCAGAGTGCGACTTCGTACTTCGCCGAGGTCTTTTCGGCCACTTCCTCGGCCGTGACGCCCGGCGCGAGTTCCACCAGCTGGAACGGGCTGTCGTGGTCCGGGCGCTGGAACACGGCCAGGTCGGTGACGATCATGTCGACCACGTTCTTGCCGGTCAGCGGAAGGGTGCATTCGGGGATGAACTTGGAATCGCCGGATTTCGCGCAGTGCTCCATGACGACGATGATCTTCTGCACGCCCGCGACGAGATCCATCGCGCCGCCCATGCCCTTGATCATCTTGCCCGGGATCATCCAGTTGGCGATGTCGCCGTTCTCGGCCACTTCCATCGCGCCCAGAACGGCAAGGTTGATGTGCCCGCCGCGGATCATGCCAAAGCTCGTCGAGCTGTCGAAGTAGGCCGTTTGCGCAAGTTCGCTGACGGTCTGCTTGCCCGCGTTGATGAGGTCGGGATCTTCTTCACCGGCATAGGGGAAGGGGCCGATGCCCAGCATCCCGTTCTCCGACTGCAGCGTCACCGTCATGCCCTCGGGCACGTAATTGGCGACGAGCGTGGGAATGCCGATCCCGAGGTTCACGTAGAAGCCGTCTTCCAGTTCCTTGGCCGCGCGCGCGGCCATCTCGTTACGGTTCCAGGGCATCAGGCGGCCTCCCTTTCGCGGGTCGTCACAAATTCGATCTTCTTGTCGTAGGGCGCGCCGAGCACGAGGCGCTGCACGTAGACGCCGGGCAGGTGGATGTGGTCCGGATCGAGCGAGCCGGTCGGCACGATCTCTTCCACTTCGACCACGCAGACCTTGCCGCAGGTGGCCGCGGGCACGTTGAAGTTGCGTGCGGTCTTGCGGAAGACCACGTTGCCGCTTTCATCCGCCTTCCACGCCTTGACCACGGCGAGATCGGCAAAGATGCCTTCCTCCAGGATGTATTCCTGCCCGCCGAATTCCTTGACTTCCTTGCCCTCGGCAACCTGTGTGCCGACGCCGGTCTTGGTGTAGAAGCCGGGGATCCCGGCGCCGCCGGCGCGCATGCGCTCGGCCAAGGTGCCCTGGGGGCAGAACTCCACTTCCAGCTCGCCGGAGAGAAACTGGCGTTCGAACTCCTTGTTCTCGCCCACATAGGACGAGATCATCTTCTTGACCTGCTTGGTGCGCAGCAGCTTGCCGATGCCTTCGTTGTCGATGCCCGCGTTGTTCGACGCGAAGGTGAGGTCCTTCACACCCGAATCGCGAATGGCGTCGAGCAGGCGCTCGGGGATGCCGCAAAGACCGAAGCCGCCGCTGGCGATCAGCATGCCGTCCGACAGCAGGCCATCAAGCGCGGCCTCCGCGCTGGGGTAGAGCTTTTTCATGGAATTCCTTCTCCAACTTCCGGGCGGGAGCCTACCGCGCCCTTCGCATCACAAATAGCGATTAATTTTTATGGATTATGATATGCATTGGTTATGAAACGGATCGCGCTCTTTCACCTCGAAACGCTGATGTGGATTGATCGGCTGGGTACGTTCGCCGCGGCCGCCCAGCGTCTCAACACCACCCAGCCCGCGATCTCGGCGCGCGTGCGCGAGATCGAGGAGCAACTGGGCCTCTCGCTGTTCCAACGCGAGGGACGCCGGATGGTTCTCACCACGCGTGGCCGGCGCCTGATTCAGCAGTGCGAGCCCTTGTGCCACGATCTGGAAAAGGCACTCCTCGAAGCCAGCGATTTTGCCGGGGCAGCAGGCGCGGTGCGGATCGGATCGGGCGAGATCGCGGCGGCGAGCTGCCTGCCCGCCTGGGTCCAGGCGATCGAGCGCGAGCGCCCGGGCGTCACCATGGAGATCGAGCTCGACCTGACCGCGCGGCTCATGCAGCAGCTTCTGGGCGGCACGCGCGACATCGTGTTTCTGGCCGGGCCCATTGCCAGCCCGGCTATCCGCACCGCGCCGATCGGTTCGGTGGCGCTGGTCTGGGCGGCGAGCCCTGAAGTGGCGCGCGCCGGGCCCGAGACGCCCGACCTGCCGATCTGGTCGCTGCCCGACCATTCGCCCCTTCACCGGGTGACCCTGGCCACGCTCGAGGCGGCGGGACGCAGCCGTCCCACGCTCCACACCTGCAACAATGTGCGCATGCTGATCGAGATCGTCGCGCAGGGGAGGGGGGCGGCGGTCCTGCCCGAGACGATGATCCGCAGCCAGCTTGCGCGCGGAGAACTGGCCGAGTTCCTCCCGCGCCCGGAGCACGTCGTCCACTTCGAGGCAGCCATTCGTGCGCAGGAGCGCGATCCCATCATCCTCGACCTGTTCGCGCGCGCGGCCTCGCTGCGGATCGAGCCGGGCACGGAAGGGCAATGTCCGGAAAGCGCGCGGACTTGAACAGTTTTCAATTCGAACCTTGATTATCAAGACGATGTTTGATCTTCGTCATGGCGAAGAGGAAACCTTGCCCTAGACTGGGCGGGCCAACGGGAGACCAGACTATGCGCTCGATACTCGTCAATGCGGATCGCAAGCCGGGCAATGATGCCCGCATCGAAACCGCCCTCAACCTCGCCCGCAAGACGGGCGGACATGTTACCGCACTCGTCGACACCCCGGTCGCGCGCTATATCGCGATGGACCCCATGGGGGGCAGCTACGTGATCTCCGAAGCGCTCGACAAGGCGCGGGCCGAGGACGATGCCTCGGCGAGCGACATCGAGACCAAGCTCTCGCGCAACGATGTCTCCTTCGATGTCCTGCGCAGCGAGGATGATCCGGTCAGCGCGCTGGGCAGCATTGCGCGCCTGTCGGACGTGACCATCCTATCGCGTTCGGGCGGTCTGGCGGGTGAACTGGCGCTGGTGTCGGGGACCCCGGTGCTAGTCCTTGCCGACGACAAGCCGCTCGAATTCCCGATCCGCCGGGCCTGCATCGCCTGGGACGGCGGTGAACAGGCGGCCGCCGCGCTGCGCGCTTCGGTTCCGCTGCTGGGGGACTGCCAGATGGTGAAGGTCGTGACGGTAGCTGAAAAGTCGGGTGGTTTTCCCGCCACCGACGCGCTGCGCTACCTCTCGCGTCACGGTATCCACGCCGAACTCGAAGAGCACGAGCGACGCGGTTCGACCGAGGAGACGCTGGCCGTCGCGGTCAACCAGGCCCACGCCGAGCTCCTTGTCATGGGGGCCTACGGCAAGAGCCGCTTCCGCGAGTTCCTCTTTGGCGGGGTGACCGCCTATTTCCTCGACGAGGAAACCGCGCCGGCCCTGCTCCTGGCCCACTGAGCATACGTCCGTTTCACTGCGGACCATAAACACGGACAAAGCGGCGCCATCCCTTGAGGGATCGGCGCCGTTTTTGGTGCGGGTCTGCCCATGGCTGGCGTGCGATTTCCGCGCCTAGGAATGGTAGCGTTAGCACAGGCAGATTGGCCATTTGTCATGGAAGCTCAATAATTTCCGCAGTGCAGCATGAGCTGTCCTGTCCCGACGCTGCGAGACTCCTGGCGAGTTGTGAGCGAAGCAATATCATGAAGGCTGATTCAGGAGTTGGAATGGCGGAATTACGTCTCGAGGTGCCGCAATTTGCACCTCTCTATTGCATCTTGCGCAATTCACCTTGCTTCCTATGCATCGCGAGCGCGCTATTTCGCACTTGCACAACACCCCGATTCGGATCATAAGGGACCTGCCTTTCAGGCATCCTCTCCCAAAACTTCCACGACCCGGTCGGCAACGTCCGGGTCTTTTTTTGTCTGCTTAACACGCAGGTCTCCGACCGGATCAATTGAGGCGTTACGGGGCAACGGTTTGAAATCGTGCGGGCCCGTTCCTAATTCCTTTTCGTGAAACACATGAGGTCGCATGCCTTGGCCGAAGTACAGGCGAGGCGCGCGGACCGTTCTTGGAAAGGACAGACATGGTCGACGCCGAATCAAGGGTCGAGGATCGCACGGTACGGCTGCAGGTTGCGGCCGGACGTCAGGAAGAAAGCGGCCAGGGGATTGCCCGGCTCAGCCGCGAAGCGCTCTCCGCCATCGGAGCCATGGAGGGCGACGTTCTCGAAGTGACCGGAAAGTCGGTCACCGTCGCGCGCGCCGTACTGGCCTTCCCGGAGGACGAGGGGCTCTCCGTCATTCGTCTCGATGGGCTCCAGCGCGGCAATGCCGAAGTCGGTTCGGGCGATCATGTCACCGTGCGCAAGGCTGAATCGCGCCCCGCCCAGCGTGTCGTCTTCGCGCCCGCGCAGAAGGACATGCGCCTGCAGGGGCCGTCCATCGCGCTCAAGCGCAACTTCTTCCAACGCCCGATGGTGCAGGGCGATCTTGTCGCGACCGCGGGGCAGCAGCAGGTGGCGGACATTCCCCCGCAGTTGCGGCGCATGTTCAACGCGCCCGCCTATTCGCTGACCCAGATCCGTCTCAACGTCGTCTCGACCACTCCGCGCGGGATCGTCCACATCGACGAGAATACCGAGGTCGAGCTGCGCGAGACATTTGAGGAGGCGCACGAGCCGCGCGGCGACGTCAACTACGACGATGTCGGCGGGATGGAGGACACCATCCGCCAGCTGCGCGAGATGGTCGAACTGCCGCTGCGTTACCCCGAGCTCTTCACCCGCCTCGGGGTCGCCCCGCCCAAGGGCGTGCTGCTCCACGGCCCTCCGGGCACGGGCAAGACCCGCCTTGCCCAGGCGGTCGCCAACGAGAGTGAGGCCAGCTTCTTCTCGATCAACGGCCCTGAAATCATGGGGTCGGGCTATGGCGACAGCGAAAAGGCGCTGCGCGAGGTCTTCGAGGAGGCCACCAAGGCCGCGCCCGCGATCGTCTTCATCGATGAGATCGATTCGATCGCCCCCAAGCGCGACCAGGTCCACGGCGAGGCGGAGAAGCGCCTTGTCGCGCAGCTGCTCACGCTGATGGATGGCCTTAACAGCCGCGCCCATGTCGTCGTGATCGCCGCCACCAACCGCCCTGACGCCATCGACGAGGCGCTGCGTCGCCCCGGCCGCTTCGACCGCGAGATCGTGATCGGCGTGCCCGACGAGCGGGGGAGGCGCGAGATCCTCACCATTCACACCCGTGGCATGCCGCTGGGCAAGGAAGTGAGCCTCAAGGAACTGGCGCGCACCACGCACGGCTTCGTTGGCGCGGATCTCGCGGCGCTCACCCGCGAAGCCGCGATCGAGGCGGTGCGCCGGATCATGCCAAAGCTGGATCTCGAAGCGCGCGCAATTCCGCCCGAAGTGCTCGAAAACCTGTCGGTCGAGCGCGACGACTTCATTGCTGCGCTCAAGCGCGTGCAGCCTTCGGCCATGCGCGAGGTCATGGTGCAGGTGCCCAACATTGGCTGGGACGACATCGGCGGGCTCGATGCCGCACAGACACGCCTCAAGGAAGGGATCGAGCTGCCGCTCAAGAACCCGGCCGCGTTCCACAAGCTGGGTATCCGCTCGGCAAAGGGTTTCCTGCTCTATGGCCCTCCGGGCACGGGCAAGACGCTGCTGGCCAAGGCGGTGGCCAAGGAGGCCGAGGCCAACTTCATCTCGATCAAGTCCTCCGACCTGCTCTCCAAGTGGTACGGGGAAAGCGAGCAGCAGATCGCCCGCCTCTTTGCCCGCGCGCGTCAGGTGGCCCCGTGCGTCATCTTCATCGACGAGATCGACAGCCTCGTGCCGGCGCGTGGCATGGGCGGCGGGCTTGGCGAGCCGCAGGTGACGGCGCGGGTGGTCAATACGATCCTCGCCGAAATGGACGGCATGGAGGAGCTGCAGTCGGTGGTCCTGGTGGGCGCAACCAACCGTCCGGGCCTTGTCGACCCGGCGCTGCTGCGCCCCGGCCGCTTCGACGAACTGGTCTACGTCGGCACGCCCGATACGGCAGGGCGCGCGCATATCCTGGGTATCCACACCGAGGCGATGCCACTGGCCGAGGACGTCTCGCTCGACGCCATCGCCGAGCGGACCGAGCGCTACACCGGCGCGGACCTGGAGGATGTGGTGCGCCGCGCAGGTCTCCTCGCCATCCGCCGTGAAGGGGCGCAGGTCGACAAGGTCACCATGGCCGACTTCGAGAACGCCCTTGAAGACAGCCGCGCCTCGGTCTCGGCCGAGATGGAGGAGGAGTACGCCAAGATGCAGAGCGAGCTGAAGAAGCGCGCGATGGAGGTGGCGCCTCTGGGCTTCATTGCGCCGGGCATGGTCGAATCCACGCGGGAATTGAAGCACGGGTAGAAGAGGAGTTCCGAGGGTCCTCGCCCTCGGGCTCCCGAAACTGTCAGCCTCACCTATCTCGCGCCGAATTGGCTGAGAAAGGTGAGGTTGCCCATTTTGGGGTCAAGGGGCGATGGCCCCTTGATTCTTATAATGTCACGGACAGTCCGGCGTGATCTGGTAGAGCGTGTCCCAGTTCTTGCCCGTCACGAAGATGCGGTCCTTCTTCGCGTCCCAGGCGATGCCGTTGAGGACATCGTCTGCGGTGCGCGCGCCGCTCTTTGCGGTGAGGCCGGAAAGATCCACCCAGCTCTTCACCACGCCCGTTTCGGGATCGATCCGGGCGATGCGCTCGGACATCCACACGTTCGCCCATATCTCCCCGTCGATCCATTCCAGCTCGTTCAGTCGCGCGACCGGGCGGCCTTCGTCGGTGACCTCGAGCGTGCCGGTTGATGCGAAGGTTTCCGGATCGCGCAAGGTGAGGCGGCTTGAACCGTCGCTCTGGTAGATCGTGTCTTCGTGAATGGTGAGGCCCCAGCCTTCGCCCGCGACGGGGAAGAGCTTGATGGGCTTGAGCGTCGTGCGATCCCAGCGGTAGGCCATCCCGTCACGCCAGGTCAGGCTGATGACCTGGTCGCCCCAGGCCACGCTTCCTTCGCCAAAGAAGGTCGGGTCGAGCGCGCCTTCGACGAGCGGGGCCGTGCTTTGCAAGGTGCGCTTGAAGACGCGCGACTGACCTTTGCGGCCGGTGCTTTCGTAGAGAACGCCGTCGGCGAAGAAGAGCCCTTGCGTGAAGGCTTCGGGATCGTGGGGATAGCTCTCCTCGATCGTGAAGCCGCAGACGGGGGCGGGAGCCGCCTCGGCACCGCAGCCGCTGGCGAGCGGAAGAAGAGCGAGGGCGAGGAGAAGGGCCCTGGGGGCACGCGGGGAACGGGACATGATGCTGTGCTGCCTAACCCCTTGACCTTGCGCAAGGCTGAATTGCGATCAGCCTTTGATCGCCAGTTCGAGCGCGCGCGTGAACAAGGCCTGGAAGCGCGCTTCGTCCACGCCCGCGCGCGGATCGTTGAGGCTGGCCGTCACCACGATCCAGCGCCCGGCCCGATCTTCGAGCAGGACGGTCATGTTGAGGACACCCGGTTCCGATCCGCCCTTGAAGCCTGCGTAGGACACTTCTCCGGTCAGGTTCGCCGCAGGCCCCGGATTGAGCGCGAGGATGCGCAGCGCCTCCCGGCCGTTCACGGTGTCCTTGCGGCCCTGAAACCAGTGCATCGCGCGCGCGAGGTCCGCGGGCGAGGCGAACCATTCCAGGCGCTCGATCATGACGGGGCGCCCGTCGGCGAAGAGATCGCCCACCGCACGGCCGGGCATATCGGCTACCTCGCCTGCCAGCATTGCGCGCCGTCCTTCGGTGTCCTGCGCTAGGTAACGGCGGCCCAGGGCGCCCCCTTCGACGCCTTTCAGCTTGAAGGCCTCCATCGTCGACAGGAAGGGGATGTTGCGCGCGCCATGGGCAAACCCGATGCGGGCCTGCATGGCCTCGATGCGGGAGCGGCCAAGCTCGGCGAGGAGCAGGTCGGTCGCGGAATTATCGCTCACCCGGATCATCTCCTCGGCGAGCCTGCGCAGCGAGACCGGCGTGCCCGGCGGCAGGGCGCGAAAGGCTCCTGCGGGAAGTTCGGTGCCGTCGAGGGTGACCGTGTCGGTCCACTCGCGTAGGCCATCGTCGATCTCGCGCACCAGTTCGGCAAGGATCACCAGCTTGAAGGCCGAGCCAATGGCGAACGTGCGCTCGCCGCGCAGCGCCGCGGCGGGGCTGTCCTCGTCCAGATCCTGCACGAGGAAGCCTGCATTGCCGGGCGCAGCGGCAAAGGCTGCGGCGACCTCGTCGAGGCTGGCCAGGTCGGCAATGTCGGTGGGCATGATGCCGGTCACCCGCAATCCGGTGACCTGCCCCGGGGGCTGGGGGGAAAGCGCGATCCAGGCCCGCGCCGTTCCTTTTTCAAAGATGAGGCGCACGGTGGCCTCATGCTCGCCGAGCGGTGTCAGGCTTTCGATGCCCATCGCCGTTCCAAGCTGGCGCTGGAGCGAGGCGATGAGGGCCTGCATCTGCGCGTCGGGCACGGCCTTGCGAAAGGACGCCGCAAAGGTCGTGGCGGGATCACCGCCGCCGTTCAGAATGGTGAGGATCTCGGCACTGCGCTGGCGCAGTTCCTGCGAAACCGGGACATCGTCCGCGGCGCTGGTCACATTGAGCGGGGCGCTCACCAGAAGGGCGAGACCTGCTGCGGCCCGCAAGGCCTTTCGTGCCATTTGCCACATTGCCGCTCCCCTTTCGCGCATGGGGCAGCATGCCGGGAACCTTGCCATCTGGCAAATATGGGAAAGGGCTTACTGTGCGGCCATCTGCGCCATGGCCTCGCCCGAGGGCGCGCCGAGCGGGGCCGTCTCCACTGGCCCGACGGGCAGCAGACGGCTGCGCACGATCGCTTCGGGCATCTCGGCGGCGAGCCACTGGATCAGGGCCTCACGCACGTCGCAGCGCAGGTCGAAGAGGGTGGGGCTGTCCTTGGCCGTGACCAGGAAGCGCACCTCGATGGCATCGCGCGTCAGCTCGGTGATCTGCATATGACGCACCCGGCCGTCCCAGCGCTCGTTCGCCGCGACGATCTCCATGAATTTCTCCCGGATCGGGTCGAGTTGGGTCGCCGGATCGACGTAGAGCAGGATCGTGCCCATCAGCTGCGAGGTGGTCTTGGTCCAGTTCTGGAAGATCTCCTCCAGGAACTTGTTGGTCGGCACGACCAGGCGCCGCTCATCCCAGACCTTGACGACGACGTAGGTCGTCTTGATTTCCTCGATCCAGCCCCATTCGCCGCCCACGATCACGGCGTCGCCGATCACGACGGGCTCGGTCAGCGCCATCTGGAAGCCGGAAATCAGCGCTTTCAGGGCCGGCTGTGCGGCGGCGCCGACAGCAAGGGCGGCCAGACCCGCCGAGGCCATCAGGGTCACGCCGATGTCGCGCACGCCGGGAATGGAGAGCAGCATCAGCGCGATGGTCAGGAACACGATCACAAACGTTGCGATGCGCCCGAAGATGGTGAGGCGCGTGCGGCGGCGGCGGTTGCGGCGATTGTCCGCCATCGAGATGTCCGCGCGCAGCACCATGGCCTCGACCAAGGCATTGAGGATCGCGAGTGCCATCCAGCCCACCATGAGCGGCATGACCAGCCCGCCGATCCGCTCCCACATGGCTTCGAGCGCGGGTGTCTCGCGGGCGGCGAGGACGAGAGCGAGGGAGACCAGCGCCCAGCGGCTGGGCCGTGCGAGGCGTTTGACCACCAGGTTGTCCGAATCGCTCTCGCTCGCCTTGGCAAAGCGCCGCAGCAGCCGGAACAGCAGGGCATGGATGAAGAGCGCGACCGCAACCGCGAAAACGGCCACGATGACAGCGACGATCGTTTGTTGCAGCCAATCCGGCAGCTCACCGATCAGGTCCTGGAGCAAGTCGGTCATGAAGACCAAACTATGCTGCAGCGCAGCGGTTGCAAGCGCGAAGGGGCTCTTGGATGAAATCCGCCCCTGCGCGCCTGCATTATCGTCCTACTTCGCAGCGAGTTCTTTCACGATGCGCGGGGCCGGGTAGATCGTCTCCAGCGCCTCCTGGAGCGCGGCGGTGGAGACGACGACGGTGCGGTTGAGCACCGGATCATAGCCGTAGTTGCCGCCGAGCGAGTGGATGTTGCCGTCAAAGGCCGCGCCAATCACGGTGCCCGCCTTGTCGATCACAGGCGAGCCCGAATTGCCGCCGATGATGTCGTTGGTGGTCACGAAATCATAGGTTACAGCCTTGTCGATGGCGCTTTCCTTCGCCGCAAACTGGCTGGGAAGGTCGAAGGGTTCCGCGCCCGTTGCACGTTCGAAGGTGCCACCCATGGTGGTCTGGAAGGGCACCTCGTTGCCGCGCTCGGTCCACCCCTTCACGCGGCCATAGCTGATGCGCAGGGTGAAGGTGGCGTCAGGGTAGAGACTGTCGCCATAGGCCGCAAAGCGCGCGTCGGCGAGCTTGGCGCCAGCCTGCGTGACCGGCCCGGCATAGGCCTCGTCGACCTTCTGCTTGAGCGCGCGCTGGTTGGCGTCCAGTTTCAGGGCGTACTGGATCATCGGATCGTCCGAGGCCTCGATCGCGGCGAGGCCCCCGTCCCACAACTGCTTGCGGTACGCCGGATCGGCGAGCTTCGTGCCCGCGACAAGACGCTCGGAGAGGCCCTCGGGGCTTTCCTTGCCAAGGAGCAGGCGGGTCTGCGGATCGTCGACCCCCAGGTACTCACGCGCCTTGGAGAGGCTCCAGGCCATCTGCAACTCGTCGAGCCAGGGGTAGACCGGTGCCTCGTCGAGCAGGCGCTTCTCGGTCAGCGGCAGGGCGCTGTCGGTATAACCGGGCAGACGCTCGGCGTTGGGCTTGGCGCGTTCGGTCGCGCCCATGACGAGGGCCTGCGCGTAGCTGTAGAGCGTGCCCGAGGGCGCATCGTAGCGGTAGGGGATGTAGAGTGTGCGGTAAGCCTCGACCGCCGCATCCACCTGCGCCCAGGGATCGCCGATCTCCGCCTTGCCTGCGCTCTTCGCCTTCAGGTCCGCTTCGGCCGCGGCCAGCTTGGCGGTGAAGGCGGGGTCGTTCAGGGCCTTGGTGCGGCCGATGTAGACCTTGAGGCTGTTCTCGACGCCGCTCAGGAGGTCGAGGCCCTCGCGCGCGTGCTCGGGGCTTTCCTCCATCGCGCGGATCAGGCGTCCGCGCAGTTCCGAGAGCGTGGCGACGGTGATCGGCAGGCGTACCTCGCGCTCGAAGGCGAGCTGGCTCAGCGTATAGAGGCGCGAGGTCGAACCCGGGTTGCCGACCACGAAGGTGGCTTCGTCGGCCTTGGGCGTGCGCGGGTTCCAGGTGAGGTGGACCGGGGTCTTCACCGGCTTGCCGTCCTCGTAGGCGCGCAGGAACGAGCCGTCGAGCGAGTAGCGCGGGAAATTGAAGTTGTCCGGATCGCCGCCGAAGGTGGCCGCGCGGTCCTCGGGCGACCAGACGAGGCGGACGTCGGAATACTTGCGGTAGGTATAGAGCTTGTACTGCCCGCCGCCGAAAAGGGTGACGACCTGGCAGCGGAATTTCGCGGTGTCGGTGCAGTTGGCGGCCTCGATCTCGGCGATCCTGGCATCGCGCGCCTTGGTCAGTGCCTCGCCGGTAAGGGCGCCGATGGCCGCCTTCACCTCGCCCGTCACGTCCTCGATCTTGGTCACGACCTCGGCCTGCTGGCCTGGGCACTTCTTCTCATCGCGCAGCGACGCGGCGATGTAGCCGTGTTCAAGCAGGTCGTTGTCGCCGGTGGAGTTGTCGTAGAGGCACGAGGCGACGCAGTGGTGGTTGGTGAGGATGAGCGCGGCATCCGAGACAAAGCTCGCCGAGCAGCCGCCGGTCAGACGCACCGCCGAGGCGCGCACGGTGTCGAGCCAGGCCTGGTCGGGGGCCCAGCCATAGTCGGCCTGCATCTTCGCGGCGGGGAAGCCGTCGAAGGTCCACATGCCCTCGTCGGCGTGGGCGGTGGTCGCGGCGGTGGCGAAAAGCAGTGCGAGCGTGGCGGCGCCAGCGGCGTGAAGCGATGGGGTGCGAGCGATCATGTCAGGGGTCCTCCTCCTGGGAATGTTCCGGATTTCCCCAAGGAACGGGGCCAAGTCCAGCGCAAAGCGCATGAGGGGCGGGGATAAGGATACAGTATCACCTGCCCTTCGACGAAAGGCCTACCCGGATCGATCAACGACACACCATGGCTTGTATCCGTGCTGTGAGGCGGTAGCCTCCCGCGCCAGGCCGTGGTCCCCCCAATTCCAACCCACGGCAGCAAAAGGATTCTCCGCGATGTTCGCACTCGACCGCCGCAAGGCCCTGGGGCTTGCCGCCAGCCTTCCCGTTGCCGCCTCGCTGACCGGCCTTCGCGCGTACGGTGCGCATGGGGCCGAGGTGCCCTCAGGATCGGGCGCTGCCTGGGACCTGACCGACCTCTTCCCCGATGCCCAGGCCTGGGACGTGGCGCGCAAGGCTGTCCTCGCCGCCCTGCCGCGTCTTGCCGCCTACAAGGGCACACTGGGAAGGAACGCGCAGGCGCTGGCGCGCGCGTTGGACGATATCTCGGTGACCAAGCTCAAGGCGATGCGCGTCTACGTCTATTCCTCGCTCCAGGCCGACGAGGACGTGCGCGCGCCCGCCCCGCAGGAACGCGAGGCGCAGGCGCGCGACATGTTCAGCCAGATGGGGCAGGCGACGGCCTGGGTGGACCCGGAGGTCCTGGATCTGGGCGAAGCGACCATCGAGCGCTTCATTGCCGAAAACGACACGCTCCAGCGCCGCTTTGCCTTCCCCTTGCGCGACACGCTGCGCCGCGCCGAGCATATCCTCGACGATCAGGGCGAGGCGATCCTGGCCTCGGCCTCGGCGGCGCTTGCCGGGCCGGGCAGCGTGCGTGACCAGCTTGTCGCCTCGGACATTCCCTGGCCCACGATCACGCTTTCGGACGAGCGCGAGGTGCGCCTCGATGCGCAGGGCTATTCGCATAGCCGCGATGTGGCCAACCGGGCCGACCGCAAGCGCGTCTTCGACAGTTACTGGAGCGCGTTCAAGGGCTACGAAGGCTCGCTCGGCGCGGCGCTTGCGGCCAAGCTCAAGGGCGATGTGTTCGAGGCCGAGAACCGGGGCTACGAAAGCTGCCTTGCGATGGCGCTTGCCGCCAACCGCATTCCCGAGGGGGTCTACCGCAGCCTTGTGGCCGAAGTGAACGCAGGGCTGCCGCAGCTCCACCGCTACTTCCAGCTGCGCCGCCGGATGCTCAACCTCCCCGACATCCACTACTACGACATCTATCCCCCGCTCGTGCAGATGGACCGCACCTTCACACTGGGCGACATGCGCAATGTCGTGCTGGAAGCCCTGAAGCCGCTCGGCAGCGACTACGTGCGGCAGATGGGCGAGGCGACGGCGAAGACGTGGATGGATCCCTTCCCCCGGCCGGGCAAGCGCGCGGGCGCCTACATGAACGGGGCGGTCTACGACGTGCACCCCTATCTCCTGCTCAACCTCTCGGAGAACTTCGACGGGGTCTCGACCTTCGTGCACGAGTGGGGCCACGCGATGCACACGCTGATCGCGGCCAAGGCGCAGCCCTACGAAACCGCCCGCTACCCCACCTTCCTGGCTGAAATCGCCTCGACCGCGAACGAGGTGTTCCTCACCGAGTACATGCTCGAACGCGCGAAGACGAAGGAGGAGAAGCTCTATTACCTGGGCATGCGCCTGGAAGGCCTGCGCGGTACCTTCTTCCGCCAGACCATGTTCGCCGAGTTCGAGCTGAAGATCCACGAGATGGCCGAAGCCGGCGAGGGGCTTTCGGGCGCCAGCATCAGCCGCATCTATGCGGGCATCCTGCGGCGCTACCACGGGCCCGACTTCACCATCGATGCGCCCTACGAGATGGAATGGGCGATGATCGGCCACTTCTACCGCTTCTTCTACGTCTACCAGTACGCGACCTCGATCACGGCCGGGACCTGGTTCGCGCGCTCGGTGCTCGATGGTGGCAAGGCCGAGCGGGAGAATTTCCTCGGCGTCCTGCGCGCCGGGGGCTCGGACTACCCGACCGATATCCTGAAGCGGGCCGGGCTCGACATGGCCTCGCCCCAGCCTTACCGCGACCTGGTGGCCGGGTTCGGGCGTACTCTCAATGAAATCGAGGCGCTTCTGGACGCCTGAGCGTATGGGCCGGGCGGCTGGTGGCGGGCGCGTGCAATCGCGCTGGCCGCAGGCTCCCGGCTCGGGTAGCCTGTGGGGATGACCCACCGCACGCTTATTTCCGCCGAAGAACTCAAGGCCTTGCTCGATGCCGAGGCCGATATCCTGATCCTCGACTGCGCGTTCGACCTCGCCCATCCACAGAACGGTCCGGCGGTGTTCGAGACCGGCCATGTACCCGGCGCGCGCCACGCGCATCTGGAGCATGACCTGTCGGGAACGCCGTCCGGCACGAACGGGCGTCATCCCTTGCCCACCCGCGAGGCCTTCACCGCATGGCTGCGCGGGCAGGGGCTCACCAATGGCAAGCAGGTCGTGGCCTATGGCGGCATGGGCAATGCCGGTGCGGCGCGGGCCTGGTGGATGCTGCGCTGGATGGGCCACGCGCAAGTCGCGGTTCTTGACGGCGGGCGCGACGCCTGGATCGCGGCGGGCCACGAGCTGGAAACGGGCAAGGCCGCCGAAGTGCTGGCCGAGGGCGACTTTACGCCCGGACTGCCGCTGGTGGCAGGGACCGTCGATGCCGACGATGTCCTTGCCAACATCGACACGCACGATGCCCAGGTCCTCGATGCACGCGACCCGGCGCGCTTTCGCGGCGAGCCCAGCCCCAACGATGTGGTCTCGGGCCATATTCCGGGCGCGAAGAACCGCTTTTTCCAGAACAACCTCAACGACGACGGGACCTTCCGCTCCGCGGCGGAACTCAAGGCCGACTTCGAAGCGCTGCTGGGCGATGCCCCGGCGATCCTCCAGTGCGGCTCGGGCGTGACCGCCTGCCAGAACGCGCTGGCCATGGAGATCGCCGGAATTCCGGGGGCCTTCGTCTACATCGGCTCGTGGAGCGAGTGGACCAGCGACCCGGCGCGTCCCATCGAAACGGGGGCGTAAGAGAAGTCGACGTATTTCAAGGGGCCATCGCCCCTTGACCCCGGAACTGTCGTCCTCACCTCGCTCCGCCAACGTGGCGTGCGAACGATGAGCTGGCCAGTTCGGGGAGCCCGAGGGCGATGGCCCTCGGATCAATTCTTATAACTTATCTCCCGAACCACACCGGCGCATCGCCCGGCTGCCAGGGCGTGTACCTGGTCATCACCGAGGTGAAGAGCTCGGACGCCAGATGCCCGTCGAGCCAGGCCCGCAGGGCGGGAAGGTCCTGGGCGTCGAACCAGGTGCGGTCGGTCGCGGCGAACTGGCGGATGAAGGGCATGATCGCCATGTCGGCCAGGCCGCGTGTCTTCCCGCACAGCTGGCCGCTTAACGCTATGCGCGCGTCCAGATCGCGCAGGGTTTCCAGCGCGCTCTGCCGATGGGCCTGGGGATCGCTGCCGTGGCGCTCGGGGTATTTGTAGCGGTCGAGGTCGTGTTTGAAGGGGCCATCGTTGCGCGCGATCAGCTGCGCATCGCCGCGCTCCCGCCAGTCTTCCGGGTCGCTGCGTTCAAGCGCCCAGTGCATCACCTCAAGGCTTTCCTCGATGACCTTGCCATCGGGCAGGACCAGCACGGGCACGGTGCCCTTGGGGGAGGCCTCCAGCATCGCGTCCGGCTTGTTCGCCAGCTTCACCTCGCGCAGTTCGCAGGCGATGCCCGCAACGCGCAGGGCCAGCCTGGCGCGCATGGCATAGGGGCAGCGGCGAAAGCTGTAGAGGACAGGCGGCACCGGACTGGTCATGCACCGTCCGGTGTATCGGTGTCCTCGCTCCGGACCGGCGGCGCGGCGCCGACATGTTCCTCCCCACGCGCACGGGCGAGGAGCTGCTGGCGCTGGCGTTCGCGGTAGCGTTCGCGCTGCTCGTCGGTGCGCTCGTCGTGGCAGTGCGGGCAGGCGACGCCTTCCTCGAACAGCGGGGAGGCGCGGTCTTCAGCGTTCAGTGGAAGGCGGCAGGCGTGGCACAGCGTGTAGTCGCCCTGCAGCAGTCCGTGGCCGACCGAGACGCGGTTGTCGAAGACGAAGCATTCGCCTTCCCACAGGCTGTTCTCGGGCGCGACGGTCTCCAGGTATTTCAGGATGCCGCCCTTGAGGTGGTAGACGTCTTCCACGCCCTCCTGCTTGAGGAACGCGGTCGATTTCTCGCAGCGGATGCCGCCGGTGCAGAACATGGCGACCTTCGGTGCGTCCTTGCCTTCGCCCAGCAGCTTCGCGCGCTGTTCGCGGAACCAGCCCGGAAATTCCCGGAAGGAGGCGGTCTCGGGATCGATCGCGCCCTTGAAGGTGCCGATCGCCACTTCGTAGTCGTTGCGCGTATCGATCAGGATTGTGTCCGGATCGGAAATGAGATCGTTCCAGTCCTCGGGCGCCACGTAGGTGCCGACGGTGGCGAGGGGATCGGTGCCCGGCTCGCCCATGGTCACGATCTCGTTCTTGAGGCGTACCTTCATGCGCAGGAACGGCATCTCGCGGGCGCCCGAGAACTTGACGTCGAGATCCGCGCAGCCCGGCAGCGCGCGGATATGGGCGATGACCCGCTCGATCCCCGAGCGCGTGCCCGCGATGGTGCCGTTGATGCCTTCGTGCGCGAGGAGCAACGTGCCGCGGATGCCCTCCTCCTCGCACAGCGCGGCAAGCGGCGCGCGTAGGGCGGCATGGTCGGCGAAGGGCGCGAATTGGTAGAGCGCGGCAACGCAGACGGGTGCGTTGTGCGCAGGGGTGGGATGCTCGCCCCGGGCAAGATCGGAAGTGCTCGTCATGCGCGGCCCCATAGCGCAAAGCGGGCCCTGCGCGAAGAGGGGCCAGATGCACGAGGCCCGGCAAACCGCACGCGGTCGCCGGGCCCTGTGTTGTGGTGCGCGAAGGCGGCTGGCGTTATGCCAGCGCGGCCTTCAGGTCGTCGATCAGGTCGGTGCGCTCCCAGGGGAACAGCTCGCCCTCGGGCTTGCGGCCGAAGTGGCCATAGGCCGCCGAGGTCGCGTAGATCGGCTTGTTGAGGCCGAGGCCAACGCGGATGCCGCGCGGGGTGAGGCCGCCCAGCTTGTCGGCCGAGACCTTGGTGAGCGCGGCTTCCAGCGCCTCTTCGGAGACGGTGCCGGTGCCATGCAGGTCGACATAGAGCGAGAGCGGCTTGGAGACGCCGATCGCGTAGGAAACCTGGATCGTGCAGCGCTTGGCAAGGCCCGCGGCCACGACGTTCTTGGCGAGGTAGCGCGTCACGTAGGCGGCCGAGCGGTCGACCTTGGTTGGGTCCTTGCCCGAGAAGGCGCCGCCGCCGTGCGGGGCCGCACCGCCGTAGGTGTCGACGATGATCTTGCGGCCGGTGAGGCCCGCATCGCCGTCCGGGCCGCCGATCTCGAAGGTGCCGGTCGGGTTGATGTGGTAGACGGTCTCGTCCGAGATCAGGCCGTCGGGGAGGACATCCGAGATGACCTTCTTCACGTAGGCCTTGAGCTCGGCTTCCTTGTCGCCCTGGTCATAACCCGGCTTGTGCTGGGTCGAGAGGACGACCGCGGTCGCGGCGACCGGCTTGCCATCCTTGTAGCGCAGCGTGACCTGGCTCTTGGCGTCCGGCTCCAGGAAGGGCGCGGCGCCCGAGTGGCGGTCGGCCGAGAGCTGCTGCAGGATCTTGTGGCTGTAATCGAGCGTGGCGGGCATGAGGTCGTCGGTCTCGTCGCAGGCGAAGCCGAACATGATGCCCTGGTCGCCCGCGCCTTCGTCCTTGTTGCCGCTCGAATCGACACCCTGCGCGATGTGCGCGGACTGGGCGTGGAGGTAGTTCTCGAAGTCGAAGGTCTCCCAGTGGAAACCGTCCTGCTCGTACCCGATCTTCCTGACGGTCTCGCGCACGACCTTCTCGATTTCCTCGAGAGCGCCGTCGGCCCAGGCGCCGTTCTCGTAGATACCCTTGCAGCGGATTTCACCGGCGAGGACCACTTTCTGGGTAGTGGTCATGGTCTCGCAGGCAACGCGCGCCTCGGGGTCCTTGGACAGGAAAAGGTCGACGATCGCGTCCGAAATCTGGTCCGAAACCTTGTCGGGATGGCCTTCCGAGACGCTCTCGGATGTGAAGACATAGTCGCTACGCATAGAGTCACCTGGGATATAAAGAAATCTTTAAGTGCGGTTCCTGCTCTACCTGCGACGGCTGCGAAGTGCAACCATGGAAAGGGAAAGAAGCGAAAGAATGCCAGCCAGCGCAAGCGGGATGGCGTTGCCCAGGCGTGCAAAAAGTGTGGGTTCGTGGGCGGGCGGGATGAAGCCGTCGAGCCGTCCGGCGGTGTGGCGCGGCACGAAATTGCGCACGATGCCGTCTGCATCGATCACCGCACTGATGCCGGTGGTGGTCGCGCGCAGGACCGGCAGGCCTTCCTCGAGCGCACGCAGGCGCGCCTGTGCGAGATGCTGGGGCGGGCCCCAGGCCCCGAACCAGCCGTCGTTGGACGGGTTGAAGATGTAGTCGGGCCGGTGCGCAGGGTCGACCACGGCGCCCGAGAAGACAATCTCGTAGCAGATCTGCACGCCGGCCCGGCCATAGCGGCCAAGGTCGAGCGTGCGGGCGCCGGGACCGGGCCAGAAATCGAGCGTGCCGGGGACAAGGCGCGAGAGGCCGACGGGTTCGAGCAGGCCGCGCAAGGGGAGGTATTCGCCAAAGGGCACCAGGTGCGCCTTGGAATAGCTGGCGAGGATATCGCCGCCCCCGTCGAGCACGGTGACCGAATTGCGTGCGGCAAGGTTGTCCTCGCCCTTCATCACCAGGTCGACCGCGCCGGTCATCAGGCGGCTGTAGGGGCCGATGACGCGCCCGATCCGCTCGCGCGCGAGCTTCGGGTCTCCCGCATAGGTGAACATGCGGTAGACGTAGGGAGGATAGCCGTCGCGGATGTAGTCGCCCAGGCCCGACTCGGGCCAGAATACCATGCGGCGACGGCCCGGAACCTGCGGCAGCGAGAGCTGGGCGAGCTTGATGAAGCTGGCCTCGAACTGGCGCGGATCGTCGATGAACTCCTGCCGGATATCGGGCTGGACAAGGGTGTAGCGCACCGTGCCCTCCGCCCGGTGCGCCCAAGGATCGGGGAGGCTGAGCAGGGTGGCGAGACCGCCCAGGATCGCGAGGGGGGGAAGGGCGCAGGCAAGGCGTCCCGCTGTTCCCCGCGGGGCGGCGAGGCGCACGAAGATGCCGGGCAGGGCGGCCAGGAGACACAGCAGTCCGGAGAGGCCGTAGCTGCCGATCCACGGTGAGAGCAACGCCAGCCCGCGGCTCTCGAACGATCCCAGGAGCGCGATGCCGAGCGGGTTCCACGCAAAGCCGGTGAAGAGCCATCCGCGCAGCCATTCGGTCACGATCCAGGTCGCCGCGAAAGCGAGCGCGAGCGGGAGGAAGGGCAGCGAGGGGCGCGTGTCCGTTTCGGGTGGCGGCGCAGGAATGCGGCGCTGGACGAGCAGGCGTGCGGTCAGGCAGGCCAGGGCAGGGAAGAGGGTCAGGTAGGTCGCGAGCAGGACCACCGCGATGCCGCCGAGCCAGGCCGGCATGTTGGCCTGGTAGGTGAAGGCCGTGGCGATCCAGTTGTTGCCGAGCGCGAAGTGTCCGAGGCCGAAAAACCATCCCAGCGCAAAGGCTTCGCGGGGCCTTCGGCTACGGGCCACCAGTTCCAGCAGAACCGCGATGCCCAAGAGCGTCAGGGGCCAGAGCGCAAGCGGCTGAAAGCCGCAGGCTGCCACGGCGCCAGCGGCAAGGGCCGGAATGCGGGGGGAGCGCCAGAGCGCATGAAGGCGTCGTGGAAGGGACGCGTCGTGCCGAGGGGAAGCCATCGGCGAGGGGTTTTAGTGGGGCGCGCCCGGGACGCAAGCAAACTCGCACGGGAACAGGCCGCAAGGCGTGCGTGCAGGCAGGGCTGTTGCCGAAAAGGGGGTCGGCCGGGCACGGGGCCCGGCCGGGAGAGGATCAGGCCTCGGCTTCGGCGGCGCTGGAGGCCGTGTCGTCGTTCGAGGCGGTCTTGCGGGTAGTGCGGCGGCGGGGGCGGGGCTTGGCCTCGCCTGCGTCTTCACCGGTCGCTTCATCAGCGCTTTCCGCGTCGGGCGCGCTCTTGGCGGCCGTCTTGCGGGTGCGGGTGGTCTTGGGCTTGTCGCCTGTCGGAGCGGCCTTCTTGGCGCGGGTGCGCTTGGCGGGCTTGTCCTCGGCCGGGGCCTCGTCTTCCGCGTCGCTCTCCTCGCCACTGATGGCGATCGAGGGCGGAAGGACGCTGGAATCGAAACCCGTATCGGCACTCGCCTCGTCGCTGTCGTCGCGGGCATCGTCCTTGCCGCGGCGCGGCTTGCGGGTCTTGGTGCCCGAGCGGTTGTCGCGCACGAAGGGGTTGTCGGCCGGTTCGTAGACCGAGCGGCCCCGCTCCTCGCCCTCGTCCGACGCGTCCGATCCGTCCGTGCCGGCGCGGGTGTCGTTCGAGGAGGCGTCGCCACGGCGCGGGTTGTCGCGCGAGCGTTCACGGCCACTGTCACGACCATTGTCGCCGTAGCTGTCCGAGAAGTCGCCATCGTCCTGGCCGCGATCGTCGCGACGCGGCTGGCGGGCCTCTTCCTGGCGCTGCTTCTGGTCCGCGATCACCCGGAAGTAGTGGTCCGCGAACTGGTGGTAGTACTCTTCCTGGACGCGATCGCCGTTGAGCATCGCGTCGTGGGCCAGCTTCTTGTACTTCTCGAGCAGCTGGGGCGCGTTGCCGCGCGCCCGGCTGTCGATGCGGTTCATCTGCTGGCCGTTCTGTTGGCGATTGTTACCGCGGCCACGCCTGCGGTTGTTACCACGATTGTTATTCAAGGATAACTTTCCTCAAAACCCCTGGCATCCACTCGATCACGAGCTGGATTGCCGAATGTCGCATGACACGGCGGGCCCCCCGGCTGCCGAGACTTATACATTTGCTTCAATGCTGTCCGATGAGAGGGACACTACCCGCAAATGCTGGGAGTGAGCCGGGTTATGGGGAAAAATCATCCATCAACCGGTTCGCAGCAATCCATAGGCACTCCGAAGAGCGATTCCAAGTTAAATCTTGCCCGTATCAGTGGACAACGTGCGAAAATGCGACGACGCGCGGCCGATTTGCCAGATCTCGATAGAGTCGTGTCGAAAGATTTACCGCTTCCCCCAGGGCCATTACGGCCTCTGCCTGGGTGTAGCCGATCTCGACGAGAGCAAGGCCGCCCGGGGTGAGCAGGTCGGGCAGCTGGGGCACGAGTATACGGTAATCATCGAGCCCGTCGGGGCCGGAGAACAGCGCGCCCGCAGGCTCGAAGGCATGAACGCTGGTGTCAAGCTCGGCGTCGTCCTCGACATAGGGCGGGTTGGCAAGGACAAGGTCGAAACGCCCCAGGTCCGCGCGCCAGTTGTCCTGCGTCCAGTCGACTGGGCGAAAAGCCGCGCGCGTCCCGGCCGCTTGCGGGTGGCGCGCGGCGTTTGCAGCGGCCACGGCCAGCGCTTCGCCGGAGCGATCGATGCCCAGCCCCCTGGCCTCGGGAAACAGTGAGAGCGCCGCGATCAACAGTGCGCCCGAGCCGGTGCCAAGGTCGAGAATGCGCTTTGGGGGACGACCTTCGAGCGCCGTGCGCGCGGCCTCGATCACCGTCTCGCTGTCGCCGCGCGGGATCAGGACCGCGGGCGAGACAGCCAGTTCCAGGCCATAGAAATCGGTCGATCCCACAATGTAGGCGACTGGCTCATGGGCCTCCCGGCGCGCGACGAGCCGGGCAAAGTCTGCAGGCTCGGGATCACGCATATGGTGCAGGAGCAGCTGCGAGCGCGTGGCGTCGAGGGCGTGCGCCATGAGCACTTCGGCGTCGAGCCGGGCGGTGTCGCTGGTGGCGGACAGGCGCTCGGTTGCCGCGCGCAGCGCGGCCGCGACATCAGCCATCCATCGCGGCGAGGCGCTTGGCTTCGTCCTCGGCGATGAGCGCGTCGATCAGCTCGCCAAGCCCTGTGCCTTCCAGCACTTCGGGCAGGCGGTGGAGCGTCAGGTTGATGCGGTGGTCGGTCACGCGCCCTTGCGGGAAGTTGTAGGTGCGGATGCGCTCCGAACGGTCGCCCGAGCCGACCATGGCCTTGCGCGCCTCGGCCTCGGCGCCTTGCGCTTCATCGCGCATCTTCTCGTAGAGGCGCGCGCGCAGGACCTGCATGGCCTTGGCCTTGTTCTTGTGCTGCGAGCGCTCGTCCTGGCAGGTGACGACAATGTCGGTCGGAAGGTGGGTGATGCGCACGGCCGAATCGGTCGTGTTGACGTGCTGGCCGCCCGCCCCGCTGGCGCGGTAGATGTCGATCTTGAGGTCCTTGTCCTCGATCTGGACATCAACCTCGGTGGGTTCGGGCAGGACCGCGACGGTGGCCGCCGAAGTGTGGATGCGCCCGCCCGATTCGGTGACGGGAACGCGCTGCACGCGGTGCACCCCGCTCTCGAACTTGAGCTTGGCAAAGACGCCCGTGCCCGTGACGTTGGCGACGACTTCCTTGAAGCCGCCGACATCGCTGGCGTTCGCGCTCACCATCTCGACCCGCCAGCCCTGTTCGGCGGCGTACTTCTCGTACATGCGGTAGAGGTCGGCGGCGAAGAGCGCGGCCTCGTCGCCGCCCGTGCCCGCGCGGATTTCCAGCATCGCGGGGCGTTGGTCAGCGGAATCGCGCGGCAGCATGGCAATGGCGAGCTGGCGCTCGCGTTCGGGCAGTTCCCCCTTTAGGCGCGCCACTTCCTCGGCGGCCAGAGCGCGCATCTCGGGATCGCTGTCCTCCATGGACTGCAGATCGGAAAGTTCGCCGCGCATGGCCGCGACTTCGGCCGCGACGCGCGCCACGGGCTCGAGCTCGGCGTAGTCGCGGCTGGCCGCGACAAAGGCGTCCCCTTCCAGCGTGCCCGAGGCCAGGCGCGCCTCAAGCTCGCCGAAGCGGTGCGCGATCTGGCGCAGGCGGTCGTCGGACAGGCTCATGCGCCGCGGCTCACGGGTGGATCTGCTGGAGAACCTGCTCGACCGCGAGCGATTCCGCGCTCGGTTCGGAGGTCTTGACGTTGGCCGTGGGCACGCCGTCCTTCACGATGAAGGAGACGATCACTCGGGCGCCCGCCTTCACGGCCTTGTCGTAGCGCTTGCGGGGCGAGCCGCTGGCGATCATCTCGGCATCGATGCCCTGGAAGCGCAGCGCGGTGATGGCCTTCTGCGCGAAGGGCAGGGCGGCGTCATCCTCGACCGCGAGCACGCAGGTGAGCTGGCTCTGGGGCACCAGACCTGCATCCGCGACCAGCATGGCAAGGCGCTCGATACCCGCGGCCCAGCCCACTGCCGGCGTCGCGGGACCACCCAGCGCTTCGAGCAGGCCGTCGTAGCGTCCACCGCCCAGCACGGTCCCCTGCGCGCCGAGGCGGTCGGTGACGAATTCAAAGGCGGTGTGGCGGTAGTAGTCGAGCCCGCGCACCAGCGAAGGCGTGCGCACATAGCGTACCGAGGCCGCGTCGAGCCCCTGCGTGACCGCGCCGAAGAAGTCCTGTGCGGCGCTCGACAGGAAGTCGTCGATCCGGGGCGCATCGGCGGTGAAGGGCTTGTCGCGCGGGTCCTTGGAATCGAGGATGCGCAGCGGGTTGCGTTCGAGGCGCTCCTGGGAATCTTCGGACAGTTCGGCAACGTGGTCGCGGAAGTATTCGATCAGCGCGGCGCGCCAGGCTTCGCGGCTTTCGCCATCGCCCAGGGTATTGAGCTGAAGCGTGATCTCGCCCGCGATGCCCAGTTCCTTGAGGAGCTGATCGGCCATGACGAGGAGTTCGACGTCGAACGTGGGCTCGGCCGCGCCGATCACTTCGGCGTCGATCTGGTGGAACTGGCGGTAGCGGCCCTTCTGCGGGCGCTCGTAGCGGAAGATGGGGCCGTGCGTCGCGATCTTGAGCGGGGCGTACTGCTTCCATCCGTTCGTGAGGTAGGCGCGCGCCAGGCCGGCGGTGAACTCAGGGCGCAGGGTCAGCGATTCGCCGCCACGATCGTCGAACGAGTACATTTCCTTGGAGACGACGTCGGTCGTCTCGCCCAGTGAGCGGGCGAACACCGGGGTCTTCTCGAAGACCGGCATTTCCACGCGGTGGAAGCGGTACAGGCGGCGCATGCGCTCGAAGGTTGCGACGACGTGGGCGAACGCTTCGGCGTCGGCGCCGAAGATGTCCTGGGTTCCGCGAATGGCCTGTGGTGTCTTGCTCATCGCGCGCGCTTAGCCCGAATGCGGAAAAGGATAAAGTGCACGATTGAAATGCGCCAATCCAAGGTTGCCAATCGGCGCGCGGCGCGGGTAGGTGTACGCGTAATGAAGTATCATACCGCGCTCGTCTCGCTCTCCGCTCTCCTTTTCGCCTCCTCGGCCCTCAACGCCCAGGACGCGTCCCGCTCCACGCCGATGGCACCGGACCTTCCTCCCGCGATGCCCGCGGCGCAGGATGTCGACTATGCCGGCACCGTCTCGCTCGACATCGACGCGACCGATGTGGCGCGCGGCGTCTACTCGGTCACGCAGGTCTTCCCGGTCGCGGCCGGAACGAAGGACCTGATCCTTATGCAGCCGGGCTGGCTGCCGGGCAACCACTCCGAGACCGGACCTTATTCGCTGCTGGCGAACTTCCACTTCTACGCCGATGGCAAGGAAATCCCCTGGGTGCGCGACACGGTGGCGGTGAACGCCTTCCACCTCGCGCTGCCCGAAGGCACCAAGGCGGTGACCGCCAGCTTCGTCCACACCTCGCCCGTGCGCACGAACGAGGGGCGCATCACCATGACGCGCGAGATGCTCAACCTGCAGTGGGAGAAGATGAGCCTCTACCCGGCAGGCTATTACACCCGCCGCATTCCCTACAAGACGACCGTCAAGGTGCCGGCAGGCTGGGACGTCTTCACCGCGCTCGACGGCAAGGTGCGCAGCGGCGACACGCTGACCTGGGACGTCACCGACTACCAGCGCCTCGTCGATTCGCCGATCTTTGCGGGCAAGTACGCGCAGAGCTGGGATCTGGGCCACGACGTCACCATGAACGCGGTCGCCGACAAGCCCGAACTGCTGGGCATCGCGCCCGAGCACATGGAGTACTATCGCCATCTCGTCGACGAGGCGCTGGCGACCTTCGGTGCCCGCCACTTCGACACGTACGATTTCCTCCTCGCGCTGACCGACCGCATGGGCGGTATCGGGCTTGAGCACCACCGTTCGAGCGAGAACCAGTACGAGCCCAAGGCCTTCATCGACTGGGACGCGATGGACTGGGATCACAACGTGATCGCGCACGAATTCGTGCACAGCTGGAACGGCAAGTACCGCCGTCCCGCCGACCTGTGGACGCCCGATTACCAGCAGCCCATGCAGAACACGCTGATGTGGGTCTACGAAGGCCAGACCCAGTTCTGGGGCTATATCCTGGCCGCGCGATCGGGCGTGCAGTCCAAGCAGACCGTCCTGGACCAGTTCGCGGTGGCGGCCGCCAAGTACCTTGAAGGTACGCCCGGGCGCAGCTGGCGCTCGGTCGAGGACACCACCCATGCGCCGCAGCTGGCGCGCCGTCGCCCGCTGCCGTTCGTCTCGCTCACCCGCAGCGAGGACTACTACGTGGAAGGTGCGCTGACCTGGCTGGAAGCCGACCAGATCATCCGCCGCGGCACCAAGGGCAAGAAGGGCCTCGACGATTTCGCCAAGGCCTTCTTCGGCATGCGCGACGGTGACTGGGGCGAACTGACGTACGATTTTGACGAAGTGGTCGAGACGCTGAACGGGGTCTACGCCTACGACTGGGCCGACTTCCTGAAGACGCGACTCTACAAGACCAACCAGCCTGCACCGATGCGCGGCATCGAGATGGCCGGTTACAAGCTGGTCTGGAAGGAAGAGCCCAACTCCTACGAGAAGGGCCGCGGCGGCTACTCCAACTCGCTCAACCTCACCTATTCGCTGGGTGTGGGCCTGGGCGCCGATGGCACGGTGGGGGCCGCCTTGTGGGATTCGCCCGCCTTCGATGCCGGGCTTGTCAACGGCAGCCAGATCGTCGCGGTCAACGGCGAGAGCTACAGCGCCGACACGATCAAGAAGGCCATCACCGCGGCCAAGACCGGGAACGCGGCGGCCGACAAGCCGATCGAACTTCTGGTCAAGCGCGGCGATCACTACGAGACGGTGGCGATCGACTACCACGAGGGGCTGCGCTTCCCCTGGTTGGAAAGCACCACGCCGGGCAAGGAAAACGGCTTCGACCGTCTGCTTGACGCCCGCACGCGCTGAAGCGTGAGGACGGGGCCTAGACCAAGGTCGGGTTCCAAGAGATATAAGCCAATTGTTAAGAGCGGGGGCCTTCTAGGCTCCCGCTCTATCCGTTCGTGTGGATACAAGGTTGTTGCGGCCCACCCGGTGCCCCGCTAAGCCGCGTTCCACTGAGATTACTATCGATACTTTGTTAAGTGTCTAAGAAGAAGGACGACCATGCGCATCGACATGATTCCCGTTGGGGACAATCCGCCGGAAAGTCTCAACGTCGTCATTGAGGTTCCCGTCGGCGGTGAACCCGTGAAGTACGAGTTCGACAAGGAGTCGGGTGCTCTTTACGTCGACCGCATCCTGCACACGCCGATGCGCTACCCGGCCAACTACGGTTTTGTGCCGCACACGCTCTCGCCCGACGGCGACCCGCTCGACGCGCTGGTCATCGCCCGTTCGCCCTTCATCCCGGGCTGCGTCGTGCGCGCGCGTCCGATCGCGGTGCTGAACCTCGAGGACGAGCACGGCGGCGACGAAAAGCTGCTGTGCGTACCGGTCGATTCAACTTTCCCTTACTATATCGACGTAAAGGAAAAGGCAGATCTTCCCGAGATCCTGCTGGCCCAGATCGAGCACTTCTTTACGCACTACAAGGACCTCGAAAAGGAAAAGTGGGTGCGTGTGGGCACCTGGGGCGGCGCAGCCGATGCGCGCCAGATCGTGCTCGAAGCGATCGAACGCTATGAAGAGACGAAGGCCAAGGCCTGATTCGCTCTTTTACGAGGTCCACTCCCCCATGTGGAACGAGGGTCGGCGGCGCAAGTCGTCGACCCTTTGCATTTGGGCCTTTGCATTTGGGAGAGAGGCGGGGCGCGGGAAGAAAGCGCGAGGCCGCCGCAAGCGCCTCAGGCGGTGACGGTGAAGACTTCCTCGTCGGTTTCGCGCGGCGGGGCCGGGTCGAAATCGGGCAGGGGCTCGAACACCTCTTCGGTCACCAGGAGGTTGGAAAGTCCGTCAAGTTTGAAGTGCCCGAGGCGCCGTTCTTCCTCGCTGCGCCAGTTCTTGTTCGGGTTGAACGCGCTGAGGAACAGCTCGTCGTGGCGGCTGAACAGGCGGTGCGGGGCAAGCAGCATTTCGGTGCCGTTGTACTCGGCGCGGATGTGGCGCTTGAGGGCAATGGCCTCGATCAGCTTGCGCTCGTTCGTGGCGTCGGTCTGGGGTGCGGTTGGCATGGGACGCCATAATGGGCGGGTATGGCGCGTGATACAAGCGGGAAAGCTGCTGCGAAGGCTGCAAGCGTGATGCCGTTTGCGGTACCCGGCGTGCGCTGTGTGCACGTGGCCACCGGGATTTGTGCAGGCGCTCAGTAAATGTATACGAATACAATCTGTGTGAACTATTTACCGCAAAAATAACTCTGATTACAGAAGTAAATGCCTTCTAAAGCATCTGCTTAACGACTCCTTAGAGATTATTCCCGATATCCTGCGGCAACGCAGCGAGGAGTCGGTGCGGGATGCACATGCCCGGGGGTGTTTTACCCCGAGGGTGGCCGGATCTGATCCGGCAGGCGGGGCCGCGTTGCGGTGCGCTGCCTGGTGATCTCGCGGTTCTTCTTCGCGTCATGTTTGAACCCGATATCGCTTTTGGACGGGACACCACAAGGCAGGAAATCGCGAGCCGTCCCCGGCTCTCGCCTGCCCGTGCTGGACGGTGCCGGAAGCGGGAGATGAAGTGCCGGCCAGTCATGACCGAGATCCAAGACCATACCGAGCGTCGCTTGCAGATTCAGGTCTACCAGGAGTGGGCGCGCGTGGCCAAGGCCAAGTCGTTTCCCTCCATGGAGGACATGGAGGAGGTCGTACTCGAAGGATTCCACGAGGACAGCGTCATCCTGCAGATGACCGAGGACGCGATGGACCCCATCATCGCCTTCGTCGGGAGCAACCTGCGCCGGGACTGCGGGAAGGGCACGCGTATCGAGCGCCTGCCCGACGTGCCCGGACTGACGCTGCTTTCGCGCTTCACCGATACCTACCTGCAGTGCATCGCGAACCGGGCGCCCGTCGGCTTCGAGGCCTCGTTCATCAATTGCCTGGAGGAGAACGTGCACTACCGCGGTATTCTGCTGCCGATCTCGAGCGATGGGCAGAACGTGGACACCGTCTGGGGTGTGACCAGCAGCAAGAGCGAGCCCCTGGCCGACTTCGCGGCCATGGCCGAGGAACTTGAACTCATCGACGAAGTGCCCGCCGCGGCGCCTTCGAATGACAATGCCGCCGCGCCTGTGGCCACGGGGGGCGACGTGCCAAGTGCGGAGGCGCAGCGCCTGGCACAAGGGCTGACCGCGTGCCGCGACATCGACGGTCTTGTCGGCCTCGCCCTGGTCGATATCGCCGATGGAGCTGTTGGCGCGCAGCTGGCCTGCGCCGGGGATCTCGACCTGGCCGGCGTTGCCGCGAGCGGTGCCGAACTCATCCGTCTCAAGCGCGAAGTCATTGCCCAGTGCGGCCTGGCCGAGCGCTTCGAGGAAGCGATCGTCACGACCCGGCGCCAGTTCTGGCTGCTGCAACCCCTGGAAGGGGGGGAGGACCTGCTGGTTCTCGCCGTGCTCGACAGGGACCGCGGCAATCTTGCCAACGCGCGGCGGCAACTGGGTCAGGCGCTCATGACAGGCTGATCCCAGGCCCCGCCTGAACCTGCTGTTCGCGGCACTTTCATCATGTCTTTTCCCGACTTTTCAGGAAGGTCCTCGGCGGCGCCGGGCTCCGTCAGGGGCTCTGCATCCCACTTTCCTTCCCACCTGTTTCCCCGCCCACATCTCAATCCAGAAAGGGATATCCTATGTCACTTGAAGCCAAGCTCAACGAATGCCTTGAAATCGACGGTGCAAAGGCCGTTGCGCTAGTCGATCTCGCCACCGGCATGGCGGTCGCGACCGCGGGCGATTCGAATGGTCTCGACCTCAACGTCGCGGCGGCAGGCAACACCAACGTGATGAAGGCCAAGCTGGCCACCATGAAGGATCTGGGTCTCGACGACGAAGTCGAGGACGTCCTCATCTCGCTCTCGAGCCAGTACCACATGATCCGCCCGCTGACCGACGACTCGGGCAAGGGCCTGTTCCTCTACCTCGTGCTCGACAAGGCCAAGGCGAACCTGGGCATGGCCCGCTTCAAGGTGTCGCGCATCGAGGCCGACCTCAAGGTCTGAGCCCGCGCACACGGCTGCGGGTCCCGTGGGCCTGCTCTGAAAATCCCGGTCCACGCCAAGGTGGGCCGGGATTTTGCATGTCTGGGCCCTGGAGATCCGCTCCCTGATCTCCGGATGATGAGAAAGTGTTCCATTTTACAGCGCTTTAAGTTGCATTTAGACATTCCTGAGATAGCGTCCCGAGAAGTGAGCGCCGTGCGTGGGCACGCTGCATCATGATCATGGGGAATGTGGCGGTCCTTCGGGGCTGTGCGGTGGTATGGGGCGCAAGTCCGGATGACGAGTGAAGACCAGGACCTTGTGGAGCGCCGGCTCCAGATGCAGGTCTACCATGAATGGGCCAGGCTCGCCCGGTCGCGTCCCTATCCCGATTTTCAGGACATGGAGGATGGCGCTCTCGAGCCGTTCCGCGCGGACAGTGCGATCGTGCAGGTTCACGAAGATGGCGAGGCCCCCCACCTGACCTTCGTGGGCGCAAACCTGCGCCGGGATTGCGGGGAGGGGGCCCGGCTGGAGCGCCGCGACGATGTCCCGGCTGCGACCCTGCTGGCGCATCTCACCGAAAACTGCGAGCAATGCGTCTCCAATCGCTCGCCGATCTGGTTCGAGGCCGAGTTCGACAACCGCCTTGGCGAAGCGGTGAAGGCGCGAGGTATCCTGCTGCCGGTGTCGAGCGACGGGGGAACCGTGGACATGGTCTGGTGCGCGGCAAGCTGCAGCTTCGAGGCGCGCAAGGAGCCTGTCACGCCCTTGCCGATTCCACCGGCGCTCGCGCAAGGGCAGGTTGCCCTCGAGGGCGAGGCGCTCGCCGCGATGCAGGATGACCCGGCCTTCCGCGTACTGGTCGTCGAACTGGGCAAGCGGCTGGTCGCAGCGGCCAGCCAGGAGGGACTGGTCGGCCTGGCGCTGGTTGCGATGGCCGGGGGCGAAGTCGTCTCGCAGCTGCGCCGCGGGCCCGGCTTCGACCTGCCGCGCACCGCGCAGTTCATGGCCGGGCTGGCGCGGGCCGAAACGCAGGCATTGGCCGCAGGGCCGGAGGCCGAGCGTGTCGAGCAGGTGGCCGTGACCACGGCCCGCCATGTCGGGTTCGCCCGTCCTTTGGGCGAGGTGCCCGGCCTCATGGTCCTCGTTGCGCTCGACCGGGGAGCGGTGAACCTGGCGAATGCGCGCATCGCCATGGCCCGGCTTGCCCGCGATCTGGATAGTGCGGGCGTCCGATAGAAAAAGCCCCGGAAGAACCGCATAGGTCCTGCCGGGGCCGTTCGTGCTTCGCCGTGGGCGAAGTCGTCAGGCGGGCTTCACGCCCATGCACAGGTACTTCAGCTCCATGTAGTCATCGAGCCCGTAGTGCGAGCCTTCGCGGCCCAGGCCCGACTGCTTGACGCCGCCGAAGGGGGCAACTTCGGTCGAGATGAGGCCGGTGTTGATGCCCACCATGCCCGCTTCGAGCGCTTCGGCGACGCGCCACACGCGGCTCATGTCCGAGGCATAGAAGTAGCTGGCAAGACCGAATTCGGTGTCGTTGGCCATGGCGATGGCCTCGGCTTCCTCGGTGAAGCGGATGACCCCGGCGAGCGGGCCGAAGGTCTCCTCGCGCGCCAGCAGCATGTCGGGCTTCACGTTGGCGACGACGGTCGGGTTGAAGTAGCTGCCGCCACGCTCGTTGCGCGAGCCGCCCGCGAGCACGGTCGCGCCGCCGTCGACGGCGTCCTTGAGGTGCTCCTCGACCTTGGCGACGGCCTTTTCATCGACCAGCGGGCCGACTTCGGTGCCTTCGTCGAGGCCATAGCCCACCTTCATCGCCTTCACGCGCGCGGCCAGCTTCTCGACGAATTCGTCGTAGACGCCGTCCTGGACGTAGAAGCGGTTGGTGCACACGCAGGTCTGGCCGCCGTTGCGGAACTTGGAGATCATCGCGCCTTCGATCGCCGCATCGACGTCGGCATCGTCGAAGACGAGGAAGGGCGCGTTGCCGCCCAGCTCCATCGAGCACTTCTTGACGGTGTCGGCCGATTCCTTGAGGAGCTGGCGGCCGATCTCGGTCGATCCGGTGAAGGTGATCTTGGCGACCTTGGGGCTGCCCGTCAGGGTCGAGCCGATCTGCCCGGCGCTGCCCGTCACCACGTTGACGACGCCTGCGGGAATGCCGGCCTTCTCGCACAGCGCGGCGATGGCGAGCGCGGAGTAGGGGGTCGCCGAGGCCGGCTTGATGACCATGGTACAGCCCGCTGCGAGCGCGGGGCCCAGCTTGCGGGTGATCATCGCATTGGGAAAGTTCCAGGGCGTGATCGCGCCGACAACGCCGACCGGCTGCTTGATGACGACGATGCGGCGGTCGCTGGCGTGGCCGGGGATGGTGTCGCCATAGGCGCGCTTGGCCTCTTCGCCGAACCATTCGATGAAGCTCGCGCCATAGGCGATCTCGCCCTTGCCTTCGGCGAGCGGCTTGCCCTGTTCGCGGCTGAGCAGTTCGCCCAGGTCATCCTGCGCGTCCATCATCAGTTCGTAGAGCTTGCGCAGGATCTTCGAGCGTTCACCCGCAGTCTTGGCGCGCCAGGCCGGAAGCGCGGCTTCGGCGGCGTCGATGGCGCGGCTGGTCTCGTCCGAACCCATCTTGGGGACGGTGCCCATGACCTCGCCGGTGCCCGGGTTGGTCACCTCGAGCGTCGCGCCCGAATCCGCATCGCACCACTTTCCATCGATATAGCACTGCTGTTTCAGGAAATCGGAATAAGCCATGTCGTGCGGGTCCTCTTGATCGTATTCGTCGTGTCGGGGCCTTGCGGCCGGTCCCGGCCTTGCGCGGGTGTCACCAAGGACAAGCGCGTATGCCGGGTGTTTGTTTCATAAGGTCACGCCATGCGGGGGCGGGCGGGTCCTGCCTTGCGCTACCTTGCAGATATTCGCTGCGCGGTAATGAATGCGTGCCTTGGTCGCGCGTGTCAGGCCTTCACGTCGGCCCACTCGGGATGGCGCGCGAAGGCCGCCACCACGTAGCTGCACAAGGGCTCGATGCGGAAATGGTTTTCGCGCGCGTCGGCAACCATCGCCTCGACGAGCCGTCCTGCAATCCCGCGCCCGCCGATTTCGGACGGGACCAGGACGAGGTCCGCACGGTGCACCGCAGGATTGCCCGCCTGCGTGGTCCAGGTCAGCTGGCCGAGGGCTTCGCTGTCGGCGGGATGGGCGCGGTATTCGCCCCCGGTCGCGGTTTCGTGGCGGGTGATGGTGAGGCCGACCATGGGCTCTCCTTCTGGCAAGGTGGCGTGCGGATGGACTTGACGCGGCGCAGGCGCGCTGGTGAGGCATATGGTCATGCAGTTCCTCTCCGACAATGCCGCCGCCGTCCATCCCTCCGTCTGGAAGGCGATGCAGGCCGCCGATGCCGCCGATGCGCCCTACGACAACGATGGCCTCAGCCGCGCGCTTGACGCGGCGTTCTCCCAGCTTTTCGGGCGCGAGTGTGCCGCGCTCTGGGTGGCGACGGGCACGGCGGCCAACTGCCTGGCGCTGTCCACCATGGTCCAGCCCCACGGCGCGGTGCTGTGCCACCGTGAGGCGCACATCGAGATGGACGAGGGCGGCGCGCCCGGCTTCTTCCTTCACGGCGCCAAGCTGATGACGGTGGAGGGGGATCACGCCAAGATCACGCCCGAGGCGCTGAAGGCTGCGGTCGCGGGCATCCGCGACGGGGTTCACCAGGTCCATCCGCATGCGGTCTCGATCACGCAGGCCAGCGAATACGGCTGCGTCTATCGCCCGGACGAGGTCGCGGCGCTGGCCTTCTTTGCCCGTGGTCAGGGCCTTGGCCTCCACATGGACGGCGCGCGCTTTGCCAACGCGGCGGCGTTCCTGGATGTCGCGCCCGGAGATATCGTCGCGGGCGTCGATGCCTTGAGCTTCGGGTTCATCAAGAACGGCGCGATGGGCGCCGAAGCGGTGGTCCAGTTCGATCCCGAGGAGGCCGAGGTCCTGCGCTTTCGCCGCAAGCGCGCCGGGCAGTTGCAGTCCAAGGGGCGGTTCCTGGCTGCGCAGATCCTCGCCATGCTGGAGGGTGACCTGTGGCTCGCAAACGCGCGCAGCGCCAACGCGGCCGCGGCTGAGCTGGCGGCGGCTGCGGGGCAGCGCCTGCTCCATCCGGTCGAGGCGAACGAGGTGTTCCTGACCTGCACGGCGGCCGAGCGCGCCGCGCTTCGCCAGCAGGGCTTCGGCTTCTACGACTGGGGCACCGAGGCCGCGCGCCTTGTCACCGCCTGGGACGCGAAGGCCGAAGACGTCGCCGCGCTTGCGCGGGCCATCGCCGCCCTCTAGGCGCCAAGCCTGATGGACACGCACCTATCATGAACGAGGATTCGCTGCTGCGCCCGGCCGTGGCGCTGCCCTTCCTGCTGGTCAGCCTGATCTGGGGATCGACCTGGTGGGTGATCACCGGGCAGATCGACGCGGCCCCGGCTGGCTGGTCGGTCGCCTGGCGCTTCCTGCTGGCGACGCCGGCGATGTTCGTGGTGGCCGCCGCGATGAAGCGGCCCTTGCGGATCGGACGCGCAGGCCATGTCCTGGCGATGCTGGTCGGCATCACGCAGTTCTGCGGGAACTACAACTTCGTCTACAGCGCCGAGATGTACCTGACCTCGGGCATCGTCGCGGTGATGATCGCGCTGATGCTGGTGCCCAACGCGCTTCTGGCGCGGGTCCTGCTGGGGCAGCCGATTACGCGTCGGTTCCTGGTCGGCAGCGGTATCGCGATTGCCGGGATCGGCCTCCTGCTTCTCCACGAAGCGCGCGAGGCGCCGCTGGCGGGCTCGGTCTGGCTGGGCGTGGTGCTCGCGCTCGCGGCCATGCTCTGCGCTTCGGTTTCCAATGTGATCCAGGCCAATGAAACGGGCCGCAAGCTCGCGATGGTGAGCCTGCTCGCCTGGGCCATGCTCTACGGCACGCTGGCCGATATCGCGGTCGCCTGGCTGCGCGACGGGCCGCCGGTGATCCCCACCGCGCCGCGCTACTGGCTGGGGACGGCCTACTTGGCCGTGTTCGGCTCGGTCGTGACCTTCCCGCTCTATTACACGCTGATCCGCAAGCTTGGGGCAGGGCGTGCGGCCTACAACGGCGTCGCGGTCGTCGTCATCGCGATGCTGCTCTCGACCGTGTTCGAGGGTTACCGCTGGTCGCTGCTGGCGGGGACGGGCGCGGGGCTCGCGACGCTGGGGCTCATCGTGGCGCTGAGCGCGCGCAAGCCCGCCACGTAAGTCGGGTAGCGCGGGCGCCAGCCCAGCACGCGCTTGGCCTTGCCGTTCGCCACGCGCCGGTTCTCGGCATAGAAACCGCGCGCCATGGGTGAGAGCCCGGCCTCGTCCAGGGTCTGGAGCGGGGGCAGTGGCAGGTTCAGGAGCGCGCAGGCGTGCTCGACCAGCCAGTTCTGCGGGCAGGGCAGGTCATCGGCAAGGTTGTAGGCGCCCGCAGGCTTTTCGATCCCCGCGAGCACGCCCGCCGCGATATCCTCCACGTGGACCCGGCTGAACACCTGGCCAGGGAGGTCGATGCGGTGCGCGCGGCCTTCTTGCACGCGTTCGAGGATCGAGCGGCCCGGTCCATAGATGCCGGGCAGGCGATAGACCCGCGCGCCCCGTTTCTGCCACTCCCGGTCCGCTTCGGCGCGCGCGGTGCGCCGTCCCGTGCCGATGGGGCTGGCCTCGTCCACCCAGGCCCCGCCCGCATCGCCGTAGACCCCGGTCGAGGACAGGTAGGACAGCGCCTTGCCCTTCAGCGCATCGCCATAGGTCTCCAGCACCGGATCGAGCGGCTCGCCGCGCGCTTCCTTGCCCGGAGGGACCGAGGACAGAACATGGTCGGCATCGGCCAGCGCGGTGCGCACCGAGCCTTCATCGTCGAAGGAGAGCGTGCCCGAACGGCCGGTGGAAATGACTTCCCAGCCTCTGGCTTCCAGGGCGCGGGCGAGGACAGAGGCGGTGTAGCCAAGGCCGAAGATGAAGAAACGTGGCATGGGGGAAGGGCCTAGCAGCCTTGTGCCCATTCGACAAAGTGTGCGCCTTGCGCGCAAAACGTATCTCCCCTGTCTGGCAATCGCGCCGGGAAGGGCTAGATAAGGCGCATGGACATCGCCAGCAGACCCGCCGAGCCCGAACAGAACCCCCAGACCGCCGACGCCGCGCCCGCGCCGCAGGCCCCGCCGGTGATCCGGCGTGAGGACTACCTGCCCCCGGCCTGGCTGGTGCCCGAGATCGCACTCGATTTCGACCTGGGCCTCGATGCGACGAAGGTCACCTCCACGCTCTCGGTGAAGCGCAACCCCGAAGGCAATGGGGCTGCGACCCTGCGCCTCAACGGCGACCAGATCTCGCCGGTTTCGGTGCGCGTCGATGGCGAGGCGGCAAGCGGCTGGCGCATGGACGGGCCCGATCTTCTGGTCGAGCTTTCGGGCGATGCGCACGAGGTCACCATCGAGACCGCGCTCGTGCCCTCGGGCAACAGCCAGCTCATGGGTCTCTACGCGTCCAACGGGATGCTCTGCACGCAGTGCGAGGCCGAGGGCTTTCGCCGCATCACGTTCTTCCCCGACCGGCCCGATGTCCTCTCGACCTATTCGGTGCGCATGTCGGGCGACAAGGCGACCTTCCCGATCCTGCTCGCCAACGGCAACTGCACGGCCGAGGGCGAAGGCGAGAACGGGACGCACTGGGCCGAGTGGTACGATCCCTGGCCCAAGCCCAGCTACCTCTTCGCGCTCGTCGCGGGCGAACTCATTGCCAACCACGGGACCTTCACCACGAAGAGCGGCCGCACGGTCGATCTCAACGTCTGGGTGCGCCCGGGCGATGAAGGCCGCACGCAGCACGCGCTCGATTCGCTGATCGCCTCGATGAAGTGGGACGAGGAGACCTTCGGGCGCGAGTACGATCTTGACCTGTTCAACATCGTCGCCGTGTCCGACTTCAACATGGGCGCGATGGAGAACAAGGGGCTCAACGTCTTCAACACGCGCTACGTGCTGGCCGACCCCGACACCGCGACCGACGCCGACTACGACGCCATCGAGGGCGTGATCGGGCACGAATACTTCCACAACTGGTCGGGCAACCGCGTGACCTGCCGTGACTGGTTCCAGCTTTCGCTGAAGGAAGGCTTCACGGTGCTGCGCGATCAGCTCTTCAGCGCCGACATGGGTTCCGAACCCGTCAAGCGCATCGAGGACGTGCGGATCCTGCGCATTGCCCAGTTCCCGGAGGATTCCGGCCCGCTCGCGCACCCGATCCGTCCCGATTCCTATCAGGAAATCAGCAATTTCTACACAGCGACCGTCTACAACAAGGGCGCCGAGGTGATCCGCATGATGCGGACTATGGCCGGAGAAGAGCGCTTCCGGAAGGGCACCGATCTCTACTTCGACCGGCACGATGGCACCGCGGCCACTTGCGAGGATTTCGTCAAGGCCATCGAGGATGGCGCGGGGCTCGATCTTGCGCAGTTCCGCCTGTGGTATTCGCAGGCCGGCACGCCGCAGGTCGCGGCAAGCCTGACGCAGGAGGACGGCAAGGCGGTCCTCACCCTGCACCAGACCGTGCCGACCACGCCGGGCCAGCCCGAGAAGCAGGCCATGCCGATCCCGCTGCGCGTCGCCCTGTTCGACCGCGCCACCGGCACCCATTCGGGCGAGAGCCTGGTCGTGCTCGACAAGGCCGAGGACCGCTTCGTCTTCGCCGACGCGCCCGCCGATCCGGTGCTCTCGATCAACCGCAGCTTCTCGGCCCCGGTCGCCATCGAAATGGCGCGCCCCGATGCCGATCTCGTCTTCCTCGCGGCCCGCGACGATGATCCCTTCGCGCGCTACGAGGCGATGCAGAGCCTCGTCGTCCAGCACCTCGTTGCGGCGGTCGGCGGCGGTCTCGACGAAGGCCAGCGCAGCGCCGGGCGCACGGCCATTGGCGAGGCGTTCCGCGCCATCGTGACCGACGCCGAACTCGACGACCTGATGCGCGGCGAACTGATGCTGCTCCCGGCAGAGAGTTATTTGGCCGAGCAGCTTCTTGTTTCCGATCCGGGCGCGATCCACGCCGAGCGCGAAGGGCTCAAGGCCTGGCTCGGTGCGACCCTTGCGGACGAACTCAAGGCCCTGCACGACCGCGTCTCGGCCGTGCCCTACAGCCGCGAGGCCGAGGCACGCGGTGCGCGCAAGGTGAAGACGCAGGCGCTTGTCTACATTGCGGCAGGCGACGGCGCCGAAGGCGCATCGCGCGGCATCGCCCAGTACCGCGCGGCCTCGTGCATGACCGACCGCCAGGGCGCGCTCATGGTGCTGGCCAGCCTCGACTGCCCCGAACGCGAGGAGGCGCTCGCCGACTTCTTGGCGCGCTACGAGGGCAACGCGCTTGTCATCGACAAGTGGTTCTCGCTCCAGGCGGGCTCGCTCCACCCGCGTGTGCTGGACCACGTCCGCGCGCTGGCCAAGCACCCGGAGTTCCGCATGTCGAACCCCAACCGGGTGCGCTCGGTCTTCATGGCCGCCGCGATGAACCCCGTCGCCTTCCATGACCCCAGCGGAGAGGGCTACCGCATGATTGGCGACATCATCCGCCGTCTCGACCCGATCAATCCGCAGACCGCGGCGCGCTTCGTGCCCTCGCTTGGCCGCTGGCGCCGGGTGGAACCTGCCCGCGCCAGCCTGATGCGCGCCGAGCTTGAGCGCATTGCGCAGGAGTCCGATCTGTCGCGCGATGTGCGCGAGCAGGTGAGCAAGAGCCTTGGCTGACCTGGATACGGCGGGCATCGATGTCGCCCGCGCTCAGGCGCTCGAGGGGATCGCACACGGTTTTCTCGGCCGCCGCGGCGGTGTCAGCGAAGGCGAAGTGGCCGGGCTCAACGTCGGCTACGGATCGGGGGATGACCGCGACAAGATCGATGCGAATCGGGCGCTTGTGGTGGACGCCGTGCTGCCCGGAGCGCAACTCGCGACCGTCTATCAGATCCATTCGCCCGACTGCGTGCGGCTTTCCGATCCCATCTGGACCGATGTGGATCGCCCGCGCGCCGACGCGCTGGTGACCGACCGTCCGGGTGTGCTCCTGGGCATTCTCACGGCCGACTGCGCGCCGGTGCTTCTGGCCGATCGCGAGGCGGGTGTCGTGGGCGCCGCGCACGCGGGCTGGAAGGGCGCTTTTGGCGGGGTGACCGACAGCACCGTTGCGGCGATGGAGACGCTGGGGGCCGACCGCAGCCGCATCGTCGCGGCCGTCGGCCCGTGCATCGCGCGGCGCAGCTACGAGGTCGATGACGCCTTTTTCCGCCGTTTCGTGGAAGCGGACACGGTGAACGAGAGCTTCTTTGCCGCCGGGCGCGAGGGCCACCACCAGTTCGACCTCGAAGCCTATGTCGCGGCACGTCTGGCCGCCTCGGGTGTGGGCCGAATCGAGACCCTGGGGCTCGATACCTACGCGGCGCCCGAGCGGTATTTCTCGTTCCGCCGTGCCACCCATCAGCATGCGGCAAATTACGGACGCCAGATATCCGTAATCGGCTTGACCTAGGTCAAGACAGCCCCCGAACAGAGCCACTACAACCCCGCCCGGGGCGCTTTCTTGCGGCTTGCTTGACCAAAAACACGGTTGGCAGGGCTGGTTTTCGTGTATATCAGCCGTGCCAAGTCGGTAGTGAGGACGAGATATATCTTGTTCCGGTACCGTACGTTGGGGGGATCCAAGCGAACCGTAGGTAAGCAACCTGGCCCCTTGTCGGTTCCGGCGCGCGTCGGTTTTGGCGGGGGGTTGTCTAAAGCAAGGCAAGGGCAAACATGGCAGAAGAAGATGGCGTGCGGAGGCGCGATTTCATCAATGTCGCGGCGGTAAGCGCGGCAGGAGTCGCCGGAATAGGGGTAGTCATTCCGCTGGTAAGCCAGATGTCGGCCTCGGCCGATGTCCTCGCGGCTTCCACCACCGAGGTCGATATCTCTTCTGTGCAGACCGGGCAGGCGATCAAGGCGATCTTCCGCAAGCAGCCGGTCTTCATCCGTAATCTCACCCAGCGCGAAATCGACGCGGCGAACGCGGTCGATGCCGCGAGCCTGCGCGATCCGCAGACGCTGGAAGAGCGGACCAAGGAAGGCAAGACCAACTGGCTGATCACCATGGGCGTGTGCACGCACCTGGGCTGCGTCCCGCTGGGCGCCGGCGAGGGGGAGCCGCGCGGTGAGTTCGGTGGGTATTTCTGCCCCTGCCACGGTTCGCACTACGACACCGCCGCCCGTATCCGTAAGGGCCCTGCGCCCCTGAACCTGCAGGTTCCGGACTACGAATTCACGTCCGACACTGTCGTGACCATCGGTTAAGCCCAAGAGAGAGGATCAAGAACATGAGCTTTCCCTGGGCCAAGGAATACACTCCCAGCCATCCCTTCATGAAGTGGATGGACGAGCGCCTGCCGGTGCCGCGCCTCGTCTACAACGCCGTCGGCGGCGGCTACGAGGTTCCGCGTAATCTCAACTATTTCTGGAACTTCGGTTTCCTCGCGGGGCTGTGCCTCGTGCTGCAGATCGTCACGGGCATCGTCATGGCGATGCACTACGCGGCGAACACCGAGGTTGCCTTCGACACCATCGAGCACACCGTGCGCGACGTGAACTGGGGCTGGCTGATGCGCTATGCGCACGCCAACGGTGCCTCGGCGTTCTTCGTCGTCATCTACGTCCACATCTTCCGCGGGTTCTACTTCGGCTCCTACAAGGCGCCGCGCGAGATGGTGTGGTTGCTGGGCGTCGTGATCTTCCTCCTCATGATGGCGACCGCCTTCATGGGCTACGTGCTTCCCTGGGGCCAGATGAGCTTCTGGGGCGCCAAGGTGATCACCGGCCTGTTCAGCGCGATCCCGCTTGTTGGCGAACCGCTCCAACAGTGGCTGCTCGGCGGATTTGCGCCGGATAACGCGGCGCTCAACCGCTTCTTCTCGCTGCACTATCTCCTGCCCTTCGTGATCGTGGGCGTGGTCATCCTGCACATCTGGGCACTGCACATTCCGGGCTCGTCGAACCCGACTGGCGTGGAAGTGAAGAGCGAGAGCGACACGGTTCCGTTCTATCCCTACTACGTCGCCAAGGACGGCTGGGCGATCGGCGTCTTCGCGATCCTCTACTGCGCCATGGTGTTCTTCGCGCCGAACTACCTGGGCCACCCGGACAACTACATTCCGGCCAACCCGATGTCGACGCCCGCGCACATCGTGCCCGAATGGTACTTCTGGCCGTTCTACGCGATCCTGCGCGCCTTCACCCAGGACTTCTTCTTCATCCCGGCCAAGCTGATGGGCGTGCTCGCGATGTTCGGAGCCATCCTGGTGTGGTTCTTCCTGCCCTGGCTGGACAAGTCGCCGATCCGTTCGTCGTCCTACCGTCCGCTGTACAAGAAGTTCTTCTGGTTCGGTCTGATCCCGACCATGGCGGTGCTGTTCTACTGCGGCGGCGCCGCGGCCGAAGAGCCCTACGTCATGATCAGCCAGATTGCCGCGCTGTACTACTTCGCGCACTTCCTGATCATCCTGCCGATCGTCTCGGCTATCGAGAAGCCCAAGCCGCTGCCCTTCTCCATCACCGAGGCTGTCCTCGGCAAGGACGAAGACGCGAAGCTTGAGCCTTCGACCTGATCAACAGCAAGACAGAAAGAGACGAAAGACATGGCACGCATTCTCTCGATCCTCGTCGGGCTGTTCTTCACGGTAGCCCTGGCCTGGTCCCTTGGGCTCGGGTTCTATACCTGGGCCACCGAACCGGCCCAGCCGACCGCCGAGCACGAGTTCCACGAGCATCCCAAGCACGTGAGCTTCTCCAGCGACGGGCCCTTCGGCACGTTCGACAAGCAGCAGCTGCAGCGCGGCTTTCAGGTCTACCAGCAGGTCTGCGCGGCCTGCCACGCCCTGAAGCACGTGGCCTTCCGCGACCTTGAAGAGCTGGGCTACAACGAGCCGGAAGTGAAGGCGATCGCGGCGCAGTTCACGATCCCCAAGTACGACGCGAAGACCGGCGAGGTTACCTCCAATCCGGGTACGCCCACCGACTACTTCCCGCCGGTTGCCTACGGCGGCCAGGGCTCGCCCCCGGATCTCTCGCTGATTACCAAGGCGCGTCACAACGGTGGACCCTACGTCTACTCGCTGCTGACCGGGTATCAGGACCAGCCCGCCGAACTGCTCAAGCACTTCCCGGACTCCAAGACCCCGGACGGGCTCTACTACAACCCGTACTTCGCCAACCTCAACCTGGCGATGCCCGCACCGCTGATGGAAGACATGGTCACCTATTCGGACGGCACCCCGGCCACGGTCGACCAGATGGCGAAGGACGTCTCGGCCTTCCTGATCTGGACCGCCGAGCCGACCATGGACAAGCGCAAGCAGACCGGTTGGCCGATCCTGGGCTTCCTGCTCTTCGCCACGATCCTGGGCTACATGTCCTATCGCAACATCTGGGCGAACAAGAAGCACTGAGCTTTGCCGTCCTGGTAGTCACACAGAACCCCTCCATCCTCGCGGTGGAGGGGTTCTTTCGCTATGGGGGCACCGCTGTGTTCCTCAACGAGTTCCCGGAGTAGCCCCACGTGACGCCTGAAGACCTGAAGCCGCTCGTCCGCACGATCCCGGATTTTCCCAAGCCCGGCATCCTGTTTCGCGATGTCACCACGCTGATGGGCCATGGCGAGGGCTTTGCCGCAGCGGTCGGGATGATGGCGGACAAGGTGCAGGCCTGCGAGGGGCAGGCGATCGCCGGGATCGAGGCGCGCGGCTTCATCTTCGGCGCGGCCATCGCGGCAAAGCTGGCCATGCCCTTCATTCCCGTGCGCAAACCCGGCAAGCTGCCCGTGCCCGTGCTCGCCATCGACTACGCGCTGGAATACGGCACGGACACGCTGGAGGTCGATCCAGGAGCGGTCGTAGATGGCAGCCGCATCGTCCTCATCGACGATCTCCTGGCAACGGGCGGTACGGCTCTGGCCGCATGCGAGCTTCTGCGCCGGGCAGGCGGCGTTGTTGCCGAGGCGCTGTTCCTCGTCGATCTGCCCGACCTTGGCGGAGCCGAGCGTCTGCGCCGCGCCGGGGTCGCGGTCGAGGCGCTGCTCGATTATCCTGGACACTAAGGCGGCGGTGAGCCGTCAGGCCGCTTCGGCCGACTTCCTGCGCTTGCCTCCACTCTCTTCGTCGCTGCCGTCATCCAGGAGCGCGCGGACCTTCTTCGAGGTCGCGACGGTGCCCATCTCGGCCAGAGCAAAGCAGTTGGCCTCGATGTAGTCGAGGTCATAGAGATAGTTGACCATGATGCCGCGCGATTGCTTGACCCCGTTGGGGGAGAGGTCCGCGTTCGCATGGATCGCCTCGAGGCGGGCACCATTGCCCAGGTGAAAACGCGCGACCGGATCACGCGGCTGGTTGCCCCGTCCCTTGGCCGAGACAAGATAGCGCGCGGCCTCGGCGCGCAAGATGTCGTCCGCAGGGGCAGGGGACTTGCCGGTTTCCTCCCCGTCCAGCCACCGGGCAAGCCCGGGTACGGGGGAGAGCGTCGCGAAAGTTTCGATGTGGGGAAGTTCCTCGCGCAGCTGCCCGACCACGCGCTTGATGAGGTGGTTGCCGAAGGGAATGCCCTTGAGGCCCTTCTGGCAATTGCTGATCGAATAGAAGATCGCGCACTTCGCCTCGCCGACCGGCACGCTCTCGCGCTCCTCGGCAATGACATCGTGGATGGCGCCCGGAACTTCGCGGGTCAGGGCGACCTCCACGAAGATCAGCGGGTCGAGCGGCATCTGCGAGTGGAAGAAGGCGTAACAGCGCCGGTCGACCGGCTCGACCCGGCGTTGCAGGTCGTCCCAGCCGCGAATGGCGTGGACCGCCTCGTAGCGGATGATGCGTTCGAGCAGGACCGCGGGCGAATCCCAGCCGATCCGGCGCAGTTCGAGGAAGCCTGCGTTGAACCAGGCGGTGAAGGCGCCTTCGAGTTCGCGGTCGAAGGCGAGGAGGCCGGCCGAGCGGTCTTCCCGGGCGACCGAAAGCAGGTCCTCGCGCAGCCAAAGCAGCTTCTGCGTACCGTCGGGGGCGGTGTTGAGAAGGTTGATGAGGCGCCGGCAGGGCGACTTGCTGGCCGCGTGAAGGGCAAGGCCGGAGGCCTCGTCGCGCTTGGCCTGCCACTGCGCAATGGCCTTGTCGATGGCGTGGGCATCGAGGGGATAGCGCTCGTGGATCGTTTCCAGAAAGCGGCGCCGCTCCGCCTCGTTGCGGCTTTCGTACAGGCGGAAGAAGGCGGCGGCGAGCGAGGGCCCCGAAGCGCGTCCGCGCACCGAGAGAAGGGCATCGGCAAGGTCGAGAAGATTCTCGCCGGGCGCGCTGGGCTGACCGATCCCGACGCTGCGCAGCAGTTTGCCGAGCCCGGCTCCGAGCAGCAGGTCGAGCGGCTTGCGCAGCCGCGCCGAGGCTGCGTTGGCGGCCGGAGCCGCTGGCGCTTGCGGGGATGGGGACGTGCGGTCGGGATGCGTCGTGGCCATGGCGATTCGCTCCTCCTCGTCTGGGACACCGGCAGTCTACCAGTCGCGGGGTGGGGCGGGAACCGGTGCGCGGTGAGGCGAGATCCATGATGGTGCTGGGGGCAAGCGCCAGGCATGTGAAAAGATATGTTGACTAGACGCGCGCTGTCGTGGCAAGCGGCTCGCCTTGGCAGCGCCCGACGCGCTGTCAGGCCGGCGTTGCGGGTATAGCATAGTGGTAATGCTCTAGCCTTCCAAGCTAGCTAGAGGGGTTCGATTCCCCTTACCCGCTCCACGCCCATTTCCCCAGAATTCGTTCGCAGCCACGCCATTTCAGGCCGCTTTTGCTCGTGCCTGTGGCACCGCACCGGGGCGCGCCCCGGTGCGGTCTGTGCCTTGGCGCCTAGCGTGAGGGAAGCGGGGTGACGTCGCCGGCCGGGGTGCCGAGCGGGGGCAGGGGCTGCGGGGTGAGCGGGCGCACCGGCTCCTGAGCGATTCCGCGCTGGAGGAGGGCAACGGCGCTTTCAAGCTGCGCGTCGCGCCCCTCGAATGCGGCGTGGGGGCCGTTCTCCACCTCGATGTCGGGCGCGATGCCGTGCCCCTCGACGATCCAGCTTCCGTCGGCGGCGTACTGGGCGTTTTCGGCGATGCGCACCGCGCCCTTGTCGGAGAGGCGGTTGCGGTCGGAGAGCCAGATGCCTGCGCCCGCCGTGCGCGTACCCACCAGCGGCGCGATGCCCAGCGACTTGATCGCGGCGGCAAAGGTCTCGCCATCGGAGTAGGTGCGCTCGTCGATCAGGACCGCGACATGGCCGCGGTAGGCGTTCTGCATGTTGGTGGTGGGTACGCCCGTGCCGTCGGGCCTGGCCCAGAAGGCCCAGGGGCGGCGCATCAGCATGCCGATGATGAGGCTGTCGATATTGCCGCCGCTGTTGCCGCGCACGTCGATGATGAGCCCGTCCTTGTCGAGCTGGGCGAAGTAGTCGCGCGCGAAGCTGGCAATGTCGTCCGGGCCCATGGCGCGCAGGTGCAGATAGCCGACCTTGCCGTCCGACAACTCCTGTGTGGCCAGGCGGCGTCCCTCCACGAAATCGCGGTAGCTCGCCATGACTTCGCCGTCCTGCGTCATCGGCTCGACAATGGCGCTCATCGAGGTGCCTGCGCGGGTGAGGTCGAGACGGACCTCCTGCCCGGCCTTGCCCGCGAGTTCACGGCGCAGGTCGGCGAGCGAGGCGATGGGGCGTCCGTCCACGCGGCGGATCACGTCGCCCGCGCGCACGTCGACGCCCGGCCGACGCAGCGGCGGGCGCAGCGCGACGAGGTCGGCCTCGGTGCGCCAGATTTCGTCGATGCGAAGGCCGCCCGAGACCGGCGCGTAGCGGGCGCCGAGGAAAGCCATGGCGCTGTTTTCCGCGTCGCTGGGCAGGTCACCCGGGCGCACCTGACTATGGAGGATACCTAGTTGAGAGGCCATGAGGCCCAGCAAAGTGTTGAGCTCCGCGCGGTGGCCGATGCGGTCAAGGAATGGCTCGATGCGGGTGCGGACCTCGTTCCAGTCGACCCCGCGCAGGGCCGGATCGTAGGCGAAATCGCGGTGCATGCGCCAGGCATCGACGAACATCTGGCGCCACTCGGACACCGGATCGATGGCGAGGCGCCAGTCGTCGAGGCGCACGGTGTCGGCCGCGATATCGTCGGGCAGCTTGGCCTTGGCGGGGACGAGGGCGAGTTCGGGCTTCTCGCGCGATCCGTGCGCGACAAGGAGTGTCTTGCCATCGGCGGAGAGATCGGCGCCGAACGCCCCCTCGGCGAAGGTCTCCAGCTTGGGATCGCGCTTGTCGATGGCGATCGAGACGAGATCCTCGCCCTTGCGGGTATAGAGGAAATCCTTGGAGGCGAGCAGCAGGCCGGACATGCCGGGCGCGGTGGGCAGCTTGTAGAGGCGCGCGGCGAGGCCGTCCATCACGATGCGGGCAGGCTTGGTGGCCGTGTCGTCTTCGTCCTTGTCCTTTGCGGCCTCGTCGGACCGTTTTGAGGACGAGGGCTTCGCTTCTTCGGCGCTGCGGGTCAGTTCGTTGTCCTCGCTAAAGCGGAAGGGCGCGGACGGGTCGAGCTGGAGCGCGTGGATCTCGCCCCGGTCGGGGAAGGCGACGCCCATGTTGCGGTCGCCCCAGGGGCTCCCCGGGGTCGGCGCGAAATTGCGGTCGGAGAGGAAATAGAGCCAGGCCCCGTCGTGCGCGAAGGCGGGGGCATAGTCGTTGTACTTGCTCGAGGTCGCCTGGACGCGGGCGCCCGTGGCGAGGTCCTGGACGAAGATGTCGGCGGTGTTGGCGTTGTTGGCGCGTGCGATCTCGGCATAGGCGATGTGGGTGGAGCCGGGCGCGAAGGCAAGATCGTGGAAGGGCTGGTCGTCGCCGGTGTCGTTGCGGGCGAGCAGGGTGACCTTGCCGCTGGCGATGTCGACCTTCTGGAGGCGCGCCTGCTTGTCCCACAGCACCAGCGTCCTGCCGTCCGGTGCCACGGCGAAGGACCAGATGTGCGCGTCGTAGCCGTGGGTGATGGCGACCGGCTTGCCCGACCCATCGGCGGACATGGCGTAGATATCGCCCTGTTCGCCCTCATCGAGGATCATGAACACGCGCTTGCCCTCAGGGCCGGCGACGGCCTGGCGGGCGCGGGCGGTGAGCGGTACGGCGAACTCGACACGGCGCAGGGCACCTGGCGCGGCGAGGGCGACCCGGCCGCGCGCGGTGACCGCAACGCTCTCGCCCGAAGGGGAGATATGCGCACCTTCCAGCTGCGACATCGGATCGGCAATCGCGCGCAGGCGGGTCTGTGCGCGGTCGGTGACGATGTCGATGGCAAGGGTGTGGAGGCTGCTGTCGGTACGCGAGAAGACGTGGATGTCCGCGCCGTTCTGAAGGTAGATCGCGTCGCCATCGAGGCTTGCCTGGAGAACGGGGAAGGGCATTTCCTGCGAGAGCTGGGCCACGCCCGAACCATCCTCGTTCACCGACCAGAGAGCATCGCCGCCGCTCTTGTCGGAGATGAAGTAGACCTTGCCGTCCGCGGCCATGGGAAAGCGGATCGGTGCGCCGAAATCGGGCAGGAGCTGGACCGCCTCGTCCGCGGCGCCGCCGTCCCAGCGCCACAGCTGGGCCATGCCGCCGCCGCGGTAGAGCACCGCGTGGTCACGCGCGCGGGCGGTGAGGCCCCGGCGGCTGAAGAACAGCGTCGTGCCATCCGCGCCATAGGTCGCATCGTTGGCGCGCCACAGCGGGATGGGCCTCGCTTCGCCGCCGGTGGGGGCAATCGTGTAGAGGATTTCGCCATGGCCGCCTCCGGTCAGCCGCGAGGAATAGATGACGCGGCCATCGGGCGTCCAGCCGACCGTGCGCAGCAGGCCGCCCTCGAAAGTCAGGCGGCGCGGCGTCCCTCCCGCGACGGGCATGACATAGACGTCCTGCTCGCTGTCGTAGCTGGCGGTGAAGGCGACCATCGTGCCGTCGGGCGAGACGTGGGCGTCGGTCTCTTCTGCGGGGTGGTTGGTGAGACGGATCGCGCTGCCGCCCTCGCGCCCGGTGCGCCACAGATCGCCTTCGCTGGCAAAGACCAGCACGTCGCCGCGCGCGCTGGGGTACTGGGAGAAACCGTCCTCCGCGTGCGTGCGCGTTGCGGCGGTCGCGGCACCAAGAGCAAGCAGGCTGCAGGCGAGAAAGCGCATGGTCTTCATGGGTTGGGGGCCCCTTTTTCTCTGTAGAATTGCGCGGGACCATGCCGGGTGCCTGCCCGATAGGCAATGACCGGGAACCCGGCGTCCGCAGTCCTGTCGCGAGCAAGGGCACACCCGCGCGTGCAAAAAAAACTGGCCCCGTCCTGTCAGATTCTGAGAGCCGCCACGTCTCCCTTTCGAACGCGGCACACGCCGCGCGAGTGACCGGGGGGTCAGACGTGATTTCTGCCACGAAAGTGCGTGCAGGAGCGCTCGGCGTTCTTGCAGCCTGTAGTCTTGCCACACTGCCGCACCTAGCGCAGCCGATCCAGGCGGCCGCGCCTTCCGTGCGGAGCGCCGAACTTGCCCGGCGGCTGGCCGGGCCCGATGGGCACGTCATGGTCGTTGCGCACAGGGGCTGCTGGAAGGCGACCTCGGAAAACAGCCTCGATGCGATCGCGCAGTGCCGCGCGATGGGCATCGACATGGTCGAGCTCGACGTGCGCACCAGCCGGGACGGGGTGCCGGTGCTGATGCACGATGCAGATGTCGCGCGCACCACGGACGGCACGGGCCGTGTTGCCGATATGACGCTGGAGGACCTGCGCGCGCTGCACCTGCGGGAAGGCATGGGCAGGACGAGGGGCAGGGCGAGGGGCGGGACGAGTGCCGTGACCGAGCGGCGCATTCCCACGCTGGCCGAGGCGCTTGCGGCGACCGGCGGCGAGGTCCTCGTCAACCTCGATGCCAAGGCGGTCGACCCGGCCGTTCTCCTGCGTATCGTGGATGAGGCGGGTATGCGCGGCCACGTCCTGTTCAAGGCCGAAGCTTCGGCCTCTGCGATCACGGCGCGCGTGCCTTTCGTCCGGGACGTACACTTCCAGCCGATCCTGCGCGAGCCGGGCATGGCGGATGATCCCGTTGCGGCAGTCGCGTCCTACGACGCGCTTGCGCCTGTCAGTTTCGAGATCGACGTCAAGACGCAGGGGTTCCTGCCGCGCCTGACAGGGGCTCTGCGCGCGCGCTGTGCACGCTACTGGGTCAACAGCCTGGCGGGGCGCATCTACGATGACCGCGTCGCGCTGGAGGACCCGAACGCCGTGTGGGGGCGGCTTGTCGCCTACGGTGTCGACGCGATCCAGACCGATCATCCCGGCATCCTCAAGGACTACCTTTCGCGAAGCGGCCTGCGCAGCTTCGCCTGCACGCCGAGCTAAGGCGCGCACCCTCTCTTCACCGCTGAATTTTCGAACCTGCTTTTTGCTTCACAGGACAGTTGTATCCATGAAACGCATCCATGTTCTTGGCCTGACCGCCGCTCTTCCCGCGCTTGCCGCCATGCTGGCCGCGGCCCCGCTCCATGCCCAGACGGCCAATGCCAGCACCACGGCGCAGGCCGGTGAGGAGGACCCCGAGACCGCGCGCCGTCACCGCGCCAACGAGGATACCGCCGAAGAGGCGATCCTCGTGACCGGCTACCGCTCGTCCAACGTCGCGGCCATCGAGGCCAAGCGCGATGCGGTAGGCATCCGCGATTCCATCGCGCAGGATCAGGCGGGCCTCCTGCCCGACCTCACCATTGCGCAGGTCGCCCAGCGCATTGTCGGCGTGGCTCTTGTGCCCGATTTCGCGACCTCGGATGACCGTTCGCCCGACCTTGCCGAGAGCGTCATGATCCGCGGCATCGGGTCCAGCTACAACCTCGTCACCATCGACGGCATGCCGCTTGCGACGACGTCCCCGAGCAGCCGCGGCGCGCGCATCGAACTGCTGCCGCCGTCCTTCGTCAGCCGGATCGATGCGGCCAAGACGATCACCGCCAACCTTGATCCCCATGCGCTGAGCGGCCAGCTCGACCTCATCACGGCGAGCGCCTTCGATACCGGCAAGACCACCCTCGTTGCGCGCGCCTCGGTCGGTGACAACAGCACGGCAGGGCAGTTCGCGCACAAGGACCAGGGCCAGAATTTTCGCGGCGACCTCACCTATTCGAGCGTGTTCGGCGCCAACCGCGATTTCGGTGTCGTCCTGTCGGGCTCCTACGCGCGCTACAATTCGAGCAACTACGACTACAAGCCGGGCGCGGTCGATTCCAGCTACCTGCTCTATGACGACAATGGCGAGGAAATCAGCGACTACAACGACCTGTCGACGACAAACGGCTGGTCGGCCGCGGCGCGCAACCAGATCTTCGCCTATACCGACAGCGTCGAGCGCGCCTCGGGCGTGATGAAGCTCGAATACGATCCCGGTTCGGCTACCTATGCCTCGCTCTACACGGGCTACTTCTACCAGAAGGAAGACGAGGTCCGGAACGAGTACCTGGCCCAGTCGCGCGACAGCGCCGGGCTGGTTGCACAGGATGCGACCTCGGGCACCTGGGCGATGGGCCGTACTGCGCTGGGCTACTCGCACCAGCCCCAGAAGCGCGAGACCTTCGTGGTCTCGGGCCTTGTCGAGCAGGACCTGGGCGGCGGTTTCGACGCCAGCCTCAAGGCCACGCATTCGCGTGCACGTCTCAACACGATCCGCGACCGCTCCAAGTTCCAGGGCGACTACAACGAAGAGGGGGCCTTCGCCTACGACCTGTCCAGCGCGAACCCGCAGCTGACCCTGCTCGATCCGGGCTACGTCAACGATCCGGCGACCTACAACGAAAGCTACATCCAGCACATCACCCAGCGCGCCGCGCAGGACTTGACGTTCGTTGGCCTCGATGTGGGCAAGAACTTTGCCGCGGACGACTATGGTCTGGGCTTCAATGTCGGTGCCAGCTTCCAGAACACCGACCAGAGTTACGACGAGAATCGCTTCGCGGGCAACCTCTACGATGTAAACGGCGATCGCATCACGCTGGTCGGCTATGACCGTCCCGACCGCCTGGCCACCACCGACCCGCGCGTCGATTTCCTCCTCATCAACGACGAGGCGGTGCGCGCGGCCTGGGAAGCGGCGGGGTACACCGACGTCCAGGACGACAGCGACACCAACATCTCCTCCGACTACGAACTGAATGAGAAGGTCTACGCGGCCTACGCGCAGGCGCGCTACCGCACCGAGAACTTCAATGTCCTTGCCGGTCTGCGCTTCGATGCGACCGAGAACGACATCGACCTGTGGGTGCGCGACGCCAACCTGGTGGGCGGCGTGCAGGATGCCGACAGCTACAGCGAGGGGCATCGCCGGGCGACCTACCAGTACCTCCTGCCCTCGGTCATCGCGAGCTATCGTTTCGACAACGACGTGGTGCTGCGTGCGGGCTACTCCAAGACCATCGGGCGCCCGAACTTCAATTACTATGCGATCTCGGAAGCGATCGGCCTTCCCGACGAGGTCGAGGGCGACAACATCATCTCGGTGACGCGCGGCAACGCCGACCTCAAACCGCGCACCTCGAACAACTTCGATCTCTCGCTCGAATGGTACCCGACCCAGGGTTCGATGCTGTCGGTCGCGGCCTTCTACAAGGACATCAAGAACCTCATCTTCACCCAGAACATCTCGGTCGACGGCTTCGAGTACCAGGGTGACCTCTATACCGCGCGCATCACCACCCCGATGAACGCACAGAGTGCTTCGCTGAAGGGTGTCGAGGTCTCGGCCCGCCAGGACTTCCGCGACATCGCGCCGGGCTTCCTGGGCAACTTCGTGCTCAACGCGAATGCCACCTACATCAAGGGCAAGCAGACGGTGATCCAGGCGGACGAATCCACGCGGCATGTCGATGGCCTGGAAGGCCAGCCCGAGTTCCTCGCCAACGCCTCGCTCTCCTATGAGGACAGTGTGTTCGGCGCGTCGATCGCCTACAGCTACGTGGGGGACTACCTGAAGTCGATCAACGAGGACTCGCAGCTCTTCGACATCCACTCGAGGCACCGCAGCGAGCTCTCCGCCCAGATCCGCCTCAAGGTCCTCGAGGGTGTGACCGTGATCGCCGAGGGGCAGAACCTGACCAAGACCGACATCGAGTACTTCCGCAAGATGCCCGATGGCCAGCTGCTTGCCGAGCGCGCGCAGAAGGGCCGCACCCTCTGGCTCGGCGTCAACGCGCGCTTCTGATTGCGCACGGCCCTGGCCTCAGGGGCCTGACAGCGGGGCTCCAGCGGGACATGCGTTCCCCTGGAGCCCTCGGCTTTGGCCTTTCATCCCTCCAGATTGCCCCGGGCGGGGCAGGGGAACTTCGATCATGAAAACACTCCTTGGTGCAGGTCTGGTGGCCGCACTGGCGCTGGCCGCGCCCACGGCGTGGGCGGCCGAGCCCTTCTGCGGGACAAACCCGCATATCGCGCGCCTTCAGGCCGAGCGCGCGGATCCGAGCGGGCGCATTCTCATCGCCGCGCACCGGGGCGGGCATCTGGTCGCCCCCGAAAATTCGCGCGCGGCCATGGATGAAGCCATTGCCGAGAAGGCCGACATCATCGAGATCGACGTGCGCGTGACGACGGATGGCGTTCCCTACGTGATGCACGACCGTACGCTGGATCGTACGACCGACGGCACCGGCCCCAACGCGCAGATTACCTACGCGCAGCTGAGGGCGCTGCACCTGAAAGGTAGCGCCGAGAGCCCGCCCACCCTGCAGGAACTGCTCGTGAAGTCCTGCGGCAAGGCGCTCGTCGACCTCGACATGAAGACCGACAAGGTCGCCCCGGTGCTGGCCGTGGTCGAGGGGCTGGGGATGGCCGAGCAGGTGATCCTGTTCGACTCCGAGAGCGAGACCTTGCGGGCCGGACGCCGTCTCGTGCCGGGCTTACCGGTGATGACGCGCCTGCGTGCAGACGGCCCGGCGCTGGAGGAGATCAACCGGGGTCTGGCACCGGTTGCCATCGTGCACGGCGACTCCACCTCTTTGACCCGCGCCGCAAGCGCGGTGATTGCGGCGCTCCCCGCCCGGATCTGGGCCAACGCGCTGGGCGACACCGATACGGCGATGGCACAGGGCGATGATGCGGAGACGTGCCGCAGGCTTGCGGATCTTCGCATCATGGGCGTGTCGGTGATCCAGACCGACTATCCCGCCGCGCTTCGCAAGGGGCTGCACCAGTGCCGGATTCCCGGTGACTGAGGGCGCAGCCTACCCTCCCAGCCCCCAGTGCAGGCTGAGGCGCACGCTGCGCGGAACCGCGTAGCTGTCCTTGAGCCAGCCATGCCCGGGGCCGGTCAGGCTGGTCAGCCGGGCCTGGGTGAGGTTGGAGACGTCGAGCACCACGCTCCAGCGCGGCGCAAAGTGGTAGCGGGCCTGGAGATCGACCTGGCGGCGCGGCGCCCAGTAGACGTCCTGCGAGGGCGCGTCGGGCGCCACGGCGCGAAGCGCGCGCCCCGTCGCATTGATCGCGGCGCGCAGTTCCAGGCCGTCCTGGGCGTAGAACAGGCTGACATTGCCGATCTGCGAGGGTTGGCCGACCAGCCGGTCGACCACGCGCTGCGAGCCGCTCGTCTGCAGGACCGACATCGCGCCGTCGAGCCGGGTCCAGTTGGCGGTGAAGCCGAAGGGAGCAAGGTGGTGCGAGAGCGCGCCGAGCGAGCCCACGCTCGCGCTCAGCTCCAGTCCCGATATGTGCGCCGCGCTGGCGTTCACGGGGCGGATCACCTGGGCTGAGGAATAGTACACGCCCTCCCAGGTGTAGCCTTGGGTCAGGGCATCGAAGATCTCGTCGCGAATGCGCTTGTGGAAGAGCGCGGCCGAGACGAGACCGTCGAGCCGGGCGGGCAGGATCCACTCCGCACTCACATCGAAATTGTCCGAGGTGCGCGGCGCTAGCCCCGGGTTTCCGAGCCGTACAGTAACGTCCGGGCTTTGCGGGTTCCCGGCCAGGCTGGAGCTGCCGAAGTCAATGGCGGCGCGCGGGGCGTAGCTTTCGTAGCTGGGACGCCCGAGCGTGCGGCTGTACCCGGCGCGCAGGCGCAGCGACGGCGTGGGATCGAAATTGGCCAGAAAGGCGGGGAGCAGCCGGGTGTAGCGCGAAGAGGCCGTCGTCGCGGTCCAGGTATCTCCGGCCTCGATGTAGCCTTGCGTCAGGAGCGAGGTCCGGTCGAGGTGGAGCCCTCCCACCAGTTCCCAGGGGCCGCGCGCCAGGCGCGTCATGGCGTAGGCCGAAAGGCTCGTCTCGGCATGGTCGAAACGGTCGCGCAG